>CAZWHQ010000028.1:0-54208 GCA_964633715.1 uncultured Eubacteriales bacterium
ATCGTCTGGGCGCCTTAGACTCATGACGCTTAAAAGGACTGTGGAAATCGGTATTAAATATTTCGTAATTCTTTGTCAAGTCAATTTTTTGCAAAATGTATCTTAATTCCCCTTTGAGTTTTTTCCACAGAATAGCGTGGATTGCCTTGACTCGCATAAAAAACAACTCGCGCCGTATCGGATTTAAACATCCCCAGACGGACCTCTTGGATAGGCGATTCACCAATCTTAAAACGGCGCCCGCTCTTGATATCGGCAATACCCGTAATATCGAGCACAATTCTGTCCGGATTTGATAGTTCAAAAGTATTGAAATTTAAAGAGTGATCTATTAAAACTTCGATTTCTAAATTGTCTTGACTGACACTATACTCAATCCCATTGATAAAAGACATGGAGGATGGCACCTCTTTTTTTGGCGCAGGTTGAACGGGTTTGATTTGGGGTTGTTCTAAAATTGGTTCGCTCTGATCACCTTCTTTTAGTTCTTCTTTTTTTGGAGGAACTTTATTCAGCTCTGGCTCTGTTGAATCATAAAAAGTTATTCTTTCTCTCTCTATTTCTTGGATGATATCGTTATCGGCTGAATAGACAATTTTTTTAAGGATCACATCTCTTATGGTCGGTAGAATAGTTAATACATTCATCCCCTCCATTGTATTCACTGTGAGAGAGATACTTGACGTCTCAAGATTATTTTCCCAGACAAGTTGGTCATTAAACTTAATGGCCAAAAGTGGAACCCTGTCAGGGGATGCACTCTCCAGGGTCAGGATAATTCCAATTTTCTTTGCCTGAAGGAAAAACGGCTGTTTGAAATTCTGGTTGCGTTGAAGTGTCAGATTTTTGAAATTTAGTTCCTCTGGTGTATTCAAACTATCAATTTGATCTTTAACTCTATCTGCCATCTCCGGTTTGTTCAATTTAATATAATTCTGACGCATACCCTTAAGTGTATCCAGATAAGTCGAATCTAAATTCAGGGCCAAGGTAAAAAACTCTTCGGCATCGTACAGGAAATCTAACTTCTGGTATGACTCACCGATCAGCCGGCAGATTCGAGACAGATCTTTATTCAGTGCTGCAGGAGCCGTACTAAAGCTCTCTTTTAAATCCTTTCCTACATCAACGATACTCCGATAGCGATTGAGTTTAAATTCGATAAGAACCTTTATATAGTAAGGAAATAAATCGTTGAAAAAAGTTCCGGGATCGGCTTTAAACAAATTTCTTTCTCTAAGAAAAAGTTCAAGTTCTCCGACTTTTGAATCTACGTTCTCCATATCAAGATATTTACGCAGATAGGGTTCTGCTTTTTTGAGATCCCCTGATTGTATGATTAAATTTTTTGCCATATTCAAATAGAGTAATTTTTTATAATCGTAAAACTCAGGCAAATCTATAAGGGTTTCTCCAGTCAGATTCTGATAGAAGTGTATACTTTCGATGGTTTTCAGACTTTGGCGAAAGAGACCGATAGCTCGGTTTAAATTCTTGGCCTGCGCATATCTCTCTCCAGCAACAAAGTCAGTTTTCGCTTTGTTGTAGTCCATAAATTCTGCCTGCGCCAATTTTTCGTGTCTCTTGCTGATGGAAAGTTTTCTATTCGCAATGAATTGAGCAAATGTCCGGTAAGCGACGGAGTCTCTAGGCAGGATATCTTCCATGACGGAAAAATCCCCACCATTGATGGCCCAAATTTGCATAATTGTCTGTAAGTTATCGTAATTTGTTCTTAGATTCTTTAACAGGCTAAGAGTATATCGCCTGTCTTCCTCGGAAAGTTCAGGCCAATGAGTAAAAAGAAAACGACCCACTTCAAAATAGGCCTGAGTATCAAACGTCGTCAACCGTGCAGCTTTTTTGTATTCATCCAAGAAATTCACTGTAATTGGCACAAAATACTGTTGATAGGATAAGGCTTGAGCGAAATAAAAATGACTTTGGTAATAACCTGGATTGAGTTTTATAGAACGGACAAAGTATTGAATGGATTTTTCAAAATTGGCGTCTCTCTCTTTAACGTTCTTGAAGTCAAGCGTGGCTAATTCAAAATAAGATCTGCCTAGCTCGGTGTAGACTCTGTTGTTATAGGGAAAGATCCGATTAGCTTTTTCCAATGTCTGAATTTTTTCTTCGTAATTTCCAATCGTCCTTGTTGAGTTATAAAGATGTATGTTCCTATAAAGACAAATATTGGCAATTCCAATACCCACCAAAAGTAATAGTCCAAACAATTTCTTTAGACTACTCATTCTTCTGTTCTCGCCTTTTTCCCCTTCCGCGCGGCCTGTAATAGGCTGTGACATAGGTCAGTGTCAAGATGACCGTAAAAAGCAGTTTATTCGCTGGGATGTGAAGGTTAAAATCTGTAAAACTATGAATGCCAATAACAAAAATTGATATCAAGCCCCCCAGAACCATTCCTTTTACTTCTGCATCTCTCCTCTTGTACCATGTCAAGAAGGTTTTCGCCACTATAAAGGCAACACCTCCAAGGAGTAAGAGAATCCCGGCAATACCCAGCTCAGACATATATTCGAAATAATCATTATGCGCATGCCCGAGGAGGCCATATGTCCTTGTCTTGGCATACGCTGGATAAACGCTGGCAAAGGAACCCAGTCCGGTTCCCACCAATGGAAAATCTTTGATTGTCATCATCACACTCCCCCAGTAGTGAGGGCGTCCTCCAGAGAGGAGTTCATCCAGGGCAAACCTGTCAATTGTCGCTTGGATGCCCACATACAGACAGATGATTGTGATGAGCAGAAAAGTCACTTGCAGGAATCTTCTGATTTTCCACCATTGATAACTGATTCTTCCAAAGTAGATGAATGTGACACCGAAAAAAAGAATAAAAGTGAAAATAAGGAGAAAAATCCCGGATCGAGACCGGGAAAGCATAATCGCCACAGACATGACTAGAACAAGAGTTGTGAGAACAAGATTTGTGAGCATTCCTTTTTCTGTCATTCGTACAATCTTTGCGCTTAATTTTTCCCCTGCTAGCGTAAAAAGATCGATCCGCGCGATAATTAGCCCTAATGCCAACGGAATGATCATTTCCAGATATCCTGCCAAATGATTTTGATTGACAAATGTTCCTGTAACCGCTCCTTTATTAATAACTTTTGGGTAAAACAAAATTCTTGGATTGGATCTTTGAAGTTCAAATATTCCATAAAAAGCTTCAAAAAATCCAACTCCAATAAGAAGATAGAGTATTCTCTTGATTCGTCGACGGGATGTGACAGTACTAATAATAAGAAAACCCAGGAGGACGTAAGCCAGGATCTCCATCCCCTCTCGAAAAGTTGCAGAGGGAACCAGAGAGAGGCTTAAAAGTTTGGCCTCGGCCACATCTAAAGAGTTCATGGCTCTGAACTGATAGGAGTTCGGACTGATCAATTTGACAATAAAAACAGGCAGAGGCATTATCTGCACCGCAAGAAAGAGAAAAAATCCTGCAAAAATTAACTTAAGCCAGCGCATAGATGAGGAAATTCGTGTGTTAATCCTTGGTTTACGCTTCATAAGGATGTAGGCTGCCATCAAAACAAGAACCGTGAGTTCAATGACAAGAATGGACCATGCATTGACTGAAGCCGCGGGAAGAGGACTGAATACAATGAGAAACAGGATGCCGTATTCAATGACTTTTTTGTAGAAATCATCCCTTTTTCCTCTCGGCCGATGTGCGCGCACTCTGTTTTTGTGCTTCAGCTTCATTGCTGTCCCAACCTATTCCTAGAAAAATTAGGGATTTTGACAAAAAATGTCTTTTTTTTCTTTGTCGGATTTATAGGATCTTTAAAAAAAGGAATCTCCCTGTCGTCCACTACAGCTTTTGGATTATGTTCAACAAGGGCCAGGGCCTCTTCTTCTCCAACTTTTCCCTGAACTTTACGAAAGGCCTTAGAAAGCCTCGTCGCTCTATTGTGCTTGCCGTGGGAATCACTTGCCAGGAAATGGTAGAAATTCCATTCGAGAAATTGATAGACCGCCTCTTGGACACTTGTACCATAAAAAGCAGAGAAGCTGCCGCTGTTGGCCTGTGCATAGACGCCCATCTTGATAAGATCATAGAGCAATATTGGATCACGCACAAAAACGGAATTTCTCTCCGGGTGTGCAATAATGAGATTTAAGCCTCTGCTGACCAACTCAAAAAACAGGTTTTTCACACCTGAAAAAACATGATTTGAGGGAAATTCAACGATCATATACGAGCCTCTGTTCAGCCCAATATAGGGATAATTGCTTTTCATGACATCTATCAGGTTATGAACAAAATGAACTTCTGATCCAAGCAGCAAATCGACTTGGATATTGTTTGTTTTTAATATCGGAGAAAACTCACTCCATTTATCCCGTATAAGAAAAAGATCGTCATGAATAAAAGGCGGCCGGAAGACGTGAGGAGTCGCAATGATTGTCTTGACACCATCCTGTTCTGCAAATCGTGCCATTTTTAAGGATTCCTCCACATCCGAGGCTCCATCATCGATACCTGGAAGAATATGGCAGTGAATGTCAATCATTGTATTTTAAGATTTGAAAAGAGAGAAGATTTCAAATTTAATAATCGTCATCATCATTGTATTCATATTTTATAGCCTTTTTATAGGGTTCATATGAATACATGTAGTCCTTATAATAGGGTGAGGTATACCCTTTTTTCTTCATCTTAACTTCATTAAACACAACACCAATAATGTTCGCTTTAGCCTTATTGAGTTCATGAATAGCTTTAATCAGAGGTTTTCGGGATGTCTTCCCATCTTTAAGAACAAACACGACCGCATCGACAAGTGAAGCGATGATGACAGGGTCTATGACCGCCAACACCGGAGGGGCATCTATAAAAACAACATCAAAGTCTTTTTTAACATCTTCGAGAACCTCATTCATTTTTTCAGAGTTGATCAATTCTGCAGGATTAGGAGGATGAAGTCCACTTGGCAGCAGCCAAAGATTTTCAACCGACGTCTCTTGAATCGCATTTTCAACAGAAGAAATTCCAATAAGACAACTGCTCAGCCCGATCCTATTCCTTGCCTCGAAAATCTTATGAAGTCTCGGTTTTCTTAAATCACAATCAATCAGAAGAACCTTCTTTTCGAGTTGGCCAAAAGAAATAGCCGTATTGGTCACTGTCGAAGTTTTTCCTTCCTGGGGAAATGAGCTCGTGAACACGATCGTCTCAGGAGATTTCCCTGCATGAGAGAATAGAATAGACGTTCTCACGGTCCGATAATCTTCACAGATGTGAAGTTTTGGATAGAAATGATTGATCAGTTCTATCTCCTTGAGCTCTTCATTTCCATTCGGTGATTCCAAATTCTCCCCATACTGCTCGGATTGATAGTGGTAGTTGTAGTTATTATGGGAATTATTATTAGAAAGAGCAGGTATGACTCCCAGTGAAGGCAGTCCAACAAGTTTTTCAACTTCTTCTGGCCCTTTCACCGTATTGTCCAAATAATCTATAAAAAAGGCCAATCCCGTACCCAGAAAAAGACCCAGAATCATAGCCATGATGATGCTTTTCTTTTTGTTCGGTGAGAAAGGTGAACCGGGAACCAGGGCTGGATCAATGATTTTTATATTGCTAGTCTTAAGTCCTCTTAATCTAGCTGAGACGAGGGTTTCACTTTGGCGTGTGGCCAGTCCATTCAATAGGGCGCGTATGTTTTGAATTTCGATGTCGAGACTATTGTAATAGATCGCATTGTTGTTCATCTCGATGACTTCCCGCCTCTGTTTCTCAAGCTCTTTCTCAAAATTTTTCTCACTGGACAGTGCCGCTTGATATTCATTTAAAGACGCTTCCTGTGCTTTTTTAAGCTCCGTTGACAAGGAATCCCGGACAGTCGTCAAGCTCCCTTGAAGCTTTTGCATTTCGGGATGATCGGGTTTGAAGATTTTACTTTTAGTTTGATAATCTTTTTTAAGGTTGATGTACTCAGACCGGAGAGCTGTCAAGAGAGAATTATTCACAGTAAGGGGAATCGAATCTACATCCATACCCCGAATCTCCCTGTAAAACTGCTCCTTTTTGATACGTTCGAGAATGGCATTCATGTAGGCACTATTCAAACTTTCAAACGTACCTACGACAGTTTTTTCTGCATCGCTCAAAAAGAGAATTTTCTTATCCTCTCCATACCTTTGCAGTTCTTGCTCCTTAGCTTCCAGTTCATTTTTTAACTCTGTCTGCTGTTCACTGAGAAATTCAGAAGCCTGTTGTGTTGCATCGTACCTAAGCTCTATCACAAAATCTATAAATTCCTGTACGATAGTATTGGCTATATCTGCGGCCAATGATGGTTCTGAGGATGTGAAAAATATATTGACAATTTTTGTATCTTCATCCTGTTGGATGCCCAATCCCTGCCAGACAACCCAAGCATATCTGGAGTGGGGATCTTCAACTCTCTTTTCTTGAACATTCCCGGACGGCTCTTCCCCTCGAGGAACAATCCACCTAAAGACAAAATCCTTGATGGTTTGAATCAAAGTCTCTTTCTTCTGGCTTAATCTGCGCACTTCGGGACGGTCTGCGAGCTTCAACTTCCGAGCGACCCTTTCGGCAATAGACCGGCTCTGAAGAAGCTTCAGCTGTGTATCCAAATAACCTTCACTTCCATAAGAAGGAGCAAACAGCTCATCCATACTCATAATCGTGCTGACCGGTGTATCGAGGAGAATTCTTGCCTGAGCTCTATATAGAGGTGTCCTGGTGAACGCGTACACTCCGCCGATGACAACCAAAATCAGAACCGTAGCAACAATGATCCACTTCCGCTTCTGTGCAATCTGCATAAAATCGAAAAGATCGAGTTCTTTTTTCTCAGTTTTCGTATTCATGCTGTTAGTGTTCATTTTGTTGTCAGAAATATACTCCGTTAGAAAATTGTCTCCGGGACAAAGATGGTGTCATTTTCCTGTAAAGGGACATCTTTCTTTCGGCCTTTTAAAATGGCTCGGACATTAATTGTCAATGTCTGTTCTGTTCCATCCGGATTTGTTCTTTTTATCCTGACACGTTTCTGTGCTGCCTTGGCAGTAAAACCTCCTTGTTGAATGATGGCTTGGTGAAGCATCGGGATCTCTGACTTTTTAATCGAAAGAACACCCGGTTTATTGATTTCTCCCACAAAATAAATTTTCACAAGTTCGTCTATTGGTACATTGATAATATCATTGTTTTGAAGCGGGATATTTAGCGTGGGATCACCGGCCATAAAATCACTGATCGGGATTCTTAAAGTCCGAGACTTGTTATCCCTCAGTCTACGAATCACAATAATATTTTCACCGGCACTTTCTGTGATTCCACCTGCTCTGGAAAGGAGAGACAAAAGGGTCTCGGGACCATCCAAATGATATTGGCTTTGGTTCCCGACAGCACCAAATAGAGAAACTTTTTGGCTTTGGAATTCTATGATAGATACGATCACCTGAGAATCTTGCAGCAATATTTCATCGATTGCTGTTTTAATCTTTTTTTCCATTTCCAGCCGTGTCAATCCGTTAATATCGATCTCACCGAGGTAAGGGAAAGGAATTGTCCCTTCTTCAGAGACTCTAACAGTCCGGCTCAATTCAGGATGGTCCAATACACTTATTTCCATCATATCCTGTGGGCCAATTCTGTAGTTTGGAGAAATTGTTACTTGAGACCACAGGAGAGTCAGGGATGTCATTAACAAAGCAGACAAAAATATACACTTACTCCTTCTCATCGAAGTCTCCCTACATCGATTGTTGTCTGGCACATCTTTATTTACACTCACAAATCAAAAAAGAAATATTTCTTTTTATACAGATTTTGTCCATTCTATGAAAAAGTATCACATTGCATAAGAAAAAAAGGAATACTCTCATTCGATGAATAGAGGGGTGAATTTGCTTTTCCATTTCTCACCCACAAAGGTGAAAGGATTACAAATCAAGCCCCTTCAGATAGAGGAATTAATAATCCGGAAATGTTAAATTTTATTGAGTGAATCTTTCGAACAGAGCGATTGAATGGATTTAAAAGGGGCCCTCCTGGCCAAAGCGAGGATGACTTCACTCTGCCAATCAAAATTCCCCTTTCTTTTGATAAGCGGTATCACACCATCATTTCGTGCAATCTGGAACATATTTTCAACCTGGGAATCGCTCAGTTTTTCACAAATTTTTCTGGTGTAGTAGCCCACTAATATTTCTTTTTGGATCTCTTTTTTCCAGTGTTTCTCGTAAGAAGACAAGTTTTGTGTTGTCAATAGATCTTCTTTGAGTCCATTTGAAATGATATCAGAGGCAATATCTGAACAGAGCAGGCCAAAAAATATTCCTCCTCCTGTTGTCGTCTTCACCTGGCCGGCAGCTTCACCAACAACAAGCATTCGATTCCCGTATGATTTTGTTATCAATCCCTGGGCAATCGGTTTAGACATAATTTTTTCCCGACTCAGATCTATCGATGACCTTGGAAACAATTTTTGGACAAATTTTTCAAAGTAAACTTGGGGTTCTTTTTTCGCAAGCAAACCGACACGTGCTTTCTCCTTGCTGAGAGGGACCACCCACGCAAAAGCTCCGGGAGTGACATCTTTCCCTACAAAAATTTCCGGACATCCATTCTGCTCGAATGTGATTTCAGACTGAATTCCGTAGAGGTACTCTTTGGAATACCCTAAACCGAGCTTTTTGTTAAGCCGGACATCGATTCCAGTAGCCAGAATTAGAGCTTTAGCTCTGAAAGAAACGGTCTGCGATCCCGCAATTTTCGCCTCAATATGAACGAATCTTTCATCCGATAAAACATCTATGACTTCATGTTTTAGCTTTATAGTGGCCCCCATGGATAGGGCTTTTTCTGCCAGGTTGTTATCAAATTTCTCACGATTGACCACATAAGCAAAAGGTGAGGGGTGAGAATAAACCACTGACGTCATATTCGGAGAGACCATTTTAAAATCTTTGACATCGGTGAGAATGGAATTGTGGGCTAAATCGAATTTGTCAAAGGCTTCCTTCCCCACTATACCTGTACAAACAACATCCTTTCCTATTTCATTTTTCTTTTCGAGAACTACAACATCTAAACCTTTCTCAGACAATCTCCGGGCTGAATTGAGACCGCTGGGCCCTCCACCAACAACGACGACATCATGTTCTTTTATCATTTGCTTATAGAAATCTCGCTGAAGCATATCACAATATATCTAAAAAAACACCTCAATTCCAAAAAAATATTTGTGAATTTCTCCTTGTTTCCCACAAAAGAATACAACATCTAGCTATCTTATTGAAAAAAGTACAATATATGGAACAGGATGTCAAGTCTTTCAGTTATATTTTTTTTCATTTTTTTAGACTTTTTGCCCATGACTTTCCCACTTCCCACGAAACGTTATCCAAAACGATAAAAACATAAGTTTTATATCAAACCAGAAGCTCTGCTGCTTGATATACAGAGAATCGTAACGGAACTTTTTTCTCCTGGGTGCGTCGGCAGGGAGATAAATCTGGGCCAATCCAGTTAATCCAGGCCGCACTCTGTTCCTTTCTTGAAAGCCTGAAATTTGAGAGATATCTACAACAGAACCATCCCCATTGACCTCTTTTTCTTGAGGCCTGAGTGCTCTGGGTCCGACAAAACTCATATCTCCTTTGAATATGTTAATAAGCTGAGGAAGTTCATCCATGGCAGTTTTTCGCATATATTTCCCGACTTTTGTCACTCTATCATCGTTTTCTTTCGCCTGAATAGGCACATTTTCTTTTTCGGCATCGAAAATCATAGAACGAAATTTCAAGGCCTTAAAAATATGACCAAACCTTCCCATCCGGTCCTGGCTGTAAAATACCGGGCCACGATCCTCTAAAAAGATGAGAATAGCAAACAACATCCACATCGGTGAGGATATCACAATTCCAAGAAACGAAAGAGCTAAATCGAACGGCCTTTTGAGAAAATTAGCCCTTTTGAGCAAAACAAGGGTTTTTTTCATCAGAATCCTTTTTTGCCATGCCACCTATTTTTCCTAAAGCAGCAAAGACACCCACTGAATTGATGACACAATCTAGAATCGATCCGTTACGAGATGGAATAAACGTCTGCAGGAATTCATCCAGAAATCCATATCCAACCGCAATAATACCTGTATAGACAGCCCACCGCAGATCCCATTTTTTAAAATTATCTCCCCTAAAGGCACGATACATGAGGAATGTCAGTATGGCATATTCAACAAAATGGATCGATTTTCGAATGATTATATAGGGCACTTCAATTGTTGACGCGCTAACATCGGAGATAAACAGTTGGAACAGACTTAAGAGAGCTCTGTAAATGGCTGGGCTTGCCAGGAATGTGTTGAGTACAGGGAAAAAGAAAATCATCCATAATATAGGTGGAAGCCAGTATCTTACATATTGGCTCAATTTCATTGAAATTTTTCCGTCTTTTTTGTTTATTCAAAAAGAATTAAATAACGACCGCTTTGTTATAAGGAAAGGATGCTGTCTTCATACATTTTCAGCACTTTTTCCTTTGAATAAAAATCGACACAGTATTTTCTTGCATTATTCCCAAACTGCTCACATTTTTCCGCTGAATTCTTCATTTCCAGAATTTTCTCAACTATACTGTTTACGTCTTCTGGATCTGCAATCAAACCACAGTTTGCTTCATTTATAATTTGTGCGACTTCAGATGTGCTGTCTGTTAATCCGAGAATTGGTCGTCCAGCAGAGATATAATTGTAGAGTTTTGATGGAACGGATAGCTGCGTTTTCTCTTTATCAAGAGGAACGAATAAAACATCGCTGGTCGCAAGAAGGAAAGGCAAATCCTCATAGGGTTGGAATTCTAAAAAAGTCACATTATTCAAGTCCAATTCTTTGGCTTTTTGGATCAGATCTGGTTTCTTCAGTCCTTCACCGACAAAAACAAAACTCAAATCCACCTCATTCTTAAGAGCGTGGGCAGCTTCTAAAATCCTTTCTAAACTCAAGTAACTGCTTAGCGATATGGTCCCAGAGTACATCAGAACAAATTTATTATTCAGAAACAGCTTCTGCGAGAGTGGATTGTCCTTGGGTTGAGGTTGAAGAATATTTGTATCAACCCAATTAGGAATCACTGTTATCTTTGCTGAACTCAGATTCTTTTCCTCCAGATTCTGCTTAAATCCTTCACTTATGACAACAATCTCATCAGAACCACGATAAATCCACTTTTCAAAACGTTTAGCTAGCCTGATAGCCCAGGACTTCTTGAGAAGGCCGGACTCAATAGATAAATCAGGATGGATGTCCTGGACACTTTGCAGAATTTTGGCCCTTCTAAACTTCTTCGCAAAAAAACCTGTAACGCCCAACTGTAATGGAGGAAGACGAAGAAAGAGTACATCGCCTTTCTTTACAGCTAAGAGATTTAAGATTGAAAAACCTGTATATATTGACCAGGCAATTAGCCGTCCAATATGATGGACTGTAAAATTTGTTCTAAACCTCTTTATGCTGAACTCATTTGCTGATTCCTTCTGATATATCCTGCCCCGAAAATTCTTATGGTGGGGCGGCCTCGGAATAGTCGTGACCACTTCAACATCATGACCTCTTGAGGAAAGATACGAGGCCAATTCATTCATTAAAATGGGGGCACTCCCAAACTCTGGAAGATAGTACATGGTATGAATAAATATTTTCACTTTTTCACTTTTTAAAAATCATAAGGCCTGAAACTTGGTTGCCGGCTCTTGACATATTTGTCCTCGGATATTTCGTTATCCTCTTCTGCTTTCAGTTGTATTTGCATCCAATTAAATATATACACGATGGCCGGTAAGAAGAGTAAAAGATCAACTCCATAGAATGCGGCCGTTGACTCAAAAAGGCTCCGAGAGGAAAAAAATCCGATCAAAAGAACGCTCCCAAGAACTAAAGGTTTGTCTTCGCCCTCATAATTCCTGATCCTTCTGAAAATATTCAGCCTAAAGAACAAAATCCAGATACTGGTCACAGCAAGAACAAAAAAAACAAAACCTAAAATGCCACTCTGGATGGTGGCATGGATATAAGAATTGTGAACGTGTTGGGATTCAAGCATGATTCGATCCGAGTGAAATCCCCATCCTAAAAAGGGAGACTCCCTGATAAGGGAAAAGGCCTCTCCCCAAGTGGATTCTCGTCCAGACAGATTTAACAGAAGATTGACCTGTCCCCTGGCACGCTCTTTATATCCTGCCGTCCAAAGGATTGCAGCTATTAAAGGCCCCATAAGAACATAGTACCAACGAAATCCCAAGACCAAAACAAACAACATGCTGGCCACAGCCAATCCGAGAAGAGCTGTGCGTGACTGTGTGAACATCAGCATAAAAATTCCTAAAAAACACAGCCCCAACCAGGCATAACGGATTTTATCCTTTTTATAGAAAAACCAAATGCCCGAGATAATGATGACTACTAAGGAAAACCGCCCAACACCATTGGCGTTCATCTCCCCCAGTCCAAAGGGCAGGTCATAATACTGTTGTCCTTGAGCACCAAAACCCATTGGAACAACTTTGGATGCAATGATTAAAAATATTACAATGGTGATCGCATAATTGACATGAGTCACAGTTTCTAGAGTTTTAAGAGAATCTTCTCTTTCATAAAAAATCCATAACACCATAACAACAGATAAAAAGATCAATCCCCAATACAGAGAAGTTATCACTTCTTCTGAAAAGAATGACGTTGTCAATCCCACGAGGCTGTAATAAAAAAATAAACCAAGAGGCGTCTTTGGTGAAGGGAATTTCATCCTTCGTGTAAATATCCACAATAAACTGATATAGAGCGCAAGAATTGGCAGAAGTGCCCTTATTCCTTGAAAAAGTCCAAGAGGATTTGTGTACCAGCCTGTTTTTTCGAGATTGTATAGGCCGGTAAATAAAGATCCCCATACCAAAAGCCACATACCGATAATGAATATCATAATCTCTTTGCCTTCCAGAAAACGATTCCCCTAACTCGGCGGCCTCGATCCCAAATAACAGGCCCGGCAATCAAAATAAGTAGAGTCTTCATAAAATAGCTGAATTTATATTTTTCCCTTGAAAAAGATCGAATGAGCAGTTTTAAGGCAGAAAGGCGGCCTTTCGAAATGAGCTCTGAATGAATCGCAGAAAAGAAGAATCCTGCAGTTTTTTTGCGTCGCATTTGCATGAGAGTTTTGTTACCACCGATTCGGAGAATCTCTTTTTCCCATTTTTTAATAAACTGATTAAAGGCATCTTCCCTTTTTTTATTTGTATCCGATATCCGAAAGCCCGGATGATTGTAAAAAACGATCAAGGGAATATGCAAATAGTGAAACGTCCATTTTCTGGCCAAACTGAAAAAGAAATCATAATCCTGAAAACCATGCAGACTTTCATCAAATCCACCAACAGAATCAAAGGCCTCTCTTTTAATTACGGAGCCGGAGGTCCCTGATGGAGGATCATGGCCTCGTAATAACTCTTCATAAATATATCCATCTTTCAAGAATACAGCACTCTCATAGATGATGTTCGTAAATTCAGATTTCTGGTACCATCTACAGCAGAGAAGAGCCCAAGATTCCGGAAGTGTCGAGATTTTTTCAAAAGATTTTTCGAGCCACTCAGGTAGAGCTTCATCATCATCATCCAGGAATGCGACGTATTTGCATTGAGATGCTGAAACACCTCGATTTCTGGCCGCCGCTCCTCCGATGTTTTTATCTGTACGGACATATTTCACTCTAGTATCCACATTGCTTATCTCATCGATGACATGCTTTGTTTCATCCCTAGAACAATCATCGACAACAATGATTTCAAAATTTGCAAATGTCTGATTGATAACACTTTTGACAGCCCTGCTCACAATTTGAGACCTATTGTACGTTGGTATTATGATACTGATCTCTGGGGAAAACATCCTTCAGTTCCTCGACAAGCAATCTCGCCTGTCCTTTTAAAAAACTTGTTTATATTATCCATCTATTAATTCTTTGGGTAGAACTTCTTGATAGATATGCTGCAGCTTATCCCCCAGCTTTTCCCATAAATAAAATTCTTCTACTCGTATACGGCCAGCTTCTCCCATATTTTTTCTAAGTTCTGGATCTAAATATAAAGTTTGAAGAGCTTTAAACATCTCCTGAATAGTGTATTCAGGATCCTTAGGTTCGATCTTTATGCCCCACTCCTTCTCGATATGGAAACCTGGCCCTCCAACATTGAGTCCAATTACCGGCTTCCCGCAGGCCATGGCTTCAATAAGGACCTGCCCGCCTCCATCGCGGAAAGAGGAAAAAAGAAGCGCATCAGAAAAATTCAACTGCCTAAACAACTCTTCACGCTCCAACCAGGGGATAAATTCAACCTTGTCTTGAAGGTTTAGAGAAGATGTCAACTTTTCAAGACGCTCCTTTTCCGGACCAATCCCTATTATTTTAAAGTGCGATCCAGGATATTTGAGAGAAAAAAGATGAAAGGCTTTAATCCCAAGGTTGATCCCTTTAATCGCATCCAGGCGCCCCGCATAGATGACATCAAATACAGGTGATTCTTCCGCTTCAAAAACCGGATGGATTTTCAATTCTTTAGAAGAGATCCCATTGACAGGAAAAAAATAGAGCTTTTTTTTGTCTGTTTTGATCTTTGCTAAGGTATCCGTGTTGCAGACCAGGATTGCCAAGGCAGTTTTCACACATCTTTTCCGAAACCATGTTTTCCGCCAGAACCACTGACCTGCAAGACGCAGATTTTGATTGATCCGGTTTTTCCAGTGGATTGTCCGTTTAAAACTGGCTGGAACCTTCTGCCCGCCTCCCATCGGACCCCAGATAAAGGGAAGCGGCAAAAATGCACCGATAAAACTGGGCATCCAGTCATTATTAAAAGTGATATGATGGAAAAAATCATATTGGTTTTTTTTATATAGTTTTTTTGCGAAAAAATAGGCTTTAATCTGCCATATCAAATAGTAAAGACTGAAACCCAGGAAATTTCGCCTCAATACAAATAAAAATTTCGGCAGCGACAAATAGTAGAAATCGATGTCGTTGATTTCCCCCTGCTCGATGGCTGCCTCTATCCCCTCTCTGTTGTAAGTCCGGGTAATGACCGATACTTCATGAAATCGCTTGAGCTGTCTGATCAAATTCCAACCCAATACTGCCTCTCCCGGATAGGATTCTTCAGTGGCTAACGGATTGCACGCATATGCAGAGACAAGCATATTTAGTCTTTTCATGATATTGTCCTTGATTGGAAGAGGTCGTTTAATATCTCTTGAACATTCAATGAGTAGGCATTAAAAGAATACATTCTGTCGAACCGTTCTTGTCCTTCTTTTCCCATTTTTCTCCGTAATTGTGGATTTTCCACCAATAGATTTATCTTTTTAGCTAGGATATCTGGATTCTTAGGAGGCACAATATATCCTGTCTGTCCATCCAGCACCATTTCAGGAAGTGCTCCAATATTTGTCGTGATAACAGGGATTCCCACCTGCATGGCCTCGAGGTTGACTAGTCCAAACGCTTCTAGAGGATAATGGGATGGGAAAACAAAGATATCACTTTTTTGGAATAGTTCATTTTTCTGATCTCCATATACAGCTCCAAGAAAATCAACACTCGCAGTCAACTTGTTATTCTCTACATAATCAAGAATTTTTTGTTTTACTTCTTTGCCCTGCCATGGACCTGCTATGAGAAATTTCACCCTTCTTTTCTTCTTCAGGACTCCAGGGATAGCACGAATAAGAGTGAAGATGCCTTTTGATTCATAAAGATTTGAAAGAAAGAGCACAGTGATGAAGGGATCAGATTTTTTCTCCTTTTTGGGAGATGTCTCCAACAGACCATTCGGCAGTATATAAATTTTTTTCTTGTAAAAGCTGCTGATGTCTCTTTCGAACATCTTTCCCAGTACAACACAGGCTTCTGCTTTGTCAAAGACATTCCTTACGATCCAACGGCCCAAACGATTCTGCCAATAAATTGTTTTATGTCCATTGTTGTGAATATACAGGATATAAGGAATACGAAATATTCGTGTTATCGATGCAATTACTCCTTCAGAAAGAAGTCCAATTCTGGTTGCTGAAATAAATAAAACGACCAAATTCGGCCTAAATCGAAAAAGGTCACGGTTGTATTTCCACAATAAATAGATAAATCTGAAAAATTTTTTTATATTTATCCTATTGACTTCATGGATTTTCTTGGAATAATCCTTATTTGTGACTTTTACATCATAGCTTAGTTTCTTCAGTGCCTTGAAAAGAGTGAGAGTCATGATGTTGGAACCATGTTGAGGAGGCGGCATTTGCCCATATATTAATATTTTGTTGTTCATTTAATCCTAAATACTGAAGAAATCAGTCCGGCCGCATTGCCCACGGCTCTTTGAAAATAATGAAATCTCTGCTCCCGGAAGAAGAGTCCTAGATTCATCATCATCCGTACAAATAGGGCCAGATAGCATTTCAACAGAGAAAATTCTGGGTATTTTTTCACCATATACACGCGGTTTTTCACTTCTCTTTGTCCAAATCTGAAATCACTCCCCCTCCCATTCAGAGCCGGGAAGTGAAAATATTTTGCCTCACTAAGAACCATGAGGCGGAATTTTTTCCCTACACGGTAACTAAAATCCAGGTCTTCCAGATAGCTGTAATCTGTAAACCACTCATCAAAAGAATAGTCTTTGAAGATATTTTTTTTCCAAACCACGGCTCCTGTCGGAAGCCAATCCACGAAGACATTGTTCTTCACTCTGCCAATCATCGTCTGGAAAGCAGAAGGAAGAACATCTCCTTTTTTTTGGCTGTAGAGTCCGAGGCGTTCGGCAAAAGGGAGATATTTTAATGATGAGGCAAATAAATCGGGATGATTCATCATATTTAAGGCAGCCCCAGCAACAAATTCAGGAACATCTTCCCAAAACAACAAAAGTCTCTCGACCGCCAAAACATCAAGTTCGACATCATCGTCGAGAAAACCGACAAGCGTAATTTCAGGGCTGACTTCTCCCAAGCCGAAATTTCGCTGCTTTGCTGCAGAAGCGGGAAAAAATGTCTTATAGATCAAATTCAGTTCCGGAAAATCTTTTAATACTTCCTTTGCAGGCAAAATCCCCCCATCGACGATGATGACCTGATCGGGACGATAGGACTGCGCATTAAGACTCTTGAGCATTCGATGGAGCTTTTCCGGCCGGTCTTTTGTGGCGACAACAAAAGCAACTTTATTGGAAAATTTAGACAAATTTCCCAAGTTCATACTCACGGAATCAAACATGCTTTCCCCATCTGCCGGAGACATTTCTGTAGCCATCCCACAATCCCTCCAGAATGTTCGATGCTGCATGGAATTGTCCACGGACTAACCTGAAAACCACATCTTTAAAACGGACACATGGATAATACACATGAAAAAATAGGAGCCAAACACCAGAAATATGCCGTTTGGCGACCAGGATTGTGTTGCGTGTAGCGTAGTAGAGGAGAAAGGAATTCTTATATTTTTGATTCAGACAGCTTCCTGTCTGTTTATGGAAAACAAACGCTTTACTGGCTAAATAGATTCGATATCCCATATCGAGCATTCTCATGGAAAAATCATTGTCCTCAGAATAGAGGAAGAGTTGAGGATCAAAGACATAGCCGATTTGGCTTTCTATATCGAGGATTGCATCTTTCCTGATCATCATGGCTGTTCCCCACGCCATGTTTGACGGTTCATCGTCTAACAGTTTGTGCCTAAACCACAAATAAGACACGTAAAACAACCGGGAAGGACGATGATCACCCGTAAACAATAAATCTCCGGTTTCAGCATCCTTTACGACACACGTGACCACACTTGCGTTCCTCTCTTTTGAAACAGCCACAGAATGTGTCAGGCAATCTTTGTCAATCCATGTATCATTGTTCAATAGAAAAACATAGTCAGCCGGCTCAACACACCGAAGAGCATACTTGATGGCGATATTGTTTCCTTCAGCGAAACCCGCATTCTCTTCAGAATGAATCAGAACGAGCCGCCTGTTTGGAGGCCATTCACTCAGTTTGGCTTCATCCTTTGGACGGCCTCCCTTTTCAGCTGTTTTTTTGTCATATTCCACAATGTGAAGAGAATCCCGACACCATGCTTTTATTTTTTCTGGGGATTCGTCTGTCGATCCGTTATCAAGGACAACGGTTTGGTAGTTGGGATAGGATAAATTCAGGACTGATTCCAAACATTCAATTGTATCCTTCCATCCATTCCAGTTCAGAATCAGGATGGCAACCTTCTGTTTCATCTTGCTTTTTATTTTTTACCGAATACCTTTTTTTTTCTAATGAGATTTTTACGGTTCCTATTGCTCGAAAATAAAATATGCAGAACAAATCTGACAAAAAATGTATAGTTAAACCATTCAAACGGATTGAGTTTCACTGCCTTAAACAGATTCTCTCTGGATTTAGATACACTTCCAAGCTTTGAATTCGCTGCGGCTATAGCTAAATATATTTTTGTTTTTGATCTGGTCGAGATTTTGGAGCCATACTTCTGAAGCACTTCTTCACCAAGTTTAACCATATCCTTGCGCCAGTTCATTGCATCTGAATTGATGGTATTACCCTTATGGACTCGGTACATAACTAATGGTTCCGGCAAATACCGATAGTTATAATCCTTTGCAAGCTCAAGCATAAATTTATAGTCATTCAAATATTTTAGATTTTCATCGAACCTTAAAGCTAAACTGTTTTTTCTCTTTAAAATTATATGTGCACATATAAAGTTTCCCCGCATAAGTTCTTCAAAAACATCACCATTTTTTTTTCTTCTCTTGGCCCTAACCATTTCTGTAAAGAGATGACCGGAAGGTTGTCCTTTACCGTCAATAATCGTTGCTTCTGACCAGACAATAAGGTTCTCATCCGCATTCAGAACTTCTAGCTGCTTTTCCAGCTTGTTCTTCCTCCACAAGTCGTCTGACGAAGCCAATGCAATATACTGCCCTTTTGCCATATCCAGACCATCATTGTATGTTTTTGCTATCCCTTCGTTTTTTTCATGAAACAGAAAACGTATTCTTGGATCCCGTTCAGTATACTTCTGAATCATCTCTCTGGAATTATCATTAGATCCATCATCCACAATGTTCAACTCAAAATCTGCAAAGGTTTGATCCAGTACACTCTTTATAGAATCACCGATGAATTCTTCATGGTTATAAGACGCCATAATAACGCTGATTAGGGGAGTCATTTTAGTTGTGATGTTTTAAATTCGATAAATAGATCATAGTCACGGATATAATCGCTTTCAGAAAATGGTAGAGAAACCAAGTTCAAACAGACACTGCCTGATGAAAAGTTGTCCAATTCCCTCCATATTAAAGAAGGAATATAGAGACCGTCGTAAGGCCGGTTGAGGCTGATTGTTTTTTTAAAAGTTCCATCATCAACCCGAACATCAAAACTGCCGGAAACAGAAACAAGGAGCTGCTTCAATTCCTTATGGGCATGACCGGCTCTTTCGGCTCCACCGGGCACATCGTAGAGATAATAGACGCGTTCTATCTCAAAAGGGACATGTTCTCGACCGTAAATATACGTCAGGTTCCCCTTCCTTTTCCCGAAAATCCGGGGCAGGTGGATAACTTTGCAGTCTTCGATGGTCGTTTTATTTTGACCCATGGCTTTTGAGTCTCAAATATTCCTCATAGTTGTGGACATAGTCATCTTTTTCATATTCAGAAGATGAAAGAACGAGAGCCACAGAATTGGTAGAAAAATGGAACATCTGCCTCCAGACCATTTTCGGAACATAGAGGCCAAGATAAGATCGATTCAGGCTGAAGTTTTGAGTCCAATCTCCATAATCAATCAGAACATCAAAGCTGCCGGACAGCGCAATGATAACTTCATTTGTCTCTTTAAATGCATGTCCTCCCCGAACTCCTCCACCTGGGACATCGTAGATCCAATAGACTCTATGAATATTAAAGGGAATATGCTCTTGATTTTCGATAACAGTTAAATTTCCCCTGGGATCCTGGATTTTAGGGAAAAGGATGATTTGTGGATCTTTAAAGTTATTCACGGCACTTTTGATATTTTCACTTCTACGAACATCTCACAACCTAATTCCGGCATGTAGCCGATCATTTTTTCCAATCCATCAATTAAAGACTTGTCGATGATTTTATTCTTGATGATTGTTTCCATCTGTTTATTGGAAAAAAATTTGATGAAATATGTCCCAAATGAAAGGATTTTAAAACCAGTTTTTCTCATCATCTCAAACAAAAACTCTTTATCAAAATAGGAACGTCTCTGTAATTCTTTACCTATTTCTGATTTTTCAAAAAGATTCTCAATAATTCCCATTTTTAGAGCCAATATTCTATGAAATGAACGGACATTTGGCACATTGATATGCACGACAGTATCATTCCGACAAACGGCATGAATAGCCTGGAGCAGTTCCAGAGGGTTGACCACTTCATGCAGTACGCTGCTTAAAATGATGAAATCAAATTCCTTGCTTTTTTCAAATGAATAATACATTTTTTCAAAATAATTATGGATAACAGTCGTCAGAGGTCTTTTCTCGGCAAGTTTTTTTGCATTTTGAAAAAAAACCAGTGACGGCTCTACAACAGTAGCGTCTATATTTTTATCGCAGTATGGAAATATTGGTTCGAAGCCGCATCCGATTTCTAAAATTGATCTGTGGGGATATTTGTTTAAGGAGGCCAACACTTTTTGTCTTCGACTTCCAGCCAACACTTTCTCAAAAGAGCAATTTTTCTGATAATGTTGGGTGTATTTTTCTGTATAGTCTTTGAAGTTTCTCATATATTTTTCAACATTTTGCAAGAGCTATCTCATATAAATCATACACGATTGTCCTGGCTCCAAAACTCTCTTTATTCCTTGTCAATCCAAGATTTAAAAATTTCCCGCCCTTTTCAGTAGATATACCGAAATCAAAATACCTTTTCTCAACATAGAACTCGTTAATGAGATAGTCTAAAATAAAATCAGAAGCACTCAGATCTTTCCCCTTTTCATTCATTGCACTGTATTGAAGATGTGCAACAGTACGGGTTTCATACATAATTATGCCGCCAACCATGGTCCCATCTATGTGGGCTGAAAAAAGTTTAATGTTTTCAGGGAACCTGCTGGCTAGTAATTGTATTTCACTTCTTGTATGAACAGGTTTGACTCCATGCTTTTTTTGGAGATGGATTTTTAATAGTCTCATAAAAGTAAAAAAATCATGATTCATTCTTAATTCCATCCCAGTTTTTTTACTTTTATTAATTCTCCATTTTCTCTCCCGCCTAAAAGGAACTTTTTGATCTAAAAATATAGTCGATGAGACATCTCTCTTGATAAGCTCTGCGTTATGTATAAAAAGAGCGTAGAGATCCTCTTCTGAAGGGATGAGATGATAAATATGAGGTATTGTTTTGTATAAGATCTTTGAAAAACCTTTTTCTTTTAAATACAGGAGAACATTGTCAAAGATATCGATCATTTTTCGTGTGCTCATTTTTGGATTAATCACAAATCCTCCGTATGTCAATCCTTCATGACTGACAAGAATGGTCCCCTTTTGATTGGCGGGGAGTAGAGCAACAATCTGTCCTCGCTCATCTTTAACAATCAAAGAATAATCCTTGAAGCGATCGGAATGGTACTCCATGTAATCCCTGCAGAACAAAAATGTCCCATTTTTTGCGGTTGACACAAAATCATCCCACTTTGTCTTATCCTTATCGTGGTAAAGCAGGATTTGCATAGTCATCAACTCACCCGAAAGCCTCACTCCTATTTTTTCAGGATCCGCTGGATTGTTTTCCAATTTTTGGACAGGCTACCGCCGTTAGGTTGTAGACAGATATTTTTCATTTTCCACTCAAAAACAACATGAAAACATCAAAAATAACGGCGGCGTCTCTTCACAGAACAGTAGAGCAACAAGGTGATCTCACTCATTTTTCGTGTTTAATTATAGATGGGCCCAAAATTTAAGGAATGCCCTTGTCAGATGAATGAGGGGATGAATTTCTCCCCCTTTTTATCACTCTAAAAGGTGAGAGAAATAACAATAGGGGTGATATCCATTTTTTAATCAAAAATTTAATACTAAGGACGCATCCAGAAAGATCTGGCTCCGTGATTCTCCCAGGTAGTTTGAATTCCTTGACCACTGGTTTGCGCTGATACCCAGTCCAACTTCTTTAAAAAGTTTGAAAACAAGACGAACGGTATGAATATTGTAGTTGTCGACTCTTCGGATATTCTCGAAGCTCCCATCGGCAAAAAAAAGAGGAATCAACTCCGGGTACCTTGCTCGACCATAGGAGTAATCGTAATCAATTCTTATATACGATGTGGGATAGATGGAACCTCCAAACAAATACCGGTTGTTAATATAATAGACATTGTTATCCCAGAGAGAAAAGGGGAAATCTCTGTTGTAAGAAATACGTGCTCCTAGACGGCCCCTCCTGAAATTTAGACTTGTATTCCCTATCAAGCCTGTTTTTCCTTCTAATCCTTGAGCTCTCGGCATAATTTGTTTGAGCCCCACAGCAAAAGTTCCTGTTATTCCCCCAATGAGCGGAAAACGAAGCCCCGATAAAACTTGGAGACTGTAGGACCGCCGATCTAAATTTTCTGTATGTTCAAAATCATGGTCCACATAATTGGCGGTGATAAAAAAGAAACTATCAGAGAACACATGATAACTAAAATCAAGACCGATATTTTCATCCTTTCTGTTAAGGATGCGTGAGAGAGTCGCTTCCTGTCCGGGAAAAGTAATATCATCATATAAATATTTGTTCTGTGTATAGGATATCCCTATGGATGTCTGTCGAGGTGTCTGATAGGATAATCTTCCGCTGACGCTTTCACGATATTGGTTTGCCCAGATATTGAACTCACTTGTCGGGCGTCCCCGATCTCGTGTGTTTGAATATGTTCCAACAAGAACAAATCTGTTGAGGAGAAGCAGTCTTAACTCGGGATTAAAGTGATTATTGAGCCGTCTCTGCTTTTTAAATCTGTAGAAGTGGATATAGGAAAGACGATCAGTTAATCTGAGAATCAATCTGTCTTTGAGAATAAGGTAAACATTGAGTTCAGGAGAAATGGTTGAGGTAAAATCCGCAGCCGGCTTTTCGTCTTCCGTCTGATAAAAGATATTCCATTCATACCGCAGAAAACGGAAATCAATACGAGGCACGATTCTGAATGGTCCTAAACGTACACGAGTTCTCTCGACAATAGAATTGAGTTCGGATTGAAAGGATTGATAAGTCTGTGCATCTGCGTATTCGGTGATGATAAATATTAAACAGACAAGAAAAAAAGCGAAAAATCGAAATATAGACTTTTTTAACATCACAGTAAAAGCTCTACCAATCTATCCACTCTAGTTATTTTGGTCTAGAAATATTCTATCTGTTTTTAAACACTTTCGAAAGGTTTAATTCAAATCCACTCATTGACAACCTTTTATCTCTTGAGATATAAATTGACAAACAACAACGAGATGAAAAAATACCAGCTACTAGTGACTCTATCTCTTTTCTGTTTATTGCCCATATCTTCCTTTGCTCAAAGTTCTATTCAAGCCAACAGTCCAAATGGAAAAATCGAAGTTAGAGTGTTTGTTCATGAAGAGGGGCAGCTGGTTTATTCGGTTTCCTTTCAAAATCAACCTGTTCTTCTTCCCTCTGCATTAGGCATCACCATCAACCGCATCGATCTCGGCCAAGGGGTTTCCCTCAAAACACCTCAACTCACTACACATACAGACACATATCCTACCCGAGGCGTTCACAATACGGCCCAAAATATATACAACGAAATCCGTATCCCAATCCAACACAAGGCGAGCCAAACCGAATACACTCTCCGCCTCCGTATTTTTAATGATGGGATCGCTTATCATTACATTGTCCCTGGAAATAAGAGGCGCAAAATTATTGAAGAAAAATCCTCATGGAAATTTCCTCCTGGATGTGAAATTTGGTGGCAGAATAACACAAAAGTCTATGAAGGGATTTATAGAGGAACCAAACTCTCCAATATGGACAGGGGGACAAAACTTGGGCCACCGGCAACATTGTCACTCCCAAACAACTCGGGGTATGCTCTCGTTTCCGAAGGAAACCTTGTGGGATACAGTGGAATGAGCCTTGCCTTAACCGAATCCAACACACTCCAGGTGCAATTCCAATGGGACAGAAAAGGCTGGACCTACACAGGAACTCTGGAAACGCCCTGGCGTTTGACAATCATCTGTGAAGACCTGGATGGACTGGTCAACTCAGACCTCTGTACAAATCTCTGCCCTTCTCCCAGTGAGGAATTGAGTACGGCAGAGTGGATTCGTCCAGGGAAAGCTGTCTGGCATTGGTGGTCAAATGGAGGACCAAATCTAAACAAACAATCCGAATGGATCGACAGTACGGCCAAGCTTGGATTTGAATACTACTTAATCGATGATGGGTGGCGGAAATGGGAAAAAGAGGGGAAAGACAAATGGTTATGTCTCAGAGAGGTCATCGACTATGCGCATTCAAAAAATATCGATATACTAGTCTGGGTACAATACAAGGAATTAAAAAACGCAAAAAAACGTATTGAGTATTTGAAGAAAATAAAGGAGACAGGAGCAGCTGGATTAAAAATCGATTTTATTCCGGGTGAGAGTAAGAAGATTGTCGATTGGTACGAAAACACTCTCCAAGATTTAGCCGAGTTCCATTTGCTGGCCAATTTTCACGGGTGCAATAAACCCACTGGCCGTCAAAGAACCTGGCCGCATGAGCTGACAAGAGAGGGAGTCCGCGGACATGAATACCACATGAAAAGGCTCGGCAGATCACTTCCTCCAAGTCACAATACGATCCTCCCCTTCACCCGATATGTCGTTGGTTATGCAGACTATACCCCTACCGCGTTGAATCCGAATGAATTAAGAGGTTATACATGGGCTCATGAACTGGCACAAGCCGTTGTTTTTACTTCCCCTCTCACACATTTTGCCGATAATCCGATATTTTATATCGATCATCCAGCCGAAGAATTTTTAAGATTACTCCCTACTGTCTGGGATGAGACCAGAGTCCTGTCTCAAAGTGTTTTAGGAAAAGTGGCTGCTTTTGCGCGTCGCACGGGCCATACCTGGTTCATCGGAGTTATCAACGGCAATGAACCTCAAAACATCACGATTGATTTAGACTTTCTTGATTCGGGTCCTTATCAAAGCGTAGAATTCTATGATTTTCCCAAAAAGGATGCGGCCATCAAGGAAAAAAGGAGAACTCTTACATCCAACGAATCACTCGATCTCCAGATCAGAAGAGCCGGAGGTTTTGTTGCCGTTCTGCAAAAACAAGATATAAACTCTTAGAATCTGACTCTCACATTTTTTTGAACCTGTTGCAGTTGTATCACAGTTAAATTGGATGTAAACTAAGCACATTAGGTGAAACAAAATATGACACAATTAAGCGAAGCAAGAAAAGGCAATGTGACTGAAGCCATAAAAGCAGTTGCTGAGGAAGAAAATCTCCCGCTTGATACTCTTCTTCAACTTATTTCTCAAGGAAAAGTTGTCATCCCTTTTAATCCCATTCATTCCCCTATTCATGTTGTCGGGATTGGCCACAAACTCAGGACAAAAGTGAATGTCAATATTGGAAGTTCGGCAGATTTTCCGGAATTGGAAAATGAACTCGCAAAAGTCAAAATCTCCCTCCAATACAAGACCGACACCATCATGGATCTGAGTACTGGGGGAAACATAAAAAAGATTCGCCAAGCAATCCTCAAAGCAGCAAGGATCCCTCTGGGAACGGTTCCGATCTACGAAGCAGCCATAAAAACTCTCCAGGAACATGAGTCGATTATTGCAATGGATGAAGAAGACCTCTTTGATGTAATTGAAGAGCAGGCCAAACAGGGTGTGGATTTTATGACCATCCACGCAGGCCTGACCCTCAAAGCATTGGAGCGATTAAAAAAACAAACACGGATCGCCGGTGTCGTCTCGAGAGGAGGGGCATTCCATGTTGCCTGGATGCTGCACAACCAGAAAGAAAATCCTCTCTATGCCAATTTTGACAGGCTCCTCGAGATAGCTAGAAAATACGATGTTTGCTTAAGCCTTGGGGATGGACTCCGTCCCGGATCTATTCTGGATGCAACCGATCGTGCTCAAATCGAAGAACTGCTCACACTGGGTGAACTCGTTTCAGAAACATGGAGCCGTGATGTTCAAGTTATGGTCGAAGGACCCGGACACGTGCCTCTCGACCAGATCGAAATGAATATGAAAATCCAAAAACGGGTCTGTCTGGACGCACCCTTCTACGTTTTGGGTCCTCTTGTGACGGACATCGCTCCCGGATATGATCACATCGTCTCTGCTATAGGAGGAACCGTTGCGGCGGCGGCAGGAGCCGATTTCCTCTGCTATGTCACTCCCTGTGAACACTTAGGTCTCCCTTCTGTGGACGATGTCAAAGAAGGCCTTATCGCATCAAGAATCGCGGCACACGCGGCCGATATCGTCAAAGGAGTCAAAGGGGCCGTCGATAAAGATCTGAAGCTCTCTGAAGCACGGAGAAACCTCGATTGGGAAGAACAGAAAAAACTGGTTATAGATCCAGAAAAATTTGAAATAATAAGGAATAAAAGAAAATCTAATTCTGAGGCCTGCTCCATGTGTGGAAATTTTTGTGCCTTAAAAATTGTCGACGATTTCCTCGACCATCCAGGAGACGCCGATGAATATACCTGCTGATAGACTTCTTTTCGGAACTGCTGGAGTACCGCATTCCTCCCCAGGAACTTCGTCACTTGCAGGAATGAAACATATCGCCCATCTCGGATTAGACTGTATGGAAGTCGAATTTGTCAAAGGCGTTAAGATGGGGAGTGACACGGCAAAAAAAATCGCAGAAGCCGCTCAAAAACTCAATATCAGATTAAGTGTTCATGCACCTTACTATATCAATCTGAATTCCCCAGATAAGGGGAAGCGGCTGGCAAGTCAAGAGCGCATTTTAAATTCGGCAAGACTGGCCGCTATTTGTGGCGCACAAGATGTCGTCTTTCACTGTGGTTACTATGGAAAGGCATCCCCTGAAGAGACATTTCAAAATATAAAAAATGGACTCAAAGAAATCGTTTCTATTCTAAAATCAGAGAGAACACCCGTGAGTCTCAGGGCAGAAACCATGGGAAAAAAAGCTCAATTTGGATCACTTGAAGAAATTTTGCTTCTTTGTCGGGAGGTGGAGGGCCTTTTTCCCTGCCTTGATTTCTGCCATATTCATGCACGAGACGGAAAAGTCAACAGTTACTTGGAATTCTACAGAATCCTCACAAAGATTGCTAAAAAGCTCGGGAAAGAATCCCTATCCAACCTTCACATTCACATTTCCGGAGTGGAATACAGTACTAAGGGTGAGGTCAGGCACCTCAATTTAAAAGAATCTGATTTCAAATACGACGAATGGATACAGGCTCTCAAAGATTTTGATGTTAAAGGCATGGTGATCTGCGAAAGCCCCATTCAAGAACAGGACGCTGTTTTGCTCAAAAATTTGTTTTACTGTTGACATACCTGGAATATTCAGTTGATATCATTGAAGATTAATGATAGGGTCAGCAGTTTTTATGCATAATTCAGGTTTATTTATCGGAGGGAAGACATGAAGAACTACAAAATTTTAATCAACGGTTTGTGGGAAAACGGAAATATTTTAAGGGAATTCAAATCTCCATATGATCAGAAAGTCTTTGCGGCCATTCATTTTGCCGATAAACAGCAGGTTCAAAAGACCATCCATTATGCAGACCAAGCCTTTCAAAAAACAAAGTCTCTTTCCAGTTTCGAGAGGTTCGAAATATTGAGTTTTATCTCATCAGAGATAATACGAAGGAAAGAGGAACTGGCCGCATCCATTTCCCTGTCAGCAGGAAAGCCCATAACATCTTCCCGCGTTGAAACCGATAGAGCCGCCAATACTTTTCAGGTTGCAGCCGAAGAGGCCAAGAGGCAAGGTGGAGAGATTGTCCCCCTGGATTGGAGTTTTCAGACAAAAAAAAGGTGGGGACTCACGCGGCGGTTCCCTATTGGTGTTGTCGTTGGGATCACCCCTTTTAACTTTCCCCTCAATCTTGTCGCCCATAAGGTTGCACCGGCTATTGCCTGCGGAAATCCTGTGATAATACGACCGGCATCCCAGGTGTCGATCACATCACTTCTGCTCGGTGAGATTATCAACGAAAGTGGATTGCCCAAAGGAGGGATCAATATTGTTCCTTGTGGATACGAAGAGGCAAGTTCCCTCCTCGAGGACGAAAGAGTAAAAAAAGTCACTTTTACAGGAAGTCCAGAAATCGGTTGGGGTCTAAAAAAACAGGCTTATAAGAAAAAAGTGACATTAGAGTTGGGTGGAAATGCAGCCGTTGTCATTGAGCCCGATACCGATCTAGACTTCGCACTGTCCAGAACCCTTTTGGGAGCCTTTTCCTTCTCCGGACAAATATGCATCTCCATCCAGCGCGTATTTCTGCATGAAAAAATTTATGATTCTTTTATGGCTGATTTTCTGACGGCAACAAAAAAATTAAAAATAGGGAATCCTTTAAATAAAGACACGGATATCGGGCCAATGATCAACACGGGTGCCGCACAACAGATCGAAGAATGGGTCAACGAGGCTCTTGATAAGGGTGGCCATCTTGTGACTGGCGGTCAAAGAAAAGGCACTTTCTTTGAACCCACGATCTTGGAGAACGTCAATCCGGATCTACAGGTGTCCTGCCAGGAAGCCTTCGCACCAATAGTTGTTGTCTCCCCCTACAGAGATTTTGAAGAGGCCCTGAAAGAAGTGAATCATTCAAAATATGGACTTCAGGCTGGGGTCTTCACGAGGGATCTTCAGAAAGCTTTTTTTGCATTCGAAACCCTTGATGTCGGAGGAGTGATTGTCAACGATATCCCAACCTTCCGCATTGATCATATGCCTTACGGAGGTGTCAAGGAATCCGGATTTGGACGAGAAGGTCTCAAATATGCCATTGAAGAGATGACCGAGTTGAAACTTATGGCAATAAATTTAGCAGAATAAAAATACTATATCCTTATGGACAATAAAAGAATCCTTCTTGTTATACTTATCCTCTGCTTGCTGCTCAGGCTCGTTTGGGTTTTTGTTTTCACTCCACTGGAATTGACAGATGACCCCAAGGCATATGACACCATCGCTAAAGGTCTTGTTCAAGGAGAAGGATATCATGAAGGAGGGAAACGGGCTTTTCGCCCCCCCGGATACCCCTATTTTTTAGCCGCTCTTTATTCCTTATTTGGAGCTCATCCTTTGTCCGTAACACTTGTCCAAACCGTTCTGGCCGTAATCACATGTCTGCTCATTTTTCTTCTAGGAAACAGACTTGCGAGTGAACGCACGGGTCTCTGGGCAGCCGGTTTTTTTGCTGTCTATCCACAATTTATCCGCTATCCAGGAAATTTATATGTTGAAACACTGTTTATCTTTCTTTTTCTTTATGCAATGGTTTTTCTCTTTGATCTAGTAAAACAACCATCCTATCCAAAATCGATTATAGCAGGAATTTTATTGGGCCTTTCTGCACTCGTCAGGGAAGTCACCTTATTTCTAATCCTGCCAATACTTCTTTGGGCAATTCTGGTGATGAAGAGCTATCCAGATAAAAAACAATGGAGAAAAGAGCTGTGTGTTTTTGTAATGTTTTTTGTTCTGACAATTTTACCCTGGACACTCCGGAATTATTTTCTTTTTCACAGCTTTGTCCCAATCTCTACAAACGGTGGATTTAACTTTTATATAGGGAATAATCCACAAGCAACAGGTGAGTATAATTCTGAGGCCGCCGCCAAACTAAAATGGCCGTTTCATCTCGGCAATGAAACGCCCGAGGAATTATTAAAACTGGAAATTGAAGAGCCAAAAACTGGTTACAAAAAGGGAATAAATTTTATTATAAAAAATCCGGATCAATTTTTTCAGCTAGCTCTGAAAAAATTTGTCTTTCTCTGGCGCCCCCCCACCTACAAACTCAACATCCGAGAGAACTTCAATGAGACCATTTTTAGAATACTCTGGCTTATCAACTATCTTGTCCTCCTGATATTCGCTCTTCCCGGAATATGGATTTCCATCAAGAAATTTGGGAGAGAATGGATCCTCTTTCTTATGATTCTTTTTTCTGTAACAGGACTTCACATGCTTATGTACTCTGCAACGAGATATCGCCTCCCGTGGATTCCTTTTTTGATGATTTTCGCAGCCTCGGCAATGGACTCCGCATGGACCCATAGACATGGTTGAGACATTTTTCAGACATTCTCTTGACAGACATTTAAGTTAAATCTAAACTAAAAATTCATGTCCATTTATAATAGTTAATTCCCGGAGGTATTTTATGAAAACAATTAATCTGTCCGAAGTCAGGGACAAAATAAAAGAACTTGTCCAGACTGGCAACTATGTGCTTCAGGATGATGTCGTCGATGTCATCAACGAGATGAAAGAAAAAGAAGAATCCCCGGCAGGAAGGGCTGTTTTTGAACAAATTCTCAAAAATGCTGAGATTGCCAAGACTGAAAAATTAGGGCTTTGTCAGGACACAGGCCTCGCCATATTTTTTGTAGAGCTCGGTGAGGATGTCACGCTGAACAAAGACGATGGCCTCGGAAGCCTTAAGGAAACCATCATTGAAGGTTCGAAAGCAGGATATGAGGAAGGGTACCTCAGAAAATCTGTTGTGGAGGACCCCATCAGGAGAAAGAATACCGGAGATAATACACCGGTTTTTATTCATTGGGAACTGGAACCAGGAGATGCCTTTAAATTGACATTCATCGCCAAAGGAGGAGGGGCAGAAAACATGAGTGCCGTTCGCATGTTCGCTCCAGCAGCCGGTCAGCAGGGAATCGAAGACTTTGTTGTTGAAACCGCAGACAAGGGCGGTTCGAATCCTTGTCCACCTATCGTAGTTGGTGTGGGAGTAGGCGGAAATTTTGAATACTCCGCCCTCTTAGCTAAAAAGGCTCTGTTGAGAAAACCCCTGGGTTCTCATAATGCAGATCCATTTTATGCGGATATGGAAAAAAGACTTCTCAAGCGGATCAACAATCTTGGGATAGGTCCCCAGGGAATGGGAGGCCGGTGCACATCCTTGGCTGTTCATGTTGAGGCATTTCCCTGTCATATCGCCTCCATGCCCGCGGCCGTTAATATCCAGTGTCATTCGCACAGAGTGATGTCATTCGAACTCTAACAGACACAAGGAGAACAAAATGCCAGCTAAGGGATATGTAGAAATATCCATAGAGATTTGCAAGGGATGTAATTTGTGTGTCCTGCACTGCCCGACCGACTGCTTGGCACTCAACACATCGGACACCAACACCTACGGATTGCACTACGCTTACCTGGTCGATGAAGACAAATGCATCGCCTGCCTGAATTGTTCTGTCATCTGTCCGGATGCAGCCATCAAGGTTTTCAAGAAAGTGGCTTAATCGAGGGGAGGAAAAGTTGAGTGAATTCAAATTAATGAAAGGCAATGAAGCCCTTGCTGAGGCCGCTATTCGGGCAGGTCTTCAGGGATACTTCGGATACCCGATCACTCCACAGTCCGAAGTTATTGAGTATCTGGCACGAGAAGAACCCAAATACGACTATGTATTGATTCAAGCTGAAAGTGAGGTGGCAGCCGTAAACATGCTCTATGGAGCGGCCGGAGCAGGAGCCCGAGTGATGACAACAACATCCTCACCCGGATTTACTCTCATGCAGGAGGGCATTTCCTATATCGCCTGTGGAGAACTTCCCTGTGTGCTTGTCAACGTTGTCAGAGGAGGCCCTGGCCTTGGAACTGTCCAGCCCAGTCAGGGAGATTACTTCCAGGCTGTTAAAGGTGGAGGACATGGAGATTACAATTTGATTGTCCTCGGCCCAAACTCGGTTCAAGAAATGGTCGATTTTACATCTCTCGCATTTGAACTTGCAGATAAATACCTCACTCCCATCATACTGCTTGCAGATGGAGCCATCGGCCAGATGATGGAGAAGGTCGTACTCCCCTCTCCTACGGAATACAAACCCAATAAACCCTGGGCAACGACCGGGAAAACAACGGATAGGGAAAGGAATATCCTCACGACACTTTTTATCGAGTCGGAAGAAATGGAAAAGAGAAACGTGAAACTTCAAAAGAAGTTTAAAATCATGAAAGAAAATGAAGTGCGGTTTGAAGAATACAGAACAGATGATGCAGAAGTGATCGTGACGGCCTTTGGGCTGTGTTCGAGAATAGCGAAAAAAACCGTCGACATGGGCAGAGACATGGGCATTAAATTGGGCCTTTTCCGCCCCATCTCTCTCTGGCCCTATCCTTACCTAGAACTGGAAAATATAGCCTCACGGGATTTTGTCAAATTTTTCATCTCTCTCGAGATGAACGCAGGACAAATGGTCGAAGACGTCAAGCTGGCTGTCTGTGGAAAAAAACCTGTTCACTTCTACGGACGGATGGGTGGCATCGTCCCCACTCCAGAGGAGTTTTTCACAGAAATAAAACATCACCTTGAAAAAGGAGACTTGAGATGAGAGAAGGTTACGAGTTGATCTATGAAAGACCAAAGACTCTCACCTCGACAAGGATGAGCTTTTGCCCCGGATGTTTTCATTCCACCATACACAAGCTTCTGATGGAACTGGTCGAGGAAATGGACATTCAAGATAAAATTGTCGGCGTCTGCCCTGTGGGATGCTCTGTCTTTTCCTACAAATATCTAGATATCGATATGCAGGAAGCGGCTCACGGCCGGGCAGCGGCTGTATGCACCGGTATCAAGCGTATGCTTCCCGACCGGATCGTGTTTTCTTATCAAGGAGATGGCGATCTTGCCGCCATCGGGACGGCCGAAACTCTTCATGCCTGTAACCGGGGAGAAAACTTCACTTTTATCTTTATCAACAATGGAATCTACGGTATGACAGGCGGTCAGATGGCCCCGACGACATTAGTAGGCCAAAAAACATCGACCAGTCCCTACGGCCGGGATCCAGCCACAGCAGGCATGCCGCTTAAAATGGCTGAGATAGTCTCCCAGTTCGACAGAGTGGCTTATGTGGAACGAGTCAGCTGCGACACTCCCGCACACACACGAAAAGCAAAAAAAGCTCTAAAAAATGCGTTTGAATTCCAGTTGTTAGGTTTGGGAACGACCTTTATTGAAGTGGCTTCAAACTGTCCCTCAGGATGGAAATGCACACCGGAAGAATCTTTGGACTGGATGAAGGAAAAAGTGTTTCCCTATTTTCCTCTGGGCGTATTCAAGAAACCGGAGAGAGGATAAGATGCTGCAAGAAATGATCTTTGCCGGATTTGGGGGTCAAGGAGTTCTGTCCATGGGAACACTCCTGGCCTATGCCGCGATGAAGGAAGGAAAAGAAATCAGCTGGATGCCTTCCTACGGACCGGAAATGCGGGGAGGAACCGCAAACTGCATCGTCAACATCAGTGATTTGCCAATCTCATCCCCCATCGTGAGCAGATATGATGTGGGAGTGGTCCTTAATTTGCCTTCTCTCAAGAAGTTTGAATCCCGAATAAAAGAGGGAGGCATTTTCATCTGGGAAAGCACCAATATCAAGCAGCCGCCAATCCGCTCAGATATCCGGATTTTTGCCCTACCTGCTCTCGAAAAGGCCACACATGAATTGAAAAATGTCCAAGTCATGAACATGATTGTTCTTGGGGCTTTGATCAAAATCAATCACATCGTCAAAAAGGAATCTCTCCTTTTAGCACTCAGTGAGACTCTACCTGAACGGCACCATCATCTCATACCTCTCAATAAACAGGCGATTGAACTGGGCGAAAGTCTGGTTTAACTTGAATAATTCAGGTTAATTAATCTAAAGGCCAGAATTGATTGTCGAACCAAATTTTTTCTTTGAGTTCGTTATCCAGATCAGCCAGCATCTGCAGATGGCTAACTTCCCAATTCGACAGCCACTTATAAAGAGTTTTTTCACCTTCATCCTTGGCTTGGGAGGCTTGTTCTGAATAATATTTTACGGCCTTTTTTTCGAAATCGAGCGCGGCTGAAATGACGGCCGCTTCATAGCCGGCCGCATGCACTTTTTCGACGATGCCCTTCGAAAGAATCGGATCTATTTTTTTTGGGGATAAATGCTCAAGTTCTGAGTCGTTTACCGTCATCGGTTGGTCATCAACTAAGGAGACATATTTTCTCAGCGCTTCGATATGCTTCTTCTCCTCACCTTCAAGCAGAGAAAACAAAGTTTTGACCTCAGGGATATCAGTTGTATTTGTTGCAGATTCATAGAGGGCCTTCCCACGGTATTCCAGTAAAAGTGCTCCTTTAAGGATATCGAGTCTGGTTGGCAAATCCATAATTCCTCCTTTGAGATTTGAATAAAAGGTCTTATGCGCCGAGGAAAGAAGAGATCGTCGTGAAGTACCCGGTTATCAGTAAGAGTCCTATGATGACCAAAAGAATACCACCCACAAGGGTGATAACTCTAAAGTACTTACGTATCGTCTTGAAGTATTCGAAAAACTTATGGATCAGAAATCCTGTAAGCAGAAAGGGAATGCCCAATCCCACTGAATAGGCAACAAGCAAGACAATGCCTTTGGTCACATTTTGTGTCGCGGCGGCCATCGTTAGAATGCTTCCCAGGATCGGCCCTACACAGGGAGTCCAGCCGGCTCCAAAAGCCATGCCCACAAGAACCGTTCCAAACATACCAAGCGGCTTTTTATCGAGATGGATCTTTTTTTCCCGTTCTAAAAACTTGAGCTTAAACAGTCCGGCAAAATGCAGCCCAAGAATGACAACCAGTGAACCTCCAATAATTTCAAACCACCTGATGTTCCTGGCTAAAAATTTTCCGATAAATGTCGCCGAGGCCCCCATAGCAATAAAGAGAATCGAAAAGCCAAGGACAAAAAGCAGGGAGTTGGTTATGACAGATTTCCGTACTTTTTTTAAATTTTGATCCAAAGACAGTTCCTCGAGGGAAATACCTGTTATGAATGCCAGATAGGAAGGAATCATAGGGAGAATACATGGAGAAAGAAAGGAGATCAAACCTGCTGTAAATGACACCAAGACCGAAACGTTTTCTGTACCCATTTTTTAACCTTTGTCTTCGTTATTTAAATCTTGAAAATATTTTTCGATTTCTTCTTTTTCCAATTCGCCGATCACTTTATGGCGCAGCTTCCCTTTTTTATCGATGATGACCGTCACGGGAACAACCCGTGCAATCCCATAATCATTTAGAAATTTCTGTGATCCTTTGACAATGGGATAAACCATTTCTTGTTTTTTCACAAACTTCTTGATGATTTTTTCGCTTCTGTCGATTGAAATGCCTATGATATTCAGCCCGTTGTCCTTGTGCGTTTTATAGGCTTCGTTGAAAAACGGGATCTCTTTTTTACAGGGAATACACCAGGTTGCCCAGAAATTCAGAAAAATGACTTCTCCTTTCATGTCTGATAGAGAAAGGACATTTCCTTCAAGATCGGTCATAGTAAAATCAGGAGCATCAACTGGTGGATCCTCTTGGGCAGCAAGGACACCTGACGTTATATTGGCAAATAAAATCAGGGAAAAAGCGAAGAATATTAAAATTTTCTTCATTTTAGACTCCTCATCTCATAAAAACTCACAATAATTATAGGCGGTTTTTCTGTCCTGTTCAAGAGAAGAGCCAACTACCATCTGTAAGTGATAGCTGCCCAGGTGAATCCTGCACCAAATGCAGCCAAAACAAGGATGTCACCCTTTTTGAGTTTTCCCTGCTCTTTAAGTTCATGAAGGCCTATAGGGATCGTTGCTACTGAGACATTCCCATATTTTTGAATATTTATGAAGACCTTTTCCTTTGGAAGCTTAAGGCGTTTTCCTGTAGCTTCGATGATTCGGATATTGGCTTGATGCGGAATAAGATAATCGATATCTTCCGTGGCTAGATCGGCCTTTTCCAGTGCAGCCAATGCAGCTTCGCCCATTCGTTTTACAGCATGTTTGAACACCTCGTTTCCCTTCATCTGAAGAAACTGAAACTTCTGCTCCAGTGTCTCTTGAGTCGCAGGATTTCGTGATCCCCCTCCCGGTAAGGAAAGAAGCCCCCCAAGATTTCCATCAGCTTTCCAGTAGTTAGACAGCATCCCGGATTCATCTTCGCTCTTTTCCAAGACAAACGCAGCAGCAGCATCTCCAAAGAGGACACATGTATTCCGGTCCTCCCAGTTGACAAACCTTGACAACATTTCAGCACCAACAAGAAGAATCCTGCGAACAGCCCCATTTAATATCATGGCTTCGGAAATGATCATACCGTAGAGCAAACCTGTACAACCTGCGGAAAGATCAAAGGCAGGAATATGGTCAGCTCCCAGTCCTTTTTGAACCCAACATGCAGTCGAAGGAAAAATTGTATCCGGCGTGGACGTCGCCAAAAGAATCAAATCAATATCATTGACTTTCAATCCAGCGTCTTTCAAAGCTCTCTGACAGGCAATAATTCCGAGATCAGAGGTGGCCTGGTCCGCGGAAGCGATTTTTCTTTCCTTGATTCCGGTGCGAGTTACGATCCACTCATCCGATGTATCGACCATTTTTTCAAGATCACTATTGGTCAAAACTTTATCGGGAGTATAAAATCCAGAACCTGTTATTTTTATTCTTTCTGAATTCTTCATAGTCATATTTTTAAAACAATAGTCTATAGCACAATTGCTCTGAATTTGCAAATAGCTGCCACGAGCGCTAGAATTAAAATGATTATGAAAAAATTGATATTGGGTCTCTTACCGATATTCATTTTCAGCCTGTTTTTTCTCCTTCCGCATCCGGTTTTATCTCAGCTTGTCCTCGGTCAGTATGAGGACGAAGCTCCTCTTCAAACGTGGAATATTTTTGGAATCACAACAGCTGCCTCTCTCAGCCGGGGAGGGACCTCATTTACACTTTCGGAAAGCAGTGCTGTCTCCCTCTCCAATCCAGCCCTTCTTGTCAAACTTCCTAAGTTTACTCTTTCGTTCAGCGGTTCGTACCGCACAACCATGTTGAATAAGTACGGACTAGTCAACACGGGGGCTTTCTATTCCCCTCAGAACAGTGCCTTTGGACTCTATTCTGGGGATTTTGCAGGTTTTTCTTTCACCATAAGAAGTTGGGCCTTTTCTCTATCCATCGGGCTTCCGGAATACTACCACCGGCCAGATGTCAGTTGGGATTATAAGTTTGGCGACCAACTCTATTATTCATTAATATTCAACCAGACGGGCAGTCTTCTCAACACTAATTTTTCTGCTGCAAAAAAATTTACAAATGGGATCGCTTTAGGCTTGGGTTTTAATTTGATTCAGGGATCATATAAAAAACGCATAGAAGAACAATGGCCCCAGGGCAACCAGACAATCTCAGATGACAAAACTTTTAAATTTTATGGATTCTTTATCAATGCCGGGATTGTCTTTGATATTTCTTCATATTTTACTGTGGCCGCCGTGGTCCGGTCCCCATATAAAAAAAATGCAAACAGTGAAAGCCTGTATAGATTTGTCGATTCAAACATCGACACAGACATTCAAATCGACAGCTCAGAAAAAAGTATCTTCCATCAGCCACTTATGATTGGACTAGGACTGCAGTCAAACATTCTCCAAAATTTAACCATTGCTGCCGAAACCTCCTTTTTAAACTGGTCGAATTATAAGGTTAACTACTTTGGGGAAATTCTCCGGAGAGATTTCAAGGATGTTTTCCGGCTCAATGCAGGGCTCGAATACAGGAATGAATATCCACTTTTTAATACCATTCTGAATGTGCCCATTCGCCTAGGGATTATCTATGATCCACAGCCCATGAAAAATCCAAATTCTTATTATATTTGTTACACATTAGGGGCTGGAGTTCATTTCAGGAACGTCCATTTGGATATGGGCTATATTTCCGGTAAAGAGATTGGATCCGGTTTCGATTTAGCCTTCCACAGAATCTTTTTGACTTTCAATTACACAATCGGGCAGACAATATGAAATTTTTACAAAATAGACATTCAAGGAATTTTTGGTTAAAACAACTTCTTTTTATCTTTATTTTCCTAACAATTTATCTCGCTCCCACCGTCGCCCAAATCTATGATTTGACCGAAATCATCAGCATCGAAAACAACGACAAAAATAGGGAAAAAATTAAAAATCTCCCCTTGGATTTACTCATGGAAAAGGATGGCCGAGTTTATATTGTCGCAAATTCTGAAGTATTGACAGATCTTTTTGGACAATCTATTCCCTTTATCGTGGAAACTCAAAACTTTCCCCAAAATCACCAAACAAACATTTCCACCCAGGGAGGAGCCAACGGGGATTTTCACTCCTATATGGAGCTGGAAAGAGATCTTTTAGGCCTTGAAAATTCATTTCCGGATTTGGCTAAAGTTTATGACATAGGAGACAGTCTGGAAGGAAGAAACATTTATGCGCTAAAAATCTCTGACAATGTTCTTTCAGATGAAAATGAGGCTGAATCTATATTTTTAGGATGCCATCACGCACGCGAATGGATTTCTGTCGAAGTGTCTTATCTGATAGGGAAATACCTTATCGAAAACTATCACCAAGATTTGTCCATTAAAAATCTTGTGGATTTGAGTGAAATCTGGATCGTTCCCTTAGTCAATCCGGACGGTCTGGAATACTCCATCCATTTTTACCGTTATTGGAGAAAAAACAGGCGGGATAATAAGGACGGAACCTATGGTGTCGATCTGAACAGGAACTATGGATATCAATGGGGATATGATAACAGCGGCTCAAGCCCCAATACAGGTTCGGATGTCTACCGGGGCACCGGATCTTTTTCGGAACCCGAATCACGAGCTATTCGAGATTTTTTTACTCAGCACCATTTTTTAAGTTTGGTCAGCTATCACAGTTACGGCCAGGTGATCCTCTATCCATGGGGATACACATATTTACCCACAGACCAAGACGTTCTATTAAATGAACTTGCCGCCAACATGTCTCAACGCATGCTGGCTGTCAGTGGGAAATACTACAGGTTCGGAGGAGCAGCCGCCTCTCTTTACACCACAAATGGGGATACAACCGATTGGTCATTCGGAACATATAGTATACCGTCTTTTACAATAGAGCTCCCTCCATCAAGTGGGCCGCTTGGAGAGTTTTTTAATGCCGAAGAAGATATCTATCCAATTTTCCAAGAAAACCTGCAGGCAGTCCTTTACTTAATAGAATGGACAATCCAGAACAGACCTCCTCCTCAAGATCCTCTTGAAAAAATCGTTAAAAAACTCTATTCCAAATTCGATCGCGTCTTAAAAAAATAACCTTAATCTCCGATTCTTATTTTTACACAAATTGTCCTCTTGACAAAAGTCACATAAAGGGGAAGAATATTTGAACTATCCGTGAAAAAAAATGAAATCCTCTTTTTCATCATTTTTTAGATTCCAGACACCTCCACCTGGATCGCAAGAAGGCCTCCCCTACTGGCTTCTATGGTTCCTCCTTTGTATTATTCTTTTGCTGCTTGCATTTATCTTCCTGAGAGATAAAGATTTAAGACAGAGACTGAACCGATTTCTATTTGGTGCAAAAAAGAAGCTTATCAAGCTCCGCCTTCAGGCACGGCTCAAAGTGGCCAAAAGAAAGAAAGGTGAGTTGTTTCGTGAACTGGGTCAAAAGGTTTGGGATGAAGGATTGGACATTCACGGGTCTGAAAAAATCAGCGCAACACTAGCAAAGCTCATGGAGAATAAGGCATCTCACTTAGATGAACTTGTTGAAACTGAAATAAAAACATCTAAACTGAAAAAAAGTCTCGATGAAAAAATAGTCAAGGTTGAAATAAAAATATCCGGCCAAAAAACAGAGGTGAAAATTCATAACGAACGTCTCAATTCAGCAAAAGACAAGACAAAATCAACACGATCCCTAATTGCACAAAAAAAGAAAGACGCTGAAAAAATCACTAAAAATATTCATCTCTTAAAGAAAGAACAACTGAATCTCGAAAAAATATCCTCCCTTAGTGAGGAGCAGCAAAAGTCAATCGACAGACTCATCAAACAAATTGAGGAAGAAGAAAAAACCCGCAAAGACATCGACTTGTCTCTTAAGGAACTCAACGAACAGCTGATTATAGAGGAAGAAGAAGTAAAAGATCTGCATGAAAAGAGTCAAGAGAAAAGCAAGCTGATAAAAAAAACTGAGGATGAGAATAAAAAAGACCTGGATGAACTGAAAAAAGAAATCAAAGAGTGGGAAAGGAATAAAGTCAGAGTGCAGGAAAAAATAGAAAAAATTGAAAAACGAACCGGTCCTCTTTTTGAAAATCTCGGTATTTTGGCCGATCATACGAGATTAGAACACAAGGGACTTCTTCTCAATTATTCACAGATCGACAGAAATAAAAAAAGAATTTCAGACATCGAACAGCAGCTCAAAGACCTCGAATAAATCCCATTCAAAATGAAGCCAAAGATTCTCGTCCATGTTTGCTGTGCTCCCGATGCTCTGTATGTTTTGGATATTCTGAAAAAAGACTTCGATGTGAGTGGATATTTTTACAATCCCAACATCCACCCCAGGAAAGAATATGACCTAAGACTCATGGATGTCCGGGATGTCGCAAAATCACTCAATGTGACTCTCTTTGAAGATAAATATGATATAGAGAGATGGATGGATATCACAAAAAAATTTCGAAATGAACCTGAAAAAGGAAAACGTTGTGACATCTGCTACGCAATGAGATTGGAAAAAACGGCACAAAAAGCCAAAGAACTCAATTTTGAGGTTTTTACGACAGTCATGAGCCTCAGCCCTTGGAAGAAGGCAGATGTTATGAATAAAATCGGTAAAATGTTTTCACGCCGGTACGGCGTAATTTTTTTTGAAGCCAATTTCAAGAAAAAAGACGGCTTCAGAAAGAGTGTGGAATTGAGCAAACGTTATGGATTATACCGCCAGAATTACTGCGGTTGTGAATTCAGTCGTCCTTGATGGACTGAGTTAACCGAATTTTTATTCCTCCGACAAAAGACAAAAGAACATTTATCAGCACAGCAAGAACAAATCCAACAATCGCCATCAGGATAAATCCACAAACTCCCCCTATAAATCCAAAAACAACACCGCCCAATAATTTACCGTGAAGAACTTTTAAAAATTCCGGAAAAAATTGGATCGTCTCCACATATTGTTTGGCAACCCCAATAAGGGTTCCTAAAATAATACCCAGAACCAGACCTAAAGCTCCCCAAAAAAAGAAAAATGACAGGAAATTGACCGAGCGAAAAATATAGAGCCTTCCTTTCTCTTGTTCATAGGGATCCGGAACTTCCTCATCCATCCGTAAAGAAAGCTTTTCCTTTTCAATACAATATGGGCATTCCTGGGATTCATCTTCCAGCCGAGTTTTGCATTTGGGACATAAAACATCTTCTTCACCAAAGCGTCCCCCGCATTGAGCGCAGGATTCATTTTCAAGGTCGTTTTCATATCCACAATAAATACAAATCGCCTTTCCTTTTTGGACTGATGGTGGTGAAGATTCGATCCAATTTTGGCCATCGAAATAATACCACTGCCCACTTTGAGCCCCTATCGTCCAACTTCTGCCTTCATCATCCTTTAAACGAAGTTTTTTTAATCGGTTCTTGTATTCCTGTTCAGAAATTTTATTTGTTTTAAATTCCTGTCTAAGGAGGTTAAAATCTCTCTCCACCTCTTCGAACGGTTTGTTCATTTTATTTAAAATTATAACGGCCTTTTTTCTTCATCCTGTGGAACCGTGGTTGTTGAATTTCTATCATTTTGAACATTCATATTCTTGTCTTTTCTATTATAGTGAAGCCTGGATAAAAAAAAAAGGGCGTTTATGCTTTTCGATCTTTGTAACTTATTTATTTTCAACGGTTTTCGTATTTTATTTATTATCAACAACTTAACAGCTGTGCCCAAATATTGTGCAATCTGTCATATTGTCAAGATATTACTGTTTTTTAGCGTGATATTAAGCCCCTCTTTCCACATGTTTTCCACAAAAACTGTGAAAAACTTTTCTTCCTTTATAACCCAATTTTGGGTATTTAGAATGAAAAGGAATTGAATAAAACTAACAGGTTATACCCTTTGATTGGAGCGGGAATAAAAGACAGAATAAAGATCAATATCACCACAACTCCAATAATCTTTCTTTTTGGAGAAAGGGGAGTATCTTCGTCCAATATCTTTGGATGTTTTAATCCCATCACCGATATAAGAAGGGCCCAAACAAGCCACCCATAAAAAAAGAAAATTCCCATAAAAACAAACACAAATAGAATATAACGCGAATACTTTCCTGATTTTTTTCCCAGTAATGCATAAAAGACATGCCCGCCATCGAGCTGTCCAATCGGAAACAGATTCAGGGCCGTCACAAGAATGCCCACCCAACCGGCAAAAGCGATCGGATGCAGGATCATATCTGAATTCGGTGGGGCTCCTCTAAAAAGCAGGGAGCTGAAAATTTTTAGAAGCAGGGGTTCTCCTAAGACAAAACCTCCTTCTTTCGGAAGTGGGGCTACGACCTTGGATAGCGAAAGGCCCACCAGTAGTGTTGGAACAGCAAGTATAAATCCTGCCAGAGGCCCGGCCACCCCGATATCGAACAGCTGCCGCTTTCTTGTGATTGGTGATCTGATTTTAATAAACGCTCCCATGGTCCCAATTATTGTGGGAGCGGGAATGAAAAATGGCAGCGTCGCATCGATATGGTAATAGCGGCAGGTGAGGAAATGGCCTAACTCATGAGCCAGAAGGATTCCAAGCAGAACAACCGCATATAGAAAACTCAAGAATATGATCTGCGGATCGAAAATCAGATCAAGACTGATGGGAAGCTCATTCGTTTCGCCTAAAACTTCAGCATATTTGTAATTTATACTCCAAGAAAATCCCACAAAAAAGGTTGAAAATACGGTGATGACAAAAAGCAGGACATTAAGCCATAGTCGATTCTTTGAAAAAAAAGATGGTTTTTTTTGTACAGCGTAGGTGATTTTTGGCGTGTTGTCTTCCATAGTCATGGAAAAAAAATAGGAGTGATCATCATCACTCCTATTATTTTTAAAATTTAGCCTGAGATCAGTTTCCGCTTAGTTTTTTGTATTTCTCCATCAACACTTCTTTTGATTCTTGATGATCGGGATCAGGAACACAACAGTCAACCGGGCAGACTTCGACACATTGAGATTCATCAAAATGTCCAACACATTCCGTACATTTGTTGGCATCGATCACATAGATTTCATCTCCAGCGGTTATCGCATCATTAGGACATTCGGGTTCGCAAGCACCGCAGTTGATGCACTCATCAGTTATTTTTAGTGCCATTTATGACCTCCAAAATAAATTTAAGACATATTATAACTTTTTTTCTCAACTATTCAACAGCGAAAATTATTTTTTTTCTTCGAGTTCTATCACTTTCGAAGAAGCGTCCATTCCAAAGGTGGTTTGTGGAAAATCCTCCTGAATCTTCTTAAATAAGGACAAGGCAAGCTCCGTATCGCCCTTGTCTTCGAGAGCCTCTGCTTTATGGAAGAGCACTGCGTCTAGGGAATACTCATCCGGTTCTTCATTCTCGATTTCCTCGTAGATCTCGATCGCTCTGTCATAATTTTTTTGTTCCACAAAAATTTGAGCGATAAGATCCTGAGCTTGGTAATAGATGAGGTCTTTAATCTTAGATGAAATTTTGTTCAGATGATCGAGTGCTTTTTCGAAATCCCCCTGTTCAAACCAATATGTCCCCAACTTGATATAACCCAAACGTGCATATTTGCCTTTCCCTGATAAATTTTCAAGCTCCGTAATTTTCTCAGGACTTTCGTTTAATTCGGAACTGAGCTGAAAAATATTATCGAGCAAAATATTCTGTTTCTTAAGAGTTTTGGATTGAATATACTGCACACACAAAAAGACAAGAAGTGCACACAGAAGGGCGGCTCCTCCAATCTTGAATTCCTTCTGCCATTTCTTCATAAAATTTACGACTTTTCCAAATGTTGTAACAAACTCGTCGGACTTGAGCTGTTTTCGTTTCAGTCTTTTCATCTCAAATGCCCCTGAAATTTCAATTTTAAGTAAACTCCATTATGCCAAAATGGGTGAGTTATAACAAGTGGAATAAATGGCGGCCGGGGAGAATTTTTGAGAACCTATTTAATATATCCGAGTGATTTAAGATGCTCAATCTGCTCTTTATTAAATAAGGGTTGTTTGTTCTTTTTAACAAGTTTTTTTGAGTTTACATAATTATCCCATTCCAGCAGGACTGTCTCCATTTCGTTTACAATGTTTTTGTTCATTGATGCGATATTTTGAGATTCTTTGGGGTCCCTTTTTAGGTTATATAATTCTTTAGATTTAGTTTCTAGGTTCCATATGTATTTCCAATCCTTCCACGCAACTGATCTCTGGTTAGCCCATCTTCTCGTTTCACTAATTATGGGATTTTTTATTGATGGATCCTTTTTTTCGAAGTTTATAACTCTTCCCTCATATTCATACCCATTTGGAATCTTTAGATTTACAGAATCCAAAATCGTGGGCATTAAATCAATCAAATCAAAATATTCTTCAATGGTTCTTTCTTCGTTACTCCAAGGTTGCTTTATTATCAAGGGAATGTGTATCTGTTCCTGATAGATTTTTTTTGTATGCCCGATCCAATAATCTCCCCTTTCCGAAAATTCTTCTCCGTGATCAGATGTGAGAACAATCAATGTATTATCAAAAAGTCCAAACTCTTTTAGCTTCTCAATAAGTTTTCCAATATGCTCATCTGTGAAACTAATCTCTGAATCGTATAATGCCTCTAAATAACGAATGTCATTTTTCTTTAGTCCGGAAGCATTTTCTCTTAATTTATCAATAGATTGGCCACTGTATAAATGGCCATCATACCCGGGGTAATAATTATATTTTTCATGAAGAATATAATCAAAATGTGGATCAAAAAAGTGAACAAACAGGAAAAAATTTTTTTTCTTGCTTTTCTTAAGAAAGGAAATTGCTTTTTCTACAAGGGAAGGTGAGGAGATATAACCATGTCCCTTTGCGTTTTTCTCATCATAGGATTCAAATCCTTGATTGAATTTTAATATCGATGATATGAACACATGAGAAATTATGCCTTTTGTTTTGTATTTTTTTTGCTTGAATATTTCAGCTAAAGTCAAAAATTTGTTTTTTATCACAACTGGCTGATCATTAAATCCTAAAACAACAGGATATTGTGAAGTAAAAATACTTGCTATGGACGGTGCGGTCCATGGAGCGGAAGAAATTGCATTCTTAAACAAAATCGAATCTGAAGACAATTTATCAATATTGGGTGAAGTGGTTCTATTGTACCCATAGCAGCTGAGATGGTCTGCTCTTAATGAGTCTATGATTATAAATAATACATTAGGATCCTTTGAAGGATTTATCCTGCTGTCAACAAAAATAGAAAGATTCAAAAACAAAAGGAATATAATAGATACGATTGAAATTCTTTTTAAATATTTTAGTTTTGTAAGGTTAAAGAATTTATCCAAATTAATTCTTAGGATAAGAAAGAAAAAAAGAATAACAAGAATTAAAAGCACAAAATCACACAACAGACTTATAGGATGGAACTCATCTAAAATGGCCAACCAAAATCGGTTAATTCGCCAGAGGCCATAAAAGAAAAAAAATGAACATATGAATAGGGCCATAACTTTTCTCAACTTAAATCCCGTATTTTTGTATGCCCTTTCTAAAACCCAGAAGATAAACAGTATAAGAAAAACAGCTAAAGAAAAAATTATCAGTCCTACTGTCCAGAGATTCATATGTTTTTGAAAGGAAAAAGCAATCATTCTCCCCATATTGTAATGGACATAATGATTTGAAAATATATGGTGCAAAGAAGTTGTTAAGCCTATTATCAAACCTCCTGTAATAGCAAGTGAACCTATTATTGCGAGCTTATTTATAGTTTTATACATAAGAATATGATTTTTTGGATGACTTTGATTTTGAATCATTGTGCTAAGACTGAAATCTATTTCTCTTCAGATACAATCGTCGATTTCTCCAGTATCCTTTCTTGCTCGATCACCTTCTCTATGAAAGAGGCCATCCGTTTCGCGACATCAGCCAAACCTTCTTCTCTAAAGTGAATGCCGTCTTTCTGGAAAATTTGTTTCAATTTTTCTTCGGACAGCAGTGAAAATTCTGCTTCCAAATCCAAAAGATATTGATTCCCTGTTCGAGCAATCTCCCTGACAACTTCGTTATACTGCTTGTGATAGTGGAGTGCATCTTCACTTTTTTGGACAAATTTCATATCAACTATGTAATCTGGCACTCCAAGTCTGTAGTGAGAGGTTGGAGTGGTCATAAAGATGATAGGTACATTATTCTTGGAAAAAATTTCTCTAATTTCGGTGAGATTATTTTTATATTCATTCAATGGAACCCGAACTTCATCCAATGGAATCTGATGAGTTCCTTTAATCCTATCACACAGCCAAAAGATCCATTGCACAAGCTTAGAACGGTGCAGAGTGACCATGAATTTTGTCAAAGTGGACTCATTGACTATCTTTTCTGAGTCTTTGGCCCCATAAGCAAGCCAGTGGTCATTCCATCCATATAAAACAATAACCATATTCGGTTGAAGCAAATCTCCGTACATCTTGGCCAGAATCTTTCCTTGAAAAGAGCTGTATCCAGGTACTGCCAGAGAAACACGTTCAAATTCCGGGGATTCAGAAGAACGTTGTGAATTCAGAAGTCGCTCCACAAACAAAGGATAACCTTGATAAGCAGTGGAATCTCCCAAAAAAAGGATCCGAAAGACATGACTTGGCTTGGGGATCACAAACTCTTTTCCAAGAAATCCCCTGGAATTCACCTTAGGAAGATGGGTGTTAAGTTTCCAGAATAGGTCCACATCCTGCTCAAATGTAACAAAATCGCCTGCTCTTGGATATCCAAATTGGATGCCAGACTCATAACGAAAGTTCGTCACACGAAGGCTGAGCTCAGGAACAACTATCAGTAAGTTTAATATGGCAATACTGATAAAAAAACCAATTCCTATTCCCCTCCGATGAAGGAAAGACATTATGAATAGACAAACAATGCTGAATATGACCAGAACTAGGGAGAGGCGAACAAAAAACACATGATTTAAAGCTACTAAAAGCGACAAAATGATAGAAATTAAAAAAGAGCTCGTGAATAGATATAATATATATTTGAACTTTTTCTTTTGCTCTTTATTTGCTCGATTTTTCAAATTGTGGGCTCCCTGAATTCTTAACAAAGTTTCACACAGGTGAAAAGTGAATGCAAATAATTTTTCATTCCAATTACATCAATAGCAGATAGTTGGAAATTCGGCTCAGACTTGTTCCTCTTTTTTTCCGATCCTTTTTTCTTCTCTAAACTCTTTGAATTCTTCGTCTAGAATGGCTAGTTGCTGGATGACGTTCTTTAAAGTTCTCTGCATCTTTGAGTTCAGCGATGAGAAATGCAGCAAAAGGACCACTACAACCAGAATGGCCACAACAAAAGTGAAATTGGCTGGGGCGACAAAACCAATCTGCTCACTGATTCTAAAAAGGATCGGCGAAAAAAGAATGGATGCTGGAATACAAAGGGCAGCAATTATCCAGAGAACAGCATAGACTTCTTTCAGCTGGTTCCTGAAAATCATTCTTAAAATCCAGCCTAGAAGCCCAACAAAAATGACCATAAAAAAAACAACTTGGCTATTGAGCATGTCTCCTCCCTAGATTCTTAAAGAGAATTACCAAGATTGAAAGAATCATCGCAAGTACGTAGTAAAGTTGACGTCCCCATCCTTTATGCATGGATTTTCCCTCTCTATTTTCCAGCATGGCTGAGGGTATCTCCTCGATGGAAAAGCCTTTTTTAAGATGAATAAACAGGACATTCACATCAGGATAGTAATAGGGAAATTCGTCCGAGAGATAGGTTTGTACGACACTCCGGTCACAGGCCTGCAGCCCGCTTGTGATATCTTTAATTTTAGTCCCAGTTAAAATTCTTATCAGGAATCGGAAAAAAAGTATCCCAATGTGACGAACAATCGGAATACGGAAACTGTTTTTTTCTGAAAGGAATCGGGAGCCAATGACGATCTCGGCTCTATTTTGTCTCAATGGTTCCAGTAAGCATGGAATATCCTTGAAATTGTGCTGTCCATCCCCATCCAACTGCACTAAATAATTGTATTCGGGATGCTTTTGGAAGTACTTGTATCCTGTCTGCAGAGCCACCCCGTATCCTAAGTTATATGCATGGGAGAGGACTTTTGCCCCCGAGGCCTTGGCTGTTTCTTTTGTCCGATCAATCGATCCATCATCGATAACAACCACATCGAGGTGGGAAAATTCATCTTTAATTCCTCTAACAATGTGGCCGATGGACTTTTCCTCATTATATGCGGGGATGATGACGAGTGTTTCGTTCATTCCAACACTTACATATCGATGATTTTGTTTCCAAAAATCAATGTAGCGAAATAATACCTCAAAAAGAGAACCTTTCTGAATATCCAAAATTCTATCCGTGGCGAGACAGCAAATACGAATTTGGATATATATGCAAAAAAAAGATCAACTTTGGAAAATAATGTCAGAAAAATTGTTTTTTTAGCCACGTGCTTTCCATGGTTAAAATGTTTGAATTCCTGGATCGTGCTTTTTATCTTGTTGACCACATCAGGTGGCAGATCAAAGTAATTGATATCGAGAACATCGGACATGTTAAGATCCAAGACATTTCCATAAAAGGATCTTGAAATAGAGATTGCTTTAGGATTTAAATGCCACTCATGTGCTTTCGGATAATCGTCATAATAGGTTGTCAAAGGAATAGGCGTGAGAGCATTGGAGATGATGTTCTGTGTGTATTGGCTTATCTCCATAAACAGATCACGTTCTTTTTGAACCAACTCAACCGTATCAAAAGGAAATCCTAAAATGACATTTATCGAAATATTGATTCCGTGCTTCTTCACTAACGAAAGTATTTTATGGATTTTTTCAAGTGAGGTTTCTTTATGGATTTTTTTTTGTGAGTATGGCTCAAGCCGCTCCAATCCGAAGCCAATTTTTGTGAATCCAGCTTTTTTAACGAGTTCGAGTAATTGGCTATCAAACACAGATTCAATTTTAGTTTGAGCAACGAGTTTAATTTTTTCATTCAAACCAGACTTCATCATTCTTGTGCAAAAATCAAGGGCTCTTTGTTTGGGAATGAAAAAATTATTATCCGCAAGCCATATATATTTGGTTCCATACGTCTCATAAAGATATTTGACATAATTAAATACATATTCAGCAGAAGCAAGGCGTCTGTCTTTTCGAAGGTCTTCATCGCTGCAGAACGTACAGTGGTAAGGACATCCTCGTTGTCCGTTAATCAATATGACTGCCGGTTCTCTCTTATTTTTAAAAAAGTCTTTAATATTGAACAAATTGTAGTTGACAAATGGAATCTCATCCAAGGTCTCTACCGCAGGAAAATTTGTCGCTTCATGCAGTGATCCGTTCTGTCGTTTAAAGGAGATACCTGGAATAGTATCCAATCCCTCCAAGATATTCTTTCGTGTCTTTCCCTCAAGATGCGAAAAAAGGCCCAGAATAACTTTTTCGCCTTCTTTATTTACGACGATATCGAATCCGTATTCAAGAATCTCTTTAAAACTGCCCTTAGCGTGCATCCCGCCCGCAAGATATATTTTTTCAGGAAATTCGTTTTTTAATTTTTGCAAAAGATTGTAAGTCGATAAGGCATTGACGATTGTGATACTAAAAGCCACTACATCAGGATTGTAGTTCTTAACGATCCTCGATAGTCGTGAGTCACTGTAGAATTTATAAACAGAATTATTGTCGATAACTCTGACTTCGTGTCCTTCATTATGGAGAAGAGTGGCTATCGTTCCTATACCAGCTCCAATCATAGGAAAACTGAAATTCGTTGGCTGCCTTATTAACAAGACTCTCATCAATTTTTCTAGAATTGGGCCCTTTAGCCTTCTTTAAAGATCTTTCGTTTGGTTGTTTTAAGTCCTAACTTAACAACTCCAAGGGAAAACATTTTATCTAGAGCACATAAAACTTCATCTATCTGTTCTTTTGTGATTATCAAGGGAGGAAGAAATCGCAGAACATTAGGCCGGGCTGCGGTGAGAGCAGCAAGAATGTTGTGTTCGAACAGAAGCTCTATTGCTGCCAGGATTGTATAAGCACCGTTTAGACTTGAACTTAAAAATCTAAACAGAGGATCCGCAATGGGAGAAAGTCTTTTACCAAAACTATAAAATTCTATTCCAATCATCAGACCTTTACCCCGGACCTCTTTGATGATTTTTGGATATTGTCCCTGAAGTTTTAAAAGACCGGATAAAAAATAATCTCCGTTTTCCTCTGCTTTTTTAATCAGATTTTCATCAAGAATGATGTTAAGGGCTTCAATAGCTGTAGCACATGCCTCCCCCATACCTGAAAATGTAGTGGCCAACAAAGAGCTGTCACTGGTGCTGCCATAAGCTTTTTTAAAAATTTCACTTCGGGCTGCCACGGCACTGATAGCTGTTTTCCCTCCTCCCAACGATTTGGCCATGGTCACAATATCAGGGAGAATGTCGTCATGCTCAAAGGCAAACATCCGGCCCGTCCTGCCAAATCCGCTTGCCACTTCATCCACGACCATCAGAACTCCATATCGGCTGCAAATATCCCTGATCCCTGCTAAAAATCCAGATGGAGCTGGAACAATACCACCGTTGCCTTGTATGGGTTCTACGATTACGGCTGAAACGTCACATTTTTTTCCATTAGCACTCAAGGCCGCCTCCAGGGCAGACAGATCACCGTAAGGAATCTCCTGGCAATCCTTGAGAAGTTTATAATATTTCTTTGGGTGTTCATGTGAAGTGACTGATAGGGCGGCATGGGTCTTCCCATGAAACGAGTTACTGAAATAAATAAAGCGGCTGCGATTCTTTCCTTGATATTTTTCCGCCAGTTTGAGTGCCACTTCTACGGCTTCTGCGCCAGAATTCCCGAAAACAATATAATCGAGGTCTCCAGGCAAAACTTTGGCTAGATTTCTGGCCAGCCCGGCGACATAAGGAGAATAAAAGGCCATATTGATTTCAACATCTTTCCTCTCTAAAAACTCTTTTCGCACTCTGATTATTCTGGGATGATTGTGGCCCAGATTTAGACTGCCGTAGCCACCCCAAAGATCAAGAATTTTTCGGCCATCCGCCGATATGTAAAACATGCCTTCAGCAGAAACCAATTTAATTCTATTGAAACCTAGAGTTTTAAATACATCGGCCAGACCAGGATTGTGGTGGTTCCGATAAAAACGCTCAATCATATCTATATCCAGCTGTCTTATCTCATTTACGCCCAGCAATTCTTCATCTGGGTTGTTTTTGTTCATCAGAGCTATTCCTCTTTTGACGGATGTAAAATAATCAGACTATTTGATTTATATTCAGGTTATCATGTTTTTTTTCATTTTCCAATTTTCTTCTTTCGCCTCACTAATAAATAAACAAGAGTATTAAATCCGGCTGCTATAAAGTAGAACATCTGTTGGAGGGATCGAATTTGAGCAAATTTTCGAAAAATAAAAGATGGACGCAGGTAGAACCAACGTAAAAATTTGGATTGTTGTTTCACCAGTTCGTGCGGCGTCATATTGAAAGTCCGCCATGAAGGGATGCTGTTATAATACTGGAAATTTTCCCATTCATATGAATCGATCAGTCCATGACTATCCATCATTTTTTTTAATCCAGTTCCAGGATAGGGAACAGCCATCGTATAAGTGATCAAATCGGGCTTTATTTTTTTTACAAGTTTTTTAGTCAATTCGATATCAGACTCGTTTTCAGTGGGATGGCTGCCTATCATTAAATAGGCGGTGCGCCAAATGCCCGCTTCCTTGGCCCAAGCGAAAACATTTTCTATCTGGGCCGGAGAAATGTTCTTTTTTAGCAGGGATAGAATCCGGGGACTGCCGCTTTCAACTCCCAACTCAAGTTTTAGACAGCCGCTTTTCGCCATTAAATGAAGATCGTTTTTATTGAGGATATCGACTCGGGCATTGCAATTCCAAGTCACATCTAATCCCCCAAACAAATCACATATGTTCCTGAGTATTTTCTTATTCGAAGGGAACATTTCATCTTCAATAGAAAAGTGATTTATATGAAAATCTCTAATGCATTGTTCCACTTCAATTTTTATATGCTCTAGACTTCGGATGCGAATTTTTTTTGTAATAGCCGGATTTGCTAACGTCGCCGGATAGGAACAAAAGAGGCATTCGCCCCAGCAGCCTCTGGATGTGAAAATCTGAGTGGAGTTGATTCCGTTTCTGCTGATTCCTGGAGAAGAAACTCCTTTAAACCTGTTTATTCGAAAATAATCCTTCAAGGGCAAAAGATTTCTCGACGGAATTTGAAGATCGTTAAGATTTGTAATTTGTTCGTTTGGCAAGTTCACAAAAACCTCTGCATCCTGTCTGAAGGCAATCCCTTTTAAGGACTCTAAATTGTCTCTATTTTGCAGAGCCCAACATAAGCTTAAAAGAGTTCGCTCTCCTTCCCCAATGACCACCAGGTCAAAAGAGGGGAACTCCTTCAACGTTTGGGCCGGCAAAACGCTGGAATGAGGCCCACCTACAACAGTATGGACCTTTGGCAGAATAGATTTAGCAAAACCAGCCATGTCTGCACATTTGACAATGTGAGGAGTTACAGAGGTAAATCCAATCAAGTCAGGCTTAATATATTCGATATCGACGGCAAAATCCTTCTTATTATAAGCTTTCACCTCATAGTCGAAAATCCGGACATCAATCCCCCCTTTCAGCAGTTCGGCAGCAAGTTGAGCAAGGTTAATAGGGTGTTGGATATTTTCTTTGGAGATATGATCTAAAATGCTAGGAGGTCTTATGAGGAGTACTCTCATTGAATCCCATTTTCGCATACTACAGTACGTTTCTCCAGAAATTCATGCGCAAAATCAATAAAAAAATAAAATGTCGTGATATTACTGAACCCTATTATTGTGCATGTCACTCTCTTTTTGTATAGTATGACTCAGGACAAGGAAAGTTTATCTGAATCGAACAGCATGTCTATCCTGTGGAATTGGATAAAAAAACACCGCATATTACTTTTATTTTTGTTGGCATTTTTTGTCCGTATTGCCGCCATTGTTGTCGTTAATACTTCAACGGATATCCAGGACCAAGGCTTTTACTCTTCGGCTGGTCGTGAGTTTTCCACACTCGCACACAATGTAGTCTCCGGTGAGGGCTTCGCTCTTCACAAAATTCAAGGACAGTGGCTTCCCTCCGCATTTATGCCTCCAGGTTATGTGTATTTTCTCGTTCTGCTGTTTTCTCTATTTGGGGAGGGCCTATTCACTTTTATCCTCCTGCAGTGTATTCATGCTCTATTTGGAGCTCTCTCTTGTATAGCTCTTTGCAAGTTGGCTGACACTGTATTCCCTGAAAACGTGGGGACAATCTCAGCTCTGCTGATGGCCGCCTATCCACCTTTAATATACAGTGTTGCGGAGATTCATCCCCTATCCATTTACATACTTCTCAACATCCTGCTGGTGTGGATATTGCTTCGCTTGACGAACACCAGTCACTTTAAAAAGATTGTGTTGGCAGGATTTATAGCTGGTTTTCTCGCACTGTTTAGAGCCGAGATGGTATTGCTCATCCCAATCCTGTCGCTCTGGCTGCTTGTCCATACGTTCCGCAGTCGTAAATATTGGAAGCCTGTCCTTTTTTTTGCTGCCGCTCTTTTAATCATTGCACCATGGACAATCCGGAATTATTTGGTCTTTGACCGGTTTGTTCCCATCCATTCTTGTGCAGGATATGATTTTTCTCGGGGCCATAATCCTGATGCCACAGG
>CAZWHQ010000029.1:0-53301 GCA_964633715.1 uncultured Eubacteriales bacterium
AAAGTGGGGACTGTCCCCATTTAATCTTTATTTTTTTAAAAAAAGTGGGGACTGTCCCCATTTAATCTTTACATTTAATTAATTTTCAATTGAATTCCAGCCTCTTTAAAGGCATCAATTAATAAATTATAAACACCAATTTTTTCTGCCCAAGTTTTTAAATAATTTGTATCTAAATTATTTTCTTGAACTTTAATGACACCAAGTACGTCAAGCCATTGACGCTCTGAAACTCGACTCCCCATCTCATACCATAATAATTTGTTAAGAATAATATCTTCCGGAGAAGAAAAATAAAATTCAGAAGTCTCATCATTTTCAACAAGTGTGTCTTTGAGCTTTCGATTCCTTACACTTTCCTGATATGGATCTTTTTTTTGAATAAAAACATCAATTTTTATTGCTGTTTTCAAATGTATAAGGTTGAATGATGATAATTGATCTATTGCTCCTTTTATCATATCTTCATCAATATAAAATGCTTTTTCAAGCTGTTGTTTTAGTCGTGAAATGTGAAATGACTGTATATCGGCAACGATGTCAATATCCATAGTAGATCGTGGCAAACCAAATATCGAACTGGCTATGGAACCACCAATGTAATAAGGAATTGAAAGGCTATCTAATACTTTTATACATGGTTTTAACGCTAATAAAATATAAGCAGATTTCATGTTCTTATCTATTTAAATAATCATTTACACGTGCAGCTAAGTCTTCACCGTACTGACAACCAATAAATAATAAATTAACCTGCTTTTCATCAAGATTTTTATTTTTTCTGGCTATAGCACGTTTTGAGAGTTGTATTGTTGTTTGGGAAAGCGAACAGACCTGAGCAAATTTCTGTGCAGTACTTTGTCTCTTCAGCAAAGAAATCTGTACTTTTTCAATTTGTGGATGAGTGTCGATGGATTGAGTTTTCATACTCGTATAAAATACATCTTTGTATTACAATTTGAAAGATATTTTTAGACTCGGATTTAATCATAGAATCAGCAGAAACACACTGTGCCGTTTTGATATGATCATTCTCTTCTCAGTTGTTAGCACTTTTAAAAAGAAGCGGATTTATTGATCTGCAAAAATCCTGAGTGATCATATCCAGATGGGAAGACACTGATCCAGGCCTGGATCGATAAAAACTGCAGGAAAAATAGCCCTCATGCTATAGAATACTTTTTTGCACCTATAAGAAATTTATCAGATTTCAAAAAAGCAATCGTTACGCTTTTTGACGATAGAGTAATAAATGTGCCAAATATTTGCGTGATTTTGCTAATGGAATCATAAGTAAGTGCTTAGAGCAGTTAGGCTTTGACGAAACGATGTTTAATATCAATGATATTGTGTCCATTTCTGATGGTTTGGACATCTCGGTGAAGTTGTTTTACTTTATGAAGTTGACGGCTTGGTAGGTTTTTAATACTATAATACATGATTGATCTTAGTCTTCAACATTTAAGGAGAAAGAGATGAACAGGATGTCAAAGATACTTTCCCTGGTTCTCTTGCTAGCCATGACAGCCGGAACAATTTTTTTAGGCGCATCTCAGGCAGAACTCCCCAAAACTGAAATCCCGGTACTCATCACTTCCTGTGGACAGTGCGCCGGCACAAATATGGTCAAAGTTCTCTTCATGAGACTCAAGCTCCAGGCGGAGCCACCGGCAAATGCCTATGAAATGAATGAACTTGCCACAGCAGAGGATTTAAGGAAGGCCAAAGAGGATGGAATCCCATTTAAATCGGTCATCATTGTCATGGGAGCAAGCCTCAAGGGAATGGGAGCCGCAGGCATAGATATTGAAGATGAAATAGAGCGGACATCTTTGTTAATCCAGGAGGCCCGGACACAAGGAATCACCATTATCGGCGCCCATATCACGGGGATAAAGAATCGGGCACAGGGTGCAGCTCCCGGGGATAACACAGATGAACTCAGCATTGACGCCGTCGCACCCGCATCTGATCTCCTCCTCATCAACATAGACGGTGATGAAGACAGCCGATTCACCATCATTTCCGAGGACAAACAAATTCCGATGATTCGAGTGGAAAAAAATCTAGAACTTCTGGAAAAATTAAAAGAATTATTCAGCCCTAAAGGTTGATCCCCATAGTTCTGTTCAAACGAGCGATCGAGAGGTTGTAATCGATGACAGCCCTCAGCTCAGCGCTCCTCGCATTAGCCAGGTCTCTTTGATACTGGAGCACAAGATAATTTGTGGTCAAGCCGACTAGAAGTTTTTTCTCTTCGGCTTCCAATTTTTTTTCGGCCAGCTCTCTCGCTGCCTGATAAGCCTGGATACGTTTGAAATCCGTTTGAACAGCCCTCACTCCATTGCTGACCTCTAAAAAAACCTGCTGCTCCTGATTTTGCAGGCGCAGCTTGGCCTGATCCAAATTCGCCTTGGACTGGGCATAGATTGCGCGGGAAAAAAGAGTGTTCATAGGCAAGGTTAAGGTGAAGCTGGCTGACCAATTCTTGTAAAGGAATTTTACCGCATCTTTTAAGGATTCAGAAGAACCCCCGGGAACCGTCCCCACAACAACATCAGTAAGGGGATTATTATCCTGGTACAAAATCTGGGTGCCGGAAATACCGGGGCTCCAGTAGGAAGCTTCAAAACTCAGAGCAGGAAGAAGTTGATTTTTCGCGTAGACAAAATCCATATCTCTGCTTTTAATCCCCCAACGCAGAGACTCCAGATCCGGCCTGTTGTCCATGGCTGTTTTAAGCGCGCCATCAAGGCTGATATCGGTCCTTGTGTTTAAAGGCAAATCGATTGGATTGATCTTGATCGAACGAATGTCCCCATCCATAGCCAAATTGATGATCGTTTTTAAAACTTCGTCATTATTATTGACCAGAGCTTCGGCTTGAAGGATATCCGCTTCTCTTGTGGCCACCTCCGCCTCTGCGCTCAAAATTTCTATGGGAGCCAATGTCCCCACCTCGACTTCTCTCCTGTTCTTTTCAAGAAGATCTCTAGCCAGATCCAGGGACTGTTGTTTGACTTTGAGATCCTCGATGCTGAAGACGAGATTCCAGTAGGCCTCTTCGACACTGTACACGGTATCCAAAAGGGCTTGATTGAGCTGGCTGTTGGACATTTCCCTGTTGTTTTTGGCTAGAATGATCTCTCTGCGGTTAATCCGAAATCCAAAGTTTCTTAAAAGAGGTTGGGTGAAATCAAATTGAAGAGTGCTTCCAAACCGGGGATTGATCGTTTGGAATCTCGTATTGGTCTCATTCTGATAAGAAAATAACGAAGCTGTTATAGAGCCGCCCATCGGAAGGTTCTGCTGGTATTGTCCAGCATAGTTATTATATTCCGTAGTGACCTGGCCAGCAGCATCTATCCAGGAGAACGAAGGTATGTTTGTTTCCTGCGTGAAGTATCTCATAGAAAATTGAGGGAAAAATCGTTCTTTTGCCAAAGACACTGAGGCATCGGCAATTTCAGGATTTAAAATTTCAACGGCAAGGCCCAAATTATTTTTAAGAGCCGTTTTGATACACTCATCGAGGGAGAGCTCTCTCTCCTTCTGCTGGGACCATCCTCCAACAGCTAACATCAATATAATTAATACGGTTATTGCACTTTTTGCTCTCAGCATCTTAAACCTCCCGGCATTTTCAAATCTTCCGATATTTACATCTTTAAAGTCATTCATCCTTCTGAACCCATCCGTCAAGAAGGCGGATGATACGTTTTCCATACGCGGCTTTTTCCTCTGAATGAGTGACCTGGATAATGGTTGTTCCCTGCTCATTTAGGGTTTTGAGAAGCTCCATGACCTCAATCCCTTCCTCCGAGTTCAAATTTCCCGTTGGTTCATCCGCCAGAATCAACTGGGGATTGGTGATAAGAGCACGGGCAACAGCCACCTTCTGCTGCTGACCGCCGGACAATTGATTAGGGAAGAGGTCTTTTTTAGCCACAATATTAAATCTATCGAGCATATCCGCCACTCGGCTCTTCCGCTCCGCTCCTTTTACTTTTTTATACAAAAGCGGAGTTTCCAGATTTTCATAAACCGTCAAATCATCAATGAGGTGATAGCTTTGGAACACAAAACCGATATGGTGCTTGTGAATCTCAGATCGTTGTTTCTCACTCAGCCTCTGGACTTCTTTATCATAAAACAAAAACTCCCCACTGGAGGGGACATCAAGCATGCCAAGGATATGGAGAAGGGTTGACTTGCCGGCTCCTGAGGGCCCCATGATCGTTAAAAACTCGGCTTCAGCCACATCAAGATCAACGTTTCTAAGGACAAAAGTCTTGACGAAACCCGTAGAATAATACTTAGTTATATCTCTCAACTTAATCATACAAACCCTCCTCGATTGAGATATTTTTCCTCATTTTTCTCTTGACGCCCGCTCACAGTCGTCCCTAAAAACAGGACACAGATGACATGCTGCCGAAACTAGATCTTAAATTCCTTGCTAATATTTTCAGACACAATATGTCCATCGAACAGATGAATGATACGATGACTGTATTCGGCATATGCAGGAGAATGGGTGACCATAACAATTGTGGTGCCCGCCTCGTGGAGATCTTGCAGCAATTTCATGACTTCCTCACCGTGGGCAGAATCCAGATTACCCGTAGGTTCGTCTGCCAGAATGAGTTTTGGTTTGGCAACTACGGCCCTGGCGACGGCCACACGCTGCTGCTGTCCACCGGATAATTGCTGAGGGAAATGGCTCTTTCTCGCAATGATTTCCATCTGTTCGAGTGCTAAGTTGACTCTTTCTTTTCTCTCCGAAGATGAATACCCAAGATACAAAAGCGGAAGCTCAACATTTTCATAAACTGTCAGCTCATCGATGAGATTGAAACTCTGAAAGACAAAACCAATGTTTGATTTTCTCAAACTGGCTCTCTGCCTTTCGGAATAGCCGGACACTTCTTCATCAAAAAAATGATACTTTCCCGAGGATGCCTTATCGATCATCCCAAGAACATTCAGCAACGTGGATTTTCCGCATCCTGATGGTCCCATGATGGCCACATACTCCCCCTCTTTGATTTCAAGGTTGATGTTGTTTAAAGCCGTTGTTTCCACGTCTTCTGTTGTGTAAATTTTCTTAAGATCTTCAGTTTTAATCATTATTTCCTCCAAAATTTTAAGCTCTATATCCTTAACGGTTATCGCTTTGTCTTTTTAAGACCAAACGTTCCATATTCCCATAATTTTCATAGCCCGAAGTGATAACCCGATCGCCGGGCTGAAGTCCTTCGAGAACCTCATAGACATCTGTGTTCCACCGCCCCACCTTGATGTTCGTTCTTGTCGCGATATCACCGGATTCATCCAGAATATATATCCAGTTCCCACCCGTTGTCTGGAAAAATCCTCCCCGAGGAAGGAGAATGGCTTCAGAAATATCTCCCAGCTCCAAACGGATATGGAACGTCATCCCCCGTGTGATATTCGGAGGATCTTCCCCCACAAACACCATATCGACTTCAAACCGGCCGTCCATGACCTCTGGATAAATTTTGTTGACTCGAAGTTCGTACATCTGATCCGCAAGAACAAAAGTGCCCTTCCTATTGAGTTCCAATCGAGGCAGATAGTGCTCATCAACTCCTAGTACAACCTTAAAACCGCCCATCGCGTCAATTTGGCCAAATGGTGTTCCCGCATTTTTCTGTTCCCCGATTTCTGCCTGTAAAGATGTTAAGTGGCCTGATACAGGTGCCCGGACAGTTAAATTCTCCTGTTTCTCTTTAACGACTTCCAAGTTGTCCTGCATGCGCTTGAGGGAGGCCTCCAGGGCATCGATCTGACTCTGCCTGAATTCCAAATCGTTTTTCTGGCTTTCCAAAGTCAGTTCCTTCCGCCGCTGCAAATACTGGTACTGGTCTTCAGCAATCTCGAATTCATGTTTGGCGATGAGATCATCTTTGGCTAATTCTCGATACCTATCATAGACACGCTTCTGCTGCTGGAGCATGTTATCGATGTTGGCCAATTGCTGAACCAACTCCAGCTTGTACTGATCCATCGACAGACGCGTATTCCGCAGATTATTGCTCTGCTGGAACAGCTCGGCCTCTCTCCACATGATATCCAGCAGCAGATTTGTGTTGGCCAATCTTAATATTTTATCGCCTTCTTGGATCATCGTGCCGGCTTCGACAAAAATTTCTTCAACCCGGCCACCGTCAGAAGCCGTTAGAAAATGGATGTCCTCAGGCTCGGCATTCCCCATGACTGCAATAAATTCCTGGAAAGGGCCTTTTGTCACGGTTGAAATAGTGAGGCGTTCGGCGTTGACATTAAGAGTTGATTTACTGACTTTAAAGATTAAGAGATAAGCGACGATCACAACAAATAGGACAATCGACGCCAAAGTGATTATCCTCTTCGGGGGCCATTTTTTCTTTTTGATTTTTCTGTCCATTCCCATGGTGGATCTCCTTATTCGTTATCCGTGTTCTCCTTGATACGTTAGTTTTTGTTTCACTTCTATTATTAGACGCATTCTGAACCGTTTCGGTTCACTTTATTTGCAATATATGTGCCATAAAAAAATCACTGAGAAAACAAGCTGTATTATTTATGAATCTCATAAATAAAGTGTTCGCATTGAGACAACGGGTGTTCATTTTCGGACATTTGACTTATAATACAGTTTCAAGTATTTGAATCCTCTTTGGAGAATAGAGTGTCCATGAAAGTCGGCACGTATATTGCATTATGTTTCAAGATCCTCTTCAAATAACACAGGAGAGCTTGAAATGGACAATAAAACCGGAAAAGTCCTTATCATCGATGACAATGAAGATATCCTTCAAGCCGCCAGGCTGCTTATCAAACAGTATGTGGCTCACATTCATATAGAGAAAAGCCCTGAAGCTGTCCCCTCTCTCATAAAAAACGAAAACTATGACGTCATTTTCTTGGATATGAATTTTGCTAAAGGGGCAACCAGTGGACAGGAAGGATTCATCTGGCTGAATAAGATTCTCGAGATCGATCCGACAATGGTTATCGTGTTGATTACAGCCTTTGGTGATGTGGAAATGGCTGTCAGGGCTATCAAAGAAGGCGCCACTGATTTTGTTCTCAAGCCCTGGCAGAATGAAAAACTTATCGCAACTCTGTCTTCTGCAATGAAGCTGCGCCGGACACGATTGGAAGCGAAAAGCCTCCGTTCCAGACAAAAACAGCTCAGTGCCGATCTCGATCAACCCTTCCATGACTTTATCGGAGTCAGCTCTGCCATGCAGGATGTTTTTGCGACAATAAAAAAAGTTGCATTGACCGATGCCAACATTCTCATTCTAGGTGAAAACGGGACTGGCAAAGAACTCGTTGCTCGAGAACTTCACCGGCAGTCTTCCCGAGCTGAAGAAGTCTTTATCAGCGTGGATATGGGTGCACTGAGTGAAACCTTATTCGAAAGCGAACTCTTCGGACACATCCGGGGAGCATTCACAGATGCGAGAAAAGACAGGGCCGGACGCTTCGAAATCGCAACCGGAGGGACCCTTTTCCTCGATGAAATCGGAAATATTCCTTTAACACTTCAAGCAAAACTCCTGACAGTCTTAGAAAATCGTACGGTGATACGTTTGGGTTCCAATAAGCCCATACCTATCGATGTCCGCCTCATCTGTGCCACCAATATGGATATTCGCAATATGGTTGCCGAAAACAGATTCAGACAAGACCTGCTTTACCGTATCAATACCGTGGAAATTCAACTTCCTCTATTAAAGGACCGTTTGGAGGATATTGCCTTCCTCGCTGAACATTTCATTAAAATCTACTGCAAAAAGTACGGCAAACCTTTAAAGAGAATGAATTCCTCGACAAAAAAAAGACTGGAAAAGTACCCATGGCCTGGCAACGTTCGAGAACTGCAGCATGCTATAGAAAGAGCTGTTATCATGAGTGAATCCCAGGTGCTCCAACCCGAGGATTTCTTTTTCCCAACCAACAGTTCTGACAGCGAATCCCTATCCATCGGGGATTTTAATCTGGAGGAGATTGAAAAACTCGTCATCCATAGAGCCATAAGCAAATACAGCGGGAATATCAGCCATGTCGCTAAGGAACTGGGACTTTCACGCGCTTCACTCTACCGCAGATTGGAAAAATATGGTCTATAGACGTTTCCGGATCAATTGTGTCCTGCGTACCATTTCGCTGGCTTTGACACTCGCTCTCTTTTTTTTCCTTCTCTTTAAAACAACCCTCCATGCCGCATTATTCATCCTTGGAGTGGCCATCCTTTATCAGACTTATGCATTGATTCACTATATCGAGAAGACAAATCGCGATCTGACTCGATTTTTTCAATCCATTAAATTCAGTGATTTCTCCCAGTCTTTTAAAGACAGTGGTCATGGGAAATCTTTTGCCAATCTTAGAGCAGCCTTTAATGAGGTCCTCGATGCCTTTCGAAAAGCAAGATCTGAAAAAGAGGAACATTACAGGTACCTGCAGACAATCGTGCAGCATGTAGGCATCGGACTGATCGCATACCAACCAGACGGCAGAGTCGAACTCATCAATACAGCTGCAAAACGGCTGCTTGGAGTGGCCCGGTTAAAAAACATAAAATCGCTGGAATCGTGGAGTCCAACACTGGTCAAAACGCTTTTTAAATTGAAATCAAAAGAAAAAGCACAGGTCAGAATTGAAAACATTAACGAACTTCTCCAACTGGCTCTTTACGCTACAGAATTCAAACTCCGAGATCACACCTTCACATTGGTCTCCATCCAGAATATCTTCACTGAGCTGGAAGAAAAAGAAATTGATGCATGGCAAAAACTCATTCGGGTTCTCACTCATGAAATCATGAATTCGATCACCCCCATTTCTTCTTTGGCCTCGACAATCAATGAGTTGATCAAAGACAGCACCAATCTAAGGTCTGCCGAAAACAAAACTGAAGATGGCGAAACATTGACGGATATCTGCGATGCCGCCCAGACCATCCAAAAAAGAAGTGAAGGGCTGCTCCATTTCGTAGACGCCTACAGAAACCTGACCCTAATACAGAAACCGAATTTTCAAATATTTCCCATCCAAGAGCTCTTTAACAGGGTATCTAAGCTCATTCAAATAAACCTCAAAGACAAAAATATAGAACTCGAGATTAAAATTTCACCCAAAACTCTCGAGCTGGCGGCAGACCCAGAGCTTATCGAACAGGCTCTCATCAACCTGCTCCTTAACGCCCTGCATGCTGTCGAAGGACGAGAGAATGCAAAAATAATATTGATGGCTCGACTGGATGGACGATCGAGAACTATCATTCAAGTTATGGACAACGGTCCCGGTATCTCCAAGGACAATATGGACAAAATCTTTATTCCCTTTTATTCCACAAAAGAGGGCGGATCCGGGATCGGGCTCAGTCTTTCCCGGCAGATCATGCGCCTGCACAATGGAACCATCAGTGTGCAATCAGATCCTGAAGTCGAAACGGCAATCACTCTTAGATTTTGATCGCGCTTTTTCTCCAGCCCATCGATTTCTGTCCAAAACCGCACAAAGAGTGTACATCATCGGACATTTTATTCCTCTAAACAGGCGTTTCATTTTAACTATCCCCTGAAAGTTTCCTGGCATAATTATTGCATAGGATTTTGTTTTGGAATACAGTTTTGACCAAAGAATATTCAAAGGAGGACTGTCATGAGAGAAGTCGTCATTCAAATTCCAACGTTTGAAGCCGAGCAAAACATCGATATCGACGTGAAAATCAATGGAAAAAGAAGAACCATGCACTATCGTGTGGAAATAATAGATTGGGAAAGTGAAGAGGAGACGACTGAGGAAAAAATATCCGTGTTGAGACGGGTCATTGAGGAACATGAAAAAGATTGGGAATTGATCCAAATCGGAGCCCCTATTAAAAACAACATCCCCATCACATTCCGGAAGAAGAGAGAGTCAGATCAACTGAATCCCGCAGGACTTCCTCCAAGCTGAAATCTCCTTTTTCACGAAAACTATCCATTCGGACGGAGCCTATCGAGTAATCTCGCAGGCATCCTCCCACTAAAATAAATTCGATAATCTCCACCCTTTTTAAAAAATAATCAACCGATATTAAAGATGTTTTTTCCCAAAAAAACCTACCGGATAATCCTGAATTCCGGCTGGCCCTCTTCCAAGAGAAGATTTTGGAATCTCGAATTGTCGCGCAGAGAATCCCAGATTGGGTCAATCCTCAGCAATGCCCGAGAATAATTATTGCCGCTTGGGATAGATAACAACAGCTCAATCTGTTCGATGGATTTGACGCTCTCTCCAACAAGAGCATAAATCTTGGCTAGGTTAAGTATATAGCGCGGTCCCTCAAAGGCATCCTCAGAAATAGGGTAGAGATTGACGGCTCGGAGGCCTTCGCGAACAGCGTCTTCCCTTAGGCCCAAATAAGCATAGGCCAAACCGAGTGCAGCAATAAGCCTTGTATCTTCAGGGTTTTTACTTATGGCCAGGTCCAACTCTTTTCTGGCACGTTCCGCGTAGGATCTTTTCAGCTCGATCCGATTCATGGCAGAATAGACGGCTGAATAGGCCAGATTCTTTGGGATATAAAATTGGGCTTCAGCAAATGTTTCGTAGGGAGAAACACGAAGCCTTTCAAGCACTTCCTGATAATTTCTTTCCAACAATCCTAACTCATACCAATTGTATTCTGTCAGAACGTGCTGGGGTAGGGTTTCAAGAAGCAACCTTGCCTCCTGGGTATCTCCATCACGAAGAAGAGGAAGTCGCGCCTTTCCTAACTTTGAGTAGAAGAGGTTGGGATAGATGGATAAGGCCCGGTCGAACCATTCAAGCGATTTCTGATACTCAAAAATCCAAGCATAGCATCGACCCAGAGTGTGGGCCAAAGAAGAAGACAAAGGATTAAGTCTGAAGGCTCTCTCATAGTTTGCGATCGCATCGATCCATTTCCCTTGGAGCCTCTGGATATCTGCCAGGTAGGACGGTGAAAGATTCGGGCGGACTTTCTGAACGGACTCGAGTATTTCGAGCGCTCGATCATAATCTTGAAAAATATTCATCGCATAAATCCCTGCGGCCAGCTGCACAGAGGGCAAATTCGGTTCGAGCCTTAAGGCCTTATCCAAAGCGACCTGCATTTTGACCAACCTTTCCTCGCTGCGGTCGATGCCGACAGTATACAGATGGAGATGAATCTCAAAAAGCCGCAGAAATGCCTGGGCAAATCCAGGGTCTTCTTTTACGGCTTCTGACAGAAGATCAATCGCCTGTTCATATTCTTGAAGATCTTGTCCAAGGTAGGCCTTCACTGAAACATCCTTGGACTTAAGATAAAGATCATAAGCTTTAATATTTTTTGTGGGATGGGCACTCAGCGCAGTACGGTCCGGATCCAAAAGATAAAGATCCAGTTTTTTTGTAACCTGCTCAGCAATCTCAGACTGGAGAGAAAAAATGTCTTCAATCAACCGGTCAAAACGTTCAGACCAAAGTTGAGAATCATCAGAAACACGTATCAACTTGCATGTCACCCGAACCCGGCCTGTTCCATCCTGTCCTCGATTCCAAGTGACGGTTCCCTCAAGCACATAATTCACATCTAACTCTTTTCCAATATCTTTTATCGTCTTTTCTGTATTTTTATACTGGAAGGCACTGGTCCGTGAGATTACACCAAGTTCACTGAGTGCCGTAAGCCGGCTCATGATCTCATCACTCAGTCCATCGGTAAAATATTCATCTTCAGGCGGCCCTAAGTTTTCAAAAGGAAGAACGACCAACATTTTTCCCCCAGGAGCCGTTGCGATCCTGTCTTTTTTTAAAATAAAAGCAAAGGTGATCACGGCCAAAAGAACAAGACATAATCCAAGAAGCCCAATCCATGACTTCCTGAGTCTGATCACCGGACTCATGGGATCCGTTGTCTTTCTTTGTATGGCTTTTTTTTGAGTCGAGGGGATATCCTTTTCCAATTGGTCCAATTCGACATATAATTCCTCAGCATTACGGAACCGTTTGTCCTTGGCTTTTTCCAGACATTTCACAATGATCCGGTCCAGACTTACTGGAATTCTGGGATTAATCGATCTTACACCCGGAGGAATTTCTGTTTTTTGTTTTACGGCAATCTTTATGGGTGTCTCTCCTTCAAAAGGAAGCCGTCCAGTCACCATTTCGTACAGGATGATACCTAAAGCGTATATATCGGAACGCAAATCAATTTCACCATCCTCAGTCTGCTCAGGAGACATATACTCGGGAGTCCCAACAAAAACACCGGTCTCCGTTATTCCATGTGCCTCGATAGACCGAGCAATCCCGAAATCCACTATGCGCACACATCCGTCTCTATCGATCATGATATTGCTCGGCTTTAAATCGCGGTGGATAATTCCCGCACGATGGGCTTCGGAAAGGCCCGCACACACTTGCTTAATCAAGGAGACCGCTGTGCCCGCTGCCAGCTGACCATTTTGCCTGATCAATCCTTCCCGCAAAAAGCTCTCCCCTTTTTAGCTTTTGTACAGGAAACTGCAGAGTTTGTGTGGATTCGTCCCAGACCTCTCCGGCAGAAACTAAAACAGCGCCGCAAAAACTGCAGAAATTCGTGTTGTCTGATACGTCATTTTGACAGCTTGGACACCGTCTGGTATTCATCTTTTTTTATCTCTGCCATTTTTTAACGCCAGATTTATGCCAAAATAGAAATAAGATTAATTTTATAGTAAAAAGAGAATTTATTTCAGTTCCTTGATCCAGATTCTGCTAAATTCTACATGTGAACCATGTCCCAAAAAGCCTATGTGACCAATGTCTCTATTGAGTCCCGGATGTTCCCTTCCATCCATGGTCCCATTTTGAATGGCGTCCGTGATATCGGCATCCACAATGACAGTGCCATTGAGTGTGACAGTGACCCTCCTTCCTCTTGCAATAACTTCCTCCGTGTTCCATTCTCCCAGAGGTTTGAGATATCCTCTTTTGGCAGGGACGACACCATAGATCGATCCGTGATACTGATAGGGGTTGAGATCTTTATACATATCAGCCGTGTTATCCAAGATTTGAAGTTCCATCCCCAAATAAGCTGCATCTCCATTCAAAGGCGCCCGAATCCCCAACCCATTGTTGGCTCCAGGTGTGAGCCTAAATTCAAATCGCAGGATAAAATCGCTGAATTGTTTTTCGGTGTAAAGATTTCCTCCCCCTCGCTCAGGGATAACAACAAGTATTCCCTCATCAGCTTCATATCCGGTCGTATTCCCCATCCAGCCGGATAGATCTCTTCCATTAAAAAGAGATATAAATCCATCCTGTTTCCACAGAACTTCCAAATAATCTTTGATCCGATTGATCAAATCTTCGTCTTCCACAATATCAAGCGCCTGTTTCAGCACGGCCTCTACTTCAGGCCCAGCCAAACCAAGCTCTCCTTCTTCATCAGGAATAACTATTCTTGTTAGCGCCCTTGCGGCATTTAATTGAAGCTTCGGATCCTGGAGAAAGGATACAACAAACCAGAGCGACTTTTCGGATTTTATTCGGGATAATCCTGATATAATAACTTTTTTATCCTCAGGCTCGACAGCCGCGGCAAAAACCTCTTCTAAAAGAGAATACTGTTCCTCAGATGTCAAGTCCGCTTCCTGGATAAGCCTGAGGTACCCCTGAAGCGAGACATAACGAAATGTTGGATTTTCGGTCGTTTGAATAACTCTGCGCAATTCCTCCAGCGCAGCCATATCGGGCCACCTGGCAAGCGAATAGACAGCGACGGATTGAACACGGACATCTTCGCTCTTTGTTTTTTCGATCACACATTGAAGAGCCTTTATCCCTCCTATCCTGGGAAGGATTCTCATTAGATCAAGTAAATTCTCCCCTTGACTCGTTTTCAAAGCGGCCAGAAGCAGGTCGGCCCTGGATTCTTTTTCCATGATTAAATTGGCGCTGGCAACAATGGCATTCTGCAGAAGCAAAATTTCTCTATTCTCCGTTGTTTCCCGTAGCATATTTATAAGATGCGGAAGGTCCTCTTCTCTAGATAATCTCTCCAGCGCGGTCAAGGCTCCTTCCCGCAGAGTCTCATCCTCAGTTTTTGCCTGTTCAAAAACAACATCTGCATACTCTTTTGCATTTCGATCGGCAAGAATCTCAATCAAAGCCCTCCGGGCCAGGGAAGGAACATCATCCATAATCCTGGCAGCATGAGGTACGATAAGGTCTGCAGGAAAACTCAGGAATGCCAGTTTAAGAACCTCAATCTCCTCTTTTGAATCGGATAGAAGCAGCGGCCAGAGTTCAGAGAGAACAGATCTGTCACCCAGGCTCACAGCCGCTGGGATGGCGGCAAGACGAACAATAGGAGCTTCACTCTTTAGTTCAGAGAGGATAACAGGAAGAACAGATGTATCTCCACGTTTTTCCAGCATCCCGATTATCTCTGCACGGACTTCCGGTCGAGAGTTTTCCAAAATTTCAATCCATCTCGTTGTGGCCTGCTGGCCGGGAAAACGGCTCGATAATTCAAGGGCTTTCATACGGAATTCCTTGCTGGGACTGTCCATAACATCAAGGAGATCGTCGAAGGCTTTCTCCTCAAGGACATCAACAATTTGAGCCAGTGCCGCACAAGCGATATGAACCTCCTGAGGAGACATGTACGACTGGATGAGCTCTCGGCAAATATTTAAACACAACTGTTTATGTCCATGCTCTGCAAGTCTCTGGGCATAAAGCAGATAAAGAGAGGGCGCTTGGGCCCGTTCATACGGGCCGGCTGTTATGTCAAATTTTTTGAGTACATCTGCGGCCCGGGGATCACCGATATTGGCCAGGGCAAAGAGAGTCACACTTCTGAGTTCTCTATCACGGGTCGATGAATATTCCAAAATTTTCTTCACTGCACGCTGGGATCTCAATTCACCCAAAGCCTTGAAAATCGATGTTTTATTTTTTTCCGGCACCGCATTGAGCGATCTCAGCAGCACTGTTTCAGCTTCCTTAGACCCGATGGCCGATAAGGCCGAGACAGCCGGATCGGACAGGATGGGATCAGAAAGGTTTTTCTTCAAAGACCTCACCGATTCTTTTTTGCCGCATCTCTGCAGCTGCCGGATAAAAAAAGCCTTCACACTTTTATTGTCTTCAGAATCCAATGCCCTAAGCAGAGCTTTGGCATACACTTTACGCAAATCCTCTTTTTCAGCCTGGCTGACATAAGTCGTCAATCCACCAAGAGCAAAACGAGCTCGGCTGTCATCGGCTTCACCGGGAGGGACCAACAGACGGCAAACAGATAAAATGCCATCTTTTCCCAACTGCAGGATTTCGGTAGACAACTTATCCAGTTCGACAGCATTTTGAGCGGGATATCTTTGAAGTATCTTTTGGATCTCAGATTGAAGGGCAGGATTTTTTTTCTGAGCCGTTCCTGTGGAAACAAACAGAAAAAGAACAGCAACAAGGATAAAAATTAGTCTTAATTTTTTCATTTTTTCTTTCTCTCTCTCCCCGTGCACCTAGATATGCCACGGTGCCCGCATAGGCTGGTGGATAAGCCTGTTGGCCTCTTCATCTCCGATAAACAACTGTTTTTCGGGATCAAACTGCAGACGTCTTCCTAACCGGACAGCGATCTTGCTGAGATTGACAATCGTGCAAGAGCGGTGGGCATTTTCCTCATTCAGGGCAAATTTTTTCCGTGTCCGGACAGCCTTGATAAAATCGGTCACCTGGGGTTCTGGATCGGGAAGAGAATTAATTTTTTCTTCCAGATGAAGGATATCCGATTCCAAACCCGGGAGCAGCCTGCCTTCCGGCCCTTCGATAAATGCCGCATTTTTATCTTTATTTTCACCATCCAGGATAATTACACAGCCGTCTGCATACTTTAGTTCTATCCTTCGCCATGAGCTGCAGGCGTCGGGATGCTGTTGAGGGCAATCGGCTTCGATTTCTACAGGACTGGTGTGATCCTTATCCAGTATATACTGAACGGGATCGAGGTAGTGCATCCCCATATCGCCCAAGCCGCCGCCGTCATAATCCCAGTATCCTCTAAAAGTACCGTGCACCCTATGGGGATGGTAAGGCCTGAAAGGAGCAGGCCCAAGCCACATTTCGTAGTCCAGTTCTTTTGGCACAGGCTTAGGCTTGAGAAAAGTCTTTCCGCTCCAGTAGAATTTCCAGTCAAAACCTGTGGTTGCACTGACGGTCACCTTTAACGGCCAACCCAAAAGATTGTTCTCCACAACTTTTTTTATGGGTTTAACAGGTGTTCCAAAACCATAAAACTGACTCCGAAACCGGAACCAGGTGTTGATTCTGAAAATCCTCCCATTCTTCTGAACAGCCTCGATCACTTTTTGCCCCTCTCCAATGGTTCGTGTCATGGGTTTTTCGCACCAGATATCCTTGCCTGCTTCAGCCGCAGCCACAGATATGGGCGCATGCCAATGCGGAGGTGTCGGGATGTGGACGATGTCGATATCTTTCCTTTCAAGGACATGCCGAAAATCCTTATAACCCAACACTCCAGGTCCAGCAATCTCGAGGGCTCTCTTGAGGTGATTCTCATCCACGTCACATACAGCCAGGAGTTTGGCTCCTGGATACTGTAAATGCCCGCGCCCCATTCCACCCACCCCGATGACCGCTTTTGTAGGTTCATCACTGGGTGCAGTAAAATCCGTCCCTCCAAGGACAAAGCGGGGAACGATGGTGAAGCCCGCAGAAACAGCAAGAGTTTTTTTGAGAAATTTTCGCCGGGTGAGTGATTTTTTCCCTGACATTTTCATCTCCTGTTTTAGATCTTTTCTTCCGGTCTATTCTAAAACAGAAAATAACAAATTTAAAGGATGGAAAGTAAAAGATTATGTAGAACACGGCCTCTTTTATTGACTTGAAACTTCACCATTGTTTTGCCATAGTGGTTATGCTGTATGGAGAAGGAGAGTGAAACAAAAATCACGATTATTTTCAGTATGTTTTGCCGGTTTTTGCCGAAGTGGCCATCTCAAAAACTGAATAGCAGCTTCGCCAAATGAGCTCAAAAAAAACAGTTTACTGTGCTTTGATAATATTTGTATGCTTGGGAGTCCAAAGTTGTGAAGGTAGACAATCTCGATTATGGACATGAATTGGACCTCTTGGCACAGATTGTTCTGCGAAAGGAATTTTTCCTGTTCATCAAGTATGCCCACTATCAAACAAGAGGTTACGCAGCAACGACGAAAAAATTCTGGGCCGGTTTCCAGTACAGTTTCTAGACAATAAAGTGTCCAAATATAGACACAAAGCGTCCGATTTCGAACACTCGCTTCCCCATAAAAGGCCTCTTTTTTCAGCCAACACTGTATCCATTATTTTTCTCAATTTGGCATGAATCATGCAACATTTCTGCGAGTAAGAATGATGATGTCTAGACAGACGGGTAAGAAAGGAGACGTTAAGAATGATTAAAAATCTATTTAAAGTTACCATCAGAAATATATGGAAGAGAAAACTTTTTTCCTTCATCAATATATTTGGGCTGACGATTGGGATAAGTTGTTTTTTCCTGATCATCGTCAATGTCAGGGACGAGTTTTCCTATGACAATTTTCATCAAGATAAAGACCGTATATATCGTGTGGCATTGGAGAGGATCTATCCCGACAATGTCGTCTTTTACGCCATTGTTCCCTCTTCCCTCGGGGAGGCGATGAAAAACGACTTTCCGGAGGTCGAGGACATGACGCGCATACGCTTGTTCGGCCAATCCGTAGTCATCCAGTATGAAGATTTGACATACGAGGAGGAGAAAATTCTCTTTGTCGAGCCCAATTTCTTCGATATGTTTTCCATCCCCCTCATCCAGGGAGATCCTGAAACTGTCTTTTCCACACAAAACGCTATCCTGTTGACAAGAGACACCGCCATCAAGTATTTCGGAAATGAAGACCCGATCGGGAAAATACTGATCACCCCACAGGGAGAGCTCCTCGTGTCCGGCGTCGTTGAAAATGTGCCTAAAAACTCTCACATGGAATTCGATTTTCTCGTGCCCATTGAAATAACAGGAATCCTAAATCAACCAAACTATGTTTCTTTTTCGGTCTATACATATGTCAAACTCAATAAAAATACCTCTCCCGGAGAAATCGAAGCAAAAATGCCGGCCCTGGTCGAACAGTATGCGGCAGGGCAGATCCAGGCCCAAACAGGCATCTCCTTCCAAGATTATACAGCGGCAGGAAACGGTTACAATTATTTCATGCAGCCCATCCAGGATATTCATCTCCATTCCAACCTCACCACCGAGATCAAGCCCAATGGGAACATCACGTATGTCTATGTCCAGATTGCCATCGCTTTTTTTCTGATTATCATCGCCTGTATTAACTTTATGAACCTGGCAACCGCCCAATCCACAACCCGGGCAAGGGAAGTCGGGATACGGAAAATCGTAGGATCCACCCGAGGCTCTCTCATCCGCCAGTTTCTCTTCGAGTCTCTTGTGATGAGTCTCATCAGTCTTGTTCTGGCTGTCGTGCTGATTCAGCTGATTCTGCCCACATTTAATCATCTGATACGGAAACAGTTGAATCTTCAAGATTTGCTGGATCCTTTTAATATTTTTCTTTTTCTTTTCATTGGAGTGATCGTAGGAATATTTGCCGGAAGTTATCCCTCTTTTGTTCTATCGGCTTTTCAGCCTGTATCCGTTCTGAAGGGAAAATATTCGACATCCCGCATGGGCACCCGGTTTAGAAATGTGCTGGTTGTTTTTCAATTTGCCCTTTCGATTATCCTTATTTCCATGACAATCCTGGTTTTTACGCAGATGAGTTTCATCCAGAACAAGGATCTGGGATTTAACAAGGACAACGTCGTTATTGTTGAAAGCGCCTTTTCTCTTCAGGACAGAGGCGAAGCATTCAAACAGGAGCTGCTGACAATTCCGGGCGTCACGTTTGTTTCCGGATCAAACACCCTTGTGCAGGGTGGATTTTATGCCGGAGATTTTTTTCGTTCCGATCGAGATTCCGAAGTCAAAACCACACGCGGCATGGTCATCGATCAGGATTTCGTCGACACAATGGGACTGGAGATTGTAGACGGCCGGGGATTTTCCATAGAATTTAATGACGAAAGGAATATTGTGGTTAATGAATCGACTATCAAAGAATTTGGATGGACGGATCCCGTGGGGATGAAAATCAGAAGGATGGGCGATCAAAACGATCCAGGCACAGGAGAGTACACGATCATCGGTGTGGTGAAGGACTTTCACTACGAATCTCTCCATAAGGACATCGATTCCTTTATGCTCTTTAGCTTTCCCAATGAACAGCCGATCTATGTAAATTTGAATATTAAAATCCGCCCGGAGAATGTGGCAGGAACTTTAGCCGGCATTGAAGAAAAATGGTCACAGTTCGTTCCAGGCCAGCCTTTCAGTTATTTCTTTTTGGATGAAAAATTGAATGAACTGTACAACAACGAAAAAGCTTCAGGTCAGATCTTTAACATTTTCTCTGTTTTGACGATCTTTATTGCCTGCGTAGGCCTTTTTGGGTTATCGGCCTACATGGCCACACAGAGGACAAAGGAGATCGGCATCCGGAAAGTGCTCGGATCCACAGGTTCAAAAATCGTTTTGCTTCTTTCGAAAGATTTTTCAAAACTGGTGCTGTTTGCGTTTATTCCGGCTGTTCCCATATCCTATTTTGTCATGGACAGATGGCTGAAGAGTTTTTCATACAGAACACAGATCAGTTTCTGGATTTTCCTTTTAGCGGGTGTGGCGGCTTTTTTTATCGCCCAGGTCACGATCAGTTTTCAGGCACTCAAAGCGGCCAATGCTCATCCTGCCGATGCGATTAGGACAGAGTGAGGTTGCCCTCCAATCTTGAATCCTAATATTTCCACGCCCATGGACTCGATCACAACGCGGCATTTTGAATATTTCCCCTCATCATCTTTGAGGAAGTAGAATTCAAACCGGCCCTGTTCAGGATCCTCTCCAGCAAACGCAAATTCCGAATCTTCCATGGACTTTAGGGCAGCAGGCCTGCCGTCACCGGAATCTGCCCAGAGTTCTCCATTTTCAATATAAAACGTTAATATCGCAACTTCTCCGCCCATCTCAGAAAGATCAAATTCATATTCACCGAGGATGGCCTCATATTTCTTCTTGAGTTCTTCATCCGTTTGATCTTGAGAGAGAACGATCTCACTTACACCCAGCAGCATAACCAAAATAAAAATCATACTCCAAAATTTTGAATATCTTCTTTTTGCTCTCATTTCATCTCCTCAATACAGTTAACATACTCATAATTTTAACGGATTTCTTGGAATAAAGTTTAAATCACGAAAAAAACTTGACAATATGCATACTATACTATATATTATGTATAGTTTTATATATATTCTGTATAGTTCAACATGCTTTTTTTCTCAAGACACTCGCTCCTGAAAAAAGCCAAATTCAACCGGAAGGAGGTCTGGTTTTGAAACTTGGAAACAACCTCAGGCGGTATCGTTTCGAACACAATGAAATCTCCCAGCAGGCCCTGGCCAACGCCATTGGGGTCACTCGACTCACCATCCACTCCATCGAGAAGGCTAAGTTTATTCCATCGACATATCTGGCTCTCAAATTGGCTCATTTTTTCGGAAAATCCGTTGAAGATATTTTTTACATCAAAGATGAAGATTCTTCAGCTCACTCAATAAAAAGCGGGGGATAAATATGGAAAAAAAAGTTAAAACAAGCGGCATTGTCACAATGGTTCTGGGACTCATCTCCTTCAGCTGGTTGATTTTCGATTTTGTGGCCTTCCAGTTCATCAAGCCAAAAACGATCAACGGCTACACATTAGGCCCTCTCGAAGAAACCCTCGGAGCGTTTGTCTGGATCGGATATCTTGTGATTTTTTTCTTCCATATCTCTGCTATATTGACACTTATTCTGCTGCTGCAGCACTACAAAAAGGCCAATATTTTGACAGGAATCAATCTTTTCCTGTGTCTCCTTTCGCTCTTTTTTCTCATGGGGGACTACAGCATGCTCAACGATATCGGAAAAGAATCAAAATTCGGCCTGGAGGTCGAAGGAGAGTGGTTCATACTCCATATTATTACAGTTCTCCACAGTCTTTTTTCTCTTTTTATGTTGGCCACAGTCTTTGCCTTTTTCCGCAATGCCAAAAAACAGAGTTTGACAGAATTCGTTCTTAAAGAGGAAGTGATATTTATCACGGCCCAATTCATAGGACTTTTATGCGGAGCCGTCGGCCTCTGGACCAATTTTTCATTTATGTTCAGGGAAATCCATCCTTTTAACTATGCCGATATTTTTCCCTTTTATATCCTCTGTTTTTTGCCCTATGGATTAACGGCGTTCTATTGGCTGGCAAAAAGACTCCGTGACAAACCTGAAGACTGGTATGATGAGAAACAGTGGCAGGATATTTCCAAGGCCGCTCTCGTCACCCTGGTGCTCTCGATTCCAGGGATGGCCATCCTCTTCTTCATTGCCCATCCTTTAGGAATGTTTTGGTTCACTCATTATGTCTTTCTCGCTCTTTTCCTCTTCTCAGGCAGCACTCTCTATTTCAGCTTGAGTATAGGGCAGAACAAAAATTCTGATGTTTAAATCGAGAAGGAATAAATGGGGAATTATCTCTAGAGTTTTATTTTTTTCCCTTCTTTTGCCGCCAGTGTTTTAAAAAATCTTTTCTTGGATTGAGACAGTATTTGATCGATCTTCCTATCCGTGTGCATTGGATTAAAATGTGAGAGAACGAGGTGGCCGGCCTCTGCCTTTTTTGCGACTTTAACTCCCTCCTCCCAAGTGCTGTGCCCCCACCCTTTTTTGCCATCCTTATATTCCGCAGGCGTAAGCATGGAATCATAGATGAAATAGTCGGCTCTACGGGCAAAAGCAGCCAATTTTTCGTCCATTCCCTTTTCAGGATGTTCTGTATCTGTCGCAAGAACAATTTTTTTGTGTTTGTGTTGAAATTTAAGGGCCAAGGCCCCCTGTGGATGATTCAAGGGACAGTGAGAAATCTCAATGCCGCTAATTCTGAATCTTTCCGGTGGCATTGCCTTAAATATTTTTTTTGAGGGTGTATCCATAAACTTTACAGGATAAAATCTCCCTCCCATCAGGCTGCTCAAACACTTTTCCAAGCTTTTTGGGGACAAAGAAGAATAAAATGTGATGTGTGTGGTTGGTGAGTAGAGAGGATTAAAAAAGAGGAGACCCTGGAGATGATCGAGATGGAAATGGGTAAACAAGATACTTAATCGAAGAAAACCGCTGCTCTGATTTTTCATCAAGGCCTGTCCCCATCGTATGATCCCTGTCCCTGTATCCACGACAATTTTTTCTCTGCCCGGAAGCTGCACAAGATAACAGGATGTGTGTCCGCCGTACTTGTTGAAATTATTCCCCGATGCTGGGGTTGATCCTCTCACACCCAAGAAAGAAAATTCCATTTTAAATCCAGTCCGTGTCAGATTTAAAATATCACTTCTTCACGACAGAAACAAGCTCCGCCTCATTTTACAGTGAAAAATCTCTCTCGATCTTATCCCTATTAATACTATAGGAATTAGATACGCCTTGTTGTAATAAAGGAACAATTATGATATTTATTTACGCAATATCATGCAAAAACAAGATATAATATCAGCTTATAATCAACAAAATGCGAAGGACACCATTGGACAACACAAACACAATTGAAAAATTCAAACTGAAGGACGGATCAAGGGTAGCCGTTATCGGAGGAGGCCCCTCAGGCACTTTTTTCAGCTATTTTCTCCTTGATATGGCTGCAAGAATAGATCTCAAACTCCATGTGGATATCTTCGACAGCCGCGATTTTAAGCTAGACGGCCCTCCGGGATGCAATATGTGTGGAGGAATCATCTCAGAGTCTTTGGTCCAGACCCTAGCGACAGAAGGTATTGTCCTCCCCCCCACGGTGGTTCGAAGAGGCATTGAGTCCTACATGCTTCATATGGATACGGGAAGCGTCCAAATCAAGACACCCACACAGGAAAAAAGAATAGGCGCCATATTCAGAGGAGCCGGGCCGCGCGGCATCAAAGATTCACAATGGGAAAGCTTCGACGGCTATCTATTGGGATTGGCCAAAGTCAAGGGAGCCCATGTGATCAAAGGACGGCTGGAAAAAGTTGCATGGAAATCGGGACTTCCAGAGATTCAAATGAAAGAAGGTACGCCGCAGACCTATGAACTTTTAGGGATTGCGACCGGAGTCAACACCTCTGCCCTTAAACTCTTTGAAGACTTAAAACAGGGATACATGGCTCCTAAAGCTACAAAAACTTTTATCTGTGAATACTATCTGGGAAGGGATACCATAGAAAAAACTTTGGGTAATTCCATGCACACATTCCTGCTGGATCTTCCACGCCTTGAATTTGCGGCCATTATTCCAAAGGGCGATTATGTCACAACCTGTTTGCTCGGAAAAGATATCGATAAAGAACTCGTCCAGGCCTTTTTGACACGGCCTGAAGTCAAAGGGTGTATGCCAAATGACTGGAAATGGGATGATTATGTCTGCCAATGTATGCCCAAAATGAATATTAAAGGATCGAACCAGGCTTTCATGGACAGGATCATATTTTTAGGGGACTGTGGAGTGAGCCGTCTTTACAAGGACGGAATCGGAGCCGCCTACCGGACTGCAAAAGCCGCTGTCTCCGGAGTGGTCTTTGAGGGAGTTTCTTCGGCAAGTTTCAGAAAGTTCAGCTGGCCGGCCTATAAAAAATTAGAGAATGATAACAAAATCGGAAAGATCATATTTTTTGCCGTAGGACTCATTCAAAAAATCCCTCTCATGCGCAGGGCGATTTTAAAAAAAATCACTAATGAACAAAAAAGAGACGACCGCCCCAAGCGTATGAGTATCGTTTTGTGGGATATGTTTACAGGCAGCGCTCCCTACCGCACCATTTTCTTCCGCATGTTTCACCCATTTTTTCTAGCCAGTTTTTTCTGGAATATCGTCTCATCAATCCGGATATTTCACAGGAGGAAAAGTTGAAAAAGAAATCAAAAGACACGGGTTATCTGGGGAATATATATAAAGACGGAGAATACATTGTCCGGCAGGGAGAAACAGGACACTGCATGTATGAGATCCAGGAGGGAAAAGTCGTCGTCTTCCGCACTGAAGGAGCAGATGAAATCCAACTGGCTGAACTTCCAAAAGGGGAATTCTTTGGAGAGATGGCCATTTTTGAACACGGCGTCCGTTCAGCCTCTGTCCGTGCAAAAGGAGAAGCCCGTGTCCTGACAATCGACAAAAAAATCCTCCTTCGCAGAATCACTCAGGATCCCACTCTGGCCTTTCGAATTCTGGAGAAGATGTCCCACCGAATCCGTGAGTTAGACGCAGAGATGACCAAAATGAAATCAACGGTTTAGTCAGACAGCCCAAAGGACAACGATATGCCTCTTATTCGCATCGTCAGCCGTGACGAACAGCCGAAAAACTTCAATCTCGTTCAGGCAGAAGTCTCTATCGGCCGCGGCAAGGACAACGATATCGTGCTTTCCGATCAGAGAGCTTCCCGCCTGCACGCCCGGATAAAAAAAGAAAAGGATCACTATATCATCCATGACCTCGGCAGTGTGAATGGGACACTCGTCAACAACACAAAGACCGGAACCGCCACCTTGAAACACAATGACCAAATCAAGATAGGCAACAGCATTCTTATCTTTCTTGAAAAGGAAGAAAGGACTGAAACCCTGCAGAGGAATTTACAGCAGGATAAGGAAGTTGTGGTCTCTCAGGAAAGCGAATACGAAGACTGGACAGAAAAAACGATCAGCGTATCTCCTCATGACAGCTGTTTAGAAGACTTCGAGGCCCGTCGGATATCCAGAAAGGACAAAAAAGAAAAAAAACGTAAATTTCAACGCTCCCGGAAACAGGACGAGCCCGAACCCCAGTCCGAATTGGTCTCTCTTGAACGAGCCAATAAAGCCCTCTATGTTCTCTATGAAATCAGCCGTCAGCTCAATTCCATGAAATCTTTTGATGAAATTCTAAAAGAGATGATGGATCTTCTGTTCAAAGTGATAGATGCAGACTATGGATTTTTAATCCTAACAGATCACCGGAAAGCAGAGGACTTCTCTCCCCTTATTGTTAAATACCGTGATGAGACTAGAAAAGGCACAAAGGAAATAAAAGCCAGCCGGTCAATTATAAAAAGGGTTATCGAGGACAAAGTCGCCCTCCTGACATCCAACGCCCAGGAAGACTCCAGGTTGGGTGCCACAGAAAGCCTGGTCAGCCAAAATATTAGGTCAGCCATGTGTGTCCCTCTTTGGCAAAAAGACAAGATCATCGGCGTCATCCAATTGGACAGTGTCCGATACGACAACCAATTCACCGAAGATGAACTTGAACTCCTCAAGACTATCGGGTGCCAGATGGCTATGATCCTGGAACAGGCAAGCCTCAATGATAAGCTGCGTGAAGAAGAACAAATGAGGAATAAACTGGAACGATTTCACTCCCCGCAGGTCATAGAGATGATCCTCCAGTCCGACCAAGAGACCAAGGATGACATTATGGAGGCCAAAGAGCTGGACGCAACCGTTCTCTTTACAGACATTGTGGGATTTACCCCCCTTTCGGAAAAGATGGCACCAAAAGAAATCAACATGCTGCTGAACAAACATTTTTCAAAAATGACAGATATCATTTTTGAACACGATGGGACTCTCGATAAATATATTGGGGACGGTTTGATGGCCGTCTTCGGGGCCCCTTTTGGCCGGGACAACGATGCAGAAAGAGCCGTGGCAGCAGCCTTAAAAATGAAAAAGGCCTTAGAGGCCGATAAAAAAGCGGACTCAAGAGAAAAGGAGCTCAGTATCCGGATTGGGATCAACACGGGACAAATCACAGCCGGGAATATCGGCTCTCCCAAAAGAATGGAGTACACCGTCCTCGGGGATACGGTCAATGTGGCCTCAAGGCTTGAATCCATCGCTGAATCCAATCAGATTCTCATCGGAGAAGAGACCTACAACCGCATCAAGAATAAATTCAAAACCAGAGAGGTCGGCCTCAGAAAACTGAAGGGCAAAAGCCAGGACCTAAAAGTCTTCGAAGTTATCGGGTAAAGACCTCCCCATTCTTCAATGCCTACCAAATCTAACCGTTGTCTTCCTCGCAGCTGTTATTTGAAACGAGGAACGACTAAACCGGAAATATTGTTGTCCTTAAGGAAATTGTTGAATGCAGGAAGATCGGTATTCACAAGTCCCTCGAATCGAGCCTTTTGTTCTTTTAAACGCCCCCTGAGCACGGCATGGACTTCACGCTGCTGTTTGTTTGGCGCAAAATCCACACTACCTGCTACATCTCCGGCTAAAACTGACAGCTTGCAGTAGAGCTTCTGAGGAAACCGGAAAGATTTGGAGTCGCCTTCGGCGATTGTATTTTGAAAAAGCTCGTCTTCAACAGACTGCAGCTTCTTATCAAATTCATCGATGGCCGTCAGCATCGCTGCAGAGCCTCCTCCGACCGCCAGCATATCCTTGAGATCATAACACTGCTTTTTCATCCACTCGATCTGACTGATCATCGTCGAGACTGTATTGAGGTCAGCGCGGATCTCTTTTTGTAATGCTATTTGGGCTTGGATATCGGCCAGTGTTCCTTCAGAACGCGGATCTTTTTTAACGACAAGTTCCTGTGTGAATTCTTTTCCATCCACGCTGAGTTTGACAGTATATGTTCCCGGAGCAACCATAAATCCTTGAAATCCTCCGCTCGTCCCCCAGCTCAAAATGGGATACCATCCCTCTTGAATCCAGGTGGTTACAAATCTTTTTTCCTCGACCACATGAGGATTACCCGGAGGTTTGGTTCTGAGCCTTGCCTGAGTAGCCCCCGCATACCGCATATTCCAGGATGCCCGGTTGATGCCAACATTTCTTGATCCCCGCAGAGTGCCGATGATCTCGCCGTCCTCACTTTGAACTGAGATGCTCACAGGCCCCTTGGGCGGCGATTTGAGAAAATAATTGATATTGGCTCTTGAAGACCCACGGGGTCCGCCTGCAATGCTGTGCATCCGGTATGTATCCCGGGGTTTAAAAAGAAAGGCATCCGATTCGAGAACTTCGTCTGTGAGCTGCTGAAGAGGAGTGATGTCATCCATAATCCAGAAACCCCGTCCGTATGTCCCCACAACCAGATCATTATAGTGCTCTTGAATCACCATATGATGCACGGGCGCATGGGGAAGGTTATTCTGTAGCGGAAGCCAGTTTTTTCCATCGTTTAAGGAAATATACAGAGCGTTTTCCGTGCCCAGGTATAAAAGACCCTTCCTCACGGGATCTTCGTGAACCCAGTGGCAGTAGCTGAATACACTCTTGGGGATATCAGAGCTGATAGACGTCCAAGTTTTTCCGTAATCTGTCGTTTTGTAGACAAAGGGATCACGGTTGTTCATCTGGTGGAAATCGACCGTGATGTAGGCTGTTCCGGCCTCATACCTGGACGGTTCGATGTTGCTGACCGTGCCCCACTCAGGAAGGTCAGGAATATTTTTAGTGACATTGGTCCAGTTTTGGCCTCCATCTCGAGTGATCTGGACCAAGCCGTCATTGGTTCCGGCCCATATGCACCCCTCCTCTAGAGGAGATTCGGCAATAGCAAAAACGACACATCCGTATTCCACAGCCAAGTTGTCCTTGGTCAGTCCACCGGATGGCCCCATTTTACTGAGATCATTGGTGCTCAAATCCGGACTGATAAGACTCCAGCTTCGGCCGCCATCTGTGGTTTGGTGCACAAACTGGCTGCCAACATAAACCCTGTTGTGATTATGGGGGGATATCGTTATGGGAAAAGTCCAGTTGAACCGGTACTTCGCGGCTGAAGCATAGGATCCATAGATGGACTCCGGCCAGACATGCACGGATGTGATATGGCCTGTCTTGTAGTTGGCACGTTGAAGCTGGGCCGCGTAGCTCCCTCCCCAGACGATGTCGGGATCAACTGGATCCGGCACAATATAACCGCATTCTCCACCAGCCGTCGATTCCCAGTCCGAGCTGGATCTACCATAACGGCCGGATGAACTGGTGCTGGGACCCTTGTAAGCGCTGCCATCCTGTTTACCGCCGTAAACATAGTAGGGAATCTGGTTATCAACAGCCACATGGTACATCTGGGCAATAGGAAGGTTGACGTTCTGCCAGGTTTTCCCCCTGTTGAGAGTGATAATCACTCCACCATCGTTTGAAATCATCATACGATCTGGATTAAGGGGATCGGCCCACATGTCATGGCAGTCCCCACTCCACCGCACTGTCTCCGATGTGTAGCCACCGTCAAATGTCCGGCTCTGGCTGTTGGCCGCAAAATAGACCTCGTTTTCATCTGCGGGATTGACCATGACGCGGGAGGCATAATGTGACCTCTCGTTTAAAAGACGGTTGTAGCTGGACAATCTCCAGCTGTCTCCTCCATTATCCGAACGCCAGAGCACCCCACGGTTTGGGTGTCCGGTTTCTATCAAGGCATAGACCACCTGGGGGTTGCTCTGTGCAATGGCAATGCCGATTTTTCCGAGCGGAGGTCCCGGCAGGCCGCGCCCTTCCAGTTTTGTCCAGGTGTCACCGCCATCGGTTGATCTCCATATGCCTCCGTTTGGCCCGCCACTTTCACGGCCATATGTGTGGATAACCAGGGGCCACATCCCGGCAAACAAGATGCGGGAATTGCTGGGATCCATGGCAATCTCGAAACAGCCCGTATGTTCATCCACAAAGAGGATGTGCTCCCATGTTTTGCCCCCATCTTTAGTGCGGAACACACCCCGTTCTTTTTGGGGCCCGTAACAGTGACCTAAAGAGGCCACAAAAACGACATCAGGATTCTTGGAGTCGATGACCACACGCCCGATTCGCCCCGTTTCGTCGAGCCCCATGTGTGTCCATGTCTTTCCGGCATCTGTTGATTTGTAAACCCCGTTTCCAATGGAAATATTGCTTCGGACAAAGGGCTCTCCTGTTCCAGTCCACACAACATTGTAGTCGGACGGGGCAATGGCAATGGCTCCGATGGATTGCGCAGGCTGGTCATCAAAAATGGGCCGCCAGGTTGTTCCCCCATCTGCTGATTTAAAAATGCCTCCCGATGAGGCCCCGATATAGTAGACCAGCGGATTTCCGGGTTCACCACAGACCGCAGACGTCCGGTTTCCCGGAGGCCCAATATGACGGTATCGAAGCTGGCTGAAGATTTCCGGATCGATTTTCTGGGCATAGATCTGAGACGTTCCACCCAAAATAAGAAAAAGAGCCAGCACAGCAACCAATAAACCAAACATGCGAAACTTTTTTCCAAATAGATTTTTCATGAATTCCCTCCTTTATTTTTTTTTATTTGAAATCGCCCTGATTTAGGATCCCTGATAACATTTTCCCAGGAAAACACTCGGCCATTCATCGCGGTTAAAACACCATTTTCCATAAGGCACATGGCTCCAAGTGCCAGTCCTATATTGAAAGAGGCACCTAAATCAGAAAACCTCTCAGGCTTTAAAGCCCCTGTGAGAACAATCCGTTTGTTCCTTATGGAGCTCAAAACCGGGCTGTTTCAATCATGGTATCCGTACCAAAAGTGATAATGATCTTTTCTTCCGCCGATCGAACACAGGTGTCATAAATTCTTTTTCTGTCAGATTCTGTAAGATCAAGGCTGTCTTTTTGCAGAAGGGGGATGATCTCGTAATAAATATTTGAATAAAAGTAATCTTCATGGTTGAAAGCTGTAATATCTTGTTTGTCGATTATATATTAAATTCCAAAGAAATGGGAATGCTTTCTTTTTTGGATTCTTGGCTTATTACTGAGTGTCCGGAGAATTATTCAGCCGGCCGTTCTCTAAAAGAAAACTCCCCTCTTGACTATTTCAATAGAGTCCATTAGTTTTGTGATAACGAATTGGGCAACGTTCAGAGTATTTATAACATTGAGAACTAAACATGAAAATTCTTAAGAACTTGAACCATCCGCGCAGAAACACACTTGTTATTTTCTTTTTTGCTGTTTTAATTTTCTCCAGCTGCGCCCCACAGAATCCTGAGGAATCCCTTTTTCTTACCATTCTTCACACAAACGACCATCACGGGCATACGTTCACTTACACTTACAAAAATAAACAAATTGGGGGACTGGCCGAACGGGTGACTCTGATCAAGAGGCTCAAAGAGCAAGCGAAAAGCACGAGTGATATCTGCCTTTTGCTTGATGCCGGCGATATATCTTCCGGCACTCTTTTTTCCGATTTTTTTTACGCTGAACCCGACTGGAAAGTCTACAGCAAATTCTACGATGCCATTACTCCAGGAAATCATGACTTCGACTTCCCCTTTGATACGGTCTTTAATTTAATACAGAAATTCAGAGCTCCCGTGATCTCATCGAATATATATGGACGGCCATCCGGTCAACTCATATTTCCCCCTTTTAATATTTTTCAAAAAGATAGCTGGAAAATCGCCGTTATTGGTGTTTCTCACCCGGACACACCTCTCATCAGCACGCTGGGCAACGATAATCGGCTGGAATTCCGCTCGGCCATTGAAGCCGTTGCCCTCCAGGTAAAAGAACTGAGGGAAACATCTGATTTAGTCATCATCCTTTCTCATCTTGGGGAGGATGACAAATTGGCCAAAGCGGTCGAGGGAATTGATCTGATTGTTGGAGGGCACTCTCATACTCCATTTAAAAAACCAAAACAGAAGAACAATACACTTTTATTCAACGCGGGATACGGAGGACAGTATCTTGGGCACATGTCCCTCCATCTTAAACGAGGGAGGAGAGGTGTAAAAGTCAGATTGATCGATTATGAACTTCTGCCTGTAACCGGCGATATCCCTCCTGATGATATCATCCAGTCTTTACTCCAGCCCTATGAGGAAACTTTCGGAGACCGCGGTCAAACCCGTGTTGGGGAAACAAGTGAAATCTTTTCGCGCACACCTCTGGCAGGTTCGATGTCTTCATCAACGTTGGCCCATCTCGTTGCCGATTCATACCGCTATGTGACAGGCGTTGATTTTGCCTTTGTCAATGAGGGGGGGCTCCGTGCTGACTTAGACAAAGGCCCCGTCACTATCGATGAACTTCACCGTGTCCTCCCTTTTGATAACACCTTGATCGTCTTCAAGCTCACCGGGACACAGATTATTGAAATCATTCAAAAAATGACGTCCTCTCTTACAAGTGAAGGCGGGATACTCTTCCCTTCCAACCTTCAGATTACACTTCGAAAATCCGGTGAACCCATTATTCTCACCGGAGACGGTGAGGCTCTTATCCCGGAAAAAACTTATTCTGTGGCTGTCGGTTCATTTATAGCCAGAGGAGGAGACGGCCACACAAGTTTTCCCACGTTTACACAAAAATCGGATACCCAAATCCGAACAAGCGAGGCTTTAAAGAAGTATTTAGAAGATAAAAAAACCGTGTATCCAGATGAAGAAGCACGTCTTAAAAATGAAATCCTTCGCAAATAGCCGGCTTTCTCAAAAACAAAAAATATAGGTTAGATCGGCTAAAAGTATTGTCCGATATTGAGACGATTGAGTACGGAATAGGCATAGGCCTCCACAAGAACAAGTAGGGAGTAAAGAAAAAAAACGAAGTAGATGAGCCCGGAAACGCGGAACCCTCCAAGGATTCTGATATTCTTATGAACCAGAAGGAAAATCAATCCTGCAGCCGTAACCAGATATTTTAGAACAAGGGAAAGGGCCACATTTTTTTCAAGGAGGACAAACATAATTGGATTTAATTCAACGCCTCCCAGCACAAGCAAATTCAGCGTAAAATGGGCATCAAGAATGCATAAAAGCAGGATGGACAAAATGAGAACCAGATAACGGGTTTCATAAGAATAGGAATAAAATTTCTCCTTAACCATTCCGTCACTCCAAACCTTGCGCCTGATTTTTACATCATATTCCATAAAAAGTCAAACTCTCTATAAGCGCCTTTCACAAAAATAATTCTTTTTTGATTTCGCAGCATTGATGTGAAAATATTTTTATGAATAAATTTGCAGGAGAAGAGCGTATAATAAATTGAATTCTTTTAATTTTAAATCAAATAACCAAAAGGAGATGACAAAATGCTACGCGATATCATAACCAAAGAGATCCAAGACACCATCATGAGTCCCAGGTTTGTGTTCACATTCCTCCTCTGTACCATTCTTATACTTATCTCTGTCTTTACGGGAATTAAAAATTACCAGGCAGAACAGAAAGAATACAGCGCCGCTGTTGCACTGAACAGAAAAAACCTGGATAGCCAGGCCAGTTACCAGACTCTTGCAGGCGTGGGCGTCAAGATCAATAAACCACCCCAGGTGCTGAGCACTGTTGTCAGCGGTGTTCAGGAAGCGGTGGGGCGCCAAGCCACTGTCAACATTGCTTTTGATCCGAATTTAGTCGATTCCAAATACAGCAGCAATCCAATTTTTGCTGTATTTGGCGCCCTAGACCTGACATTTATCGTCAAGATCGTTCTGAGCCTTTTCGCCATCCTTTTTACGTACGATGCCATCGTGGGAGAAAAGGAAAGAGGGACATTAAAGCTGGCCCTGTCCAATAAGGTCCCACGAGACCGTCTTATCCTCGGCAAAGCGATCGGCGGATTTATCAGCCTGCTTATCCCCCTGGTTATTCCTATGGTTCTGGGGATGATCATTCTGATGATCTATCCCAACATATCCCTGTCAGGTGAAGACTGGGGCAGGCTTGGATTGATTTTCCTCATGTTCCTTCTCTATCTCTCTGTCTTTTTCACCCTCGGACTTTTTGTCTCTTCACGTACATCACGCTCCTCAACCAGTTTTTTGCTTCTGCTTTTCATATGGGTCACATTTGTCACTATTATCCCCAAAGCCGCAGTCATGGCCGCCGGACAAATTAAGCCCATCCCTTCCGTTCACGAGATCACGGCCCAGAAGGATGCCTATCTCCAGGAGGTACAAAAAGAGGCCATTGAAGAACAAACAGCCTATTTTAAAGAAAATCAAAGACCCACAGATCAAGCGCAAGTCGCCCAATGGAATGAGGACATCAAACAGTGGTTGGAAGAATTCCAACAGAGAATGACCGCAAAACTCGACGAAAGAAATGCCGCCATAGAGAGGGACTACCAGGTAAAAGCCAGAGGCCAGCAAAAACTGGCCGTCAATCTCTCGCGTATCTCCCCTGCCTCGGCTTTGATGTTCAGCACCATGAGCCTCGCTAAAACAGGCATCAGCGAACATGAACGTTTTCTCAGCTCCATCCGAACTTACAAACCTATTTTTACTAAATGGGTGAATGAAAAAATGATGCGCACTCTCAACTTATCTGGAGGCCAGCAGCCAAAACCAGAACTTGACGATATGCCGCAGCATGAATACACAACCGAAACTTTTGGGGATTCGTTCTCCCGTATGCTTCCCGATCTTGTGCTGATGGTCGTTTTAATCATCCTGTTTTTTGTTGGGGCCTTCCTATCATTTGCCAAATACGATGTCCGCTAAGGAGAGGAAATCATGTTAGAAGCTAAAGAATTGACAAAAACATACGAAGACGGAGTTACGGCCCTCGATCATTTGAATTTAAAAGTTGAATCCAGTGAAATATTCTGCTTGTTCGGGGCCAATGGTGCGGGAAAAACAACGGCCATCAATCTCTTCTTGAATTTTATCCCCCCCACCGAGGGGACCATTTTCATAGAGGGCATTGACATGACACAAGAGCCTTTAAAAGCAAAAGATTATGTGTCCTTTGTCTCTGAAAATGTCATGCTGTATGGCAATTTTTCTGCTTTTCAGAACATCCACTATTTTGCCAAGCTGGCCGGCAAACGAAATCTCACCAGGAACGATTATGCCAAAGTCATGAAGAGTGTGGGGCTGCAGGAAGACGCATTCAATATGCGCACGAAAAATTTCTCCAAGGGAATGCGGCAGAAGCTCGGTATCGCCATCGCCATTATCAAAGACGCTCCTAATATTATTCTCGATGAGCCGACATCCGGCCTGGATCCTAGATCAGGACAGGAATTTCTCGTCCTGCTGTCCGAACTGCGCGACCAAGGAAAATCAATATTTATGTCAACTCATGATATTTTCCGCGCCAAATTTGTCGCCGACAGAGTTGGATTTATGCAGAAGGGAAAGCTGGTGATGCTTAAAACAAAAGAGGAGTTAGCCGGAGAAGACCTCAATCAGCTCTACATCGAGTACATGCACGAACACCCGGATAGTTAAATTCATAGCTCTTTTTTGAAAGAGAAAGGAGGCCGGATAGTTTTGTCTATTGGTCATCGTTATGCCTCTCCCGTGTTGATTTTTGATGTTTTTGCCCTTGTTTCGATGTAGGCCATCAAGGCCTCTCTTTCGGATTCAGCCTTAAAAAAACTGCGGCTGTTGGCGCATTGGACGCCAAATCGATCTCCATCCCTGCTCACGATCAATTCGATTTTATTGATACCGGTTTCCTGATACATCTTCAGCCTGTCGCTCACACTGCTTTCTTCGGCAGAGGAGGAAGGGATCCATTCGGAAAGGGTTTCCGCAAGGTTGAGCAAAGCCAGCCAGAATGTGCCACCCTGCGCATATTTGGATAAATCTTCATTCAGTGCGATATTGATGTGCAAATTCAAGACACTCCAGAAAACATATCTATTCACGCGTCTACCTCCAATTTCCTCAGATTTGAATTTTTCTATTTGACAGTTTATTGTAACCAAATTACTATTGAATTGCACTCTATCTCAAAGAGTGATTTTTTTTCGAAATGGGTTTAAATAAAATCATGAGTTGGAGAGTACTACTTATGAACAGATTAATGTGTTTACAGCTTACAAAAGGAGGTTTTCTAATGAATAGAAGACAAATAAAACACCTGGGACTCACTCTTTTCCCCATCCTGATGCTCCTGTGCCTGCTTCCCGGATGTGCGGTTAAAACCGCCAATATTTGGGGAAGCCCGGAAACGGGGCTTATCCTTAAATACCAACTGCCGGAAGGCCTCGTTCTCAAGTACGAATCATTGTCCTCGATGACACAAACACTCGATGTTATGGGACAGATACAGGAGGTCGAAGGAGAAACAACGAGTGCGGTGACCTTTACTTCCAAAGGACAGAGCAACGGCAATTTTAATCTCGAAGTTACCTTAAATAAAATGGACATGTATTTTGCGACATCTCAAGGGGAAATCACACCTGATACAAGTGAGGCGGTTGGAAAAAGTTTCGAAACCATCCTCTCCCCCTCCGGCAAAGAATTGGAGTTTATTGGGATCGAGGATCTCAAAGTTGACATGGGGCCAGATGGCGTTCAAGACCTTGCGGGGGAATTCCAGGATACATTTCCGGACCTAGCAAAAAATCCCGTTAAAGTCGGCGACACATGGACAGCCACAGTCCCCGTTACACAAACAAGCAGTAATGGGGAAACGATCCTGACATTTAATCATGTTTATACCTTGGTTGGCTTTGAAAATATGGACGGATATGAGTGTGTCAAGCTGTCGATCGACACCACTGGCACTTATGAAGGGACAGCCGAACAGGGAGGCATGGAGTTGATATCCGAAGGAATCCTCGAGGGAACAGGAACATGTCACTTTGCCTACAAAGAGGGGATTTTTGTCAAAATGGTCGCCGAAGGAACGGCGGATGGAACGCTTTTGGTCAGCTCCCAAAATCTGGAAATTCCCGTGACCCGCTCATACTCAATGGAATCAAATTTGACAAAATAGAAAAAGTCGAACGATTTACCCAACAAATCCGTATAATATAGTGGAATTCGGAGCGAGCGCATAAATCCATAAATATGGCTGCTCATTTTTCGTTGAAATCAGGAGGTACTATGGTCCAACAGCATAGAAAATTAGTTTTAGGTGTCCTGACCTGTCTGGCATTCCTGCTGGCCGTTTTAGGCCCGATGTCTTTTGCCCAAGAGAAAGAAGTCGACACAGAGAAGCTTAACGCCGAGATCGCCGGAAACTATGAGTTTGAATATGAAGGTCAATACATCGTGTTTGTCATCACGTTAGAAGACGGAACCTTAATGGTGGCTCCCGAAGGTGAAGTGCCGGACACCTTAACACCGATGGATGAAAAAGAGATGACATTCGTTGCATATTCCCCTGATGGAGATGAATATCAATTCAAATTTGCCCGGGATGACGATGGAAAAATCACCAAGTGCACGGTGAGTGTTCCGGCTGCAGGTATCGAAGTCGAAGGAACAAAAATCAAAGACTAGTCAAAATTTCTGCCAGTTTCACGATGCCTTCCCGTATCTTGTCCGGGGGCACATAACTGAAAGACAGGCGGAGATGCTGTGCGTTCGGCAGACCGGCAAAGAAAGGATCCCCAGCCAGAAAATATATCTTTTCTTCCTTCGCAGCTCTTCTCACCTCCTCAGACTGCAGCCCTTGTGGAAGGGTTATCCAGATAAAAAAACCTCCTGCAGGTCTGGTCCAGGAGACTCCCGCAGGCATATGGCTCTCTAAAGCGGCCAGCAAAACATCCCGTCTTTCCCTGTAGACCTGCTTGAGCAAGTCAATGTGCGGCTCGAGGTGACCCTTCTGGCAGTAGTCCGCCATCGCTACGGCTGAAAGCGGATTGGAGCCTCCCCCCATACTTTTGAGTCCGCTCCGGATAAGACGTTTAATAATATTTTCCGGACCCAAAATCCACCCTAAACGCAGGCCGGGGGCAACGATCTTCGAGAAACTCCCAAAGCGCACCACACGCTTCCCCCCATCCAAAGAGAAGAGTGTGGGAATTTTTGTGTCCTCATACGCAAGATCTTTGTAAACATCATCTTCAATAATTAATAAATCCTCATCTGTTGCGATATTTACCAGCTCTTGCCTTCTCTTTTCAGATAGTGTTATTCCGCTGGGATTCTGGAATGTTGGAATGGTGTAAATAAAGGCTGGTTTAACACCTTGTGCTCTCAAGTCTTTAAGGAGCCGCTTAAGCGCTATAGTGTTCATCCCCTCATCATCAACAGGAATGGACTGAGGAAACAATCTATGGTTTTTAAAGAGCAGGAGCGATTCGTGATAGCTGGGAGCTTCAACGATCACAGTGTCTCCGGACCCGGTCAATAAAGAGCAGCAGTGATCCAGGGCTTGAGATGCTCCGCCGGACAGCATTATTTGAGGCCGTTCCAGGATTTGGCCTTCCTCTCGCCTGATCTTATCTCTAAGATAGTCGATCAGGGGACCATATCCCTGGTTGGGACCATACTGAAGAGCCAACTCCCCCTTTTTCTCAAATACAAGTTCAAAGGCAGAATTAAGTTCTTTAAGGGGAAAGGTCTCTGGATCTGGCAATCCGTAGATAAAAGAGATTGAGCCGGGCGGACCAGCGGCCTGTACGGCAGCAAGTGGATCATAATTTGAGTTCATTGGGTATCATCGACTTTATATGGTCTGGACTCAATCAATTCAGCACATGATATATCCAAGTTTTCAATCGACCCCGATTCCAGAAACTGCTTCTCGATAAATCTGATGCAGTCTCCTCCCACTCCATGGGCCCCCGGGACCACAAGGTGAAGGCCGTTGGGAAGATGACTGGCTGCTTTTGTTCCCCAAATTGGCGGAGTGACCGGATCCATTGTCCCCGATAAAAGAAGGACCGGCACATCCACCTGAACGGGATCTCCATAATTGTCCGGAATATTCGACTTGGGCCAGAACTCACAAACAGCCATCTGCTGGCGGATACGGTTGTCGCCTAAAAAGGTTCCCTGTGTAAATCGAACGATCTCTTCATCCGTGACCCGGGATAGGTCTTCCCCGCAGGTCACACAAAGCAACATCCCCAACGCCAGGCTTCTACGTATATTCCGGCTGCTCTGAATCCCGGTTTCTGCAAACGGCTCGTACTCGCCTAAAAAGGCTTGATGAATTAAATACGGCACCTGGCGGTTTTGCCCGTAAGAGTACATCATCGTTCGGAGAGCTTCTAAGAAAGAGTCACGATCCAGGTACACAGGTACGCGTTCTTCGGTCTCTGGATGATCGATGAACACCTCGACCGGCTCTTCATCCAACTGTTCTAAAATAGTCAAGAATTCATTCTCTAGATTTGGATAGGCAAAACGGCAGTCGGGATTTTCAAAGCAGTCGGTCAACAAAAGCTGGATGGCCTCTTGGGCCGATGAAGTGTGAAAGAGAGGATTTTTGTTCGCTATGGGAAGGACGCCGTTCAGGATTGCACAACGGACTGTTTCTGGGTGCCGCCGCATGTACACAAGAGCTGCCCGTGTTCCATAAGATGTGCCTGTTAAATTGATTTTGTCATAATCCAGGGCAAGGCGGAGATCGTTCAGGTCATCGGCAGCCATACAGGTCGAATACATAGTGAGATCGAAATTTTCCTGCAGTTCCTCGAGACAAGCCCGGAAATTATCGAGATTAAAGAGCGGATCGAAATAGCTCTGTAGATTTTCGTCAGAAGCGGCTAAAAGACAGTCGAGCCTATTGTCCCCTCCTGTTCCGCGCTGGCTGACCAACACAATGTCCCGTTCTTCCCGTATCCAGGATTTTTTATATCCATTGACACGGCCTGTAACATCCACCCCCGGGCCGCCAGCTAACGGAAAAAACGGATCGGGTTTTGGAGTCTCGCTGAAAGCATGAAGGATGATCACATCAAGTTTGATTGTCCGCCCTTGTCGAGAATCCCGATTCTCAAAAACAGCAAACGTCCCAGAAGAAATATTTCCTCCAATAAGAGGATCTTCTTTTGTTTCAAGATCGAGCTGTGATTTTAGGGCTGCGACATCAATTGAGGGGAACCTATTCTCTCCAGCCTGTTTTTCTCTGCAGCCGGAAAAAAAGATCCCGCCTAACACAAATATCCAGATAAGGGCAAATCTACTCCTGTATTTTTTCATGATACTATTTTATATCAAAGCGGCATCCGGAAGACAATTCTGAATTATGTGAATAGCGGGGGACACTCCCCGATTTCTCGAGAGGCATCCCCCGATTCCATGAAAAAAGGAGTATCCAAGCTAGATATGTTCTATTACTTTATCCTGGACTCCTTCTCCGATTTTTTGTCTCTATAATTTTTTATGGTCTCCGACACTGGTGACGCCAAATTCAGAGAAAAGGTTGATTTTCACTTGTTTTGAGAGGCCAAACAAAATAATATAATCATCCGGAGTTCAGAATGAAAAAAAGATCACTGACCCTTAATGGCATCAGCTCAATTTCAATCGTTCATCTGATTGTATCCATCCTTGTCATCGTTTCTTCTTATCTCTCTCTCGCCCATTTTTTTTCAGCCAACTTTCCGACATCGATCTATGACGGTTCTTTTTGCGACATCTCTGCTTTTTTCAACTGCGACAACTCTGCGTATTCCTTCATTGCTAAAATATTCGATGTTCCTCTCGGATATTTTGGTATGGCCATTGGACTTGCTTCTCTGATGGGGATTATTTTCCCGTCTGCCGCCTTTGAACGAACCAACATGTTCTTAAACTTTTTTAATGTGCTCGGCATAGTGGGCTTAATTTTCATTTCCGTATTTGTATTAAAGAGTGTCTGCTTCTACTGTCTTGTTTATTACCTTTTCTCATTTATCAATTTTTGGCTCTACTCCAGATACGGCATCACCTCAGACAAAGGATTTATCAGGCGGCAGCTTCAACCCAATATAAGAGTCCTTTTTGGTATCGGGCTCCTGACATTAATCGGAGCCCTAAATATCTATGCCTTTCACCAGGCAAAAATTGAGGCTCAGGGAGGCGGCGTAGCCAATAGAATCGTCCAGCAGTACTTCAGCCTTCCCAAGGTCAAGATTCCCAGCATCATCTCTCCCTACTACACAATTCAAGCCACAGAAAATTTTGAAGACGCACCCATACGCATTATCGAATGGGCGGACTTCCAGTGTCCCGACTGCCTTAAACTGCGGAATGATTTCGAGGCTCTCAAAAAAGAATTCGGAGACAAAATGAATATTGTCTTCCAGTTCTTTCCCTTAGATGGAAAATGCAATTCCGTTCAAGAAAAAAACAGGCATCCTCAGGCCTGTGACCTCTCATTTATGGCCGCTCACGATCCAAGCCAATTCCTGGCCATACACGATGAGATTTTCGACAACTTCAACAAAGTCAGAGACACAAATTGGATAAATAATCTTGCGCAAAAATATGGCGTCGAGGATGCCTTCACCGATGAAAATACCATAAAAATTGTCACCGATATCATCAATACAGGAAAAGAATACAAACCCACCTCCGACCAGTTCACCTACGGCATTCGATCGACACCGACGATGATTATCAATGAACGGATGGTCATCGGTACTCTTCCAAAAGTCCAACTCAGAGCCATTCTTCAAGCTATTCTGGATTCGAAGGCTGTGGACGAGAAAACGGGATTTATAGAAGACTGGAGATAACATGGAACAGGAGGGCGTATGTGCCTGAAAAAAATATTCATTTCATCTTTTCTTGTGGTTTTTGTCTTCCCGTCATTTGGCTTCAACAAGGACACAACCATGCCTCAACCGAAAATAACACTCCAAAAAACGAAAATGCGGCCCCTGCCTCTTGGCTCCATTAAACCTACAGGCTGGCTTCACAATCAGCTCCAGATTCAAGCCAATGGATTAAGCGGGCACCTGGACGAATTCTGGCCCGACATCAAGGACAGCGGCTGGTTCGGCGGGGAGGCTGAAGGATGGGAACGTGCCCCGTACTGGCTGGACGGCGTCATTCCCCTTGCCTATCTTTTGGAAAATCCAACTCTCAAAAACAAGGTCGAAAAATACATGGACCTTATCATTAAAAGTCAGGATGAAACGGGCTGGATGGGATTGAATCAGGATCTGGCCACGTATGACCTCTGGGCAGCATTTCTCATCCTTAAACCGTTGATCCAGTTCCACCAAGCGACTGGAGATGAAAGAGTCCCGGGAGTTGTCAACAGACTGCTGCACTGGGTAGACGGACACATCGGCCGCCGCCCCTTGTTCAATTGGGGAAAATTCCGGTGGTTTGAATCGCTCATCGGCATCTACTGGATGTATGAACAAACCGAAGAACCCTGGCTGCTCGACCTTGCGGTTAAACTTCAGGCTCAAGGATTTGACTGGAGCAGTTTTTTTAAACGATTCCCGCTTAAAGAAAAAACGCTTAAGGGCCAGTGGAACTTTATGGGACACGTCGTCAATAACGGCATGGCCGTTAAAGCTCCGGCCCTCTGGTGGCGCCTAACCGGGAGTGAGGACGATCGTCTGATGGTCTATAAAATAATGGAAGAGCAGGACCGATATCACGGGCAGGTGACGGGAATATTTTCGGGCGATGAATGCTTTGCCGGGAAGAGTCCCTCCCAGGGAACAGAACTCTGTGCTGTCGTCGAATACATGTATTCTCTCGAAATGCTGACCGCCATCCTGGGGGACCCAAAATTTGGGGACCGTCTGGAAAAAGTCACGTTTAACGCCCTCCCCGCCACATTTTCACCGGATATGTGGTCCCACCAGTACGATCAGCAGGCCAATCAAGTCTTATGCCATATCAACGAAGACCACCTCTGGACAACAAACGGACCTGAGTCTAATATTTTTGGATTAGAGCCGAATTACGGCTGCTGCACATCTAATCTCAGCCAGGGGTGGCCTAAGTTTGCTGCAAACCTGTGGATGCACACAGATGATGAGGGGCTGGCGGCAGCAGCCTACGCGCCCTGTTTAATTCACACAAAAGTCAGGGGTGTGCCCGTAACGGTCGAAGTTGAAACAGACTACCCATTCCGGGAGGACATTTTCGTAACGATCCGCACGGAAAGACCTCTAACATTTCCTCTCTATCTCCGCATTCCCGGATGGGCTGCCGAGGCCTCAGTTGAAAGGACGACAGGGCCGGTTTTCCATCCAAAGGCCGAATCGTACTTTAAAATTGAAAAAACTTGGCGCGGAGAAGAGGACATCAAAATAGTCCTCCCCATGAAACCCCGAGCTTCGCGGCGTTACAACAATGCCATAGCCATTGAACGCGGGCCTCTCATCTTTTCGCTCAAGATCGGAGAGGAATGGAAACAGGTCAATAAAGATAAGCCCTACAGGGAGCTGCCCCATGCTGACTGGGAAGTCCACCCCACAACTCCATGGAACTATGCTCTCGATATCCATGAAAAAACGCTTGAAAAGGATATTGTCTTTAAGGAGCATCCCTTAGGAAAAAATCCCTTTTCACCCGATGGAGCACCAATTTCAGCGGCTATCAGGGGTATTAGAATCGAAAACTGGACATTATTGAAGGGATCGGCTGCGCCTCCTCCAAAAAGCCCCGTTGAGCTAGAGGGCAGACGTCTTGCACTCACACTCATCCCCTATGGATGCACCAACCTCCGTGTAACAGAATTTCCCACTCTAAAATAAGAACTGGAGCAGGAGATGAACAAATGGATGTTGTGTGTCCGGCTAATAGAGGCGTAGACCTAAAGACTCTCTTTAATTAGATCGAGCCTCTTCTTAGCATCGGGAACCATCTCAAAAAATTTCTTCAGCATATCGCAGGCATAGTTTGCACAGTGGGCACAGTTGACCACAGCCTTTTCCTTCCCGCACTTTCTGATTTCACAGACCTTGGGATGGCTGAAGACATTGTCACTGTCCGACAAACAGCTTTCGCAGTTTATGTCTTCCGCTTTAATATCCGCACCATATTCTTTGGACCAGAGCTCCGCGACTTCCCTGCGCTTCTCGTTGTCATCGTTTATTGTAGCCAGATAGGCCCCACATTCGCTGCAGTGCAGACCACAGATCGATACAATGTCTTTCATTATCATCTCCTTTTCTGTTTGTTATTTATTGTCCTTTTTCACTATTACGCTCATATTTTTTCGCTTTTTCATCGATTCCAATATATCCTCGGCCCGCTTGGTGTTCTCGGAGTCAGGATATTTGGACTTTAATTTTTTTAGAGTTTTTTCAGCCTCCTCAATTTTCCTCTGGCCAATTTTTGCGACAAATAAGCCGTACAGAATTTTCTCTGTGCTCTTTCCTTTTGGATACTCCTTAAGTTCCTCTTCCAGAGCTTTTTCCGCCTCCTCGTAATTTCTCAGCCAAAGCTGGTTCATCGCCAGGCTTAAGATGACAACATCCTTTAGTTCCTCATCCAGATTTTGGTCCTTAAGTTTGAGGAGTTCCTTATAGTATTCAGAACTTATGTCCCAAACACGCATCTCAGAATAAAACTGGGCCATTTTGTGCAGAGCCTCAATATCCTTGCTGTTTATTTCGATTTTCTTTTTCAATTCATTAATGACCGAAAAACTCGTTGGAAAGACCTTCATAAGGGGAAGAAGTTCCTTTGCAGAGATATATCCTGAGCGCCGAAAGATTTCTTTTCCCCAGGGATCTGTAAAAACGACCGTTGGATAGGTTTTCACATCTAAATTTATCTCAAGATGATAGGTGTCGGCATCGATAGAGACACAGACAAATTTATCCGACGAGGCCACAATTCCGGGCTGCTTCCAAACATTGTTGATCATCAAGGAGGAGGGTTTGCTCCAGGGAGCATGGAAAAAGACCAAAACAGGCTTTTGCTGTTCTTTGGCTATTTTTACAGCCTCATCGTAATCTGGTATCCAGTTGATTTTCTTTTCCTGACTCTCCTGTGCCCCTATTAAACTCAGAAAAGAAAATATCAGCAGTCCCCATCCCACTGTTTTTTTTATCATAGTTTTCACTTTTTTAAAATTCATCTATTTTTTTTGAGGGGGAATACCAAATTCGACCCCCTCCATTGCTTCATCTACGGCCCACTGTTCTGGAGGCACATCGATTTTTGCCTTGATTTCCTTTGCCAGGTCATCCAACCTTAAGGAAAGATCCTGTGCTCCATCCGCCTGCGCGGATATTGAAAGTGTGGTTTCGCCGGACTCGGCATCGATCAATGTTGTCGTGATTCTGAATATTTCTCCAAGTTTAGTATACGTTCCCTGTATTACATGTTTAATGCCTCCCCGTCTTGCCAGTTCCTGAATGTCCTCGATAGAATAGGACTGTTCATCCTCCATATTCAGAGATCGAAGATGACTCTGGATCTCATCCAATCTGAGAACTCTCACATACACAGATTCTGCAAGATCCGCAATCATGAGTTCGGGGATGGCGCCTCGGAGATAGTCCAGACTCTGATCTCCTGAATTGTTATGAAAATACAGGACACAAAGAGATGGCTTGTCAGACAGGATAGGCGATGTGTTTCCTTTTGGCAGCAGCTGCCAGATAAGAAGACCCGCCGCCACAAAAGCGGCAAAGATAAGCGCGGGGACCAGAATTTTCCTAAGGGAAAAAGAGACCGTAATTTCCTTTGAGGTTGTGGGTTTTCGCCTGGGGATCTCTGACTCTGTGCTGGGAATTTTGACATCAATATTTGTTAAATCCTCCAATAGTTTTTCCGCAGCCTGGTATCTGTCTTCTCTCTTTTTTTCCAAGCACTTCAAAATAATCCGGCTTAAACTCTCAGGAATCTGATGATTTAAGGTCCGCGGATCTTCAGGTTTTTCTATGCGGTGTTTGACGGCCAAACTGAGCGGCGTATCTCCCTGGAACGGCAGCCGGCCTGAAACAATTTCGTAGAGAATCACACCCAGAGAATAGATGTCCGACCGGCTGTCGAGATCCTCACCATCCGCCTGCTCCGGTGACAAGTATTCGGGAGTTCCGATCATGATGCCAGAACCAGTGATCCCTTTGGACTTCAAGGAACGGGCAATGCCAAAATCCATAATCCTCACATTTCCATCTCTATCGATCATGATGTTGCTCGGCTTTAAATCACGATGAATAACACCATGTTTGTGCGCTTCTATAAGGCCCTCACAGACTTGTCGGGCGATGGAAATGGCGCCCTTTATGGACAACTCCCGCGACCTTCTGATAAAACTCTTTAGATCCTCGCCGGGCACATACTCCATTGTGATGTAGTACTTTTCGTTTTCTTTGTTGAGATCATACATCTGACAGACATTTTTATGCCTGATCTTTCTCGCCAATTTCAGTTCATTCCGAAACCGTTCTATCGTTTTTTTGTCGGCGGCAATTTTGGGATTGATGAGCTTAAGAGCGACTTTTTCCGCCAATTCAGTATCGCTGGCTTTGTAGACATGTCCCATCCCCCCCTTCCCAAGCTCTTCAATAATCGTGTACCTTTTGGCAAAGGTGGATCCGGTCGTTAATTCTTCTCTGGGCGTTTCCATTGTCTGAGTTCGGCGGTTAAAGACATCTTCCACCACAGGTAGAGGGGTGGCGCATTTCCCGCAGAAATTCGTTTCTTTCGGGTTCTTATGATGGCAGTTCGGACATTCTATGAGCATGTCTTTGAGGCCTCAACTCTGTTTTATAGAATAATTCTTCTCATATAACCTGTCAAATTCAATAAACCGGGACATTAAAAAAGCCCTCTATTATAGTAACGTAAAAACAGACATTTGGTTTCCCTTTTTTTGATACTAAGGCAATATTTCTGCTATCCGCCGAGAGGAAAAAACACAAAGATCAGCAGATCCCAGAGTGTGTGGCTGACACAGATCAGCAGAACGGATCTGTAACGAAGATACAAAAATCCCCAGAATAATCCACACAGACCTGCCGAAAAAACAAGCATAATATTCCCACTCGCGACATGAACAAGAGCATACAGGGCAGAGGCAAAAACAAAACCCATTATTTTTCCAGATCGATTCTGCCAAAGACGCTGCAGATATCCCCTCCAGAACAATTCCTCTCCAGGCCCGATCACAAAGACCATTAACAATATTATCCTCAACGCGGAAACATTTTGTTTAAAACCATAGACCAGGTTGATTTCTGTGCCTGCAAAGGGAAATAGCATCCTTGAGATTTCGTTTCCAACAAAAAATAAGGCATAGAGAAGACCAGCGGACAAAATACCGAGACCGATTTTTTTTTGCAGCCCTTCGCGGAGATCTTTGAGAATTATGCCCGAATAGGATTTATCCGAAAAAAATCCAAAAGAGACAAGCAAAGCCACGCTCAAGCTCATCCACCACCAGAAATCGAATCCTCCAATGCGGCGTAAAGCAAAAAGAGGGACAAAGAAAAGAACCGCCAGAATTGCGGCTAAAAAAGAGTGGGGCCTAATGGACAGATTTGAATTGGATGTCATTTAAGCTTCAGGATAAATTGAAGCCATACCGCCGCCGTACAGAGCAGTCCAAAAACAAGATTGTGCTGGGCTGTCGCTCCATCCAGAATGACAAAATCCATGGGCTGGCGTGGATTGTGTCTGCGATTTGCCCGCCCCCACAGCTTGAGCGCGTTGGGCAGGCCAAAGAGAACGATAAAGAAGGTCCAAGGCATGGCAACAAGCTGACCGGGCAGCAGCCTGGGAATTAGAATTAAACCAAGCACAATCACAAAGGGACCAAATATCAAGAACGCATAATAGCTCAAAGATCCTCTGTCTCCGAGTAGAGAGGCGACTGTTGTGACTTTTCTCTCTGTATCGGAAGAGACATCTCTCCAGTTATTGGCGTGGAGGATAGCACTGACCAGCATCGCCATGGAGACTGTCCAGATAATTGGAATCCAGGAAAAACTCTTTGTCTGAACGACCCAGGCTCCAAGAGATCCGAGAATGCCAAAATTAAGAAAAACAGCCAGGTCTCCCAAGGCATGGTACTTTAATCCGGCATAAAAAACACCGATGAAGACCCCAATGATGCCGATAATCAGGAGGAGTGTCCCAGTCATTAAAACAAGTGTTAAGCCTAATGCTGATCCAATTACAAATAGGGCCACAGAAAAGACAACAGCCTGCTTGGTAGTGATCCATCCACGAACAATGGCACCGCTGACCGGAGTGACCATTGTGTCCAAGCCTCGCTTGAAATCAAAAATATCGCTTAAAATATTGGCCGCCGAATGCAGTATCATCATGGCCAGAAGAGCCAGAATAAACTTCAGAACATCCAAAGAAGCCTGCCCGATGACCACAGCCAGCGAAGTGCCGAAAATAACGGGCATGGATGATGCAGGCAGGGCCCAGGGCCGCATAGCGATCAGCCATTTTTTTAAAAAAGGAGGATTTTCGTTCAACTTGTCTTCCATAGCGGATGTTTTCCTTTTAATCTAGAGTGCAATTATTTCAAAGCCGTTCTGTTGTTTTAAGTCCAATATATGTGTTTCAAAAGTCATGGATTTCCTGTCCTGCTTGATCTTCTCCTCAATCTCTGCCCGGACTTCATCGATGGGCCGCGTTTCCCTCTCGCGGCTCAATACCTTTATAATATGGTATCCGTACTCTGTTTCGACAACATCGCTGATCTCACCCACCCGGATTGAAAAGGCCGCATCTTCAAATTCTTTGACCATATATCCGCGGGGAAAATCTTCGTATAGCCCTCCGCTTTCCTTTGATCCAGGATCCTCTGTGAATTCTTTGGCCAGACCGGCAAAGTCTTCTCCGCCGCGGGCCCGAGCCAGAAGGGCTTCCATTCTTTTTAAGATATCCGCCTTTTCATTCTCTGTCTTTCCTTCGGTGAGAAACAGGATATGCCGGGCTGAAGCTGTTTTATCCTGTTCATAAACCGCGAGAATGTCCTCATCTGTCACATTTATCTCCTGATCCAGCAGAACATTTAAATAATTTTGGATAACAAGATCCGTTCGAATATTCTCCTTGAACTCCTCTTCGTTCAGTCCATTGTCGCTGAGCGCCTTTAAAAAAGCTTCCTGCCCTCCCGCACGGGAGTACTGATAATTCAAAACGGCATCCAGTTCCTCGGGAGATACAACAGTATTTGATTCCTCGGCCGCATCAAGCAGCAGCTTTCGTTCGGCCATCTGGACCGCCTGCTGTTCCACAACACTTTTGAGCTGAAAAGCATCAAGCCCTTTTAACTCTTCGATGCGATTGCCCAGGCTCTTCTGTAAAAAGTCGACCACCTCAACCGCGGTGACCGTGAAGTTTTTCGACACGACAAGAGGAACTGTTTTTGCCGGATCTAGGGCCGGCAGTTTGGCCGCCAGGTCCTGGGCGAGCATATAGGCCGGACTATCCTCTTCGATCCCGGCTTCGTTTCCTTTTTTGCCGCACCCATAAATTCCAATCAATAACACAAAACATATAGCAAAAATTTTTTTCACTTCAATCTCCTCTCAAATAAGGTGGGAGGAGATGGTAACATACCTGGGGATTTCCGTCAATAAGAGGTCAGAGAAAGTAAGTGAAATTATTATCGTCTTCTGTTTTTTAAAAGATGGGACGTGAAGGAACGTCCATCGATTTTTGTGTATTTGAAAATGGGATCTCTATCGAATTCTACGCCATCAAAGTTTAGAGGTTCGGAAAACTTGGTGTATTTAAAATCGGCATCTCCCTGAAATTCCGCATCTTCAAAGCTCACACCTTCTGGAAATTTTGCATATTTGAAGTTGGCCAATTCACGGAAAAGTGCCTGTTCGAAATCGGCAGCTTCAGGAAAATCGACATATTTAAAATTTGCGTCATCTTGGAAATTAGAGCCTTGAAAACTCACATCGGTCGAAAACTTTGTGTATTTAAACAACGCTTCTTCCTCATATGTTGTATTTACAAAATTCGCCTTTCTTTTGAATTTTGCATATTTAAAGGCTGACGCTCTTTCAAATGTACATCCTTCAAAATTGACATCTTCGTAAAACACGGCATTGTAGGTGTCGTTCTTTTTATCGACATGGACATAGGCCAAAACATCTCCCCGAAACGTGCAGTTGATAAAAGAAAGAGAACTCCTCACATGACAGGAATAGGATTGGGAGGACCACCGACTCCTGTTCTGTTTGCGAAGGGGTTTATCCGGTGTCACTTCGTCAAGAGCCCTAAAATCCAGGTTGCCCATAATTACGGCATTTTTATAGCTCACATCTTGGCCTGCATTGATCTGGTCGATTATATCCTCAGCCTGGACTCGAGTCTGAGCCATCGACAATACGGGAACAGCCAGCATCAAAACTATAAATATTTTTGTAACTTTCATCATTATTCCTCCTGAAAAGATAGAAACGTTGTCTCTCATAATATATATACGTAAATAAAACACTTTTGTTCCCCTCCCGTGTTACTTATTTTAAAGATAAAATGATATGTCAGCCGTATCTATCAATATTCAGGTTACTCGGCAAAGATGTCGAATATCTCCACAACCTTCAGCATCAAGACAAAGGCCCCATCCCGGATATCCGGCTCATTTTTTAAAGCGGATAAAGCTTGTGTGTCTAAAGAGAGAAGGGCCTTCGTCCACAGCAAGGCACGGTTTTGGGCGGAGCGAGCCTTTTCCCAGGATTCCAGAAGAGATAAAGCGGCCTGGTCTTTTCCCATTCGTTTGAGCGCCATAACACCAAAGATATGGTTTGTATCCCATGATAATTTTCTTTTTTCGGTGTATTCGACGATATTTAGATACATTCGACGCGCTTTCTCTTTTTCTCCCCCTTTTTCGAAGGCCCGGGCTAATATAAAGTTCTCCAGCCGTTCATCAGTTTCAAAAGGACGTCCCACACCAAGATTCTCGGGCCACTCTTTAGCCCTTTCAGCTTGGTCTACGGCTTTTTTGTAATCTCCGGAGGCCAGGTGTTGGGCGGAAAGGAGAAGACTGGCCTGTCGGTAGATCACATGGCCTTCCCTGGCCCCTTCATAGGGCAGGATTGTCGATTTTTTGAGCACCGAAAGGCAGTCCTCAAAGCGATTCACTCTAAGAAGAGATCGGGCATAGTCCATGGCCAGCACATAGTGGTCCGGATTTTGCTCATAGAATTCTTCCGAGATTTTTAGGGCCTCATTATTCCGGTCAAGTGAGAGAAAATAGTCCGCCAAAAAATGAGGAGCCCGCCAGTCGTTTGGATTCAAGGCCAAAGCTTTTCTGAAGTCATCGGCAATCTTATCCGGATTACTTTCTCCCTTTAAAAGCTGTCCTCGAGTCAGATAAAAAGGCGCAAAATCCGGTTCCTGGCCGCACTCTAAGAAAAGCTGTTTTGTTTCTTTGAGCCTGTCCTGAGAGCAGAGGATCAAACCCCTGTAGTAACGAAATTTCCAGCTGTTATGCAAAGAGGCCGCCCATTCGATGACAGGCAGGGATTCCTGCCGGAATGGAAAAACAAGATACGGAGAGGCCGCGGCAGCCTTTTCAAGATAGGCAAGACTTTGGTCTGGATCTTTCTCCCTATAAATCCAGGCCAGCCAAGTGTCGACAACCGGCGAAGATGGAGCCAATTTCAGCACCTGAACAGCCTCCTCATCTCGTCCAAATTGTCTGTAGAGAAGGGCTGTTTCCAAATAGGTTTCCTGGGGAAGTTCACTGCGGATTAAAGAGGTAAATATTTCCTGGCTTTTGGGATTTTTATCCAGAAGATAGCGCTCAAATCTTGCCATATGGCAGAGCGGATCGATATTGAGAAGCCATTCCAGAGTAAATGCGGCTTTATCGATCTCTCCCTTGAGGCGATAAACGACGGCTAAAATTTGGCTTCCTGTCAGATTGTAGGTATTGTATTCCAACGAACGGCGGCTATATTCTTCAGCCCTGAACAAATCGTTTTCTTGAAGAAAAAGGATCGCCATCTGAACATAGGCGGCAGACCGGTATTCCATAGAACGTGCGGCCCATCCGAAGGCCTCTTTTGCATCAACCTTTTTCCCGAGCTGGCCGCAAATTAGGGCGTATATAAAATTCCCGCCGGGATTATAGGCATCAACAGCAAGAACCTGGGAGGCATAGCTTAAGGCCAAATCATATTTGGATTGGCGGAAATACAATTCGGCGATACGTATTTTGGCCCGGATGTGGGAGGGATCCTTCTTGAGACATTCCGAATATTTAGCTAAAGCTGAAAGGTAATCTCTCTGTTTGGAAAATTCCTCACCGGCAATATAGAGGCCTTCCGGAGAGTCCCAATCAAATTCCCTATCCACCTGGAGGGGACGCTGAAGTTTGTTGGTCTCCTGGTCGCTGCTGTAAAAGAGTTTTTTCTCCCCCACAGTGACTGTTATCATGCCCTGGATTTCCGGGAGAGGGATAGATTCCTTATAGATGTCCATCGGTGCAAGTGAGATTTTTTGAGAAAAAACCTCATCCTCCCCAACTTTGACCACCAGCTTTTCATTCAGATTCTGCAGGGCGCAAATTCCAAGCAGGAGATTGTCTCCATTACGGACGACATTCAATGATCCATAGGGGGATCCGTCCACAAGGCCGCCTATCCCCTTTATGGGATACCAGATCTCCTGCCAGCGGTTCACGGAAAGTGGTTCAAAATAGGCATGTTTGAAGGGCGTAAGGCTGCTGGATGCCGCCTCCTGGTTAAAAAGAAGTCCTGTCTGGGGCTCTACATACTGCCTGTTGTTCTCTTTATCTGTCAGCAGATCGTGCCAGATGCCTCCATCCCGGGCCAGCGACCAGATCCAGAGTTTTTGTCCGGGTTTGTCATTATAAAAAGCCCAGTGACCGTAGCCAAAATCCAAATCTTCCCAATACCCTCCAAAATGCTCATCGTACTCTCCGAGAATATGGTAGGATTTACTGGATCCGAAATCATTGTTTTTGTAAAAGGACACATCCCGGCCGTTTTCATGGATCGGCCAGGGATGGGCGTCCCCGCCGTGGCCTATATAGTTTGTCCCCGGATAGAAAAAGCGGAGGGCACTCCCCACATCCTCGGCTGCCGTCATCCAGTGGTAGAGAGGTTGATGGAGAGGTGTGGGATTAAACCAGAAACACTCCGTGGAAATATAAGCCTTGTCTTTAGGCAGTCGGATGTTGACCCTCCACTGGGTCCGCGACGGCAGGTCCATGGTCCCGATGATACAGCTGACGCTGCCGTCAGTATTCTCTTTGTAAAGATAGTCGACCGGACTGGCTGTTGTGGGCGCATGCCCTATCAGGCCAAAATTAAACTCAACTCCCCCAGATGTCCAGGGGCCTCTCATGGCAATATTTCTGAATTTAACGACTTTATTGAAATAGATAAATTCCTTTTGGGTCGACTTTTCCACAGCCCCCCAGAGTTTCCCCCCGATCTCAGGAAAAACCCAGAGCTTGATATAGGGATTTTCAAGAACAACTGTCTTCCATTCCAAATCACTGCCAATGGCGCTGTACCCGTCAAAACGAAAATAGGGATAGATCCGGCCAAAATTGGCCATCGGATTGGGATCACTATAGGGATAGGTCTTCATCAGACGGATTTCTTCCTTTACAGAGGCTTCCTGGGAGAACAAAAAGTTATTGAAAATCAGACAAAAAAACAAAAACCCCAAGACTAACCTTATAAACAATATCTTTTTCATATTTGGCTCCCTTTTTCTCTCTTTCATAGCAGGGACTTGCCTTATCAAAACAATAAAAATAAAAGTATATTTAAACTTTAAAATTTTATTAGAGCTCTTGCGTTTGCCTGCCACGGAAATTCGTCACCCATAGTTCTTTTAAAACTCAGAATTTTCCACTTATTTTTCCTGTGAGAGTGACGGATTCATCTTGAACCATGAGTCTTCGAGTCCTGTATTAAAGCTCACATCGGTAAGGGTCAGGACTGCAAATTCTCCTCCATTTCTCAGGATAGTGAGAGAAAAAGCCGTCATAATGCCATCGATTTCTCTATAGTCGGAAAATACGGTCTCCTCAAGTATCTCCATCTGCATCTCGTCATAAGACTCTTGTTTGAACTTATAGATCAGATAGGTTTCAGGATCGATAAAAAAAGTAGTGGTGTAACCATCCGGGTAAATTCTTTCCAGAAGCAAATACTCTTTTCCGTCAGCAACCTCTTTTCCTTTGAGTTCGTAACTGATCCCGTATTTTTCGGGCGCCAGAAAAGCGGAATTCCCATAAGAGCTGTTTATCATCACACTTTCCATGTTTCCGGTCAGAGGTTCAGCAACTCCGATCTGAGAATTGTACTCCACAACAATGGAGACTCAAAGATAAGATTTTTTTAATAATATCCCTCCAGAAATCAATTTCGACTGTCAAGATTGATTCTACCATATTTGCCGTCATTTTATCGATTGTGATTTTCAATTTAAAAGAAGTCAATGGTACGAATTTTTTGCCAAGCTTGCAAAGAAATTCTTTGTCCATATAAAAGAATGGAACGATAGATAAAAAGGTGATTTATTATTAAATTTTTGAATTTGAGAATTTCTTAAA
>CAZWHQ010000030.1:0-52069 GCA_964633715.1 uncultured Eubacteriales bacterium
ATCACACGTAGACGTTCAAAGCCCCTTCCGCCCATGAGGCGGAAGGGGCTTTTTTGTGGAGCAAAACCAGACAGAAGAAAAAGACACCCTTATCAAACTTTCCCGGCAATTTGTCACACTCCTTGTCAGTGGCGATTTCGAGGACGCCGTGAAAAATTTTGATACAACCATGACAAAACTTTCCCCGCCAAAACCATCTCTCAGCCCCTGTTTATTCGTCCCGATTTTCGATTCCATCAACAGCCCAACAAAAAGTCGTTTTTTCATGCTCTTTTTTTTCAGGACACTGTCGGTGGAGGTAGAATTCAAGTTGCCGTCTCATGATTGACCCATCTGCTTTCTCTATGGTATGAATGTGGCGTATCATTTAATAAAAAAAATTTATGTTCAGTATGTTTAGAAAATTTATCCGTGGGTTTCGGGCTTCAAAGAAACACTGGTCCCCGAAAAAAGATAAAGACTATCACGACTCTCTCTTTGCTGACCATATTTATGATCCCTTCAGCGCTTCCTATCCGGGCAATATCACAATCCGTCGGTTTGCCGATCTCACAACACCCTATCTTTTAGATTTAAACACTGTTCTGGATCTTGGCTGCGGAACAGGTGAAATCACCTGTGAACTGGCTAAACGCCACCCAAATATCTCATTTTTGGGTATTGATCACAGCGAAGCCGGAATCAATCGTGCAAGGGATAACGCCCAATCTATAGGATTGGATAATATTTCTTTTTTTGTCGCGGATATAGAAAACTATATCCCAGAGTCAAATATCGATCTCGTTCTTATGTTTGATTCTTTTCATCATCTGACAAATCCGCAAGAGTTTATAGATCGATTCGGGAATTATTCAATCCGATTTCTTTTGATAGAACCCAGGGGAAACTGGAAGGGAGGCTGGCAAAAGGATATCGATTTTGATTGGCTCATCCTGGAGCTGGAGAAGATTCGGGCTCGTATGGCCTTTTTGACCGGGGAAAAAGAACCGGCTTTCAAAAAGCCTTCTGCATTGACTTTGACACAACAGAGTATACCCATCGAACACCGCTATACAATGGATGACTTTGAGACTTTTTTTTCAGGCTATGGACTGGACATCCGAGGCACAGTTTCAGGTCTGGATGTCTATCCACCGGAGGCACTCCATCACAGCCCAAGCCGAGAACAATTCGGCAAACTCTCCTATAACCTGTACAAGGAAATTGATAAACAATTATTTGAGCGGAATCTTGACCTTCTAGCCAAGCATTGGGTGATTTTTGCAAAACTAGGAGACCCAAAAACTCAGCGAAAGATCCCTGCTAAGGATCCCGATTATCCATGGGATAGTCAGACAAAAGGCCCTTACGATGTTGAGTATCTTCACTATATCGGATCCCGCAGGGCCAACGCCAAAGAAACCATTTGGGCTGAAGTTGGCCTTCGAAACAACAGTTTTCGTGTTTGGTCAAGCACAGATAAAGAAAGTCCTGATTATCTCAGTTATCATTGGTTGAGAAAAAACGAGGTCGTTTTAGTTCAGGATGGAGAACGCAGCCCTCTCCCTCGGCCAGTCGGCCCCGGTGAAAAATGTGAGGTATCCATAAAAATCACAATGCCGGACAAACCCGGGCGCTACCTACTCGCCGTAGATCTTGTCCGCGAGAACAGGACATGGTTCAGCGAAGCAGGAAGCCCCTTTCTTAAAATCCCATTTCACATCCGCAAACAGCAATAAAAAACAAATTTTGTGAGAGCCTTATCTCACTTTCCATTCTAAAATACCAGCAGAAAAATCCTTCTGGAGTTGAATTTCCAGGCGGAGTGCGGAGGTTGTGATGGGATGAAATGTTAAGACATTGTACTTATCTTTATCAACATGAAAATCATTGAGATTGGAAACGGGTTTCCAGTCTTTGCCGAATTTATAGAACAGTTTCCATGTTTGAGGCACACGGCATTCTCCCTGCCCCGTGTCATCAAACCAGTAGACCTGAACTTCAGAAACAGTCGATGGTTTCTCAAACTCATATTCAACCCATTCCTGTGTTCCTTTTCTGGGCCACCAGTGGAGGTAGGGATGGGAATGATCATTTGAGTTTTTGGGATTCCATAAATCATTGATAGACTCTCCGGATTTTCCCTGAGACACATGCGAACGGCTTGTCGAAGCAATGGTGGATTTCGGCAGAGGCCGGGCCGTTTCCTCCTCTCGAGAAAGCCAGACGGCCATTTCACCCGGTCCGCGGTGGGCCCAGGCATAGTAGGGAATCGCGATAAATTCCTGTTCTTCCCCACGATAGGTAAACTCATCTTCTGCACCATATAGAGCCATAGCCTGTCCTTTAATTACAGTGACACCATTTAGAAAGTCGTTCCGACGCTCCAGCGAAAGCTGTCTGTCATCCGATAAAGCCAGATTGCTGATATGCCCTCCATTATCAGGCCATTCCGCGCAGTAGACAATTGGGCCTCTGACAAGAGCGATTTTTCCCGTATTTTCTTTAACTTGTGGGTGACTCTCAACGCGCCTGACCGGCATGGGCAGGTTCAATTCGATCGTATCTCCTTCTTTCCAGACTCTCTGAATGGGAACATAACCTTTGTCTGTCTGAACTGGAATGGATTCTCCATTAACCATGAGAGTGGGAGATTCATCGGAATTATCAACAAAGTGATATAGGTCGCTGGGAACAGGATGCTCTACTGCCCAACCAGGGATACGGACATAGACAGTAACTTTTTTTTCAAATTCGGGCTCAAATCTGATCCTGACTCGACCTTCCCATGGGTAATCCGTTTCCTGAATGACCGAAATTCTGTTGTCATCCATAACAATGTCTGCCTGACTGTCTATAAAAAGGTTCACAAACAGCTCCTTTTCTCTCTGAGCGTAGACATAACCCGGGATAGAGGGCATAAACCTGGAGATATTCGAAGGGCAGCAGGCGCAGTTGAACCAGGAGCTGCGTTCATGCTGGCCAAAGGATTCGAGGGGATTTGAATAGAAAAACAGATCACCGCTGAGGGCGACACCCGACAGCATCCCGTTGTAAATCACTTTCTCGAGAACATCGATATATTTGGCCTCTCCATGAAGGAGAAACATCCTGTGGTTCCAGAATGCATTGGCAATAGCTGCACAGGTTTCTGCGTACGCGGAGGCATTGGGCAGTTCATAGTTGGGACCAAAGGCCTCCCCTCCTCCTCTGGCTCCAATCCCGCCTGTGATATACATCTTTTTTGACACCACATTCTCCCAGATTCGGTCAACCGTCTGGATATAACCGACATCTCCTGTCAATGCCGCCACATCGGCAATGCCCGAATACATATAGGCGGCACGAACGGCATGGCCGACGGCTTCTTCCTGCTCTAGAATCGGTTTATGGTCCTGAGAATAGGGCCCAAAAAGTTTCCGGCCCCCTTCTCTTCCCCTTTGGTCAAGAAAATGTTTTGCTAAATCCAGGTATTTTTGATTTCCCGTAATTCTATAAAGTTTAACCAGGCCGATTTCAATTTCTTGATGTCCTGGAACTCCGATCTTTTTCCCGGGTCCAAACACACTTGTGATCAGATCTGCATTTTTAATTGCAAGATCAAGCATGTTTCTCTTCCCTGTGGCCAGATGATGGGCCACGGCCGCTTCATAAAAATGCCCCATATTGTAAAGTTCATGGCCAAGATAGAGATTGGACCAGCGGTCTCCTTCTGTCCACTGGACAGGGGGATCTTGTTCGATTGTCCGTGCCGTGTAGAGATACCCGTCTTCCTCCTGGGCGGCTGCAATTTTTTCTATGAGTTCATCGAGGAATCCCTCCAATTCCGGATTTCGCTGGATGTTTAATGTGTAGGAAGCCCCTTCAATTATTTTATAGACATCAGAATCGTCAAAAGGATATATACTGCAGAATTTCCCCTCAGCTGCCCCGCCGGCAATTTCAAAATTCTTGATGCGGCCCGTTTCTTCACACTGATCCAGAGCAAAGGGAATGGTCACTTTTCTGTTCGTTTCGAGCCTTGACAGCCAGAAATTGTCGCTAAAATGGACAGATGTGAATGCGACCGGTTGATAGGGATAGTCTGCCCGTGTTTGTTTCTTGCAGGATGGGCCGGAAAGCAGAAAAACTAAACCATATAGGACCGTAAAAAGAAAATAAACCTTCTTCATCCATCTTCTCCTTTTCATTTTTTCTATATTTCTGTCTATTCTATCATCAAAATTCTGGTAAAAAAAATAAATGAATGTTATTTTTTATCTATATAAAAGAGGAAAAAGATGAAAAAATGTTTCGCCTTGCTGGTCGTATGTTTGATTCTTGGAGTAATTTCTTCATTCGGAGATTATAACCAAGATGAACAACCAGAAACAAATTTGCTTGTACTTAATGCTGATCTCGGTCAAGATACAATCCATAAAAATATCTATGGTCACTTTTCAGAACATCTGGGTCGCTGCATCTACAGAGGATATTGGGTTGGAGAAGATAGCCCGATACCAAACACCCGCGGTATACGGAACGATATCGTAGAAGCCCTTAAGAAAATTCAGATTCCCGTACTGAGATGGCCTGGAGGATGTTTTGCCGATGAATATCATTGGAAGGATGGTATCGGCCCACGTTCAGATCGGCCGACAATGATCAATACCCACTGGGGTGGTGTGACAGAAAACAACCATTTTGGCACACATGAATTTATGGATCTGTGCACTCAGATAGGTGCAGAGCCATATGTCTGCGGAAATGTCGGAAGCGGAACAGTCCAGGAAATGCAGGAATGGGTCGAATACATGACATTTGATGGTGTCAGTCCCATGGCTGACCTCCGAAGAAAAAACGGACGGGAACAGCCTTGGACGCTCACTTACTTCGGCATAGGAAATGAAAATTGGGGCTGCGGCGGTAATATGACGGCTGAATTTTATGCCAATGTTTACAAGCGTTACCAGACGTATGTCCGCAATTTTTCAGGTAACAGGATTTATAAGATCGCCTGTGGAGGATATGGAGATAACTATTTGTGGACAGAAGTCCTGATGAGGGAGGCCGGGCGGATGATGAATGGATTGAGTATCCACTACTATACAGGCCCAGACTACTCGCTCAGCCGTTCAGCGACCGACTTTGGCGAGGCAGAATGGTTCGATGTTCTCAGCAAAGCCGGCCGGATCGATGGGATCATTACAAGGCACATCGATATTATGGACAGGTATGATCCACGAAATAGAGTCGGATTGATCGTTGATGAGTGGGGCACCTGGTACAGTGTCGAACCGGGGACCAATCCCGGTTTTCTCTACCAGCAGAACTCCTTGCGGGATGCAATGGTTGCCGGCCTTACACTCAATATTTTTAACTCCCACTGTGATCGGGTTAAAATGGCCAACCTCGCTCAGACTGTCAATGTCCTGCAGGCTCTTTTACTGACCGAAGAAGAAAAAATGATTTTGACACCCACATATCACGTTTATGAAATGTATAAGGTCCATCAGGACGCCACATTGATTCCCCAACAGTTGACCTGCAGAAATTACACTTATGAAGACAACAGTATTCCCGCCATCAGTGCCTCCGCTTCTCGAGACAAGGAAGGAAAAATCCATATTTCTCTCTGCAATCTCGATCCTCACGGTGCCCAAAAAATCGTTTGCGAGATTCGTGGAGTGAAGATTCAGAAAGTCAACGGCCGTATCCTGACGGCCGACAAAATCAATGCTTTTAACACATTTTCGAACGGTGATTCTGTTGTTCCAAATGATTTTAAAGGAGCAAAAATTCAACAAGGATCGGTTATCGTCGAGCTTCCCGCAAAATCCATCGTTGTTCTAGAAATTACAGATGAATAAAGGGTAGGTTGGAGATTTTAGTTTTCTTACAGAGAATTAAAGATAAGGACGAATATCTGTAGCGATCATTCCCGCTTCGCGTGCGGCAATCAGCCCGATATCTCCATCCTCAAATACCTGGCAGTCAGAGGGCTGCACCTTGAGCTGCCAGGCAGCTTCAATCAAAATATCGGGAGCCGGTTTTGCTTTAACACGATCATCGGCGGTTAATATGACATCAAACTGATCATCGAGCCCAATCGCTTCCAATGTCGTGAGGACATTTTTCCGGACACCACCAGAGACAACCGCCATCGGGAGTATCCCATAAAATTTTCTAACGATCTTCACAACTGGCTCAATAGGCTTAACGTCTTTGAGCTTGCTGCGAAAACGACTGTGCTTCTCTTCAAGGAATTTCAAACAGTCCACATTGTCATCGAATTTCTTATTAAACATCTCGATGATGTGCTTTTCCTTCATACCTTTAAGGGGTTCAAGAAAGGTATCAGGGCAAGATTTTCCAAATACGGAAAAAGCTTCGTGCCAGGCTTCCAGATGAAAATCCATCGTATCAGCCAGGGTTCCATCACAGTCAAAAATTAATCCCTTACTATTTCTGTTTACTGGAATAAATGTTCTTTCCATCCTCACGACCCGGTTATTTTAATTTTAACATAAAAATCCACAGTTTTGGAACTTATATTATTCCCCCTAACCGCTCTATGCTCCCATGTCAATTAACGCCTTGATCACACCATCGGCATAACTAGAGGCAAGCTCAAAGGCATCATAAGTTTCGGCTAAGGAAAAAGTATGTGTCACCATAAAATCTACATTCACACGATTCTCTTGAATCAGAGAGATTGCCTCCGATAAACACCTGTTCTGCCGGCGGATATTCTGCAGCACAATTTCTTTTCTCCGGAGTTTATGGACATCGAATAAAATCCGGTCTGTTTCCGGAATCCCGATAATAAAGAGTATTCCCCCGGGCTTGAGGAGTTCAACGGCCAAATCAAGGGCATCCTGGTCTCCACAGCATTCAAAGACCGCATCCAAAAGAAATGGTTCTCTCTCCTTTATTTTTTTTTCTATGTCGGAGTGCAGAGGATTAGCAGTCCAAAGTGCCCCGGCTGTTCTCGCGGCTCCAAGACGGCTGTCAATCTTATCCGTCATGTAGATTCGGGGAATCCCCTTTGCTCTTGCTGAAAGGGCCGTACTGAGTCCTATGGGTCCGGAGCCAAGAATACCAATAGATTGGATATTTTTGTCCTTAAGAAAGTTTACCGCATAGAGCCCTATAGAAAGTGGTTCGACCAGCACCCTCTGAGCAGGCTTCATCTTTTTGGCAACCGGGAAACAATTACCTTCAGGCAAAACATAAAATTCTGAAAGACACCCTTCGAGCTGCTTCGGACATCCAAGAAATCTGAGATTCCGGCAGGTGTGTCTGCGATTGTTCAGGCATTGATCGCATAAACCACAGGAAACGGCAGGATCGACGACTAATTTATCTCCTTTTTTTACACGCTGACATTCAGGACCGACGTCTTCCACTACGGCCGCACATTCATGCCCGACTGCAAAGGGATATTCGACCACCTGGTCTCCGATTCGGCCGGTTTTGAAGTAGTGGATATCCGAACCACACAGACCTACGGCTTCTATTTTGAGCAAGACATCGGTAGGTTTTTTTATTTGAGGAAGAGGATTATCAATTATTTCCAGCTGACGAATTCCTGTCAGATGAACAGTTTTCATGTTATTTGAATGGATTTTCTGTCGGAAAAAGCTGGCCTGAAGGTCTGTTGAAATCAAAACTATTTATCCCCATCATTTTTGCGGCACTAAAAAGAGTCCGCCCCACATGCTGGAAGGCCACGGCCGTATGATGAGGAAATCTTTTCTCGATGAGGGCATGACGGTAAAAACGTGCCATTTCACGGATCGCAAAAACAGCTATGCTGCCGAAAGATTTCGGATCGATATCCAGGATTTCACCCTCTGCGGCATAGGCCCGCAGCTGACAGTCGGCGGTCGATTGAAACCTGAAAATTGTGATGTCACCGGGACGAATTCTTCCCTCCAAGGTTCCCCGAGTGATATCGGGTTTTCCCTCTGGTTCCATAAGCCTGTTCATAATCAACTGGTATTTCATTTCACCCTGGACCAGACAGGAACCAGCTGTATTCCCACAGTGAAATCCCATAAAGAGATCATTCGATTTAAAGTTTTTTGTCTTATCCTTTGCGTCGTTATACATGTCGCCGGGAACTGTATTATTGATATCGAGGAGTGTGGCTGGACGTTCAGTCGCACATGTCAGGATATACTCGCTGAGGGCTCCATAGATATCCACCTCACATGCTATGGGGATCCCTTGGGCGGCCAGGCGCGAGTTGACAAAACACGGGACAAAACCAAAATAGGATTCAAAAGCCGGCCAGCACTTATTGGCAAAAACCGCATAAAGAGAGGAGCCTAGATTATCTAAAAAAAATGTCTTAAGGGCCACTTCATACTGGGCGAGTTTGGGAAGGAGGTCGGGATAAGCATTTCCAACACCTAAATCTGCGGCCATTTCTTTGGCCACTGCCTCTATTTCCGGATGGTTTTTAGCTTTCTGAAAAATATCATAGAGATCCAACTCACTGTTCTCCATGACTTCTACACCCATGTCATAGAGAGGTTTTATCGGCGCATTGCAGGCAAAAAAATCCTGAGGTCGTGGTCCAAAGGTATAGATTTTGAGTTTTTTTAGGCCGAACAAAATCCTTGCAACGGGAAGAAATTCTTCTATTTCTTTGGCAATTTCTCCGGCAAGACCTACGGGATTTTCAGGAACGTGGGGCTTTAGCTGCCTCAACCCAATATTATAGGAGACATTCAGCAGCCCACAGAATGCATCTCCCCTGCCTTGAGTAAGGTTTTCCCCTGATTCCTCGGCAGCCGCAGCAAACATCACCGGTCCATCGAATTTTTGTGCAAGCCATGTAGTTGGCCCCTCAGGGCCGAAATTTCCCAGGTAGATAACAAGTGCATTGATATTTTTTTTTATAAGCTCTTCCAGAACCTTTTTGGAATCTTTTTCGTTTTCGATAACTGTTTCGATAGTTGAAATGACTATCTTTCTTTTTTCGCATTCCTGTACAACTTGATCTCTTCTGTTTCTGGACAACTCAACAGGAAAACAGTCCCGGCTGACCGCAACAATCCCTAAATTGACCTCGGGAATATTCTTCATTGTTTATCTCCTGTTTTTTTCTGGCCATAGTAGGCCCCCGAGCCGTGTTTCCTTAAAAAATGCTTGCGAAGGAGGTAGTCTGGAATGGAATCCCCCTCTGGCCGGAGAAAAACTGTACCAAAAGCCATTTTGGCTACATTCTCCAGCGCGATACTGTTGAACAGCGCTTCTTGAGGACTATTTCCCCAGGTGAACGCTCCATGACCGACAACAAGAACAGCTGGCATTGTCAAAGGATCGAGCTTTTCAAACCGTTCGACAATCACTTTTCCCGTGTTCGCCTCATAATCCGAATGGACTTCTTCCTCTGTAAACATCCGTGTGACTGGTATATCTCCGTTGAAATGATCGGCATGGGTGGTCCCCAGACATGGAATGCTCCGGTTGGCTTGAGCAAACATTGTAGCATACATACTGTGGGTATGTGCCACACCAAAAAAACCGTCAAAAGCCTTATATATTTCCAAGTGGATCGGTGTATCCGAAGAAGGAGACAGATTTCCCTCGACTTTATGTCCCTTCCTGTCGACGACAACCAAGTCATCGGGTTTCAATTCAGCGTAGCTGACGCCACTGGGTTTAATGACCATAAAATCTCTGTCTGCACTCATGCCGCTGATATTCCCCCAGGTTAAAGCCACAAGCTTGTGAAGATCGAGGCCCTGGTTGGCCTGGCAGACCTTATGTTTGAGTTCTTCGAGCATTTATCCTCCTGCCTCTCTGTGTCTCTCTTATATCAATGAGATCCTTCATCACATGAGATAGAGAACCTGACCAGGAAGAGGTTCCAAACGCATCATGGAGTATACGGTAAAGTTTGAACATGTCGTTGTAGACAATATGATTGTCCGCGTCCGGTTGGAAAATCTCTTTTATTCCAGTAACAGCCTTCTGCGCCTCTTCGACAGTTTTAAATCCTCCATGTTCCGGTCCAGCAGCGACAGCTCCAAAAATGGCCGCACCTAAGGCACATGTCAAATCGCTCCGAGAAACCTTCATGGGCCGTCCTGTGATATCGGCATAAATCTGCAAAAGAAAGGGATTTTTGGCCGCCAATCCACCGCAGTTGACGACCTCATGAACCGCTGCACCATAGTCTTCTATCCGGTTTATGATAGTCAGAGCACCAAATGCCGTAGCCTCAATCAATGCGCGGTAAATTTCATGTGCCTTGGTATGAAGAGTCTGCCCGATGAGGAGGCCGCTGAGGCGCACATCGACAAGGATAGTGCGGTTGCCGTTATTCCAATCCAAAACAAGAAGCCCGTGCTCCCCTGGTTTCTGCCGGGACGCTTCTTTTTCGAGATTTTTAAATTTGGCATCAACTGTCTGTCCGTAAGAATCCGGGACTAGGTTATGGATAAACCATAAAAAAATATCGCCAACAGCCGACTGTCCGGCTTCAATCCCATAAAATCCAGGAAGGACCGATCCATCAACGATACCGCAGACGCCGGGAATATCGGCCAATCCCTTTTCTTTGGGTGAAACCATGATATCACAGGTGCTTGTTCCCAGGATTTTAACGAGTGTTCCCTCTTTCACTCCCGCTCCGACCGCTCCCATGTGGGCATCGAAGGCCCCCACAGCAATGGAAATTCCCGGATTCAAATCCAGTTCCTCGGCCCATTCTCTGCAGAGACGTCCCGCTAACTGATTTGAAGGAACGGCTTGTGTATAAAGCCTGTCTCTGAGCGCTCCCAGATCGGGATCGATGTCAAACAGAAATTCTTTGTCGGGCAGCCCTCCCCATGTTTCGCTATACAAAGCCTTGTGCCCCGCCGCACAGACTGAGCGGACAATCGAGTCCGGTTTTGTGTCACCGGCAAGGACGGCGGGGATATAATCACATATTTCGACAAAGCTGTGCGTTGCCTGAAAAACTTCGGGAGATACATTTTTACAGTGCAAGATTTTGCTCCAGAACCACTCCGAGGAATAAATCCCCCCTATCTTGGCTAAATAATGAGGTCGTTTTGCTTCTGCCATCTCTGTGATTTGGGCCGCCTCAGCGAAGCTGGAATGATCTTTCCAGAGCCAGACCATCGCATCTAGATTGCCCTTAAACTCGGGAATTAGTGACAATGGCAGGCCGTCTTTGTTGACCGGCATGGGACTGCTTCCGGTCGTATCAATGCCAATCCCGATAATCCGTGTAGGATCAAAAGAAGAATCGGCTTTTTTGGCCCGATCGATTGCACCCCGGACACATTCCTGCATACTAAAAAGATAATCTTCCGGATTCTGTCGTGCGACATTTGGATCCTTGGGATCAAGATAAATCCCTTCCTGTCCGGAAGGGTAGGGATCGACTTGGCTCGCTAATTCTTGACCTTTTTCCAGATCCACGATAAGAGAGCGGCAGGAGTTGGTCCCAAAATCTAATCCTAATGAGTAGGCTTTCATTTTATCGTGCGACCACAAGGGGTGAAAAGTAAATGAGGATGATAGCGATAATAGCAAGAACGGTCAAAGACAGCGCCAGATCACGTCTCGTCCAGCTCTCTCTAGATGCTTTTTTATCCTCAGCCATCGTGGTTGCATAGGTAAGGCCTTTGATTTGTTCAAAAGAGGGAGCTCGACTGAAAGCACTGAATCCAATCATCAGCGCGATACAGATCAAAAATAGGTAAACACAAAAATATAAAAAATTGATATCGGCAAAATTGAACAGCCAGCCGCTGAGATGCTTTTTGTTGAGTTCAAGGATTAACCGAAAAATCCCGATAAGAAATCCCCCTATCAAACCCGCATGAGCTCCTCTGGCATTGATCCTTTTCCAGAATATTCCAAGAAGAAAAACAGCCGCAATCGGCGGGGCCAGGTAGGACTGAACACTTTGCAAATAGTGGTACAACTCGCCAGAGATAAACTTCATAAAGGGAATCCAGAGGATACCGGAGACAACAACAATCCCCGTAGCCACGCGGCCGACATGGACCAATCTTTGCTCAGAAGTGTCCGGCCTGATCTTTTTATAGATATCCATAGTAAAGAGTGTTGAACAGGAGTTAAAAACTGCGGCCAGCGAGCTCATGAGCGCAGCCAATAGACCTCCCACAACAAGGCCTCTTAGACCTATAGGAAGAAGGAGTTTGACGAGCATTGGGAAGGCTTGATCTGAGGCCGCCAATTGAAGCTGGCCAGTCTTTGAAAGAGCATAAGCTGTAATTCCAGGAATAAAGAATATGAAAAACGGGAATAGCTTTAAAAAGGAGGCAAAGATGGTCCCCCTTCGTGCCTGGGTTTCACTCTGGGCCGCCAAAGTTCGCTGCACAATGCATTGATCTGTACACCAGTACCAGATCCCCACAATGGGAGGGGCCAAGACCATGCCCAGCCATGGAAAATCAGGATGGTCCAAGGGGAGAAAGAGGTTGAAGTGCTGGCTTCCGACTATTGAAACGAGCTTGCTCCAGCCTCCGATTTTGATCAATCCCAGAATTGTTACCGTGATCGATCCTATTAATAGAACAATGGCCTGAAGGGTTTCCGTATAGACCACGGCCTTAAGTCCTCCCATAACTGTATAAATGCCTGTAAAGAGAACTGTGATCAAAGCACCTGTCCAAAAATCGATCCCCATTAAAGCTTGAAAAACAACGGCTCCGGCGTAAACAGTGACCGAAACTTTTGTCAAAATATAAGCCACAAGAGAAATAACAGAGAGTATCCACCGGGAAAGGGGAGAATATCGCATCTCTAGAAATTCAGGCATTGTGAACACTCGGCTTCTCATATAAAAAGGCACAAAAACCCAACCCAAAAGAAGAATACACCAGGCATGGAGTTCATAGTGTGCCATGGCCACACCACTTTTGGCCGCGGTTCCTGCAAGTCCGACAATGTGTTCAGAACCTATGTTTGAAGCAAAAATGGAGGCACCGATAATAAACCACCCCACATGCCGGCCGGCTAAAAAATAATCTGCCGGAGAATCCTGTTTTTTCCGGGTCACCCACCAGGCAATCCCGAGTAAGATGAGAAAATAAAGTGAGATAATGATCCAGTCTAGAAAATGCATTCCCGCCATAATAATGTCCTTTCACTTAACCAGCAGTAATTCTTTCTGCGGCTCTGCCAGGTATTCCGCACACTCTTTTCTAATAACGACCATCTCCTCGATAGTCACAATGCCGCGCCCCTTTACTTCTAACCGAGGCTCTATGGTAAAAATCATCCCTTCTTCCAGAGGATAAAAAGGTTTTTGGGCATATTTTTCCCAGCCCGGCCCCAGAAGCGCCGTTCCATCATGGGCAAAACGCCCCACCTGATGACCCAATCCATGGGGAAATTCTTCGAAACCCATTGAGACAATGTAATCCCGGGCAATTTTATCGATTTCCACACCTTGAACTCCTGGCTTAATAGACTTTTTGGCAAGTTCAATGGACTTGACAATGGTCTCAAATCCCTTCTGGACATCTGGAGGCGCCTGATCTTCCCCTTCTTCAAGGATATAAAATGTTCTCTGCATATCCGAACAGTAATCCTCAAATTTTACGCCAAAATCCATATTGAGGACATGTCCCCGTTTGACCTTACGATCTGTGGGCTTGTAATGAGCTCCCGCTGTCTCGGGTCCTGTAAAAACAGCTGGACAATGAGTTTTATCCCATGCAAAATCGAGATCTCTTTTTTCTACCTCTTGAATCATAAAATCAGCAATCTCAATTTCGCTTTTCCCCGGCTGGATATAGGGTGTCACCATTGAAAAAATATCGAGTGTATGGGCGATGGCTTTCCGGATGCGGTCCACTTCATAGGGTGTTTTTCTTGCCTTTAGACTCGATGTGATTTTTTCTGCCGAGACAATTCTGTCTTCAAAGCCAATTTCAGAAAGAAAATCGTACAGGATTAAGTACATACCATGAGTCAATCCGTCACTGATTTCACTGCCCCTCGAATAATTCAGTGCAATCGAGGACGGATTGATTTCTTTTATTGTATCCAGAAATGGCTTCCTGACGCTTTCAACATAGCTTAAGATATGGGAATAGACGTCCAAGTCTTCAATGGCTTTCCGTTCCATTTCTCCGACAATCGCATATGTGTCTCCAGATTTTGTGACGATAAAAGCCGAATGCCATGTGACATCGGCCTCAATGAGAAAATCCAGCATGGGATCATGCGATATGGAACTTTCCCTGACAAAGGTGATCCAGCAGTCAATATCCAATTCATTGAGGATATCTCCGGCCTGCGCAATTTTTTCCTGAACCAGCATGTTTATCTCCCCCTTTTTATTCTTCCTGTTCCTTAAATTTTCCCGCAGTTTTGGAGTATATGTACAGCACAATTATGCCGACAATAAGATGTCCGCCCAGAGTGTACCAGGTATACTCTGGATGATTCATTTTTTCAAATACGCCGTAGAGAGTACTGGTGTATATCACACCGCTTAATGAGGCTCCAACAAGAAGTGCAATAAAATTCATGCCCATGTAGAGTCCGGCTTTTTCTTTGGGCGCAATCCAGGTGATATATTCCTGAATCCTTGGAGAGGAAATCATTTCTCCAACAGCAAACAAAAATACTCCAAGGAAGATATATGCCGGTGCCGCAACCCCAGAGTATCCAAGTACCCCAAATCCCAAAGCCGCCACAAACATTCCAAAAAGGAAGGTTGGGATGGCTTTAGATTTTTCTATGATTCTGGATACAAAAATCTGAAAGATCATAATGATGTAACCCGTATGAGAGATCGTCTCTCCGAGAACTCTCCTGACACCATCATCATCCACCTGAGAAAAAATGCCGGCAAAAAACGTTCCAAAAACCCCTTTTAGATTCATATAAAGCTGAATCGTATCCAGATTGCTGTCAACGTAAACCGCACACAGATTAAAAAAGGCCCAAAATGGGAGCCAAAAGAAGATACCCAGCAGAATGATAAAGATGGTAAACTTCACATCCGAAAAGGCAATCCAAATATCTTTGAATTTCTGACCGAGTGATATGCCTTCAATCTCTCTTTCCGGCTCTTTATAAAATAAAATTGTGATGATAAGCATCAAACAGATTGAAATCGCCGCGGCTAAAAATGCATAGTTCCAGGAAATGGCCCTGAGCTTTCCCATAACAATTGGGCCAAAGGATCCTCCCACATTGACCATGGCGTAAAAGATCCCAAAGCCGAGTGTCTTGTTGGTCTTGTCTGTTACAGCTCTAACCGTCCCTGCAACAAGGGGTTTAAAAATTCCAGCCGCCAAGCCGATAGTGAGCATGGTTAAGGCAATGCCCGAAAAAGATTTGGTGATAAGGAGAAGAAGGATGGACGGCAGGTAGGCCAAATAGGAAACGATTAATACTTTCTTGAACCCATATCTATCAGCAAATGTTCCCGATATAACCGGAATTCCATAGGACATGAACAGAAAAATACTTTGAACTATCCCCAGTTGAGCTCTCGTATATCCAAGATACTCCATATAAATTCCAAAACCAAAATAAATTCCGTAATAGGCAAACCGCTCGAGGACTTCAATTTGGTTGGCAATCCAAAAAATACCTGGAAAGGATGTTCTTTCGCCCCTGTTTTTCTTTTCACTCACAACTTTTTCGCTCATTATTCCCTCTCAAATTTTATTTGGCCAACCTCGGCCAGCATGTTGGCTCTACTATTACACGAGCGGAGTCTTGCCAGGCACGGCCACAGGCCTGACCGGGAGGTCACCCATCTCGTATTTTGGTGGAGACAGATCCAGCTCAGATGCATTCATCACCCAATCCCAGCTCAGAGTACGTCCCGTATAGGCGCTCATCCGGCCCATGATAGCCGTCATTGTGCTTTCTGCGATACGCTCTCCTTCATTTAACGGGATCCCCCCACGAATACTTTTTATGAGGTCCGTATGTTCCTGCACATAGGGATTGGGAGATTCATCGGGATAGTCATAGGCATTTGTCCCTTTGATATTTCCATTCGCTCCATCCGTATAAGAAAATCCCTTGGTCCCTATAATCCGTTCAGAGACATTCCCGCTGCAGCCAGCGGTCTGACGGCAGCTACTCATGACCCGGACACCATTAGGGTACTCGTAATCCACACAAAAATGATCGAAGATGTTTCCGTATTCTGGGCCTGTCCGGACCTGCCGGCCTCCCATGCCCGTGCACTTTTCAGGATGGGTTCCAATGGCCCAGTTGATCACATCCAGGTTGTGCACATGCTGTTCGACAATATGGTCACCAGAAAGCCAAGTCAAGAAGAGCCAGTTGCGGATATGCCATTCCATATCGGACCAATCTTGGACAGTTCTATTGGCCCAGTTCATTGTCGCCCTGTTGACCCAAAGATCGCCCATATTCCAATAGCACTGACCGGAGACAATATCCCCGATATCTCCGCTGTGAATCCGTTTCATAATTTCCAAATAGTGCGCCTGATGCCGGCGCTGCGTACCGGCCACGATGGCCAATCCCTTTTGTTTAGCCATTTTTGAACTGGCAATCACCGATCGAACTCCAATCGGATCAACAGCCACAGGTTTTTCCATAAAAATATGTTTTCCAGCTTCGACCGAGGCCTTAAGGTGCTCGGGTCTGAAATGAGGCGGAGTGGCCAGGATCACCATATCGATGTCACACTGAAGAACTTTTTTAAAGTTATCAAAACCGCTAAAACTTGTCTCAGGAGTCACCGAGAAATTATCAGGCTTCAGATCTTTTTTCAGCCTGGCCACGGCTCCGTCCACCCGATCTTGAAACAGGTCGCCGATGGCTGCGATATTCACATTTGGTGATGAGTGGACACAATCTCTGGCGGCTCCTGTTCCCCGGCCGCCACTCCCGATAAGTCCAACCCGAATCTGGTCCGACTCAGAAGCAAAAGGGCCGCCGGATCGAGGAAGAAATGCCCCCAGCGATAGGGCCGATGTTGTCTTGATAAAATCCCTTCGGGACATATTAAATTTGATTTTTTTGTTTTCCATTAAATCCTCCCTCCTAAAACAATTTACTTATTTATAAAAAATCGTCGCAGGCTCTGTAGGCTGCAATCACAGCCTTTTCCCCTTCAATTCCCGGTATCTTTTTACCGTGTTCCATACACAGCACTCCATCATAGCCCTTTTGATAGATATGTTTAAAAATATTCTTATAGTTTATCTCCCCAGTTGTCGGCTCATTGCGGCCGGGATTGTCTCCAAGATGAAAACTTGCGGTTTCATCCCAGGATCTATCTATGTTCGGAATCAAATTCCCTTCAGAAATCTGCTGGTGATAGAGGTCATTGTTAATTTTGCAGCTGGGACTGTTAACAGCTTTGCAGATCTGGTATGTCTGGGGAATTTTTGTCAGGAAAAGACCGGGATGGTTCCAGGGATTGAGAGGTTCAAGGACCATCACGAGGCCCGAAGGTTCACAAATTTCTGCAAGGTATTTGAGGTTATCAACAACATTGGCCGTTTGATAATCCCATTCCAGACTTTCATCGTAACGTCCAGGAACAACAAGGGCCCATTTTGCCTGGACACGTTTGGCCACCTCGACTGCTTCTTTCATCCGTGTGGACAGCATTTGCCGGATTTCTTTGTCCTGGGTGACAAAAGATTTTGTTTTAAAATCAGCGTAGGCCACAAACGGGCCCCATTCCATATTCAGCCTGTTCATTCCACGGGCAAGAGTTTCCTGCTCTTGAACAGATTTTCCCATCAGGCCATTGTCAAACATCGCACGAAAACCCTGCGCGCGCATAAATTTGAGATTGTCGATGGGATCTTTCCCCGCATGCTCTCTAAACATTCCAAGCGACGGGGCATATTTGAGTTTAAAATCAGCTCCTTCCGCTTCAACCGAAGGATAATTATTAGACAAAACTCGGAGGGGATTGACAGATAAGGCCGCTGTGATTGCAGCGGCTCCGCCGATAAACTGACGCCGTGAAAGCTTTTGTAAGCGGGATTCATGCACCTTTTTTTCTCGCATGGAAAAACTCCTTCAAGAACAATACATGATTTTTGTATCTGCATTCTATTGAATGTCTATCCAATTTTCAAGACAAAAATAAAAGCAGTAAACATCCTTCTCTATGTGATATTATTAATGTTAAAAAATTGGCGACAAAACAACGTTTCACTATCCACTGGACCAAATTGGTTACCTTTAGTTGAGGCGGATGGACGTCGCGTCTCTGTCTCTATCCCCATTCTTAATGCAGTGGAGGTGGAACGCGTAAGTGTTCCTGTCCGACTCTAAAATAAATTTGGAAGTACCGGATATATACAGATGACGCTGACGGAAAAAGCAGGACTTGACATAAAATAAAGGAATCTATATTACTAAAGTGAATATATTATGAGGGAAGGGAAATCATTTCAAAAAGGAGATTTTCTATGAAGAGCAAAAATACACATCCCGTCCAAAAGGGAAAAGAAATCAGCCGAAGACAATTCCTCGGCCAAAGTGCTGTAGCCACAGCCGGACTTATGGTGGTCCCCAGACACGTTCTTGGAGGACCCGGCCAAACAGCACCGAGTGACCTATTGAATATTGGCTGTGTGGGCGTAGGAGGAAAGGGATCGTCCGATATAAGAAGTGTCAGCACGGAAAATATTGTTGCCCTTTGCGACGTCGACGATACGCAGACAGCAAAATTTATTCAATCCAGAAGAAACACTCCAGAACAACTGGCCATGTTTGAAAAGGCCGGAAAGTACAGGGACTTTCGTGTCATGCTGGAAAAGGAAAAATCGATCGATGCCATTACCGTCAGCACACCTGACCATAATCATGCCGTCATAGCCATGATGGCTATTAAAATGGGCAAACATGTGTTCGTCCAAAAGCCCCTGACTCACACGATAAAAGAGGCCAGGCTTCTTGAGGAAGCGGCAAAAAAATACAACATTGTCTCCCAGATGGGAAACCAGGGCCATGCCGGAGAGGGTTCCCGTTTGATCAACGAATGGATCTGGGACGGGGCTATTGGGGATGTTGGTGAAGTTCATGTCTGGACAAACAGGCCGATCTGGCCGCAGGGGATCGATGCTCCCGAGGAAATCCCGTCCGTTCCGTCAACCCTGGATTGGAACCAATGGATAGGCCCCGCTCCTTTCCGGCCGTACCATCCGGCATATGCACCTTTCAACTGGAGGGGCTGGTGGGATTTTGGAACAGGCGTTGTGGGAGACATGGGTGCCCATCTCATAGACCCTCCTTACTGGGCTCTTAAACTTAGACAGCCCACAACCGTCCAATCCTGCTCTACAAGATTTACTCGAGATTCCTATCCTCTTGCTGAAATAGTTACTTACGAATTCCCGGCTCGGGACAATATGGTTCCGGTAAAAATGACTTGGTATGACGGAGGTCTCATGCCTCCCCGGCCCGCTGATTTAGAGGCAGGGCGGCAGATGGGAGACGACAGCGGTGGAGTTATATTTGTGGGGACTAAAGGCAATATCATGTGTGGTACATATGCGGCCAATCCTCGCATCATCCCTGAAACAAAAATGCAGGCCTATCAGAGGCCGGAAAAAACGATTCCTCGGTCCCCTGGTATCCATGAAGAGTGGATTGAAGCCATCAAGGCAGGCAAAAAATCAACTACCGACTTTTCCTATGCGGCCCAATTGACTCAGGTCATGCTGCTGGCCAATGTTGCTGTCCGTGCACAAAAAGACAACCAGATCCTGCAGTGGGACAGTGATAAAATGGAATTCCCCAACTTTCCTGAGGCCAACGCTTTTATCCATAAGGAATACCGGACAGGCTGGTCTCTGTAATTCGGAGGGATATATGTCATGAAACGCTTTGCGCTAATATTTTTCTGCATATTGTTCGGATTTGGACAGCTCTCCTTCAGCGGCGATCTCGTCTGTGAAAACAACTCAAATCAAACAGATCCTCTAGAAAAATGGACAATCCATGATCCAAACAGACCTATGCCGCCAATAGTGGATCCAGGTCCGGCCAAACCAATGGTCCCTCCTCCATCGGGCACAATCGTTCTTTTTGACGGCACAGATTTGTCTCTTTGGACCAATTCCAAAGGAGGAACAGCCGGATGGAAAATTGAAGATGGATCCATGGAAGTCACAAAAACAGGTTCTATTCGAACAATCCAGGAATTTGGAGACTGCCAGCTCCATGTGGAATGGGCGGCCCCAGCCCAAGTTTCCGGCAAAAGCCAGGAGCGAGGGAACAGCGGGGTTTTCCTGATGGGCAAATACGAGATCCAGGTTCTCGACTGTTACAAAAACACCACCTATGCGGATGGAATGACGGCCTCTGTTTACGGACAATTCCCTCCTCTTGTCAATGCCTGCCGTCCTCCCGGTGAATGGCAAACGTTTGACATCACATTTACAAGACCTCGATTCGACAATCAAGGCAGCCTGACTCAACCAGCAACCATGACTGTCTACCACAACAACATCCTTGTTCACGATCATGTGGCTTTAACAGGACCAACCGAGCATAAAAAACGCCCTCCCTACACGAAACATCCGGATAGACTTCCATTGATGCTTCAAGACCACGGCAATCCTGTCCGGTTCCGCAACATTTGGGTACAAGATTTAGAAATGGGAAACAAGAGAAAAAAAGCCCTTTTTGTTTGGGGAGGTTGGGACGGTCATGAACCGAAGAAATGTGTGGATATTTTCGCCCCCTGGCTGGAGGAGTTGGGTTTTGAAGTCGAAATATCAAACACCTTGGATTCTTATCTTGACAAAGAAAAAATGAATTCTCTAGATCTCATCGTACAGGTCTTCACCATGGCTCAAATCACACCGGCGCAGGAACGGGGATTATTGGAGGCCGTTCAAAACGGAGTAGGAATAGCGGGCTGGCATGGAGGTCTGGGCGACTCTTTCAGGAATAATACGGCCTATCAATTTATGGTCGGGGGTCAGTGGGTCGCTCACCCCGGAGGTGTCATCGACTATGAGGTTAATATCATCGATTTTAATGATCCTATCACCGCAGGACTGACTGATTTCAAAATGCATTCTGAGCAGTATTACATGCATACAGACCCGATAAATCAGGTTTTAGCGACGACCACATTTTCCGGAGATTTTGCTCCTTGGATTAATGGGGTTGTCATGCCGGTGGTCTGGAAAAAAATGTACGGAAAAGGACGAGTCTTCTACACCTCACTCGGGCATGTTGCCAAAGATTTTGAAGTACCTCAGGCACTTGAAATCACAAAAAGAGGAATCCTTTGGGCAGCGGGAAGCCTGAAGGAGAACAGATAATCTTCAAGAACCCAGGGATTATTTAGAACTATTTCTTCTGCTCGAGAAATGTGTCCCACAGATCTCTGTGAATATGGAGTGTGAGAAGGATTCCCGGACGCAATCCATAAAATTCCAATTGATAGTTTTGGGCGACTTGAGGTGAAAGTTTGTCCAAAGATGTGATGATCAGAGGAATATTTTCTAAATCCCCTGCCTCCTTCATGTCCTGCCAGTAGCCCACTCGGGAGAATTTTCTCAAATACCAGGGAAGTGGCCATGTTTCATAAGGATTGGTGAAAACCTTGATTTGAACATTTTTCCCCTTTGGATGGATGGAGGAGACATCTTCCACACGCTGAATCAAATTTAGAAAGTCTTCACTCGTATGGGCATACACGTAGGGATTTTGAGAATCCGCAAAATAAATGAAGTTGGCTCGATAGCTCTGAATACCCAAATGAACAATCCCCAAGCACAACACAAAAAAAACGCCCCATTGGAGAACAGGTTTTTTTGCCATCCGTATAATGAATACTGCCCCTTTTCCAGCCAGAAGCAAAATGCCGATGTAGAATGGGAGAAGGTTCCAGGGTGTTTTATAGGGTATAAAGGAGTAAACACCAAGGGAGACCATGGAGTAGACAACAACAAATTTCGAAAAGGAGGAGGATGAATCGTGCCTGTCCTTTTTCCAGAAAACGGCCACTCCACCCAATATGGCCAGGCCCAATATAAGAGCTTCACTCCAGATTGGCCCGTTCCCGTATTTTGAAAAAACCAGCATTTTTATATAGTAATACCATGGATGGGCATGCCACTCCGGTTGACCAGCCTTGACAAAGTACAGTCCAAAGGACTGGAATGAATCCCACAATCCCGCCGAGTTCTTAAAAAAAGACGAATAAAACGCCCAGGAAATCAGAACACTCACACTCAATCCAACACTCATATGGCCGATAAGTTTCTTCGCTGGCCTCAACTTTTTACCTTGATCTTTGTTTTGAAAGAGAAGACAAAACAGTACAGCCGCGGCAACAGCACCAAATAAGATGAGGCAGGTTTCTTTTGTGGTATACATCATTCCAGCGAAAAAACCCGCCGCCAGCGCCCAGATGAACGAAGGATTTCTGATATACCGCCAGCAGGCAATCAGAAATCCAAAGACAAAAAACACAAGGAGGGTCTCCTGGATAAAGAACCGGCTGTAATAGACCATAGCCGGAGAAATGGCGATAAACAGCCCGGAAAACAAGACCGATTCCCTCTTCATGCCTTCCTTTACAAGGAGAAGAAGAAGCAGGAGCCCAAATCCAAACATGGCCGGAACAAGCCGCAGAGTTTTTTCATCTAATGAGGCTAGAGTTGTTTTCCCCTGCAGCCGAACAACCGGAAGAGAAAGAAAGTATAGGCTGGGTCCGTGATGGTCAAACTTATCGTAGCGATATTGACCTGTCTCTAAAAGATGGCCAAATTTCACGGCTTGGTTGGCCTCATCATGATGCATAGGTCTGCGATCTAGATGAGTCAGTCGGAATAAAAGAGCTACGAGAAGAACAAGGATAAATAACCAGGAGAAAACAGATCTCTTCATTTTACCTGAATTATTCACGGGTCGAGAATGCCACATATGCGAGGCGTCGACGTATGTAGCTGTACTCATGTACCGCAAATGCGTCGCAACAAAGCAGATGGGGTATTATCGACTCGCCTCCTTGAGGTAAAAAATGTCGATTATTGTAAAAATGCCTAACGAAAACATGGCTTTTAAGTTGTTGTTCAGATTGTAATGGAACATCTTAAAAAAGGAAAAATTAATGTTAACATCGACAATTTTTATGAATCATTCAGGTTGGCTTGGGTGCCGTAAACCTCGACTTCTACATAATGATTCATTTCGTTGGAGGTATTACCTCTGCTGAAAAGGCGGATATACCTAGCAGACACACCCCGGGGATCGATCAGCCGCCCATCATTGGTTTCGATGTATTCCTTATCTTTTCCGATCCCCAATCCAGATGAATTATCATGATCGTTGTTGAAGATGGTTTGAACACCTTCGGTAAAATCCGGATCATCTGAAACCTGGACAACCACATCCCTATAGACTCTGGCCTGGCTGTGATAGTGCCAGATTAAAACTGCATGCAGTGAATAGGATTTTTCTAGGTCAATCTGCACCCATTGGATACTCGGCCCCAATTCCACATAGTATCCATCCTCTCCAGCTTTTTCGCCGTCTGTGACAAACTCCAGATATCCAATAACAGGTTCATAATCACTGCTCGTCACCGCTTTTTCCGATGAGAGAAGGATCGTTCCTTTGGGAACATAGAATGGGCCCCGGGGTTTCCCTGTGATCCGTTCCAGGTTGGGTGTTCGGATATTTTTAGGTGTCCCTACAAACATCGGTTTGGGCAGATCGAGTTCGAGCAGCTCCTTTTCCTGATCTTGATTTGGGAGATCACTAGCAGCAGCTGGGATAAAAAGAAGCAGGCAATGCATCAGGAAAACAATCCTCAATATTTTTATCATCTTTTTGACTCCTTAATTCAGGTCTTATTCTCTTTCCAAAACATCATTATACACCTCAAAATGGTCAGGGTCTATCAGTACAAGAGCCCAAGTATCAGGGAACTCCGCACAATAGGAATTGACCTCAAGCGGATCCATCACCAAAAAAGCCGTTGAAAGGGCATCGGCAATCGCAGCTGACGGGTGAGAAACCCAGGCGCCCAAGTGCCCGGACGCTTTTTGGCCTGTCCTGGGATTTATGATATGCCCTCCTTTGACCTCAAATCCGGAACCACTCAAAGCTCGAGATTTGAGAAAAACTCGAAAATCCTTAAGAACCGGCCAGTTTCCGCCAACCCCCACGGGCCATCCTTTTTTGCGCCCTATAGGTGCATCTCCGATGGCCAGCACCGTGCTTGTTCCACCATGGATAAGGGCATTGTCTATACTCCAGTCGTCAAGAATATCCAGGGCCTTATCCAAAGCAAAGCCCTTTCCGATACCTCCCAGATCAAAATCCACTCCTCCCTCGGTCAAACCTATCTGGTTTTTCGGACACTCGACAAAAAAACCGTGCTTCAATCTCTTCAATTCAACCGGTATTTCCCGTTGTTTGAAAGGAGTTCTATTTGTAGCAGCAAAGTTGATATCAAAAGCCCCTTTGGTCTGGTTTTGGATTAAAAAAGCTGTTGTCAAACAGTCATAAACATCCACACACACTGAAAGAGATTGGCCGGGTGTGAGACGATTAATTATCCCGATTTGAGAGGTCGGATCGAATCGGCTGAAACAGGTTTCCAGCCGATCAATTTCACTAAACACTGCCTGTGACACCTGGCGTGCATAATTTGCGTTGGGCTCCGCTAAGATGGCTTCAAACGTGGTTCCCATACCCGAGTGGTAAAATTTGTGGAGGTTTGTCCCATGCGGCGGCATTACTCTTCCCTATTGAGGGAATATTGAAAAAAAATGGACGCAGAGACTAGAGTCATAACAGCGCTGAAACGATGCCATTTTATCATCCCAATTTGAAACTGCATGGGAAGGAATGAGATCATGGAACTTAAGGATGTCACGATAAGGCAAAGGCCTGAGACAACAAAGGCCCAAAATAGAGCTTTGAGAAGGACAGGTTGTTCGGCCTCCATTGAATAATCGCGAGCTCTCCAAACCACCATCATAGACAGACAAACTGCAAAAATGCCACCAACAACAACATGTAGAAGTAGAGGAAGACCAAACAACCCTCTTCGGGTAAAGAGAAAAAAGAAAAATCCTGATAGCGCAAGAAATAAAAAGCTGAGGATAAGGCTAAAAAAGGCCCAGCTTTTCCAACCTGGATAAAACCGTTCGGCCCATGTCCTTACCCCTTCATATATCCGCAACAAGCCTTTGAGCACGTTTCTATCTCCTTTTTTCCACAAGACCGGAAATCCGGCCCAGTTTTAGCAACAACACAATCAGTACAATGGAAAAGAGGACGAGTGCTGCCACAAATAGGACAATCTTGAAGAGAGGACGAACGGAGAAAGACAGACCAAAAAGTCTTTGATAAGGAACGGTCAATCCCATAAAAGAAACTTGTGAGCGGGCACGATTTCTATCAGTGATTAAAGGACCTGTTCCTTCTACTCTGCCGAAAAAAAATGGAGAATTAACTCTATGGCAGTCTCTGCATCCGTTGATCCCTAAAGATTGCTGAGCCGGTCTTACTCGATGCCCAATGGGCCAGGTGACTGGATCAGCAGATTTATGATTTTTAGTTGTCAATTCTCCGTCACTATCCAAGAAGAACATCAAACCGCCGGAAAAATAGGCGTAATTTGTGACATTCTCAGATTCATCAGAATTAAAAGTCCGGGTGAGATTTTCAAGGACCAACTTGACCTGCTCTTCGGTTAAAGTCTGCTCTCTGCCCACAGTGGCCTTAACCGTCCGAAGATCAAATTCCTGAACAAGAGGCTCAGGATGTCCCTCTACAAGCCAGAACAACTTTGGCAATGGACTGTCCTCCCCAGGATTTTTGGTTGTTTCAAGATAGCCCTCTTGAATAAAATACATTGTATTTCTAATAAGAAGGACCGGCTGTCCCGGTGCAAATTCGTTTGTAGCAAGTGCTTGGAGTACAATCTGGACACGGACTTCTGCATCGACATCAATCATCTCTGCATCGGGATCAAATTCTGGAATCAATGGGAGAATGTTTTTTTCCGTTTTTAGGGCCCACATCACTCCTTCAACATCCAAATTTTCAAGGGCATCCGAAACATCAAGCCCTCCATCGACATTGAGCGCGTACATTTTTCCTTCCATTACTAAAACAGGAATTCCTCCCAGATCTGGCTCTCGATAAAGGGCCAGCAAGACCTGGGCCACGTTGTCTTCTGAGGCAAAAACCTCTGCTGAATGAGCAAGAATATTTTCCGAAAGAAGAGGGATAGTTTTTCCATCGACTACTTTTCCCCAAAAAGACGGCCAGACCAAACGGTGTGGTGTTATCTTCCCATTTCCTTCTTTGACATAAACAGGCTCAAAAATCTGGGGCAAATCCGTCTCCCACCGGGCCACTCCAAAGATTCCAAGGCGATTAGCCCGGGATGTTCTCACACGTATCAAATCCTTATCCGGCCAAGGAACGGAGTGGCAAACCGTACAGGTCAACCGCTCGAGATGGACGGCAGGCAGCCCTCGATGTGTTGGATAAGGAGCCCCTAGGCGGCCTCCAGTTGAGCTGCCGGACTTTTTTTGATCACTTCCGATGTGACACCCCCGGCATGTCAAGGTCTCTGCCCCATTCTCATAATACAAAGAGGTCTCTCCTTCATATCCACGAAGCATCTCATGTTCGATGCCATTTCGATGGCAGTCGACACACAACAAACCTGCAGCAGAGTGGACATCCGGATCTAAATTTTTTCTCGACAATTTCACAGGAGTGACAGAATGACAGGTGAGACAGCGCCCGTCTAAAGGTTTGTCTGTGATGTCAAAGAACACTTGATGATTGCTGTTAAAGAGGTTTGTGTTGTAACGGATGAATGGAACAATGGCCCATTCAGTATCATCGGGATTGGGGCCATCAAAAAGATCCCAGGTTGCAGAAAGCCTGGAGGCCATTCCTCCCACTTCACCTAAACCGGCGGAAGCAGTGGCGGCCCACCGAAAGTTTTCTCGCAGAATCTGCTTGGCCCACTCAGTGTGATTCTGCATCCGCGAAACATTATGACAGCCCATGCAGTTGATCTCGACTTTCCCGGATACATTCCATCGGGATGCGGCAGACATCTCATCTTCGGGCGGTTCGAGAATCCCTCCACCTGTCATATGCCGACCAAAACGCAGAGCAAAATCCCACGAATCGATGCCTAAGTCATCCGGATGCCAGGTTCCTTTCCATCTCCGATAGGAAAGAGGCAAAACGATTCCCGTCTTCTCGTCCATCCAGAACCATGGCTCAACTGGCCTTTCCGATGTGGCTGAGTTGGCCCTTGAAAAATGCAATCCGGCCTGGATAGTGCTGTAATCATGACAGGGAGCACAGGTGTATCGGCTTGAGAATGGAAGAGGATTCAGCTCTGTGGGAATAATAACTTGATCAAATTCGTCTTTTAATGGAATGAGATGAACAGGAACGGTTTCGCTGCCGCCCCACTGCGGTTTTTTTTCATAATTTTCAGAGACTACGCCAGTAGAAAATCCAAGTCCAACAAGGAGAAAAACAATTAAAATTATCCGTTTCATGCTTTAAACTGCTCTGGGCGAAATTTTAAAAGACGGCGTGATTCAACTGAGCTGTTGACAGTCAAAACCGCCACTGCTGTTTCATATCCAATTTCGGGAGGACATGTCAAGGGAGTTCCGTGTGTGATAGCTTTAAAAAAATTTTCCAAATGGGGTTGATGTGCCGGTTTGGCCAGTTCAATTGGTAAAGGCCATCGACCTGTTTCTGCCGTCACTCTGACATCCAGGAAAATATTCTTTGTATCAATTTTCTGTAAGGGAGGTGCCTCGGACTTAAGAAGACCTTCCTTCGCAATAGAATCCCATTCAGGTGCATGAGCCTCGCGGATGGCCCAATTGCCTCGTTGGGGCACTTCTGAGATCACAAGAGCCCCATCGTCCCCCATAAATGTTTCATAAAATCCCCCATGTTTGGTTGTTGTCTGTACCTGATAAAATGACCTCGCTTTTCCTTCGGACGTAGCAAATTCATAAATGACCATAACATTATCGTACCATTCCCGGTTTTTATAATAGTCGGTTCCCCCACTGGCCACGACAGTTTCTGGATTGACACCATATACCCAACTGAAGAGATCAATCTGATGAGAACCCAAATCAACAATGGGTCCGCCGCCGTATTTTTTAAACCAGCGCCAATTTCTGAACTCAAGCATTGAGTTATAGCCGTAGAATTCCAGTTTAACCGGATCAATAATATATCTCTTGGGAGATCCGAGCATTTCATTTTTCGCCCTGTTCCATTGAGCATAAGTCTGGGAAACCCGGCCGAGGAGTTTTTTCTCACGGATGAGGATATCGATGGCATGCCTGTACCGCGGATTGCTCCTCCGCTGATGTCCGATCTGAAGGAGCTTTCCAGTACGTTTGGCTGTCTGAACCATGGACCGTGCTTTGGCCAGTGAATTCGACATCTCTTTTTCACAGTAGACATGCAGGCCCGCTTCCATACAGGCATTGGCATGTTCAGCATGATACCAATCCGGCGTGGCCACGATGGCCGCATCCAAGTTCTTTTCTTCGCTCAACAGGTCCTTATAGTTTTCATACACATTGACAAGGTGTCCGTACTTTTTAAGAAATCCCCGGGCATACTGCTGGCTGTACTCCCAAATATCACACACGGCTCCAATTCGGATCCCCGGAATGCGCAGACAGGACTCAATCAAAATCCTTCCCTGGGCACCGGCACCAATGACAGCAATATTAAGGCTGTCTGATTCACTCATCTTTTCCTGATGGGAAAACAATGGTTTTGAGAGAGAACTCCCGGCCAGGGCCACTCCCAATCCTGCTGAAGCCGTAGATTTGAGAAAATTCCGGCGCGTGACCTTTCCCTTGGTGTTGTTTGTTTTTTCTTTCTCAGACATATTGACCTTCTTCATTTTTTATTTATCGGCAGAGCCGGTTTTCATATCCTTATCAAATGCCACCTCAGAGGGGGAAAAATTTAAAGAGCGGACAAACTCAAGCGATTCCCGGGCCCCAAATTCGCGGTCCATCCCATTGTCTTCCCACTCCACAGAAAGCGGCCCTGTATAACCGATGGAATTGAGTTCCCGAATAATGTCTTCAAAATTCACATCTCCGTGCCCCAGGGATCTAAAGTTCCATCCTCTTTTGATATCTCCGAAGGGAAGAAAGGAGCTGAGAATACCTGCTTTCCCATCCAGAGTCACCGCAACATCCTTCATATGAACATGATAGATCCTATCTGGAAATTCACGAATAAATAGATGGGGCTCCATTCCCTGCCAAAAAAGATGGCTGGGATCAAAATTAAAACCAAGTGTCGGCCGAAACTCGAATACCTCGAGAAGCCGCTTGGCCGTATAGAGATCAAAAGCAATTTCTGTGGGATGAACTTCGAGTGCAAACCGTACGTCCTGTCGATCAAATTCATCAAAAATAGGCGTCCAGAGCTCATGGATCTTTGCATATCCCTTCTCGATCTGCTCTTCTGACGTCGGAGGAAAGGAATACCAAACCTTCCATATAGGTGAACCCATAAATCCTGTAACCACGTGGCATCCCATGTTTTTGGCTGCCTTCGCCGTCAATTTCATCTCATTAATCGCCCATTGTTTGAGTTTTTCGGGCTGGCCATTTACGGTGTCTGGAACAAAAACATTCAGTCGTTCATCGTAGCCATCGCCCACACACTGTCCTGAAAGATGTGCGCCAAGAGCCCAGCAGTTCAGCCCATTTTTTTCCAGAATCTGTTGTCTGTTAAGGATATAGGATTTGTCTTCTGCCGCCCTGGTCACATCCATATGATCTCCCCAACAGGCAATTTCCAGTCCTTCATACCCCCATTCAGCGGTTTTTTGACACAAATCTTCAAATATTATATCCGCCCACTGTCCTGTAAATAAAGTGACAGGTTTAGGCATGCGCTTTCTCCTTTGTCGTTAAAATTACAGATTTATCCAGATGGCCCCTGCTTTGGAGCTCTCCACACATTTTTCGATGTATTTTACTCCCTGAACACCGGCATGGATATCCGGAAAATCTAAATCCTCTTTCGTAAGTGTCTCTCCACTCAGCTTTTTATTCAAAGCTTTTCCAAACCCCGTATAGAGGTTGGCGAAAGCCTCAAAATAGCCTTCAGGATGCCCTGAAGGAATCCGTGAATATTTCTGGGCATTTGGGTACAGTTCAGTCCGCCCCCGAGATAGGATTTCAGAAGGTTTATCCAGATAGGACACCTTGAGATAATTTGGACTTTCCTGGCACCAATCGATGGAGGCTTTTGTTCCGAAAATCCGTACACGGAATCCGTTGTCAAATCCAACGGCAATCTGTGAACTCCAGTACAGTCCCTTTGCCCCCTTCTCATAATTGACCAGAATAGACGCGTTGTCATCCAGCGGCCGTCCCTCCACAAAAGTATCCAGACGAGCACAGAGGGACCTGATGTTCAATCCAGTGATAAAAAAAACCATGTTTTCGATGTGACTCCCGATATCCCCGACACAGTTGGACAGGCCGATTTGATCGGGATCGGTTCTCCAGACAGATTGTTTCTGGCCGCTTTTTTCCAGAGGTGTGGCCAGCCAATCCTGAGGATATTCGGCAGAAACGAACCGGATTTCTCCCAAATCCCCAAAAGAAACCATGTCTTTGGCATGTTTGACAATTGGATAGCCTGAGTAAGCATATGTCACCATAAAGAGAAGATCTTTCTCAGCAACCATTCGTGCAAGCTCTTCGGCATCCCGGCTGGATGTTGTCAAGGGTTTATCGCAGACTACATGAATATCGCTCTCTATAGAAAGTTTAGCAATAGGAAAATGGGTGTTATTTGGGGTGACTATGACCACAAAATCCAATTTATCTTTTCGATGCTTTTCCGCATCGAACATCTCTTTAAAATTTTTGTAGAGTCTCTCCTTTTTAAGCCCAAGACTTTCTCCCGTTTTTAATGTGTTCTCAAAATTCTGAGAAAAACAGCCCGCAGCAAGATTGGCCACTCCATCCATGGCAATCGCTTTCCGGTGCACTTCTCCAATGAAAGCCCCCTGTCCACCTCCGACCATCCCATATGTCAGCCGGGATTTTGTCTGTCCGCCCTCTTGACCTTCAATCATGAGTTAACCTCCGATTTTTTTTCGAATGGGATAATCTCTCTATGGATCTATACTAATAAAAATTCATCAAATCTTCAAAACTTTCAAATAGGGCCTGAATTCTTTATAAACTCATCGCGAATCTTCTTTAATGCCAGGGATGCTTCGGCTTTTACCGTTTCGTCTGACAAAAGAGATTCTGCCAGCTCTATGGCCTGGGCACAAGGAAAATTCGGAAGAAGGGCCAGAATCTGCACTTTTTCCTCTGGCCTTTCTGCCACGTCCAATCCTCTCTTTAAAGACTGGACCACCCCCACAGGAGAACGGTACCTCTCACTCCCAACCATTTGGATGTAGGCACGCAGGGATATCACCCTCAGATTGAGGTCCTCGGCCGTCCGCGCGGTCCCCAGTAAATCATCTCTTGGTGTAATATCTGGCCATTCGGCTAAGGCTCGCACAGCACTGCTGTATTCAAACGAACTTGGATTTTTGAGAGCTACACGCAGGAGGGGCAGTGTGCTGTTGTCACCGATAACACCCAAAACTCTCAATAAATCGCCCCGACCTTGATCACTTTGTACAATTTTCAGTTTTTCGATTACAGCAGCTGCTTGTCTATTCCTGTCTGTGATAGAAGAAGCAGTTATGGCAATAGCTTGTCTTACTGACGCTTTCTCTGAATCCAAATCCGATTCAAGCAGAAGTTCTAGTAATTCGGGAAGATCCGAGGCCGACGTGATCTTCCCTAGATTTCTTATTGTTTCTTGGCGAGTGAGAGGATCAGAAGAAGAAGCAAAATCGAACAAAATCTGTTTCCCTTCCTCTATCCTGCGTTCTCCAACACAACGAATGAGCTCCCTCTGTAAGGAAGGATCCTTGGCTTTGGTGAGCTCTAAGAGGATTGTCTGATTTATTTCTGGACCTTTGAGATTCCACAAGCTGAATTGAGCGGCCTGTTTTTCACGGTCTTTTGTTTGGGCAGCCCGCTTTACAAGCAGAGGAACTGTTGCCCCATCACCCAGAATTTGTAGGGCTTCTAACGCTGCAATACGAACTCCGGCCTCTTCATCCTCTGTCGCCTCAAGAACAGCCGCAAGAACCAAGGAAGAAGGATACTCAGACAGGACCGGAAACAAGGCTGTTTTGCTTCTCGAATTTAGATTGGGTATCAATTCCAAAACCTCCTGGATCTCAGAATCCTTGAGAATGGACCTGATTTGTCCTATAGCAGCGATGTGCAGATCCACATCTTCTTTATTTAAGACGTCCAAAAGGAGGGATTTCGCCCCATTTTTATCGGAAATCAGCAGTCCTTTCAGAGCAGCCTCTCTAATAGGATGTGGAAACTGGGAATCGATCATTTTTTTATAGATGTCGACGGCTTTCAGCGGCTGGCCCATGGCTTGGAATTTATCCGCACACAGAAGAAGTGATGTGGCCGTTTGGAACCGCATTTCTCCTTTTTCGTCTATAAGTGCTTCAAATAAGACTTCGGTGGCTTCATCTCCCCCAATCCATCCCAATGCCTTTAACACCGCCGCAACAATAGAATTATTGGGATTGTTTAATAATCGACTGAATTCCGGAACGGCAGATATAACTCCTCTTTGACCTAGAGATGAGACGATCCCTATTATATTGTACGTTGTGTTTGATTTTAGGCATCGGAGCAGCGCTTTATTCGGTTCCGATCCAGGAATTTTTTCTAGCGCGTATCTGGCCATATCTGAGGTGTCGTTTTCGTATAACATTTTTTCCAAGATAGCTACAGATCTCTGTGATCCGATAAGCCTAAGCTGGCGGCAGACAGCCATTTTTCCGGCAAGTGAAGCCTCTGTTTCAAGAAACTCTAACAGCTGGATCTCACACTGCTTCCGTGTCTCGGCATCGTTTTTGTGCCTTTGGATATACTCTCTCAGCCGGAAAAGAATGTTCTCATCCTCTCCATATTCGTAGACAGCCAGTTCATCCAAAATAGATTCAAGTGAGGGAGATTTGTTTTCCGCCAAACTCCGGATGTCACTTGAAGTGGGGATTTTTCTTTCAAATCCGGGAAAATATCCAGGCACAGCCTGGGTCACCCGACCTGTTGCAACCCACACCAAGGCCAGCAAAGAAAGCCAAAGCACAACGGTTTTTTGTTTTGCCCTTAACTCTATCATTTTTTCAGTCCTTCCTTTTTTCATGAATTAAGCTGCCAAGGACTGCGATAAGCCCTGCTTAGTAAGCGTTCGGCTTCCGGGTCTCCAAGAATGGATTCGGTTTTCGGATCGAATCGTATCTTTCTCCCAACTTCCATGGCGATAACTCCCAGATGCCCAACACTGGCCGACCGGTGAGCCACCTCATGAGGTGCTATCGTTTTTCTGCGGCTGGTTATACAATCAAGAAAATTCTGGAAATGATCTCGACTTTTATAAAGGCGGTTCTCTTCAGGCCCTATGTATTCCTTGAGGAGATGGGATGGCTGAGCCTCTAATCCTCCCCTATTGCACCACACCCATCCGAATTCACCTATCCACTTCGTTCCTCCGCGTATTTCAGGATATCCTCCTGCAATGATCATGGGCGTGCCATCTTCATATTTTGCCTGAAGAAAATAACGGGTAGGACTGTTATAAATCCCTGTCTTTGGAAACTCGCCCCATCCTTCGATCTCGATCGGACCTGTTTCATCAAAGCCAAGTCCCCAGTGGGCAATGTCTACATGATGACCGACCCAATCCATGAGCTGCCCTCCACCAAAATCCATGTTCCATCTCCAATTCTTATGCACACGGGCTGGACAGTAGGGCACATAGGGCGCCGGTCCAATCCAGAAATCGTAATTCAGATTTTCAGGTGGTGGCCCAAGAGTTTCCAAACCAAACGTTCCGGCAAAATCTGTGTGGCCGGAAGGAAGCCCGACTTCCACACTCGTGATCTTTCCTATGCGGCCGTTTCTGACCAACTCACAGGCAAAATGGAAATTATCGACCGAACGCTGCCAGCTTCCCGTCTGCCAGATACGACCATACCTTTCCACAGTGTCACACATGGCGCGTCCCTCGGCCAGGCTGTGAGAAAAGGGTTTTTCTCCAAAAATGTCAAAACCCGCACGGGCACATTCTATGGATAGAATGGCATGCCAGTGATCGGGAACAGCAATGGATACGGCATCGATATCCTCTCTTTTAAGGAGATTACGAAAATCTCTGAACACCACACAATCCGAGTTGCCGTATTTTTTGTTGACGATATCCCTCGCCCCGAGAAGAGCCATCTCATCGATATCACAGACCGCCACCCACTGCACCTCATTTTTACTGAGAAAGTTCCGCATGTTGGGCATACCCTGCATACCAAATCCTATCCCGGCCATAACAATCCGATTGCTGGGAGCCGTGGTTCCAGATTGGCCCAGGACAGATGCGGGAACAATGGCTGGAAATCCTAAAGCACTCACAGCCATTGCAGAAAGGCTTTTGAAAAACTGACGCCGGTTAATCCCTTCTGAATCTTTCTTCATGATCACACCGCCTCAAAATTTTTATTGATGGGGAGACCAAACACGGGTTTTATCTTAAACAAAACAACTCCGCAATTCAACAGGAGGGAGAGAATAAAAAATAAAAGCCTTGTTAGGAAGGGCAAATCAAGGTTTCAAAAGGCTGAACCTGGCCGCAATAAGGAGAAAAACTCCAAAAAGAAATGCAAACAAAATTGCGGGGAAGACTTTATTACTGCGAGCTGATGAAAAAAGAACTTTATCCGCTCTCCCGCTAACAACAAATCCTGCCCAATAGAAGGGATGAGACAGAGCCTCTGAATTTATCATTTCAATCTTCGATTTCCGCAGAGCATTAACTATAGAATCCGAAGATCGCAGATGGGTATAGAACCTCTGCATAAACTGATAACTCGCTTGATCATTCACCGCCCAAAGACTCATTAGAACTGAAGAGGCCCCTGCAAAGAAGAAAGCCCTGTTAATCCCCTCGATCCCCTCCCCCTTTATAAACTGGCCAAGTCCTGTTTGACATGCACTAAGTGCAACTAAATCTGCATCCATTTTTAGATTAAACACTTCTCTCATTTGGAGAAAACCATCTTCAGAAGATAAATCTCTCAGCGATAAGACAATAGACGATCTGGCAGGATTACGGTTGTCGATCAAGCCGTGCGTTGCAAAGTGGATAATTTTATAATCCTCAAGAGCCGCTTGTTTGAGAGACACCTCTGTGGCCTCCTCCCCTGTGTAAACATCTCTTCTGTTTTTTTTGAAAAGAGCGGCAATCTTGTCCACTTCCAATTGACTGTACTTAAGAGAATTGAGGTGAAAATTTTCTTGAGTTTCATCTCGGGACAACACCGCATCGCTGTTCCCGCTCCCTTCATATTCGCCAAAATAAGGATTCCCAAATGACAAAATATCCTTTTTCTGGTCTTTTCTTTTTTTTCTCAGAAGTATTTCACGAAAAGAGGTGATGGACGGGGCGTAGCTCACCCTATAGTCCTGAACCAACCAAGACAAATTGTCTTTTTGAGTAATGAGAGTTTCAAAAGGAAGAAAATGGAGAATATCATCCGGAACAAAGATGATTCTGTTTATTCCCCTGCCAAGTCCAGGCTTTACGAGGAGAGTAAACAACTTATAACCTGGCTGGAAATTATTGCGGGTTTTATCTGTGATGATCTGAAGAAAGTGCTTTATTTCAACACGCAGAATATCGGCAGGAGGAAGTTCAAAGGCATTGATTTTATTTCTAGTGATCACAAAAGCGTATGAACAGTTTTTTCCGATACAGTAGGCAAAATAGGCCGTTGATTCATCTGGAAGAGAGACTTGAGCTTCTTCCAATGAAACGGTCTGTGGATATTTGAGATTTGCGTATAAAGGACTGCTTAATCTTATTTTTCTGTTCAAGGTTTCCAGCTCTTGCTCAAATTTATTCAATTGTTTCAAATGTTTTTGTTTTTGCTCTAAATTGAGTCCGGGCTTTATAAGTGTTGCATTGATGTTTGAAATGTTTTTCATCAATTCGTTCTCTTTATCCAATAAATCTGGATCGACATCTTTTCCGAATTCAACGCGGGACAATTCCAATCGGTCAAGAAAAACACGGGCTTTCGCTTTTTCCATTGTTTCAAATGCATCTTTTAAAAAATTCATATCCTGATATTTTTGAGACATGTGAAAAAGAAGATCGACAAGGTTATAATATGAATTGATTCTCTCATCCGAACCAAAATAACTCGCTTTGAGCTCTTCCAGATGGATATTTGACCGGATATCTTCGATTTTTTCGATGGATTTTTTGAAATGATCCAATGCAGATCTATAATCGTTCATTTCTTTAAAGGCAAATCCTGCTTTTGCATGAGCCTCCCAAAGAATGTTTTTTTCTTCTAATTGAGAGGCCAACTCGATGGCTTTGGCAAAGGCGTCCGTAGCCAAATCGTATCTTTTCTGTTCAGTGTAGACAGTTCCTATGTTCAGAAGAATTGTCGCGGTCTCTTTTTCATCCCTGAGGTTTTCCGCTATATCTAAACCTAAAAACAAGTAGCGAAGAGCTTCAGAGTATTTCTTGAGATCTGTGTATACAGTCCCCATGTTGTTCAGGCACTGCACTTCGACCTTTTTATCCTGGATTTTCCTTGAAATAAAGAGACTTTCTTCAAAAGCTGTCAGGGCTTTTGATAAATCTTCAGATCTATCCAATTGGAGTCCCGTCTTTCTATAAATAACACCGATATTATTCAAATCCATGGCCACATACAAATCTTCATCGATTTGACGGTCAATGGCCAAAACATCTGTCAAGTTTTGTAAGGCTTTTCTATAGTTGCCAAGTTGAATATAGATATCACTGATATTGACCAGACAGTTGGATGCATCTGCAATACTATTTGTTTCTCTAAAAATGTGCAGTGCATCCTCGTAGTATTTTAAGGCTTGAGAATAATCATGGATATCATTAAAGTAAAGCCCGATGTTGTACGAACACCTTCCCTCTTCAACCCTGTGATGGATGGTTTTGGACAACTCTAGAGCCTGTTTTGTTGTCTCATAAAATTTTTCACCATTTTTCATCTCCAAGTACGTCACACCAAGCTGACGGAAACATTTGACCAGATGTTCCCTGCTGTTGATTTTTTGAGCCAGGGCAACAGCCTGCATGAAAGAGGTTATTGACTTCTGGAACTGAGATTGATTTCGATATTGTTTTCCATCCAAATAGAATGACAAAATGTTTAGTGTATAAAGGAGTTCTTTTTTAGTTTCCTGTTTGTTCTCACTTTTCAGTGATAAAGCCTCTTGGTAATACTTTGTCGATGAGTCGATATGTCCAATATTCCAAAAGAGAAGACCCAATTTTTTAAGCACTTGTTCTTGACCTATCAAATCATTTGCTCTCTTTGCCTGAATGAGGGCCTCCTCAAAATATTGGATGGACAGATCAAAATCGCCCCTTAATCTTGATAATTCTCCCTTGTCCACAAGAGATGTCTTCTTATCTTGCAGAGAAAAATCTCCATTCTCCAGAGAGAACACAAAAAAAGAAGAGAAAAAAAGGAGGACGATGAAAAAAAAATACCGGTTAAGTTGAAATTTTCTGAATGAAACCACAACTAGCGGATCGCCTTATCCGCCCGAACAAGACCAGCCCCCTGCTGCTCAACCGGCAGGCCCAGACTTTGTGTTGTGCTTTTCAACTTCACCAATATCTCTGAAGGATCCCAAATTCCGTTGTGGTTCACATCAAATGGACTACTGGGAATAGTGGAGAGAATTAAAGCCACTGTGCCGGTCACATGTGGTGTTGCCATGCTCGTCCCGCTCATCAGTGCATAAAATCCATTAATGAAGGTGGATTTCACATCCACTCCTGGAGCAGCAAGGTCAATTTCAGCTCCCGAACTGGAATAAGGATCGAAATTTCCAAACTGATCCACTGAAGAAACAGCGATAGTTTCAGAATATCTTGCAGGATAGGAAATTTCTCCGCTCTCCAGGCCAAAATTGCCCGCGGCTGCGACCAAAGCGATGCCAGCTGAAAAGGCACTTCTTACGGCCTCATAAAATGAAGGATTATCCTCTAAAGATCCCAGGCTCATGTTGATGACTTGGATATCGTTGTTTATGCACCAATTAAGCCCATCAATGAGATTTGACAGCCAACCTCTTCCCTTTTTATCCAGAACCTTAACTGCAAAGAGGTGAATCTCAGGCCCAACCCCAATCACTCCAATAAGGTTGTCTGCTGCAGCTACAATCCCGGCAACGTGGGTTCCATGACCACTGTCATCGTCTCCAGATTTTTTTGGTTTTATAATGTTCACTTGCCCCTTGATGTTCTCAAAGAGGTCCGGATGATCTAGGTCAATTCCCGTATCGATGACAGCCACTCTGATGGCCGTTCCCGTTGTTTGTGCCCATGCCATATTGGCCCCAACCATAGTCATATTCAAGGGGAATTCTTGATTGGGCTGATGAGGGACTTTTTTACCCTTTTTTTCTAATTGGACTTGTGCGGAAAGGATAACAATGTCTTTATCAATTCTTAATACTTCATCTTGACATTCTAAAAAACGTTCAGCTTGGGAGGACATGTGCACAACAGCCCCATTGATCAACTTCAGTGATTTAATCTTTATAGCACCTGATTTTTTCAGAAGTGAATCCTGAGACGGTCCTTTATCAAATATTCTCTTAAAAACGACAATTTTTCGTTGTGGAGCTGTCTCCACAGCTACGCAGAAAGAGGAAAATACGACTAGAAAAAGAGCTGAAGTCCATAGTCTTTTTTCAAATCGTGATACCTTAAATTTCACCCTGCCTCCTCAAATAGGATTTTATTCCTTGGAAAAAAACGTGAATCTCTTGAAATTTAGTTTAATCAACAATAATAGCACGTCTATGTGAGGTGGAATTCTTATGATCTGAAACAGTTTTTTTCCCCGATTTCACCTTTGTATCCTTAGCCCCATTTTTTGCGCTCGTGCTGGTCTTTGTATCCGTTTTGCCTTTAACCGAATTTCCGCACATATAGGCCAATCCCTCAATATGGACCAGACTATTAGGGTTTACAATTGAACTGAAGGAGAGAGGCTGATACAAATTGTCTTTGGTTGTGGCCGCTTCAGCTCCACAGTTTAGACACACCAGAGAAAAGGAAATCCCCAGCAAAAGCAAAACGTTTGTCTTTCCAGTTCGTTTCTTTTTTCGATTCATCTTTGTCTCCTCAATCTGCAATTTTTGCTCTAAATCCTTCTTGGCCCCGCAGTGTACCATCAAGCAATTTCTGTGCCACTTCCGAAAAAAATATTATTTAATTGAAAATAAACAGGTTGCATAAATAGATTATTTAATGAGAGGAGAATACATGTTCAATATATGTACACAATGTACAATTTATGAACACTGCAAAAGAAATCCCAATGAGGAGGAGCCGGCTTTTATAAACCTTCAAAAACAGCCTGTAAAATCGCGTTTTTTTGTACTTCAGTCAAAGGAAAATCATACATTTTTACAGTTAAAGAGGTGGAATCCAAAAAGTATAGATGGGTGGCTTGAGTTCTCAGAGTTTTAAAAATATTGGAAAAATCGATAAATACTGGAAAATGTAACTGGTTTCCATTCATAAAACCTCGGACTTTTTTGGCTATAATCTTATTTCCCAGATTGGTGTGAGTATTGTGCCCAAAAACAATTATCCCACATGTATTCTCTTCTCGGAACTGAGGTGGGAGTAAAAAACAGAAATCCAAAAAGGATTCGCAACAAGGAGAGCACAGGATATCTTGAAATTCGATGATATAAATCATGGCTATTGGATTTTTCTCATTCGTCTCCACAACGTACGGCTGAGTTGGTTTAAACACAAAGGTATTTCCCACATTCAGCAGACAGAGTGAAAAAATCATGACACTGCAGATTTTTTTTGTTCTTTGACTCATTTGTTTTAAAATCGATACCTCATTTTAAATTTTTTTAGAGAGACTCCGGAATTCGCTCTCGAGTAGAGAAAATCCTGTTCATCCATATAGATACAATGGCTTGTATCAGGAAGAGTTATGGTGCCAATTTGGATTCCTTCTGAGTTGAGGGCATAGATATCTCTACTGGGATTGGCAGAAAAACTGCCGCCAAGAATATAGATATTGCCTCGGCTGTCGAGATCGACATCCTTATAAATGACCTCGGTCGGCAGGTTGTATCCGGAAATTTTCTCTTTTTTGACTTTTTTGATTCCAAGGAGGGCGATGCTCCACATCCTGGATCCCGAAGTGTCGAATTTTTCAATTTTATCTTGAAACGTGTAAGCGAGATAGACATTCTTGTTTTCATCTAAAACAAAACTAAATTGATCCATCATAAAATTTGAACGGTGTTGCCCAAGAGTCAAAATTCGAGTGATCTCACCCATTTCATTATAGAAACAAATTTGTGCTGGTCTGTTCGCCATAAGGGGTGCAACAGCGATTTCATCATCTCGGAGTACACAAAAATCTGATATCGGGACTTGAATAGGGATACGGCGCACAAACTGAAGATCCTTATCGAAAACCTGGATTCCTGAAACAAGTTGATCTGTAACATAGAGGTAGTCTTCTGAAGCATCCAGGAGCCTGGGGGCCATAAATTCCCCAGGCCCCTGACCTCTTCCTCCTCTTTTTTTCAACAGATTTCCGTCGGCGCTAATTTTCTTTAAAGAATAATCCATTGAATCTGTCACATAGATGTTCCCTAAAAGGTCAACGGTCACACCTACCCATTGGTACAAAAGATCATCTTCCAGGCTTCCCAGTGTGAGGAGCAGATCCAGCTGAATGTCTTCTTGACCTGAGACAACTCCAAACATCATAAAAAGGAAGAACAGGCAAAAGCAGAGTGTCTTTTTCATTTTTCTTTCCCTCTATCCCTAAGACGGAAATCTGTTTTCGTTTGTCTCAGAATCCTTTAACAGAATCGATATACTTTTTGCAGAATGCATATCCAAGAGCACAGAAAAATAGGCCTTCAGTGGTCGCTCCTTTCCATAGGGGATCTTGGAAACAACGGAAAAATGCATTTTCACAGGGTCCCAGTTCAATCTCAAAGCCGGAGAGATTCACGGTTAATGTCAAGACTAAAAGGCAGAAGACAATTCTTTTGGTGTTTATTCCAACCTTATTCATTTAAAATCCTCCTTCATAAGAGTTATTTGTGTTAAAAATCCACATAATACGTTAGACACCAGACATAGCCGTTGAGACATCCTGAGGCCAAGATTGCAGACGCTTGCGGGCCGGCAATGATCAATGTGATGACCGCATCGACAAAACACTTCGTCAGTGCCTTTTTACAGATATTCTCAGCATAGACACAAGGCGCCCAAACACCCAATAGCACCAATACAATGAGTCCACTGGCTGTTAATCTGACTGTCCTTCTTTTTATTATGTCGTTCATTGTTGCACCTCCTATGTGGGTGAAAAAGCAATTTCCATGCCAACAGAGAAAAATCCTCATCTATCGTAATTTATTGACAATTAATAAGTTATAAGGATTTGGACCCAAGCCAGAGGGGATTTATTTACAGGAAAATGACACAAATTGTGCCCTATGACGCTAATTGTCCTATTTGCAAACAGTTACATAAAAGAAATGGCACACTCTGTGCCAGAGAATTATTTCATGGGGATTTGAATGTTCTTTTCTTGAGCACAACGGATGGCTTTCTCATAACCGGCATCCACATGTCGGGCCACACCCAGCCCTGGATCAACTGTAAGGACTCTCTCCAGCCGTCGAGCCGTGGAATCCAAACCATCTGCAACAGTCACCATCCCGGCATGTATAGACAATCCAATCCCAACTCCACCACCATGGTGAACGGACACCCAGGAAGCCCCACAAATCGCATTCAAAAGGGCATTGAGTATGGGCCAATCGGCAATGGCATCGGAACCGTCTTTCATTCCTTCTGTCTCTCTGTTGGGGGAAGCGACAGATCCTGAATCCAGATGGTCCCTTCCGATGACGATGGGAGCGCTTATCTTTCCGCTTTTGACTAAAGAATTGATGACCGCACCAAAACGAGCCCGCTCCCCATATCCGAGCCAGCATATTCGAGAAGGAAGCCCCTGAAATTTCACCTGTTTCTGTGCTTTAGTGATCCAACGTGCCAGGGCTTCATCTTCAGGAAACTCCTTGAGCACGGCCTCATCGGTGGTGTAAATATCTTGAGGATCTCCGGATAGAGCAGCCCATCTGAAAGGGCCTTTACCAAAACAGAATAAAGGGCGAATGTATTCCGAAACAAATCCTGGAATATCGAAGGCATTTTCTAAACCAGCTTTTTGTGCTTGTCCTCGGATATTGTTGCCGTAATCAAAGGTGCACGCTCCTTTATTTTGGAGATCAAGCATAGCTTGGACATGTCTCATCATGGACTGGTAGGAGCGCTCTATGTAGTCATCCGGGTCATTTTCTCTCAGCTCAATAGCTTTTTCATAAGGAAGTCCATGAGGAACATAACCATATAGCTCATCGTGGGCAGACGTCTGATCGGTCAGGACGTCAGGAATGACTCCTCTTTTGACAAATTCAGGAAGAACATCCGCAGCATTGCCAAGAAGGGCGATGGACAGGGCCTCTCCCTTATTTTTGGCATCAAATGCTAATTTTAAGGCCTCATCCAAATCCTTAACCATCATGTCCACGTAATCTGTATCCAAACGTCTTTTTATCCTCGACTCATCCACTTCCACAACAATAGCAACCCCTTCATTCATAGTCACGGCCAAAGGTTGGGCTCCACCCATACCTCCTAGCCCCCCAGTGAGTACGAGTTTTCCTTTGAGAGTCCCACCAAAATGCTTCTCCGCGACTGAAGAAAGAGTCTCATAGGTTCCCTGGAGTATCCCCTGGGTTCCTATATATATCCAGCTCCCAGCAGTCATCTGGCCGTACATCGTCAATCCTTGAGCTTCCAGGCGGCGGAATTCATCCCATGTCGCCCACTTAGGAACAATCATCGCGTTTGAAATCAATACTCTCGGAGCTTCAGGATGTGTGGAAAATATGGCGACCGGTTTTCCGGATTGGACAAGAAGTGTCTCATCGTTTTTGAGATTTTTCAGACTTGCCACAATCGCGTGAAAGCAGTCCCAGTTCCGAGCCGCTTTCCCTGTCCCGCCATAGACGATAAGTTCTTCCGGTTTTTCTGCAACATCGGGATCGAGATTGTTCATAAGCATTCGTAAAGCCCCTTCTTGGGACCAGCCAAAAGTCTGGAGAGAGGGCCCACGGGAAGCTCTGATTTCCTTGTGGTTGCTCATTGGTTCCTCCGTTCTAAAGTTTTTAGAAAAATTTTTTAATCAAGGCCATTCTCTCGATCACCTTTTCTTTGCCGATCAGTTCGAGCACTTCAAAAATACTGGGACTGACAGCCATTCCCAGAACCAGAACCCTGCTGGCATGGATAAGGAGTGCGGCTTTGACCTTTTTTATTTCAGCAAAATTCCGCAGTTCCGACTCAATATGTTCGGCTGAAAAAGATTCCAGTTGACTGAATTTTTCACATAATTCAGGAATCAACGCTAAGAGTCTATTTTCATGAAGGAATTTCTCTATGGCTGAGGTTTCATATTCAAAATCATCAGAGAGGAATGGCCTTCCTCTCCGTACAAAATCATCAATAGTCCGGCTCCTTTCCTTCAGTAGATTGATGAATTTAAAAAACCAATCTCTTTTCCCCTCTTTGAATTCATCCCTCCAGAGCCCATTTTTTTCCAGCACTGGCTTTACAGAGAGAGAAAGATCGTTTTCGCTCATCTGAGAAATCAGCAAACCGTTGAACCATTCCAGTTTGGCCATATCGAATACGGGGCTGCTTTTGTTCACTTTGTCAAATTGAAATTTATCGGCCAATTCCTTAAGGGAATAAATTCGCTCCCCCTCCCCAGGATCCCAGCTCATTAAGGCCAGAAAATTCAAGAGAGATAAGGGAAAATAACCCAAATTCTTGAACTGGAGTATTGAAGTGACACCATGTCGTTTACTCAATTTTTTCTTGTCAGGACCTAAGATCAGAGCCAGATGAGCAAACTCAGGAGAAGAAACATTAAAAGCCCTATAGAGCAAAATCTGCTTGGGTGTATTGGAGATATGGTCGTCTCCTCTTATAATATGTGTAATCTTTTGTTCCCAATCATCTACAACTACAGAGAGATGGTACGTGGGCAAACCGTCACTGCGCAGGATCACAAAATCATCAATGGTTTGGTTTTTTACGGAAATAGGGCCATGAATAAGATCTCTAAAGCTCGTTTCCCCCTCAGGAATAGAAAACCTTATGGCTCTCTGTCTTCCCTCAGATTCCAGTCGGTTCTTCTCCTGGACCGATAAAAACTTGCAGAACTTGTCGTACATCCAGACCTGCTCTTTTCCTCTTTTTCTTCGCTGAATGTCCTCCGGACGGCAGTAGCAGTAATAGGCTTTATTCTCCCTTACGAGTTCTTCTGCTCTTTCTTTATATATCGAAATCCTCTCGGACTGTAAAACAAGATCCTCATCCCAATCGAGTCCAAGCCATTTAAGCCCGTCTAAAATGACCCGTTTCATTGCTTCTGAAGATCGATTTGCATCAGTATCCTCAATGCGAAGCAAAAATTTGCCGTGTAGATGACGTGCATACAGCCAATTAAACAGACACGTCCGAACCGCTCCGACATGGAGATATCCCGTAGGACTGGGTGCAAACCTCACTCTGACCATTTTTCCTCATCTAGCATACAAAAAAAGGGATTGCATCTCAACAATTGGGCAAAAATTGGGGACACACAACAAAAAGTGGGGACTGTCCCCACTTTTTTGAGATGCGATCCCAGGGGGGTGACTCGGGGGGGTGAGAGAGAATCTCACAAAATTTCACCCCCCAAAATCCCAAAAAAGGCTTGACTCAATGAAAATAAATACGATACGATTAATTCGAAAAAGGTTCGGATTAAAGGAAGTCGATTAGAGAGATCGAATAGAATCGATTGGTGGTTTCTCTTTAAGAGATTAGCGGAGGCCCTTTTACAAGATATTTTGTTATGAATGTAACTGAAATAAAAGTTCTTGTCTTTAACAAGAACAAAACTGAATCCTTCCTTCTTAGTAAATTGTGCCAGCGCGTTGGCAAAGTGGACACGGCTTCTGATATTAAGGAAATCATCTTTCTAAACCAGACCAATAGATACGACATTGCAATCATCGATTATTCTTTGGCCCATTATTCTTCCCTCAAGGATCTGATCCCAAAGTCCACGAGTATAATTTTCACCGGCCACAAAGAAAAAAAAGTCAAGGAAGTTATCCATGGATGGCCTCGTGACCAGTACATCGATTATTACACACCTCCATTTCAAGACTGGGAAGATAATGGTTTTCTCCGTATTTTAAAGACGGCTATTAAATACTCTCAACTTCAAGCAGAAGTCAATAAACTCCGCAGCTCAGAAGAAGGGAATCAGAAAAAACTCAAAGAAGCCCTTGCACAGATAAAAGATATCTATATATTTATTCAGGACACTGTTGTTAAAGAATTGGAAAAAAGAATATCCATTCAATCCAGCTACGATGGTTTAAAAAAAGAAAGGCAAAAAGTCGAGAATATTCTCAAGAGGTTATATCTTGCAAACGATATCACCAGCCTCATCGATATCGTTCATGATATTAAGGACATCGTCAATGCATTAGGCATTTCTATCTACATCCTCGATGAAAATGAAACTCAGGGGAAATTTCTCAAGCCGCTCGTTTGGGACAATGAAGTTCTCTCACACCCGGATTTCATAAAATTTGTTGTGCTTATCAACTCCATTGATTTTGCTGCCTCCACGGCTAAAAATGCAGAGGAGATTAACTCTGAGGCCCCCTCCTCTGACGAGAGATTCTCACCGCGATATTCCACACAGCTCGAATATCAATTGGACAATATTTTCTGCACACCCATCATGCATGATCAGAAAGTCATCGGAGTCCTTGAAGTATACAATAAAGAGGGACCCTCCGGCACAGCAAAGAATTTTACCGAAGAAGACAGACAGATATTAAGGAAACTTTGCGAGCACATCTCCATTGCCATAACAAAACTGAATCTGATCCAATATGACGCTCTTACTGGCCTCTTGCGTCCTGAGCCTTTCTTTGAAAAAGTCATCCTGAAATTAAAGCAGGAGAAAAACCGCCGCAAAGAGGATTCATTATTGTCACTCGTTATGGGAGATGTGGACTGGTTTAAAAATTACAATGACAAACACGGTCATTCCGCCGGCAACCGACTCCTCAGGAAATTGGCCCATCTTCTCAAATCCTCGATGAGAGAAGAGGACCTTTTGTGCCGGTATGGAGGAGAAGAGTTTTTGTTTTTCCTCACCTCCATCAAAAGTAAAGAGGAAGCCTATATCATAACCGAACGGCTGCGCCGGAAAGTCTCGGAGCATTATTTCGAGGGACAGGAAGTCCAACCCAGACAAAATATAACTATGAGTTTTGGCATCACTAATTTTACTAAGGATAAATTTAAATCTCCTGAATCTATAACTAAAAATGTCCTAAAAAAAATTGCAGATGAAGCAGACATGGCCCTCGCCGTCGCCAAAGGGAAGAAAAAAGAAACCAACTTCAAAGAAGAGACCTCAGAAATACCCACAGACAAAAACAACATCAGCGTCTATTCAAGATTATCAACGGAAAAACCCAAAAGCGCTGATGTGGTCATGTCCCACGAAGAGTATGTTCCAAGAGAAAAGTCTGAAAACTTTCTCAGCAGAAGAAAAGAAGGGTATGGGAATGAAAAAAACACAATCCGTATCTTCTCAGGGGCAAACAGTGAGGAAATGATCGAGACAGAGATCATCCCTTCTGACCTTATCAGCCACGGTCAGGACAGAAGAAAATTCCGAAGATTCCAAACATCAAACCTGGTCATATATTCTTTGAACGGAAAAGAAAAAATCACAAAAGCGATAGATTTAAGTCTAGGTGGAGCGAAAATTCCCACTGAAGAACCGCTCAGCGACGAGGACATCGTCAATCTCATATTGATCCTCGGAAGCAGAACCTTTAAATCAAAAGGTGACGTTGTCTATTCGAAGAAACAAGGCTCTCAACCGTTCTATTCTTCAGGATTGAAGTTTAAGAGTTTTTCGAACCAAGACCGGGAAATGTTACAGGAATACCTCAACCATCTTTGTTTGGGAGAGGGCAATACCACAGAGCAGTAGTTCTATACGCCGATTTCCAATTCATCAATTAAAGTTTTCAAATGATTTGGCTTTGGTGTCGTTTTTTCCAAATAAGACGCTTTCAGCTCACTGGCAAACTTGAAAAATGACGAAAAATAGTCCTTGTTGCTCCAGTTTTCCTGGCTGACTTTTTCAAGTGTCTTCTTTAAAACATCCAAATTCAAGACCTCAGCCGTTGACTGAGAAAGATCAGCATGTTCTTTCTCACACACTTTAATCGTCGTCAGAATGAATTCTCGCAGGGTTTCCTGGTGCCATATAATTTCTTGTTTTGTAAAAAACTGTTCCTTCGGAGATTGAGTTTTGGCGAGTTTATCGTAGAGTTTTTGGGCTCCATCAACATCCTTGTCAATGGCATTTAAAATATCTAATCCATCCAAAATCTTTTTTTTGTTATTTTCAAAATATGTCAGCTTTATGCCTTTTTCGCCATCTATGGATTTTCGATATTTTTCCAGTGTGCTGTCCAAGTCTGCTGAAGAAATATCCGCACTCTCAATAACAGGTTCTTTTCTCACATCAAACGCCGGTTTTTCCTCTTTTGCTGATGTCTCAATTTCCTCAACGTCTTCCTCGACCGGTGTTTCAACGGCTTTGCTTTGAGGTCTATCATTGTCAGGAATCTCGATCACTTCTGGGAGTGAGTTGGTCTCAATTTCAGTAAGTTCTTTTCTCACAACAGAATTTTTTCCCAATAATTCCTTTATTTTTTTTAATTTCCCCAATTCACTATCCAGGCTGGATTGGATGTCATTTTGTTCTTTTGTTTCGGCAGAAGGAGAAGCAGCGTGGGCAGGTATTGAATCCGGAGTTATCCCGATTCTATCCTTAAGTTTCACCTTCATCGACTCCACATGGGTAACAGCGGCCAAGTTCAATTCTTCCAACTTCTCGTTTAATTCCATGACTGTTTTAAGTTCACTGATTGTCTTTGAAGCCAGGGCTTCGATTTGAGGTTGATACTCAGCTGCCTTTTCTAAGTGAGCTTGAATTTGTGTCTTTATCTCTTTTTTTTCGGTGTCAAATTCTGACAAAGCGGATCGATAACTCTTGAGGGAATCTCTTTCCTCCGATAGCTCATCTTCGAGTTTGTCCATTTTCTCTCTAGCTTCTCTGCGGTCCCGTTCTATCTTTGTTTCCAACTCTGATTCAATTTCTTTCCTTTTTTTAGAAAGTATCTGATCCAGTTGATCTTCGATTTCTTCAATTATAGATGCCGATTCTTTAATGAGATCTTCCCGATTTTCCATTCTCATTCTCCTCTAGCACTTATGAGTATTTTTTTGTGGCTCTATTATGGTCGCAAATTCGCAGTTTGTACACAATCACCTCTTAAGACGAATTTTAAGGTCAATTTTTTCATCGTTCTATCACCCTTATGGGGGAGAAGGGAAAAAAGAAAAAACTATCCAATATGGGACTTTACCAATCGACAAAAATAATGTATAAAAAATGAGTAACAGAAATAGTGGAATCGATGAAGTCCAGCAATAAGATATTCCTCATAGACAAAAACGAAAAAAGCCGTCGGTTCCTCAGCCAGTTTTTAAAACGATTTTCTTTTGAAACCGGTGAAACTTCTTCTCTTTCAGAAGCCGCCAATATTCTTCTCAAATCCAATAACTTTTCCTTGGCACTCATATCCCAAACACCTGTGGAAGAAAACTTAATTGAGCTGCTTCATTCTCTGAAGGCCTCCAATCCTCATTTAGGGATCATCCTTCTCTCTGAAATCCAGAAAAAAGATTTTGCCATCAGTTTGCTTGAAGATGGAACAGTCGATCACATTACAACTCCAAACAACCTCACCGGTATTTTTTCGGCAATAAAAAATGAGTTCCATAAGAGAGAATTGATCCAAAAAAATGAATATTTCCAGAAAAAACTCAGGAAAATGAGATATGAACAGGAGCGAGGCCTTAAAAAAGTTTTAGATCTCGAGGAAATTCACAACACAACTCTCGAAAATTTGATGACAGCTCTGGATTTAAGAGATGTGGAGACTTTTGGCCATTCGAGAACAGTTGCCAAATACAGCCAGGTCCTCGCCCAAATCTTAGGCATAAAGGACAAAGTGCATCTCGATCAAATTCGAAAAGGAGCTCTTCTTCACGATGTCGGCAAAATTGCCATTCCGGATTCCATACTTAAGAAACCGAGTTCCCTTTCCACCCGTGAATGGGAAAAGATCAAACTTCATCCAGCTCTTGGGTTTGGATTGATCAAAGAAATCAAGCTGGTGAAAAAAGTTGGCGACATCATCCTCTACCATCATGAAAAATACGATGGCACAGGCTACCCCTACTGTCTGAAGAAAGAAAAAATACCAAGGGAAGCCAGGATATTCGCTATAGCCGATGCCCTTGATGCTATCACATCAAGGCGCCCATACAGAGAAAAAAGAGATTTTAAGTATGCAAAACAAGAAATCCAGTCCCATTCAGGAACACAGTTCGATCCTGAAGTTGTAGACGCCTTTTGCTCTTTAAGTATGGAAAAATGGGCAAGGATTCGCTATGAAACGACAAAACTTATGCCACATTTTGATGAAATCCTTCAGATATCTAGATAACTGTTGATTTCTCATTTTTTTCGAGCCACACAAACACGAGGAATCCCATAGAGGTCATTTGCACAGCATAGTTCAATCCAATCAGATCCAAATATATTGAGGATTTTTTCTTCTTGTCCTGCCCCAAACTCAAAAATAAGAAAACCTCCAGATTTTAAATAGGCTGGGGCCTGATAAATAAGCTCCTCGATACTTTCCAATCCGGTCTGTCCTGATACAACAGCTTTTTTGGGCTCATGTTCTGTTATTTCAGGAGACAGCTCTCTCCACTCTTTTTCTGATACATAGGGGGGATTGGAAACGATAAAATCACATCCATTTTCAAGTTTGATCTTTTTTAAAGGATCCATCATGTCTCCCTGATAGAATTCGATTCTATCCAGGTGATATGTTTTGGCATTCAACAGGGCCATCTCCAAGGTTTTTTTTGAGACATCCGTGGCCACAACTCTCAATTCTGGATATGTCTTAGCCAGACAAATGGCAATGTTTCCGCAGCCTGTTCCGATATCGACAAGGATTCCGGTTGGAGATAATTCAACAACTTTTTCTACAATCAGCTCTGTCTCTGGCCTTGGAATGAGCACTCTCGAATCCACCCTAAACTCAAGAGACCAGAATTCTTTTTTTCTCGTCAAATACGCAAGAGGAAAGCCCTGCTGCCTCTTTTTTATGAGATTGAAAAATAAATCTGCTTGTTTTTTTGTGATTTTTTTTCCTGGATTTATGTGAAACTGCTCAATAGAAATTGAAGCACTTTTGCACAGAAGAATTTTTGCGTCCAGCTCAGGATGGGGCAGGAAAAAGAGCTGAATTTTTGCCTGGTTAAAGAGATCCTCGACTGTTCTCACAAATCTCCAGTTTAACTGGTGGGTTCGGCCAAATTGGCAATCAGTTCAGACTGATTTTTTAAGGTCAACGATTCAATTATTTCATCCAGATCACCGTCCAGAATATTCTCCAGCTTGTGAAGGGTTAGGTTCAACCGATGATCGGTAACCCGGGATTGGGGGAAATTATATGTTCGAATCTTTTCGCTCCTCTCCCCTGTTCCAACCTGTAATTTACGATCTTTTGCAATCAGCTGCTGCTGTTCTCTTTGGGCAATATCCAGTATACGAGACCGCAGTATCCGCAGGGCTTTTTCCTTGTTTCGGTGTTGGGATTTTTCATCCTGACAGGAGACCACCATCCCGGTGGGAACATGTGTGATTCGGATGGCGGAGTAATTCCGGTTGACACTTTGTCCCCCAGGACCGGATGCCCCAAAGGCTTCCACTTTTAAATCCTTGGGATCGATCTGGATATCGACTTCATCCGCTTCTGGAAGAACAGCTACAGTGGCCGTAGAGGTGTGAATCCGACCGCTGGCCTCTGTTTGTGGCACCCTCTGAACCCGATGAACACCACTCTCGAATTTTAAATGGGAATAGACTTTTTCACCCCTGATATTGCCGATGATTTCTTTTATTCCTTTGATGGGTGAAGCACTTGAGCTCATCACTTCGATCTTCCACCCTTGTTTTTCTGCAAATCTTGAATACATTCGGAACAAATCCTGGGCAAAAAGTGAGGCCTCATCCCCGCCAGCCCCGGCACGGATCTCTAAAATGACATTTTTCTCATCGTTGGGATCTGTTGGGATAAGCAGAATTTTCAGCTTTTCTTTAAGTTTTTTTTCCAAATCTTCCAGTTCTGTCAATTCGCTTTCAGCCAGCTCTATCAAGTCCTCTTCGGCTTCCGGATCAGCCAGAATGTCCCTAGACTCAGAGATTTCTTTTTGGATTTTTTGATAGGATTCAAATGACTTGACGATAGGCTCTAAATCCGCTCGTTCTTTTGAAACTCTGCGTAATTCCTGGGGATCAGATATATTGGCGGGATCAGACAAAAATTTGGTGAGCTGGTCGTACTTCTCCTTGATGTTTTCCAGCTCTTGAAACATGACGCCTATTTTTTCTTAAGATCGCCATATTTTTTCCTGAATTTTTCTACACGTCCTGCACTGTCAATAAATTTCTGCTTTCCTGTAAAAAAAGGATGGCACTGCGAACAGATCTCAACTCGGATCTCTTTTTTTGTAGATCTAGTCGTGAACGTGTTTCCACATGCACAGGTGACAGAACTCTCCTCGTATTCAGGATGAATGCCTTTCTTCATTTCGAACTTCTCCT
>CAZWHQ010000031.1:0-12424 GCA_964633715.1 uncultured Eubacteriales bacterium
TGTGGACTTTCACCTCAGATCACTAAGCACTTCGTGGCGCACCATAAAATCAGCCAACAACGGTAAAAAAAACTATTATAAATAAAAGACACAACCTCATCAATCCTTTTTCTCAGAGAATCGGACGGAATCCTCACGGGTATTCTGCCTCCACCGCATTAAGAACACGCGAGTAGAGACAGAGACACAACGTCCATCCGATTCTCTAATAATATGAATCATCGGGTTATTTCCCCCGAGGATGTAACTTTTTTAAGGTTTACTTGGTTTATAATGTATGGTATAGATATGAGTATAAAGATGACAAAGAATTCTTGTTATGCCGATAAAAAAATTATATAAACCAGTATTTTTTGCACTTCTCATTCTTGACCTTTTCCTCCTGAGTGCAGTGGCCTCTTTTCGTCTCACTCTAGCGGGTGAAGTCGTCAATATTCCGAATCTTATTGATAAGACATTTGATGAAGTCAAGTCCGAACTCTCAGATAAAAAGCTGACCGTCGTGCAAAGCGATTACCAGATGCATCCCAGAATTGAAAAGGGGAAAATTATCTTTCAAGATCCTCCAGCAGGTAAACGCATCAAACTTAACGGTCTTGTTAAGGTTATTGTGAGCTCTGGAAAAGAAAAAGTGTCTGTCCCCCAACTCGTGAATAAGATGGAACAGTCGATCAATCCTCTTTTGAGGGAGGCGGATTTACGGAAAGGAAAAATATCTCATATTTACACACCCAAACATGCTGCCGGGCGGATTGTGTCTCAGTATCCTCCTGCTGATGTTGAAGTTGGTAGAGAATCTCGAGTCAGCATTTTAGTTAGCCAGGGAAAAAATGAGGATATTTTTATCATGCCCGATCTTTTAGGACGGCGGGCTGAACCCGTTATTGATTGGCTGGAGAACCTTGAATTCCGAGTTGGTGATACGCGCCGTGCACCGTACGGAGATCTTGAAGCGGGAATCATTATCCATCAGACTCCACAACAAGGTTTTCCGATAAAAAAAAGAACTCTCATCACCCTGGAGGTGAGTAAGTGAAAATCAAAATCGCGCCATCTATTCTTGCCGCCGATTCTTTGAATATCGAAGAGTCCGTGTCAATGGTCACAGAAGCCGGAGCAGATTTGCTCCATGTCGATATTATGGACGGCCATTTTGTCCCTAATCTGACATTTGGCCCTCAGCTAGTCTCTTCTTTAAAAATGAAAACTTCTCTTCCTCTAGATGTTCACCTGATGGTCGATAATCCTCATGAGGCCATTCCTCTATTTTCCGAGGCCGGAGCGGACTGGATATCCATTCATCCTGAAACCTCAATCCACCTCCACAAAGACATCACTTTCATAAAAGAATCAGGCAAAAAAGCCGGACTTGCGCTTAATCCGGCTACGCCACTTCTGGTCATGAATGATATTATCAATGAACTCGATTATGTCCTCATTATGTCTGTGAATCCTGGATTTGGTGGCCAGAGTTTTATTGAACACAGCCGCGAAAAAATTCGACGTTTAAAAAAATATCTAGAAGCACAGAATTTGAATATTCCAATCGAAATCGATGGAGGTGTAACTCTGGAAAACATGGAACTTCTTCTGCAGGACGGCATAAGCATGTTTGTCTCGGGATCAGGGATTTTCAAACAGGAGGATCCTCAAAACATTCTTAAACAAATGAAAGATTTGACAAGCAGATACGAGATATCATGAATTGTTTAGTCACAGGAGCGGCAGGTTTTATTGGATCACACCTGTGCCAAAGGCTCTTGAAAGAGGGATTTTCGGTCATTGGCATCGATTCATTCAATGACACCTATTCAAGATGGATAAAAGATAAGAATATCCTCCCTTTTAAAAACCACGGTTTATTCCAACTGATTTCTGGTAATCTCAATGATATCGGCTTGAGTTCTCTTCTCCCTGATGTTGACTATGTTTTTCACATCGCAGCTCAAGCGGGCGTGAGATCCAGCTGGGGGAATAATTTTTCCGTATACACAGAAAACAATATCTCAGCGACACAAAAGCTCTTAGAAGCAGCCAAGAACAGCCATTTAAAGAAACTTATCTATGCCTCTTCTTCCTCTGTTTATGGATTGTGCCCGGAACTTCCCATGACCGAATCCAGTCCACTCCTTCCATACTCACCCTATGGAGTCACAAAACTAGCCGCCGAAAATTTATGCCAGCTTTATTTTGAAAACTACAGCGTTCCCACGGTCTCATTAAGATTTTTTACAGTTTATGGTCCAGGCCAAAGACCGGATATGGCTTTTCATAAATTTTTAAAAGCGATAGATGAGAATAAGCCCATTCATCTCTATGGCGATGGAACACAAACAAGGGATTTCACCTACATTGATGATATCATTGACGCCAATGTCCATTCACTAGAAAAGGGCAAAGCCGGAGAAATTTATAACGTCGGAGGTGGAAACCGAAAGGAAATGAATACACTCTTTCCATTGCTGGAAAGGATTACAGGGAAAAAAGTGATCATCCAGCAATCAAATCCACAGCATGGAGATGTCTTTCATACATATGCCGACATAAATAAGGCAAAAAAAGACTTGGATTTTTCACCTCAAATCACACTCGAAGACGGACTGATCAATGAATGGGAATGGATCCAGGATCTTTACTCAAAAAAGTGAATATCTATTTAGGGAATAAAATTATGAATAAAACAGTTTTTATAGCCATTTTTGTCTGTTTAATTGTGATAATTGGCACTGGCTGCCGAAAACCACAAACAGAAATCGCTCCAGACCTTGCCAACTCTGACGAAAACCTTTTCAAAGCTGGAGAACAGTTTGTTAAAAAAGATCCTGAAAAAGCACGTACTTATTTCAGGCTTGTCATAGATTCCTTTCCTAAAAGTTTCTACGCTCAAAGAGCTAAGCTCGCCATAGCGGACTCATATTATGACAAAGGCGATGAGGGAAGTTTGATTATTGCTGCTTCAGAATATAGAGAATTTATCACGTTATTCCCACTCAGCCCTTCTGCATCATACGCTCAGTATCAAATAGCGATGGCACATTTTAGAAAAGCTTTATCCCCAGGAAGAGATCAGACTAAAACAAATCTAGCTCTGGCAGAATTCAAAAAGGTCGTGACGAATTTCCCTCGCAGTGAACAGGTGGCCGACTCCCGCGAAAAGATTAAGGAGTGTGAAGAAAGATTAGCTGCTCATAATTTAACAATAGGGATTCATTATTATAAGGTCTACGCTCTAAAAGCATCCACGACCAGACTAACAGAAATCCTGACTGAATACCCGAATTTTTCAAAAATGGACAAAGTCTATTATTATCTCGGAGATTCCTACTTCAGATGGAATAGACCTGAAGAGGCCGCTCCCTTCTTGAGAAAATTGATCACTGACTATCCCGAAAGTAAATACACAAAACGTGCAACAAAACGACTCAAAGAGATAGAAAACATGAAGGAAGTGAAGTAAATGGGAAATAAAATGGAGCGGAGAATCCAATGAAATATAAAACACCTATTCTCGGCGTGCTCTTTATTCTATTTTTCCTCTCACCGCTGTCCTTTGCTCAACAACCACAGGAACAAAACCTGGCTCAAAAGATTGCTGTGAATCCTGGCTTAAGCGCCGAATATTTTAGCTTGACGATTGGTTGGGACGAAAATGTCAACTCATCCAAACTTAAATCTTACCTCTTCAGCACAAATACCGAAATATCAATTTTTGATGGATTTTCAGTTCATGTCATACTCGGATTTTCACTGTCCAATTTTGACTTCCTGACATTCAGAGAACTTCCCTTCTCAATAGAATTAGGAGTCAAGGAAATTGGTGGGATTTTGGCTGGAGGTGAAATCAACAAAAGACTTTTATATCTGTCCGAATATGAGATAAATCTCTATGCACAATTCGTCTATTACTATGGTTTCAAGAATGAGTGGGAAATGTCTGGTTTAGCCGTCGATGGAACTCTTTTTGGAACTCCCACCTGGTCGCGTGCTCAAATCGGTCCAATAATTCGCTATGAGGGATTCAACAATATCTATCCATTTTTCACTGCCACATACAACAAGCTCTGGGGAACATTCACTGTAGAACAAGACATTCAGGATCTTTTTGGAATCGAAGAAAAAAAAATAACAGGAAAAAGCAATCTTAGATTTTCTTTTGGTTCAGAATTTGAAGTCACTCCAAACTTTTTTTTGAAAGGGGCTCTATCTGTTATGCCTTATGACGGAGGTTTGGATTTCAGTGGATTGATATCCTTTAGGTTTGTCATGTTACCTCAAAATCGGAGGACTCCATGAAAAAATGGTTACCCGGCTGCCTCATTTTTTCACTTTTATTCATCAATATCACCGCTCGTGCCCCTCAGAAAAAAATCGAAGGCCCAACTCTCCATAAATACCGCCCTGTTAACGCAGAAGATAATATCTGTAATAACTTAAATACAGCCCCACAAAACGAAATAAATCCTTTTGTTATGGATCAAATCCTAGTCAAATTCAAATCATCCCTCCCGCGTGAATTGAGACGGGTAGCTCTCAATGCTTACCAAACCGACACCATCACTATTATTCCCAAAGTGGACATCTATAAGCTTAAAATCCCGGAAGATTCATCTGTTGAAGAAATGGTGTATCTGATGAACATGAATCCTTTCATCGAATATGCCGAACCCAATTACATAGCCCATCTCACTCTAACTCCCAATGATCCCCTGCTGAATCTTCAATATGCGCTCATCAATACCGGTCAGATGATCGGCAATGTGCCTGGAAGTCCCCAGGGAAAAGAAAGTGCTGACATACATGCGCCTTCAGGCTGGGAGGAAGAGACTGGAAAAGACAGTGTGATCATCGGATTTGTCGACACAGGCCTCGACTTTGATCATCCAGAACTGCAAAACAAATATATTTCAAGAGGAAAAGACTTCGTCAACAACGACAACGACGCGACTGATGACAATGGGCACGGTACACACATCGCAAGCATTGCTGCTGCAGAAACGAACAATGGTGTTGGCATTGCCGGTGTCGCATGGAACTGTAAAATCCTGCCAGCCAAAGCAATGAGTGCTGCAGGTTCCGGCTCATATGCCAATATTATTGATGCCATCCGTTGGCTTGCCGACAACGGAGCCCATATCATCAATCTCAGCATTGGAGGAGATGCCCCCTCATTGGCACTTGAAGACGCCATGAAATATGCCTATTCATTAGGCGTCGTACTGGTTGCAGCTGCAGGGAACAATTCCCCATCCGTGCTCTATCCCGCAGCCTACGATTTGTACTGTTTAGCTGTCGCGTCCACCGATTATAATGATGCCCATTCTAGCTGGTCAATCACAGGTCCTCAAATTGATGTTGCCGCTCCCGGAGAACGGATATTGGGTTGTGTCCCAACCTGGTATCCTGCGCAAGTCTGGGGAGATTTTGATATCGATCCCTATGCGTACGGTTACGGAACATCTTCTTCTGCTCCATTTGTTTCAGGCCTTGCCGCTCTCATCAAAAGTCTCAAACCCGATCTCAGTGCCCGGGATATCATGAACATCATCCGGTACTCTGCCGATGACGTCAATCAAGATCTTTTCCCAGGTGTAGATGACTATATCGGATATGGCCGCATAAATGTTGAGAAAGCTCTCCGTCCTATCCGTATCACCAAAACAAGGAAATGATCAAATCCCTCCGCATTCAAAACCTGGCTACAATTGAAGATATTGAACTCCAGTTCCAAGATGGCTTTTCGATCCTTACCGGAGAAACTGGAACGGGCAAATCCATCATTATTGGTGGTCTTAAACTGATCCTTGGAGAAAAGGGAACAACGGACATCATCCGTACAGGCGAGGAAGAAACGTCTGTAGAAGCCATTTTTCAGGCCGATTCTCCAGAAGACATTTTGATCCATCGCAAAATCAGCGAGCGCGGACCGGGAAAAGGATATCTCAACGGGACTCTTGTTCCCATCAAACGACTGAAAGAAACAGGAAGTGGTCTTGTAGATATTTACGGTCAGAACGATCACATCTTTCTCAGAGAGCCCGAGTACCAGCTCGATTATCTCGATATTAATGCAGGTCTTCTTCCAATGAGGAAGATCGTGATCCGATTGGCGCAGGAAACACGTCGTCTGCAAAGAGAAAAAAAAGATCTAGAAACCAAAGAAAAAGAACGAGAACAACGTCTGGATTTCCTGGAATTTCAGATCAAGGAAATTGAAAGTGCCAGCCTGGTTTCCGATGAAGAAGAAAACTTGCGGCAAGAAAGAAATATTCTCAAAAATACCGAACAAATAAGAAGACACTTAGAGGACGCTCTTCTTATCGCGAGCAGTTCTGAACGTTCTCTCTCTTCCCAATTGTCACAACTGCAAAACGCCGTAAATTTTCTTATAGATTTTGGAAAAGAGTTTAAGGATGTGTACCAGGAAATAAATCAATTTTCCGTAACGATCAACGAATTTACGGATTTTCTTATAAAATTTAAAGAAAAGCACACGGCTTCTCCTGAAAAGCTCAACACAATTGAAGAGCGATTGAGCACGGTCGAAAAGCTGAAGAGAAAGTATGGTGCCACAATCCAAGAAATTCTTTCTTTTCTGGATGGAGCAAAAAAAGAACAGAAAGATCTGGAATCAAATCAAGAAAAACTGCAGGACTTGGATGTTCAAATAGACAGCCATTTTAGGGAATACAAAAAGGAAGCAGACAAACTCACTCAAATGAGGCAGGAACATGCGCAAAAGCTTGAAAAGAAAATCAAAAATGAAATTTCTGTTCTAGGAATGAAAAAAGCAGAGTTTCGAATAGAATTCCGGACTTTTTCATATAATGAGGATAATTTAGATAAAATTAAAGATAAGGGAAATGAAGAAATCGAATTCCTCATCAGCCCAAATCCCGGGGAGGAACTCAGGCCCCTCCGCAAGATTGCATCCGGAGGAGAGCTCTCTCGGATCATGCTGGCTCTCAAATCGATTGGAAAGGACTCTGACAAAAACAAAACTCTGATTTTTGACGAAATCGATGCAGGAATCGGTGGAAAAACCGCAGAATTTGTCGCTCAAAAATTAAAGGCTTTGTCAAAACATAATCAGGTCATCTGCATCACACATCTCCCCCAAATTGCCTCATTCGCCTCACACCATTTTAGGATCGAAAAGACAATTTCGAATAATAGAACATTTACGACTACTAAAAAATTGAATTTTGAAGGACGAGTTGAAGAAATATCCAGGCTTTTTGCTGGCAGCCATATCACTCCAACAACTCTGCAGAACGCTCGGGAAATGTTGGAGCACAATCAGGAAGATAAGGTTGTTGAAGACAGCGCCCACTTGGAGGAAGAATCATGACAGACAGAAAAGAAAATGCAAAGTCCTGTTTCAATGAAGGATTCAGCTGTTCTCAAGCCGTCCTCACTGCTTTTTGCGACCAATTCAATCTGGACCGGAACACGGCCCTTAAGATATCACAACCCTTTGGAGGAGGAATTGCTCAACAAGGTGAGACGTGCGGGGCGGTCTCAGGAGCTTATATGGTCATTGGATTGAAGTACGGAAGAACACGGGCCGAAGACCTAGACGCCCGAGAAAAAACCTACGAAAAGATTCTTGATTTTATCGATCAATTCTCCTCAAAAAATGGCTCGACAATATGCAAAGAGCTTCTTGGATACGACCTAAGCTCTCCAGAGAATTTCCAGAAAGCGGAAGACGCCGGGCTCTTTGAAACCCTATGCCCCAGACTCATCCAGACCTCTGTGGAAATTCTGGAAAATATTTTATAGGTCCAGCAGGGGGTCGTTCCGAATTTTAAGTCGTCCCAAATAAGTTTGACCGTCAACGATAAGGCTTAATTTGTATTCACCAGATAGAGCCTCGGGCTGCTCGAGAGAAGGCCCAAAAAGATCATAACCCTGGGAATAAGCAGAGAAATTCCTGGTAAGCTGGCGGTAAAGGGAACTTAGGCCTCTTTCAGATTTTTCTGTTTGTACTGTCTCTTTCATCTTATTCACCGCTTCTCTTTCCGCCTCAGTTTTGACCATCCCTTCCAGTTTATTCAACACACCAGCAAGGCGTTCTCCAAATTTGAGGATACTCTCCTCTAAAACAGGAAATCTCATGTTCCAATTCACTTGATTTATTCCGGGTTTTCCGGTCACTGTCATCTCACTTTTGTATTTCCCTAAAAGGTCCTCAATAATAATTTCAACTCTATTTTGAGGGGTAGCTTTTAACCAAAAGTGAATCCGAGCGCCCCGCGGAGGATTTTCTCCTCTGAATTTTGTGAATGACGGCTGCCGCCCAATTGAAACATTCTGCCATTTGGTCACTACCCTGTTTTCGAAAAGAAAAACATTCAACTCCATCACTTCAGGAGTCAGCTGCTGAAGTGGTGTCAAATCGTCAAGAATCCAGATGCTTCTTCCATGTGTTCCTGCTACCAGATCCGCATCTCTTGGGTGAATAACAAGGTCATGAAAAGCTACTGTGGGCATGTTATTATCTATCCGGAACCAGCTCTTCCCCCCATCGATCGTTGCAAAACATGCAAATTCCGATCCAACAAACAGCAGGTTTTTATTCTTGAAGTCCTCCTTGACAACATAAAGGCTCTGTCCATCTGGAAGGTTTCCGCTGATATCTGTCCAAGTCCGGCCGAAGTCCTCGGTCTTGAACACATAAGGCTTGAAATTATCGCTCCTGTGTCCGTCGAATGTGACGTAAGCCGTTCCTTCGTCAAAATGGGAGGCCTCCACACGACTGCACCAAATTTCTTCAGGAACACCGGGAATATTCTTGCGGGCATCTTCCCACTTGGATCCCGAGTTCCGTGTAACTCGCACACTGCCATCATCCGCTCCAGTCCAAATAACCGAAACATTGAGGGGAGATTCGGCAATAGAGATGATGGTGCAGTGGTTTTCCGCACCTGTCACTTCATGTGTCAAACCACCTGAATCCGAAGAATTTCTCTTTTTTGGATCATTGGTTGTCAAGTCCGGGCTGATAATCCGCCAAGTATCTCCCCTATTCACAGATTTGTACAGGTAATTGCCTCCTACATAAATGGTTCGGGGATTGTTTGGGGAGATGATGAGAGGAGTGCTCCAGTTGAACCGGAACTGTGGCGGAAGCATGTTGGAATAACTGCTTCGGCTTGATGCCCGCCACAACCAGTGCTCGCCGGGATAAATGGAGTATTCGATAGGTTTTTCTGGAAAATTTGGATCATAAACATCTCTGAAATTGACGATGTTTTCAGGCCGCGGGGAGATCAGTTTTGTTTCACGGGTTTCCATGTTGATCCTGCCGATTCCACCCACATGGCAGACGGTATAGACCGTTCTCCAATCCAAGGGATCGACCTGCATGTGAAATCCGTCTCCACCGTTGACCTCAATATTGTGGTCGATTAGGATACCCTGTCGATCTCGACTGTTGCTTGGACTCCCGAAACCGCCTATATCCTGCATACCTCCGTATACCCAATAGGGATCACGCATATCTACACCAATGGCATAATACTGGGCAATGGCCATATTGTTAAATGAGGTGAACGATTCTCCTCCATCCACAGTGAGATGGGCGCCCTGATCAGTAGCCGTATAAAAGACATTTTTATCCATTGGAGAAATCCAAAGATCATGATCATCCCCCCCGGCACCTCCCCAGGGCTTGCCACTGAAGGTCAAACCTCCATCCTTGGAAAACCGGAAATCGCGTGCAATCACGTATATCAGATTCTGATCCAATGGATTGATGGCGATCCGGCCATGATACATGGGGCGGCTAGTATGACGGAGGAGATATCTCCATGTTTCGCCGCCGTTTTCCGAGCGGTAGACACCCGGTCCGGGAATACTCAGGTCATCAGGAAGTTTGTCGCTGGCCTCCACGCTAGCAACTACAATTTTGGGATTTGACCTGTAGATGTCAATCCCAATACGTCCTAATTCTCCTTCCGGAAGTCCGTTTGTCAGTTTTTTCCAGGAATTCCCACCGTCTTCTGACTTATAAATCCCGCCTGTTGGGCCACCGCTGGTGAAAGTCCAGGGCTGCCGCAGTCTGTGGTACATGGCACAGAAAAGTATATCCGGATTAGAGGGATGCATTTTAATCTCCGTGCATCCCGTCTTTTCATCTGTGGGAAGTCCATTCGTCAACTTCATCCAAGTTTTTCCCCCATCGGTCGTTCTAAACAAACCTCGCGTACCTGAATATCCCCAGAGATGTCCGACAGCTGCCACATAAACAATATTCGGATCTGTGGGATGGGTGGCCAGACGAGCGATCTGGTGGGTTTCCTCTAATCCCATGTTCGTGAATGTCTTTCCTCCATCCATGGATTTGTAAACTCCATCTCCCCAACCACTGCTGTTTCGGTTATTGGCCTCACCGGTCCCAACCCATATTATGTCAGGATTTCCCTGGAAAAAGGCCACATCTCCAATGGAACCGCTTCCATATTTGTCAAAAATCGGAGTCCACGTAACACCAGCGTTTATCGACTTGAATACACCCCCAGATGCTGATCCGATCAAAACCACGCGCCAATCCTCATTCAGTGCATCCAAGGCAGATATTCGCCCCATCATGTTGGACGGGCCAATATTCCGCCAGCGCAGAAATCCAAAAATGTCGCTGTTCTCGACCTGAGCCTGAACAAATGGGGACACACCCAATATCAGATAAAGAAGAATTACGCCAATAAAAAGATTACAAAAACATAGTATTTTTTTCATTCTTGTTCCTCCTTGATGAATACTATATATCAAACAGACAGCCAAATAGTCTACAAATAACCCAAGGATTCTTTTGCAAATCTAAAAAATGCTTTTGGATTGTTCCGGCAGCATCCTTGTCCTTCTGAGGAGTATCCCCAAAAACAATTATCACACTAAGAACCAATCTCGAGGAAGATGGAGCAGGATGTGCAGGAGACTTTCAGGAAATGGGAATACCATGGATTGACTCTCGAGGGGAAACAAGCTAAACTGTATTTTTTTCTATAAGTTAAGGGCCCATGAATAATAAATCGACAAATCTAAAACCTCTAAAATTCTATATCCATACATTTGGTTGCCAGATGAATGAAAATGACTCAGAGCATATCGCAGGAATGTTCGATTCCTGTGGATTGATTCCCTCCAATTCTCTTGAAGAAAGTGACCTCATCGTGATCAACACTTGTGCAGTGCGTGAAAAATCCGAAGAAAAACTTTTTTCCCTTTTAGGTCGATTAAACGCCATCAAGAAAAAAAAGGAAAAGAGTTTCACCATCGGTGTGGTGGGTTGCGTGGCTCAACTCTATCGTTCGAAACTGCTTGAAAAGATGCCGCAAATCGATTTTATTTTAGGGCCGGATAACTACTGGCAGATTCCAGAAATCCTTCCCAATTTTTTCGAAGAAAAAATCATCTCAACACAATGGAATAAAGATTGGCATGAAGTACCTACCACACAAACCCTTAGGGAGAGCCGAGTCAGTGCCTTTGTCACCATTATGGAGGGATGCAACAATTTTTGCACTTATTGTATTGTCCCCTTCACTCGTGGCAGGGAAAAATGCAGACGAGCTTCCCAGATTTTAGGTGAAATTCAAGAGCTGGCAAGCAATGGCTACAAAGAAATCCAACTCCTCGGACAAAACGTCAATTCATATATCGACCCAAAATCCCAGATGGGATTCGTCGAACTTTTAAAGGAAACAAACTCTATCGATGGGATAGAGTGGATCCGATTTATCACATCTCATCCAAAGAATTTTTCAATAAATTTTGCCAAGGCCATGAAGGAGTCAAAAAGAGTCTGCAACCAGCTTCATCTTCCCGTTCAATGCGGTTCAAGCTCAGTTTTAAACAGAATGAATCGAGGCTATACACAAGAAGAGTATCTCCAAATCATTAGGGACCTGCGCAGGTTGATGCCCGACATCTGCCTAAGTACGGATATTATTGTCGGATTTCCAGGGGAATCGGACAAAGAATTTCAAGAGACTATGAGTCTACTCGCTGAAGTCCGGTACACTAATATTTTTTCCTTTCGCTACTCCCCTCGCCCCCTAACACAAGCGAATAACTTCCCTGATGATGTGCCCTTTTCCATAAAAAAAGAACGATTGATGGCTGTGCAGGAATTGCAGAAAAACATCCAGATCGAAACGAATCAATCCTTGATCGGAAGCACAGCTAAAGTGTTGTGTACGGGAAGAAGCAAAAAGGATCCGAATATCTATTCCGGTCGAAATTATGGATATCAAGTTATCAATTTCTCGTCAAAAGACAAAGTAATGGATCAATTTGTTGACGTCCTCATCACTTCCTGCGGCCCCTTCAGCCTCCGCGGCCACACCCTTTAACACCCTACCTTTTATTATTCTGTTCGATTCTGTGATTTTTAAAGTTCTGGGAAGATGATGGAAAAATC
>CAZWHQ010000031.1:12524-51006 GCA_964633715.1 uncultured Eubacteriales bacterium
ATTATTCTGTTCGATTCTGTGATTTTTAAAGTTCTGGGAAGATGATGGAAAAATCCGTTTGGAGGACAAGCGGGCATGGTTCATCTCCAGTGATGGAGATGAGAGCGAGGACGGAAATCGAGCGAGTTTTTCCTCGCTACGGACAGGGGAAAAACGAAGCGTGATTTTGAATCGACTTGCCAGTTTACAGAACTTATTCTTCAATTATAGAATTGGACAGCACTCAAATCGACAAATCTGATTGATTTCATCATTCGAATATGCTATACAGTTCTTCAAGTTACCATAAGGAACAAACAATGATGTTATTAGAGATTATTCCTCATTCTTACATACTAGGTATTTTGGGATTGATTTTCGCAATCGGGCTCTACTTCTACATCAAACGATATCCCAAAGGAAACAAACTCATGCAGGAGATCGCAGAATCTATACATTCGGGATCGATGATCTTTCTGAAGAGAGAATATACATATATTTTCATTTTTGTAGGAGTCCTCTTTTTTGTATTGTGGAAAGCTTTTAACATCAATACGAGTCTAGCATTCCTTACTGGTGCTTCTTGTTCTATGCTTGCCGGATTTATAGGCATGAAAGGCTCAACCCGTTCCGCTGTTCGTTCAGCACAGGGGGCTATAGATGGAGGCGCTCCCCATGCTTTGACCATAGCCTTTCAAGGCGGAGCAGTTATGGGAATCTCTGTGGCTGCACTGGGTCTTGCCGGAGTCGGATTGTTTTTCTTTTTCTTCACGAAGAATCCCGAAATTATAAACGGTTTTGCGATGGGCGCAAGTTCAGTGGCGCTTTTTGCTCGAGTGGGAGGAGGCATCTACACAAAGAGCGCCGATGTCGGCGCAGACCTGGTAGGAAAAGTTGAGGCCGGAATTCCTGAAGACGACCCACGCAATCCAGGAGTCATCGCTGATAATGTTGGAGACAATATTGGTGATACGGCAGGAATGGGTGCCGACCTTTTTGAATCCTACGTTGGCTCTGTTATCGCCTCCATTGCCATTGGAGCCACCATGACCCCTCATTTGAACTATATGTCGCTTCCCGTATTGCTCATCGCTATAGGGCTTTTCTGTTCAGTTTTAGGCGTTTTTTCTATCAATATTCTCAAAAAATTCAGTCCACAATCCGTTCTCAGAAATTCGACCTACATCAGTGGTTTTCTTTTCTTAATCGGGGCTTTTTTCGCTGTTAAAGTTCTTCTGGCCGAACTGAATGTATTTTGGGCAGTTTTAAGCGGAGTGTTCTCGGGAGTTCTCATAGGGCTGGAAAGCGAATACTTCACATCCGGACCTCCTGTAAAGAGACTGGCCAAAACGACAGAGTCCGGAAGTGCTCCGACCATCATTACAGGAATGGCTATCGGGTTTCAAAGTTCAATCTTCCCTCTATTGACGATTGCCGCAACCATCTATGTCTCTTATCAGCTCGCTAATCTTTATGGCATTGCACTGGCCGCAGTGGGGATGCTGGCCACCATTGGAATCGTGATGTCCACAGATTCCTACGGTCCTATAGCTGACAATGCAGGTGGGATCGCAGAGATGTCAAAACTGGGTCCTGAAATCCGTAAAATCACTGACAAACTGGATGCTTCCGGGAATACGACTGCCGCTATAGGAAAAGGGTTCGCTATCGGTTCTGCAGCGCTGACGGCCCTAGCATTGTTCTCTGCATACCAGAAGACGACAAACCTCGATTTTATCAGCCTCACCAATGTCCAGACTGTCATCGGATTACTCATTGGGGCCCTTATGCCTTTTGCAATTGCTGCATTTACTCTCAATGCCGTAGGCCGGGCAGCAAATAAAATGGTCGTTGAGATAAGAAGGCAATTCAAGGAAATTAAGGGACTTATGGAAGGAAAGACCAAGCCTGATTCCGACCGCTGTATCGACATTGTCACCCGTGGAGCTCTTATTGAGATGATCATTCCCGGACTGAGTGCGGTTATTATGCCTCTTCTGGTCGGACTGCTCCTCGGTGCTGAGGCTCTGGGCGGTTTTCTTGCAGGAGCAACATCCACGGGAGTCCTTCTCGCAATCTATATGTCTAATGCCGGCGCGGCCTGGGACAATGCAAAAAAATGGATTGAAGAGGGTCATTTAGGAGGTAAAGGCACCGATTGTCATGCGGCTTCAGTGATCGGGGACACGGTCGGAGATCCCTTAAAAGACACTTCCGGCCCCTCTATGAATATTCTGATCAAACTCATGGCTGTTGTCAGCCTCGTGTTTGCTCCTCTCTTCATGTGACATAAAGTTAAGGTCTCCCTTTTTATTTGCTATTCTGAATATTTTCATTTATAATTCACGTTTCTTCGCACCTCTGTAGAGACACAAGTTAGGCCTGGAATATTCACGAGTCGAGATTGCTACAGATACAAGGCATCGGTCCATGAAGCTGTGGTTGTCCACTGCGAATGGGCCCGTAACGATGTAGATGTGGTAAGATCGGCTCGCCCGAAGGGAAAAAAATGCCGACATTTAATATAAATTGGCCAACAAACAAAGTGATGTTCACAGATATTACTAAAAATAATCCTATCACGTTGATTTCATTGAAGCAATATAAAGGTGTCGGCAGTTTTTATGAATAGTAAATGAAAGTAAAAGTGTGGAATACTATCGTCCAACTCAGCAAAGAGAGAGGTGTGGACACACAGGTTATCGTTGATGCCATAAAAGAATCTCTGAAAGTCGCCTCAACTAAATATTTCAATCACGATGAAGAAATTTTTGTCACTTTCCAGCCTGAAAAAGGAGAGCTCCGCGTCTATTCGGTTAAAACGATTAAGAAGACACCTAAAAATCTTGCAACTGAAATATCTCTCGAAGACGCCAAAGACATCGATATAAAGGCCAAAGTCGGCGAGACCGTCGAAGTTGATCTTCCCTCTGAAACATTGGGCCGTATTTCTGCACAAGCAGCCAAACAAGTGATATTTCAGAAGGTTCGTGATGCAGAGCAGGAAAAAGTCTACGATTTGTTTGCCTCCAGATTGGGAGAGCTTATTACAGGTGTTTTGCGCAGGTTTGAGGCAAACAATAATATGATCCTCGAACTGAATAAAACAGAAGTTCTCTTTCCCCAACGTGAAATGCTGCCTAATGAAAACTTTAGACGAGGAGATCGAGTCAAAGCAGTCATTAAACATGTTTACAAAGAGGCTTCAGGGGCCCAAGTCATCGTTTCCCGGACGGTTAACCGATTCCTGGCCAAACTTCTTGAATTGGAGACACCTGAAATTGCCAATGGACGTATCGTGATCAAAGATATTGTTAGACAGCCCGGAGAAAGAGCAAAAGTTGCTGTTTTTACGCGAGAAAAAGACATTGATCCAGTGGGCGCTTGCATTGGGATCAAAGGCAACAGAATTTTAGCCATCAGCCAAGAACTGCAAGGTGAAAAAATCGATATTATCGAGTGGTCAGATAATCCCCTCGATTACGCCAAAGCAGCCCTAAGTCCAGCGAAAGTCGAGAGAGTTTTCGTCCGAAATATGGGTGAAAAGATGCTCCAGGCGGCCGTCACAAAAGACCACCTGTCATTAGCCATTGGGAAAAAAGGGATGAACGTTCGGTTGGCTTCTATTTTAGTGGGATACAGAATTGAAATTAATCAAATTTAATGCTTAAAAAAGAGAATACTGGAGAATAAATATAACATGAAATCAGAAGAGAAAAATCAATCCAAAAATAAAGCGGCCGAAGAAATGATCCAAAAAATTCAAATCAGGGAAGGTTTAAATATAAAAGAAATTTCTGATCAACTCGAAGTCAGAGCCAAGGACATTTTAACACTACTCAATAGAGAGGGCTTTTCTATTACAGTGAATGATCCATTAACTCAATCGATCGCACAATCCCTTTCAGATACTCTTGAACTTGAAATAGAAATTATTTCCATAGAAGATGAATTGAAACAGCGGCTGGAAAGCCGTGCCGAAGAACTGGAAACCCGCCCTCCTGTCGTAACCATTATGGGCCATGTGGACCACGGCAAGACCACTCTCCTCGATGCTTTTCGAGAGTCAAACTTGGTCGACAAAGAATCAGGAGGAATCACCCAGCATATCGGTGCATATATTGTCACGCATAATAATCACCCCATAACTTTTGTCGACACACCTGGCCATGAAGCTTTCACTCAATTAAGAGCCAGAGGCGCCAAAGTCACAGATATCGTTATTCTCGTTGTTGCCGCCGATGACGGAGTTATGCCCCAGACAAAAGAAGCCATCAGCCATGCCAAGGCCGCCGATGTCCCCATCATTGTTGCCATCAATAAAATCGATAAAACCAATGCCGACGTGGACAAAACCAAGCAGCAACTATCCAAGGAAGGTCTGCTCGTCGAAGACTGGGGTGGAAAGGTCGTCAGCGTGGATGTCTCAGCAACGGAGAAGACGAACCTGGAAGAACTCTTAGACATGATTCTCCTCGTCAGCGAGGTCAGCGAAATAAAAGCCAATCCAAATGGTGAAGCTCAGGGTGTTGTTCTGGAAGCTCGTTTGGATGCAAAAAAAGGAGCGATTGCAACGGTCCTCATTCAAAACGGCACACTCAAGCAGGGAAATGCCTTTATTACGGGTATCACTTATGGAAAAGTCCGGGCCCTTTTTGATGAAAAAGGAGCAGTGATGAAGGAGGCCAAACCTTCTGTCCCGGTAGAGATTCTCGGTTTTATGGATGTCCCAGAATCCGGAGACATTTTCCAGGTTGTCCAAAGCGTCGAATCGGCAAGGAAAATTTCCCAACTCAGAAAAAGCCAAATTAAGGACAAGGACAGTGATAGCTCAGAACATTTGACTCTCGATCAGCTCTTCCAGAAAATAGAAGAAGGTGAAGTCAAGGAACTTCCTTTAGTCATAAAAGCAGACGTTCAAGGTTCCATCGAAGTGCTTTCAGATATCCTGCCAAATCTAAGTCTCGAAGAAGTTCAAGTCAAAATAATCCAGGCAGCTACAGGCCATATCACAGAAAGTGATGTTCTTCTCGCTTCCGCCTCAAATGCTATTCTTATCGGATACAATGTCAAAGCCAACCAAAAAATTCAAAACCTGGCCGATGAAGAAAACGTCGAGATCAGAATCTATTCAATTATTTACCAGTTGACCGATCATATTAAAAAGGCCTTGACCGGACTCCTTGAGCCCGTACTCAAAGAAAAGTATTTAGGCCGGGCCGAAATCAGAAAAATCTTTCAAATTCCCCGTTTCGGAATTATTGCCGGATGTTATGTCCAAGATGGTTCGATCACCCGTAATGCTGAGATAAAAATTCTAAGAGATGACGAAATCATTCATCAAGGGAAAATATCCTCCCTCAAACATGTCAAGGAAAACGTTCAGGAAGTGAAAAAAAACTACGAATGTGGAATTGGTATCGAGAAATTCACGGACATCCAAGAAGGGGACATTATCGAGGCATTCATCATAGAAAAAGAGTACCGGGAATAACCCGGCTCGATATTTTAATTTTTCATGATTGTAGGTCTTCTCATTCTAGACATCCATCTCCCCTACGCCCACTCTTTGAAGGAAAAAAGAAAACGAATGCTGCGTTTCAAGGATCGTCTAAAAAACAAATACAATGTCGCCTTTGCTGAACTTGAATTCCAGGACAAGTGGCAGCGAACACGCATCGGTGTGGTGACTTTAAACAACCAAAAAAAAATCATTGAGGCCATGTTTCAAAAACTCATTTTAGAGTTTCAAGAGAATATTGATGGAGACATCCTCAGCCAGGAAATTTTTTTCTACTGAGAATGTTCTTAAAATTTTGAACAAAAATGACTGAAAGCCGCAGACAAAAAAAAGTTGCCAGTCTCATCAAGGAAGTTTTGAGCCACTCCCTTATCGAATCTCTCCAGGATTCCTTTTCCGGATTGATAACCGTGTCCAAAATCAGAATGACCCCGGATTTAAAGACTGCTCATGTCTATTTGACTTATTTCGGTCAAAAGGAGGATAAATCGATACTGGAAATTCTGGAAAAACGAAAAGGCTATCTGAGAAAATCTATTGCCTCGAAAATAAAATTAAAGTATAATCCCTTGCTAATTTTTTCGTTGGACCCAACTCGAGAGTATGAAGAAAATATTGACAAAATTTTAGAACGGCTTAAAACAAAATGAACACAGATCCAAGTGAACTCATCAAAAACAAAATTTTAGAAAGCCAGCGCATTGCCATCACATCTCATCTGAGGCCGGATGGAGACTCAATCTGTACCAGCCTGGCCCTTTTTTTTATGGGAAAACTTTTGGGCAAGGAAATGTCTATCATTAATAAGGATGAGACCCCCTTCCCCTTTAATCATTTCCCGGACATCGAACATATCAAGATCGGACAAATCCCAACTGGATATTACGATGCCGTCATCCTGCTTGAATGCGCCAATGTTCAAAGATCAGGCCAGGCTGGTATCACAAATGACTTTAAAATAAGCATGGACCATCATTTTTCTAATGATTTTTTTGCAGATATCAACTGGGTCGATCCCGAAGCCTCCGCCGTTGGCTGCATGGCCTTTTTATTAGGAGAAAAATTAGGAATAACTTTTACTCCTCAGATAGCCAATCATCTGTACTGTGCGATTGTTTCGGATACCGGATCCTTTCAATTTTCGAATACACGAGCACGATCGTTTGAAGTTTGTTTTAAGCTCATCGAACTTGGGGCAAGCCCTATCAAAGTATCAGAACAGTTGTTTAACAATAATCCACCTGAAAAAATCAAACTTCTGGGACAAGTCCTCTCCACACTTCGAATCAACGACGAAGGAAATGTCGCAATAGTCACTATGTTCAAAAAAAACCTGGACGATCTCAACCTTAAAGAGATTGATACAGAAGACATCACAACCCAGGCTCGATCTATCAAAGGTGTTCAGATGGTCCTCTTTTTTAAAGAAGTCAAGGACAACACATTTCGAATCAGCATCAGATCTAAGGGCGAAGCCAATGCAGCACTCGTTGCAGAACATTTCGGAGGCGGTGGACATAAACATGCGGCAGGTTTCACTGTTCATGGTTTTTACGAAAATCTATTGATCGATGTTCCAAAGACAGTGAACGACTTGCTAAAAAAGAATTCAAAATAAGCCGAACTCATGGATGGACTCATTCTCGTCCATAAACCACAAAAAATCACTTCTCATGATGTTGTCGATAAGATCAGGAAAATTCTTTCAATAAAAAAAGTGGGGCACTTCGGAACCCTGGACCCATTCGCCACAGGGCTTCTTGTCATTGCTGTGGGGAAAGCGACAAGGCTTTTCCCTTTTTATCTAAAAACAGACAAATCCTATATTGCTCAAATCAAATTGGGCACGGCTACCGATACCTATGACCTGGACGGTGAACCGATATTTAGAGCTGATTCCTCCAGTCTTCCAAAAAAATCGAGAATTCTAAAAACTATGGAAATATTCAGCGGAGAACAGTTCCAGGTTCCCCCTCTATATTCTGCAAAAAAATTCAAAGGAAAACCGCTGTACGTCCATGCCCGTGAAAACAAGAAAATTGAACCGAAACCATGTCCAGTTTATATTCATGAATTTAAGTTTAAAAATTATCACTCTCCCTATTTGGAATGTGCTATCCGATGTTCATCGGGAACGTATATCCGCTCGCTTGCTCATGATCTGGGTCAGGAACTGGGTTGTGGAGCTCATCTGACTCAGCTTCAACGGACTGCTATCGGCCCATTTCTACTCAAGGATAGTTATTTTCTGGACGACATTGCTAAATTCGCTTCATTAAACGACTTTAATAAATTTCTTCATCCGCTCGAATCTTTACTCCCGGAATATCCAAAGATCGTCTTGACAGAGTCTGGGGCCAAACTTGCCAGAAACGGCAATATGATTCTCCCAGAAAACATTCTCAATGTATATGGCTTGTCGACCTCCAAAGGGAATACAGATCAAAATCATGAAGCTCTATTCAGGTTGTTCTCTCCGGATGGAGAACTTTTGGCTCTTGCAAAAACTTTGCACAATAAAGCCGGTCTTCACCCTTTTCTGGTTATTGACACAGGAACAATCCAGGAAAAAGATAATTTTTTTCACTAATTATCCAACTTTTTGAATTCATTCTGACTGGAGTCTTGAAATTTACGCAAAGGTATTGTATTTTAATTAGGATATGAGATTAAGTAAGAATCAAATTGAACACATGAGCTTTGTCATTGCTCGCAACTTGATTAAAGAAGAAAAAATCATATCTGATGACAAACAGAATCTGATCGAAGGGCTCATCAATCTCATCACAGAAGAATTTCAAAAAGAGGACAAGCTTGATCAGGAAGTCAGGAGCATCCTCAATGAGCATATGGAAAAAATCCGGAAAGACAATATCGAATATCAGACAATGTTCAGAATGATCAAGAATAAATTAGCTAAAGAAAGGAATCTTGTCCTATGAGCATCAGATTTTCCCGAGAAAAAGTGAATTATTTGTCCCGCCAAATTCTAGATAAATTGTTTGAAAACGACGAGGTTGAATTTTTAGACGAATCCAATGAGATTAGACTCAGTATCGTCAACAGCATTGAAGAAGAAATGAACCTGTATGAGAGTATCGACAAAAAAGCTATCGAAAAAATTCAAACCCAAAAGAAAAGCATCAAAGAAGGCAGTCGGGAGTGGGAAATTCTGTACCGAAAATACTACAATGAAGAGATCACAAAACTCGGAAAATTTTTCACCTGAGTTTCCTTCCTCTTCTTCATCTCAATCAGTTGTCGAGATGAAGGAACGTGTCCGTTATTCCGAAACCGATCAAATGGGAGTTGCCCATAATAAAAATTATTTCGAATGGTTTGAAATTGGAAGAACGGAATTTTGCAGGCAGAAAAAAATCCCTTATAAAAACATAGAAGACAGGGGTTTTTATCTTGTTGTAGTGGAAGCCTTTTGCAAATACAAAAAAGCCTTAAAGTATGACGATATTTTTTTCATTCAGGTGACACTCCAAGACATAACAGCCAAAAAAGTTATATTTTCTTATCAGCTGTTGAGCGAAGACAAAAAAAAGATTTTGGCCAAAGGAAACACAACGCATATTGTGACAAATGCCCAAACCGAAGTTACAAAATTCCCAGAGGATATCATTTTTAAACTCAAAAGCTGATTCCTCTGCATCCCACATACACGATATTCCCCCTTCAACACAAACAAAAAAAGGCCAGGAAAAATGTCCCTAGCCTTTTTTTAACAAACTAAACGTTCTTAATTCTGTTAATTCTAAAATATAATTCTGAATCCGAGCAACAGTTTGTGCATATCGGCAATTGGACGTTCACTTCCCACAGGAAGTCTTCCTTCGAAGAAAATCGATCCAACTGTATGGTAATTGTCGAATATGTTTACACCCACATTACCGATTATGTCCAGCCCTCCCTCTCTGACTTCCTGGTCTTTGGTTGTGTAGCCAATGCCAGCTCCGATATAGAGAGGATCAAAATGGACATTAAACAATCCATCCACCATGAAAAATGTCTTCCATATATCCACATCGGCCAATGGAAAAGCTGGTCCGGCTCTGAGGATAAAGCTGAAAGTATCTGGAGCAAGCCAATAGAACAGCCCAATTCTTGCAAATAGAAAGGTCGTGTATGTTCCTTTGGCAAGGAGTGGACCTATTTCAGCTAAAAAGAAAAGTCTTTTCTGGGTGACCTCGACATCGAGTTTGCATATTTTGGACATTGCGCCAAAATCATCGGTTACAACCACTGCCACTGTATAGATTCCAGCTTTATCAAAAATCTTTTCCCATGCTAAGGGAGCAGCTGAAACTGTTCGGGTATCTATAACGGCACCAGAAGCATCTGTAATTTCAAAAGCCGCCTTAACGACTTCCCCGTCTTGGTCCGTTGAATTAGAGGCATCAAAAGTGATTCCTCGTCCCACATAATCGATACAAGGCAGACAGTCAGTGAAGATAGCGCATACCGGAGGATAATTGACATAGGCCCTGGCTTCACAGGGATTGGTTGATGGTGTTCCTTCAAAATTAACAGCTCCGGCTTTAAACACATATTCACCAGGTTCAGACAACCGCATCTGCCACCTTGGAGAATCAGGAGTCAGAGTTTTTGAGGCCACTTTTACACCCGCTGCATTAAAGACATCTACTGACAGGGACTCTGCGTGTTGGGAACCGCTCATATCCACTGTAACCGGATCATTGATGTTCAGTTTAACCGGGGAGACTGTGATTGAACAGGTGGCATCTGGGATCACTTCCTCAATCCCCACCAGCGAGATATTTCCACAGGGTTTGGGCATAACAAATTCATAATTCTTGTAGTTCTTTTTCACAATGAAAGAGTAGACTGGAAGAGGGGCTTTACCTGCCCATTCCAAGTCCTCAACGAGTTTGACTTTGCCATTGGAACGAAAAAGCATCCACATAAATTTATCTCCGACAGCCATGCTCTTATCAGTCACAGTTCCAGATCTGATCTGTTCAATAAATGGGAGATAAAGATCACCATAACCGGCAAGATCAAATCCATATTTGATATCCCCGGTATATTTTTCCAAAAGAATTTTCATAACTTCCGATGTGGGGACCTCTCCTTTTATCTGGACTAGAGTGAACCGTCCGACGCTTTTTAACTTTTTCGTCTCTGCATAGGAATTGATTGTTAAAAAAACAAGAATCCCAATAATAATAAAAATGAATCTTTTATGTTTCATTCCGCCTCCTCTAAAAAATATTCATTGAGGAAATACAATAATCTCTATATTTTTTTTATATAAATCGACACAATTTGTCAAGGAGAATATCTGTGCAGTGCATAAGACGAACTAATCCAAGAAATTCGAGATGATTTTTTGAATTTGCCCCGAATCCCGAGGTGTCAAATCCAAGGCACCTTTATAAAAAACCGCCCTCTTATCACTCTTGGCAGCACTGCTTCGTATATATTGGATCGCTTCAGGAATATCAATCTCTGGATGAAACTGAATCCCCCAGACAGGGTTCTCTTTCCATTGAAAGGCCTGGATCTCACATTTTTCGGATGTGGATAAAACAGAGAAGTTCTCTCCAAGATCGAAAACCTCATCAAAATGAGAAGAAAAAGCATAAATCGTTCTTTTTTTTCCAAGAAGAGCGTTCTCTTTCGTTATTCTTATGGGAAACCATCCAATTTCATGTTTTGTACATCGTCTCACATGTTCTTGGCCAGCCAGGGCAAGAGCAAGCAATTGATGACCATAACAGCTGCCACATATTGCGAAGCCTCTCTCTACAGCATCCTGGACTAGCTCAATTTCTCTTTCTACCCAAACCTCTTTGTTTAAAATGGAGGCTTCCGAACCCGTCAAAATTAAATGTGAAAAATTATCTTTAAGATTAGGGAGATTTCCCTCCTTGGCTCTGAAAGCCTGCCACTGAATATCAAGAAAAGAGGCCCAATGTTTCACCGGTTTATAGATGGAAGGATCTATAGAATTATCGATGATAGCCACTTTTATATCTTTTTTGGTCATGTTTATTTTTCTTCAGGTAAAAAGTAATCAAATTATACAAATTCATTTAAAAAAACACACTCTTTTTTATCTATGAACTCCCAGTGAAACGGAATTGTTTTGGTTTCATGGGTTAAATTTGTTATAATAAGTCGTTTTAAAAGGAGACAGACCGTGCACAACGTCAAGAAAGAAACTGAACTCGAAGTTTTCACACCGAATGAACCTGGTATTTTGGGTCGTGTTCTGGGAACGCTCGCAAATTCAGGTGTCAACCTGAAAGCACTGAATGCCTATGCAGGAAAGGAAAACGGCGTTTTTTTGCTCTTGACAACCAACAATAAAAAAGCAGAGAAATGCCTAAAGGCGTTGGGATATGAAGTCAAAACAAACCAGGTGGTCACTGTTCTCATCGATGACCGTATCGGTGCAGGTGCTGAAATTGGAGCACTCCTTGGAAACGCCATCATCGACATCGACTACTGCTATGGATCTTCAGCTGGAATGGGAAAAGCTCTCCTCGTCTTTAAAGCCAGTGATAACAAAAAAGCTTTTAATACTTTAAAATAAAAGAGCGTCAAAAAGAGATGTCCTCTTCAGACATCAATCTTTGTTTTCGGCCAAAGCTTTATAATCATTCAGCAGCTGTTCGAAGTGAGACCGCACCTTCTCTATAAAAATATCGACGTGAAACTGCTTCCCCTTCTCATAGGCATTTCTTCTCATTTGTAGAAGCCCTTCGGGATTCTTTATGAGTTTTATCGTTTTATTCAACAAATCCCTTTCATCCATAAAAAGATGGCCTGAAATCCCCTCTTCTACAATTTCAGTCTGTCCTCCACCATTAAAAACAATAGGCACGCACCCATTCTGCATGGCTTCAACAATATTCATTCCAAAATGCTCTACCTTTGCGGGATCTTTCTGATTCAGACCACACAGATGCCAAAATATTTTGGCCTTCTGGTAAATGGTGCGGAGTTTGTTTTCAGGAACATTTATTTGCACGTCCACATCGAGGAATGGAAATTGTTCTAAGTATCTGCAAATCTTATCAAGATAGGGATTGTCCTCGATACTTCCTCCGGCAAGAACGAGTTTCCATCCTTTCACAATTTCCGGATTTTGACTGATGAGTTTTTTGAAGGCCTTGATCATTTCGAGCTGTTGTTTGTTGCCTCCTGGATCAAAACGGGAGACAGACAGGATAATAGATTCTTTTTCTCTATCCATATTTGTATCTTCCATATTCACCGGAGGATAGAGATGAAACTGAGCTGTCATACCCCATCGGGATTTTATCCATCTAGAAGTGTAATGGCTGTTGAAGACAATTTCTGTATATTTATCCACATGGAAAAAACGAGATTTTTCTCTTTCGGGAAAATGACAGATAAAAATATTCAAATTGGCCATTGGATAGACCATTTCCAGCATGGAGTTATTGACAAAAATGTCAAAGTCACCGCTAATCCTGCTGATGATATGAAAAGGATTTTCCCCTTTTTTATCGACCTCACCAGGATTGACAAGTTCTTTTCCCTTTCCAGTCTCTTCAAAAAACGGAATGGGAACGACTTTGATTTTACACAAAGAGAGGTCTAGATTATACCATTGTTCAAGTGCCTGTAGAGTGATAGGTTTATTCACTATTAATGTGACATCAAAACGCCCTTGAAGAGCGGAAGTCATCGTGCATCCATATTTCTGTGCCCCACCGATAAAATGCATGGCATGGTCATACAACGCCAAAGAGGGTTTTCTGTAATCCTTGGCCACTTCCATTCGATTGAGGAAGTTGAGTCCAAACTGCACACCCTTTTTCTCTTTTATCAGATCGACCACCTTCGGCAATTCGACCTGTAAGGAGAGAGTGGAAGAATATTGCACCCAGCCAAAGAGAGCTTGGTTCAAAATCCGATCTTCAATGTCTTCCTCCCTTTGGAAGGTTTGACTCAACATCTTGAAGAATTTTTCGGGAGAATTCTTGGCCTCTTCTAATAATCGACTTTTTATCATCGTGTCAGGAATCTCATTAAAAACTTTTTGGTCTTTGGCCATCCTTGATTTGGTTTTCAAGAATTTCTTCTTGAATGTCCAGAATTTTTTGAGCCACAGCCTCAAGTGCATTCAGCCTGTCTTTAATTTTTTGTAAACTCAATATCGTTGCCAGTTGAATAGGAACAAGCTCTTTATTAAATTGATGCTGTTTGTTCAGGATCATTCGGGTATAGGGATTCGTTATTTTTCTGATAATTTTTTTACTAAGAGTGACCATCCAACCTATCCCTTTTCGTGGCGATGGAATATCCGTGATAGATAGGCAATCACTTTTGTCCTCAAGAGAAGAAAATCGTTTAAAGAGTTCATGTTCAAGTTCGTCGTAACTGTACTCCCAAAAACCAGCATCTCTTTCTATTTTCTTCATGACGAGAGATTCGATATTTAAGAAACTTTGCTTTTCTTCATTCAACTTCTCTTTAAGTTGAGAAACTATCTGTTTAAGGTCATCTGGATTTGTCATTTTCGTTGGCCTCTTCTGAAAGATTAAGCATAGGTTTTGTCGATTGATTTTTAAGAAAAGAGACATATTCAAGAACACATTTTTCTATCGCGCATTCTTCTTGAACATACCGGGCTGCTTCCTCTCCAATAGAACGACAAAAATCATCATCCAAAAAAAGTGTTTTAACGAAACGCTTGATTAATTCTTTTTCATCGATATCTGGTTCGATTTTCAACACGCAATAGTCTGGAATGTCGGCGTAGGAACCAAAATTAGTGACAAGGACAGGTTTGCCGTATCCCATCATCCGAAGCAGAGCGCCCGAGCTTTCCCCCATAGTTGGATACCTTAAATTGATGCAAATATCTGAAGCATAGATGAGAGCTTCCAGTTCCTCAAGACCTAGATGTCCTTTAACAATAATATTGAGATTCTTATTTTCGATATAATTCTTCAGGAGGTTCCCTCTGTCTTTCCCAGCAATCACATAGATGAGTCCGGGCAAATTCAGTTCATCGAGGGCAGAAAGGATAACATCAAAACGTTTGTTCTTGTTGATGTATCCAATAGAGCTGATGAGGAAACCATCTTGGTTTATACCCATCCGATCCCGCACCTTGTTCCGGTCAAATGTTTTTAAAAAGTGTCCATGATGATTTATCTTCACAATGGATTTGTGAAATCCAACCTGGATTCTTTCCTTTACAAAATTCGAATGAACTATAACTGCCTTGGCTGATTCAAGAATGTCTTCATTCAAAGGATAATCCATTGCTGCATCAGACTCCCAAATTGGAAGGGTTCCCGGCAAAGCGATATTATTTGCAATCTTTTCTCCACTCCCACCATAGTACGTTTTCTGCAGTTGGCAATACGTTTCAAAATCTCCCGTTGCGTCATATCTTTCCGCATGGAATCCCTGCAGAACATAGTCATGCAGAACGACCACTCCCGGATGAGATTTAAGAGCTTCATAGATATATCCATGAGCTTCATAATTATTTCCCATATGATAGAGAATTTCATCATATTTAGTAGGATCGAAAGTCTCCTCAACATAGGGGATAACCTTAAACTCCGCGCAGATAGCCGCATTTGTAGGTATATACCCCTGCTGAATAAACAGATCGATGTCCAGATGTTTCCGGAGTTCAAATAGCATCTCCTCAATGTAATCCGAGATACCGGTCTTGATAGGATTAAGAGGACTAAAAAGAGCAATCTTCATTTGTGCTGACCATAAAGCAGGGTCTCAATTACAAAATCCCAATTGATATCTTTGACTGTTGAATATCCATTAAGCCCATAAGTCCGGCAAATTTTTTTATTCAAAACGATTTCATCGATTTTTTTCCCTATGAGTTTCTCGTCTAAGGATTCAAGTACAATCCCGTTCGATTTATCTTTAACAAATTCCAAAGGTCCTCCTGCATCGAAACTGGTCAAAACAGGCTTCTTGGACAGAAAAGCTTCTAATGTGATATAACCGTAATCTTCATCCTTTGGAGCAAAAAAAACGGCTGAACAATTAGCATACAACTCCAGCAGTTCCTTATCTGAAACAAATCCAAGAAATTCAATCCGGTCAGCAATGCCTATTTTCCTGGAAAGGATTTTAAGATTCTCTAATTCAGGACCTTTTCCGACAATTTTGCATAAAACTCGGCGGTTTGAGTATTTAAGGGATCTTATCAACAAGTCCACTCGTTTTAGGGAGTCCAGACGTCCGACTGACAGAATATAGTTTTCAAAATTTGCAGAATAATATAAACCGCTTAACTTTGGAGGATTATACAGGGGAACAGCTTCGATATTGTTGTATTTTTTCAACCGATTTGCAGTATTTGCTGAGATGGTATAGATCCTCTTGTAAGTGCTCAGGGCTAAACTATCCATCTTGATCAGCTTATCCTTCAGTTCCATATCATTTCGGCTCTTCTTGTCAAATCCTGAATAGGGCGTCTCAAAGAGATCATACATTTGACGATACTGGTGGATTAGCCATAAAACCTTGTTATGGTGCTGGATAAAATATGAGGGAAATTTAGTCGCAATGACCATATCGATTTTTTTGCCGTCGGATTCACTTAAATCGATTTTTTCCCATAATTGGATACTTTTTAAAAGCTGTGAATGGGGATACCATTTGAAGGGGATATTGATAAGATCAACATCAAATCCCCGCTTTCTCAGTTCTTTTATCAGCCCAGAAACAAGAGCTTCTGCTCCACCGGAGGAGAAGGGCACTTGTGCGGCACAGACTGCGATTGTTTTCATCTCATTGGTTTCCCAAATGCGAACAATTCTATTCTTGATTCTTGGAAGGATCTTTTTGATTGTGTTGCGCATGCATTGGCTCAACATCACCAGACTGAAGGCCAGCGATTTCCTTTTTTATTCGCCGTATTTCCTCTAAAAACCGAAGATTAATTTCTCTTTGATTATTTAGCATGGGTTCAAGAATCATCTCCACCTCTAGCATGAGTTTTCTCCTCATCCTTTCAATCATCCTGCCCCCCATGAGAAATTTCCGGTCTGATTTATGGTGATGAAATTTTTTTTCAAGAATTTTTTCTTTGATGATCTCGAATTGATTTTCGGCCAATTCTTTTTTGATTGTGTCAATTCGCTCTAAAATTTCATTTTGATCCATTTTTCAACTCAGATAAGTTGGTTGGAATTATAACTGGGTCAACTGTTTCCTGTCAAACCTAAAAGAATTGAGTTTTGATTAGAAATATATTTTTTTCTATGATAGACTGCCCTATATTTTAAATGAATTTGGATTATTCACTAGTCGAGGTTGCGACAGATGCAAGGCATCGACCCCTGAAGCTGTGGTTTTCCACCGCGATTGGGTCGTAACGAAGCAGATGTGGTAAAATCGGCTAGCCTTTTTTTTGGTAAAAAATGCCGACATTTAATATAAACAGATCCACCACCAAAGTGTGGTATTCGGATATTAGTCCAATCATGTTATCAAGTTGATATCTTTGAATAAAATTTAAAGTGTTGGCAGTTTTTATGAATTATTCAAATAAGAGAGGGAATAAACATGGAAGAGTTCCAATCCTATGTTCCTGAAAAATTACCTTACAAGGATATTTCACTCAAGTCAGTTATCCTCGGTTCTCTATTCGGAATTATCTTTGGTGCAGCCAATGCCTATTTAGGCTTGAGAGTTGGGCTTACGATTTCAACAGCTATTCCCCTGGCTGTAATATCCGTGGCCGTGCTTAAAGTATTAACTCCCCTCCTTGGAAAAAGCAGCATTCTGGAGGCCAATATTTCCCAGACGGCAGGCTCGGCCAGCTCATCCATGGCATCGGGTATAATATTTACCATCCCTGCTCTCTTTCTGTGGGGATTTAATCCAGGTATTTTCAAGATTGGTACGCTCGCGCTTTGCGGTGGTATCCTGGGCGTGTTGTTTATGATCCCTCTGAGAAAATTCTTAATTGTCCAGGCCCACGGGGAACTTCCCTATCCGGAAGGAACGGCTGCGGCTCAAGTGCTCATTGCCGCTGATCAGGGTGGAGCCAAAGCCAAAAATGTATTTATCGGTATGGGCTTAGGCGCACTGCTCAAACTCATAATTGAAGTCGTAAGACTCTGGCCGGACAAAATCTACTGGAATCTTCCCATCCTCAAAAAAGCCAAACTGGGCATGGAACCGACACCGGCCCTTCTTGGAGTAGGATTCATCTTGGGACCACGAATCGGCGGTATAATGGTGGCTGGCGGGCTCCTCTCATGGATAGGTATCATCCCACTTATCGCATACTTCGGCGATAATTTAAATCTTCCCCTATTTCCTGAACAAACGCTGCCCATTGCTCAAATGACAGCCAACGAAATCTGGTACCGTTATGTCCGGCTCATTGGTGCGGGCGCTGTGGCTGTAGGGGGAATCATCACTGTCTTTAAATCTCTGCCCACAATGTATAGCTCCTTAAAGATCGGATTAAAGGGATTTTCTCAGAAAAAAGAAGGATCTGTTATCGAAGATACAGAAAGAAGACAGAGAGATTTGCCCTTTAAAACCATTATTTTAGGAGTTATTACCGTAATCCTTGTTCTTGTTCTAGTCAAAGGAATCATCGGATTTGATACATCCCTTTTGATCCGGCTGATTGCGTCTGTCTGTATCGTATTCTTTGCCTTTATTTTTGTCACGGTCTCATCTCGCATTGTTGGATTGGTGGGAGTGACATCCAATCCCACTTCAGGAATGACAATTGTTGCCCTCCTGGGAACCAGCCTGATCTTTCTGGCCCTCGGATGGACAGATGCTCTGGGCATGGCTACAGCCCTTACCACAGGAACGGTGGTAGCCATAGCCTCATCTATCGCCGGAGACATCTCACAGGATCTCAAAGCCGGATACATTCTGGGCGCCACCCCCAGAAAACAGCAGACGGCCGAACTTGTGGGTGTTGTGACAACCGCCTTCGCTATTGCCGCTGCAGTCTGGCTTCTTGGAGAGGCCTTTGAGTTCGGATCCGCGATGATCCCTGCTCCTCAAGCGACACTGATGAAAACCGTCATTGAAGGTGTGCTTGGCGGAGATCTTCCCTGGGGATTAGTTTTTGTCGGTGGTGTCTTCGCTATCATGGCTGAAATGCTGGGAATTCCTTCTCTGCCCTTTGCCGTTGGAATCTACCTGCCTCTATCGACCATGACACCCATCTACGTGGGCGGAATGATCAGACATTTTGTCACAAAAAAAGCTAACGACGATGAACAACGTCAAAATATGATTAAAGATAAAGGAGTTCTTCTTGGTTCGGGATTTATTGCCGGAGAAGGTTTGGCCATGGTTGTTGTGGCCGCCTATGCCTATATCACAAAATCTAAACCTCAAGGTTTTGGCCTTGACCTTGGTGGTTTTGCGGCTCTCGCGGCCTTCATCCTTCTCGCAGGATTTCTTGTATACAGAACAAGACCAGCTAAATCTTAAAGCATGGAAAGACAATGAACACATTGATCATTGCAGGCATCCTTCTCCTCTGGCTTTTTTTTGGGTATAAAATCTATGGGAATTTTATAGAAAAAAAAGTCGTTAAACCGGACAGTTCCCAATTAACTCCCGCACAAGAACTCAATGATGGGATCGACTACTCTCCGGCAAAAAAAGCCATGTTGTTTGGCCATCATTTTTCTTCGATTGCCGGCGCGGGGCCCATCCTTGGCCCACTTCTTGGTGTACTCTATTTTGGCTGGCTTGGCGCGCTCCTCTGGGTTGCGCTGGGAAGTATTTTTTTAGGAGCCGTTCATGATTTCACGTCCCTCATGACCTCTGTTCAAAACAAAGGACGGTCCCTTGCAGACATATCGGAAAAGACACTCGGGACGCGAACCAGGATTATTTTTTCCCTCTTTCTCTGGTTTGCCCTCGCGTTAGTTATTGCCGTCTTTGCGGTGGTTGCCTCCCAGACTCTGGTTTCCCAACCGGAAATCGTTATCCCTACCTTTGGCTTAATTTTTATCGCCATTGTATTTGGCTGGTTGATCTACAGAAAAGGAGTGAATGTTTCGATCGCCACAGTTATCTCCCTTTTAATTCTTCTTATTCTGATCTACATCGGGAGCCTGGTTCCAATCGAACTCCCTGCCAAATTATTTGGGTTACCGAGCCAGATGTTTTGGTTTATAGTGCTGATCATCTACAGTTTTTTCGCCTCCTCACTTCCGGTCTGGCTCCTTCTGCAACCCAGAGATTACATCAGCACATGGATTCTTTTTTTGGGATTAGGTCTTGGTTATTTAGGTATGATCGTTGCCCTCCCAAAAGTCAATGCGCCTGCTTTTGTCTCTTTTTCAAGTAAAGGCGGCCCCCTATGGCCCATGCTGTTTGTCATTATTGCCTGTGGTGCTATCTCTGGATTTCATTCTATTGTGGCAGGAGGAACCACTGCCAAACAGCTGCCCAATGAGGCATGGGGAAAAATGATCGGATTCGGAGCAATGGTGACAGAGGCCGTTTTGGCAGGCCTTGTTATTTTTATTGCGTCCAGCGCTTTAATCTGGGATCCATCCGGAACTGAAAGTGCCTTCGGATTTCAGTATCTTATGAACACAGTGGGAGATCCCATCAGGGCTTTTGCCACCGGATACGGAAGATTTGTCTCCTCCCTCCCTGGGATGACAGTTGTTTTAGGCTCATTTTTCGGTATGGTCATGCTCAACGCCTTTGTGCTCACTACTTTGGATACAGGAACACGTTTGGGACGATTCATTTTTTCAGAACTCCTGGGAAGAAAAAAGGCCGTATTTAGGAACCGGTGGATCGCTTCAGGTATCATTCTCGTTTTCGCTGGAATACTGGGAGCCACAGAAGGGTATAAAGCCATATGGCCTGTATTTGGAGCCTCTAATCAGCTTGTTGCAGCTCTAGCGTTGGTCGTTGTATCGTCCTATCTTGTCAGCATTAAGAGACCAAAAACTTTTACAATCTATCCAGCTATATTTATGCTTGTGACAACCTTAGCTGCACTGTTCTACCAAGGTTATTTTTTTTTCAAAGAGAGTCAGTATCTTCTGGGATTTACGGTTGTAATTCTCATCTGCCTTGCAGTCATCATTGTCTATGACGCCCGATCCATTCTTTTTAAATTAAAAAGAAGTCAGGCTTTGGCAGGAAAATAGATCTCGCTCCTTCATTGCATAAATTTCCTGTTGACGCCAAATCCCAGTATCTAAAGTGCCGTAACTTTAAAGACAACCCCCTGGGGATCTGGGCAGCAGAGAGTTTCTGTTTCAGAAACCCAATCGTCGGAGGGCAGTTCATCCTCCCTTTGTTTGAGAGATAAGAAGGGGAAGAGGCTGTTGAGTGCATAGACACAGACTTTTTTCCCGTCAGGAATCTCAATTGTTCCCTCACCTCTTATATAAAAAATATCCCCGGCTCTATGCTTGGCCCCGCACCTTTCTTTGACGTCAATGACTTCGATTTTTAATTCCCTCATGATTGCTCCTTTTATTCAATATAAAAAACAAAGAAAAAAAAATCAATCAACAGTTTGACAAATTCAAACGTATTAGCATAAAATGGCTCTTTAGCGCAGAAATAAAGGAGGCAAGTATGAGTTCAGGCGCAGAACCTAATGTTGTTCCTTTGTGTGATATTTTATTAGTCCTTCTCATTATCTTTATGGTCATAACCCCATTATCTCAAAAAGGAATGGACGTCAAACTTCCGGAAACCTCCGCTGAATCAGGGGCTACTCCTGTAGGTCTTGTTGTCATGACCTTACAGACAGATTTGTCAGTCGATATCAATAAGACAATCTACGCCTTCAACCAGGTGGAAGATGAACTCAGACGAATTTATTCCGCCCGTCAGGATAAAACGATATTTATCAGAGCTTATGCAAAGGTTCCCTTTTACAAAGTTATCGAACTCATTGATATCGCTAAGGGAGTCGGAGTCGATACAACCGGTTTAATCCCTGAATATATCGAAGAAGAAGGAATCGGGATTTAGCACCTCTCCAAATCCTTTAATTTCACTGCAGGTCTTTCTCTATCCCTTCATTTGCAATTTGAGGGCTATTTTTTTATGGGCCCGATGATTTCGCGGGCAATGATCATACGCTGAATCTCGTTTGTGCCTTCATATATCTGCAGCAGTTTGGCATCCCGCATTAACTTCTCCATAGGATAATCCTTCATATAGCCATACCCACCTAGAATCCCAAGGGCTTCTGAAGTGACTTTCATGGCCACATCTGATCCAAAAAATTTTGCCATAGAAGATTCTTTCCCCGCAGGAAGACCTTGATCAAGAAGCCACGCTGCATTCCATACAAGCAATCGAGCCGCATTAATTTCCGCTGCCATCTGAGCTATTTTAAATGATGTATTCTGGAAAAGAGCAATAGGCTTGCCGAATTGAACCCTGGTCCGCGAGTATTCGACAGCATATTCCAAAGCCGCTTTCGCAACACCGACACCCGCAGCCCCAACCGGTGCCCTTGTTTTATCAAGAGTCTTCATGGCGATAATAAATCCCATTCCTTCTTTAGCAAGTAGATTCTCTTCTGGAATTTTCACATCTTCAAAAATGATTTCGACCGTATTCGAGGCTCTGTGCCCCATTTTGTCTTCCTCTTTTCCAATGATCACTCCAGGCGTGTCCCTTGGAACGATAAAGGCGCTGATTCCTCGAATTCCACGTTCCGGTTTTGAATTGGCAAAAACGACGTAGGTACTGGCTATTCCTCCATTCGAAATGAAACATTTCGAACCATTGATGACGTATTCTGAGCCGACTTTTTCTGCTTTTGTTTTTTGCGCACTGGCATCGGAGCCGGCCTCTCTCTCAGTGAGGCAGAACGATGCAAATGACATTTTTTCCGTCTGGGGGGTTAAAAATTTCTTTTTCTGATCGTCTGTTCCAAATAAAATTATCGGGGTAAAGGCCAATGAATTGACCATCATTGTCGTGTACATACCAGCACATCCGGCAGCCAGTTCCTCACTGATAATGACGGTATCCAGATCGCTTAAACCGGCCCCGCCGTACTCTTCCGGCACTTTAACCGTGAGGAAACCCGCCTCAAATGCTTTTTGCATGACATCTTCAGAAAATTCTTCCCCTTTATCATATTTTGCTGCATTGGGTTTCATTTCTTTTTCTGCAAATTCTCTTGCCATTTCCTGTAGAGCTTTTTGTTCTTCTGTCAAACTGAAATCTATCACTGTTGCCTCCTCTTCAAATTTTATATGCATTAGATGATATTACGGAGTCAATTTTACGTCAAGCTCTAATTAAAATCAGCATCCCAAATTCCGTGAATTTCTTTTAAGTTCTGGATATATGAAAAGAACTCCTCACGGGGAGGCTTTGGAGCAGAAGGGGTGAATAGCGCGGCGGTATCTTACCCCGGAGCACACGAAGGCGATGATGGCGAGGTGGCTAGAAAGACGGGTCTTCACCCGTGGGGGAAGATTCTCCGCGCGTTCTTGCACGGTACTCCCTTAGGAAAACGCAACCTAGTTTCTCATCATTTCACAGAGAACTCGATCTTAAAATCACGAAATTTAGGATTCTTTTTTAAAAATCACTTTTTCTCTGATTATATTGTAGATGGGATTATCGATATAGAATATTTTTTCTGCGATGTCTTGGATACGTGCGGAATGGCTCTTGTCAAATCGAATGAAAATCCGAAATTTATTCTGTTTTTTGAAAAACTCGATTTTTTCAACCACCCCTGGTTTAAAAGATTCCGCACCTTTCTCCATTTTTTCTAGCAAAATCTTACTCCATCTGCTTTTTGAGCTCCCATTTTTGCCGATCCAGTTTTCAACAAGTCGATCGATTTGAAGTCTATCGAGGGAGATTGAATAGATCATACAAATGATCTCATCGGTCATGGAAGGATGGGAGGTGTCCACTTCTTCTAAACCCAGAAGCCGGATGTCAAATGGAAGAACTGTATTCACTTTTAAAAGAAAATCCTTTTCCAAAAATTCATACAAGGATCTAAACTCTAAAATTTCTTCCTGTCCTCCCATTCCTAAAGGAAGAGCGGGAAGGAAGGATAAAATCATTTTCGGATGAAAACCTTCGGAATACTGGACATGGACACCCGCCCTGCGAAAACCGCGTTGTAAAATATTACTCAGATCATTGTGGGATAGAAACCGGGCCCGGCCAAGTTTTGAATATGACACTCTGTATCGATGGGATCTTTCTGTTTTTTTCCCCAATGAATGCCGTTTTTTTGGGGGGAGGATTTTTTTGGGGGGAATTTTTTTTTCATACAGAGGCCAAAGTGTACACCCCTGGCAGACACCACAGTCCTTTTCAAGACATGATGTTGTGCTTTCTGCAGCAAAAGCCTTTTCTACTTCCTGTAAAAGATACTTTTTCTTGATCCCCGTGTGGATATGATTCCAGGGAAGAGCAGCCGACCTAGACAGCTTTGACAAATAAATTCTGTAATTCAGATTATTGGATTTAAAAGCCCTTTTCCAAATATTGAAATCAAAGAAATCACTCCAGCTGTCAAACCGGGCTCCATCCTCCCAGGCTTGAACTAAAACAGCATTGAGACGCCGGTCTCCCCGGGAAAAAATTCCTTCTAGAATAGAGCTTTGGACTGGATGATTCTTAAAACGGACAGAGCGAAATTTTTTTAGCTGTGATTTGATATAGGCGTGTTTTTCACAAAGAATCCGCTCATTCTCCATCGCGAGCCACTGGAATGGTGTATGCGGTTTTGGGATAAATGACGATACACTGAGATTAATCTGAGGGGACTTGTGCAATATCTTTTTTCCTATGACCATTATCTTGTTGACCATCTCCACAATCCCTCGAAGATCTTCTTCCTCCTCGGTGGGTAGACCGACCATAAAATACAGCTTGAGCAACCTCCAGCCCTGAGAAAATGCATTAGAAGCCGCCTCCCATATCTCTTCATCCCTTAAGCTCTTATTGATGACCTTGCGGAGTCTCTCAGTCCCGGCTTCTGGGACAATTGTGAATCCAGTTTTTCTCACTCGGAGAATGTTTTCCGTAATGTGTTTAGTCAAACCTTTTGGACGCATGGAGGGTAGAGAAAGAGAGATTTTATCTTTTTCCAAATTTTCCATTAACTCAGTCACCGTTTCGTTTAAATAAGGAAAATCACCTATGGATAGCGAAGACAAGGAAGCCTCTTCATAGCCTGTTGATTGGAGAGATTCGATAACTTTGTTTGTGACAAAAGAGGGGTCCTTGACTCTAGATGGAAAATAAATGTTCGAGGCTTGGCAGAAACGGCAGTTCTGAGGACAACCGCGAGAAACCTCCACAGAAACCCTATCAAAAACAATGTTGATGTTCGGAACAATTATTTTATCTGGAAAAGGAGTCCTTTGGAAAGGATGGCTCACTCTCTTCTTGATTTTCGATGGTGCATTCCGGCCCGGTTTCACAGCAAGAAGTGAAGATTGGGATGGCAAATAGGGATGGTACAAAGAAGGCACATAGACACTCCTGATTTTTGCCAGGTCTTTAAGGATAAATTCTCTGGAAGCTCCATTTTTTTTATGCCTGTATACTGTATCCAGAATCTCTAAAAATGCCTCTTCCCCCTCCCCTATAAGAAAAATATCAAAAATTTCTGCGACAGGCTCAGGATTAAAAACCGCAGGCCCCCCCCCCACAACAAGAGGAAGCACAGTCTTTCTTTTTGATGCCCAGATTGGGACCTGACCCAAGTCCAGGATAGTAAGAATATTTGAATAGTTGAGATCATAGAGGAGTGAAAAACCAATCACATCAAATTTGTATAGAGGTATTCTGTTCTCAAGCGAAAACAACGGGATTTTATTTTTTTTTAAAAGGGCTTCGAAATCAAGGCCGGGAGCGAACACACGTTCTGCCATAAAATCTGCACATTCATTGACTAGGGCATAAAGAATCTTCTGTCCAAGATAGGACATCCCGATTTCATAGAGATCAGGAAAAGCAAGAGCTATTTTTAGACGGGCGCTTTCGGGATCCTTTTTGATCTCATTCCACTCTCCCCCCATATATCTTCCCGGTTTCTGCACATGTTTCAGGATATCTTCAAAAACAGTTTCAAACATTGACGAATCTTCTCATTCTCACATTCACGACAAGAGACACTGCCAGAAAGTTCGTGAGCAAAGAAGATCCCCCATAGCTGAGAAAAGGAAGAGGAATGCCAGCAATAGGAAAAAGACCTACTGTCATCATCACATTGATTAAAAATTGGCAGACTATCATCATCGCGACTGTAAAGACAATATAAACTCCAGTTCTATCCCTTGCTATAAACACGGATTGGAAAATCCTCAGCATAAGCAGGAAATAACACAGAACAACAATCACAACGCCCATAAATCCAAATTCTTCTCCGATAACTGAAAAAATGAAATCCGTATGGCGGGCGGGGAGGAACCGCAGCTGACTCTGTGAGCCCCTCATGTATCCTTTCCCAAAAAAACCCCCGGAACCAACAGCAATTTTCGACTGCATGATCTGGTAACCTGATCCTAAAGGATCTTTGGTTGGAAAAACAAGCGTGGTCAGGCGGTCCTTCTGATAATCTTTAAGAAAAAAGCTCCATCCAGTAATTCCGAGCAAAACCGTTAAAATAAGAAGAATAATAACGATTTTCTTATTGAGACCGGCCAGTATCAATGCCCCTAAAAAAATCGGAACATAGCTCAGAGCTGTCCCCAGATCAGGCTGGAGCCCGACAAGGACAATAGGCAATCCTATGACTGCTCCGGATAGAGCAGCTTTTCCCCAAGTTAAGTAGGCTTTTTTGAATCCAGAAAAAATCTGAGCCAGAACCAAAATAACCATGACCTTGCAGATTTCAGAGGGCTGAATTTGAAAAAACGGCAGCCTGATCCAACTTTTTGCTCCTGAGATAAAAACACCAAAAAGTAAAATCCCTGCAAGAATGACAAGACAGATCAAATAGAAAGGCAAAGAATAAGTGACAAGAGAGTTGTAATCGATGGACAAAAAAACAAATAAGGCGACCAGACTCACCATAATCCAGAACATCTGTCTGAGATAATAATCCCCAGGCAGATACTGAGAAGAACTGTAGATGACAGCAACACCAATTGCAGAATTGAGCACAAGAAGACCGATGAGAATCCAATCGATATTGCCGATCTGTGTCCTATCTAACATATTTTTCCCTGAAGCGTTCAAATAATCTCTTAGAGAGGGGAGCGGCCGTCGCTCCTCCCCCTCCTCCATACTCGATAATAATTGTCACCACCACCCTCGGATTGATTTTGGGCGCAAATCCTGTAAACCAGGAATGTGTTTTTACTTCTTGACCCAACTCAGCCAGCCGCTCAGCTTCTACTCTACCTATCGTTTGCGTCGATCCCGTCTTCCCACACACATTAAATCCAGGCACACGCGCTGCAGCGGCTGTGCCTCCATCGTTAACCGCCAACCAAGCACCTTGAATGACAGTTTCAAAGTGTTGAGGTTCTATAGGTACATAACCTTTTGATGAAGGATTTTGACTATCGATAAGGTCATCTGAAATATAGCTTCTGCTGTCGACTAAATTAGGGATCACAGTTCTCCCTCTATTCGCGATTATGGCTGTGTGGACGGCCACTTGAAGGGGTGTGACCAAAAGCTGACCCTGTCCGATGGCTACAGAGATCGTATCCCCAGGATACCAAGGCTCATTCTTGGCAATTCTTTTCCATTCGGTTGTGGGCATTAGCCCTTCAAATTCACCAGGAATATCGATCCCAGTCTTTTGTCCTAAACCAAGCATCTTCCCATAGTCTGCAATGGCATCGATCTCCATCAAACGACCTGTTTGATAGAAGAAGATGTTACACGAATTTTTAATAGCTGAAACCAGTGTCATTTTCCCATGTCCAGGTTCATACCAGCAGTGACGGGGTTGGCGGTAGATTTGCACAACACCATTACATTGAAAAGATGTCCTCGTTGTGATCGTCCGAGATTGAAGCGCCGCCAAACCCATGGCTAATTTAAAAACAGATCCTGGAGGGTAAAGACCTCTTATAACCCGATTTTGCAGAGGAAAGGTGGGATTGTCCCTGAGATCGATCCATTCCTCCGGTGTAAATCTATTGATGAATTTATTTGGATCAAAGCTGGGATAGCTGGCCCAAGCAAGTATCCCTCCACTTTGAGGATCCATAACCACAACCGCTCCCTCTCTTCCTTCAAGGATTTCCTCAGCGATTTGCTGAAGATCAACATCCAATGTGAGCCAGAGCGTCTTTCCAGGAACAGGTTCTTTTTTACTGAATGTACCCATAACACGGCCGAGACTGTTGACAATTTCTAAAAGCCGCCCCTCGGTACCAAGGAGTAGCTCCTCATACTGTTTTTCAATTCCAGTCTTTCCGACAAGATCCCCCGGCCGTCTTTGTTTATAAACTTCTGTCTGGAGTTCTTCTAGCGATATTTCCTGAAGATACCCAAGGACATGGGAAGCGAACGCTTTGTATGGATATTCCCTTTTGGATTCGGCTTGGAGTAGGAGTTCTGGCATTTCCAGCCGCCTTGCCTCAATGCGAGACACTTCCTGGAGAGTCAGATTGTCCTTGATGATAATCGGACGGAACAATGGAAGAGACTTATATTTGTCAATTCGCTCCCTTAATTCTTCGATTTTTAGATCTAGCAAAACCGCTATCTTCTGAAGAGACTCTTCAAAATTCGTGCAATTTTCTCTAATAATGGAGACTTTATAGGATCCGATATTCCTTGCTAAGATTCTGCTGTCTCTCGCTCGGATCAGACCCCGCTGAGGCGGAATAATAACCTCTCTGATCCTGTTCTCTTCCGATTTCTCCCAATATTTTTTGTGATCCAGAACCTGGATTTTCCAGAAATACAAAACGAGAAAAATAAAAAGCACAATAAAGACAACAAGTGTTTTCTGTACTCTCCTCACTATTAAAGAGAGATCTTCATAAATTTTTTGATGATTCATATCAGTGTTTTGGCAGAGCCTTGGCCATTTTTTTAAACAGGGGAAAAACAATAAAGGCTAGGATTGTCGTGCATAAAGGCTGGAGAAAGAGCAAACCTTTAGCTGTATAAAACTCTTCAGAAATGACAAAAGAGTACAGAGACATCCAAAGAAGGACTTCCGACAAAAGCATAACAAAAATAAAAATAACTCGCCGAATGAATGGAACAACATTGATCCGCCTGGAAATGTATCCAGCTATAAATCCCAGAATTGTCTTCGAGATTCCTGCAATTCCAAAAACTCCGATCGAAAAGGAATCTTGGATGAGCCCACAGACTGATCCCATAACGGCTCCATAGATTTCTCCCTCATCGAGCGCAAAATAAAGAACCACAATATTAAAAACATTTAAAAGCATCACGAACATTGGGAATATTTTCGTCAAAACTGAAAATAGGACAATTGCACTAATGATCGTTATGGTAATTTTAAGAAATTGCCTCAGCATTTGTTGGCCTAAAATATTTCGTTTGGATCAATCTTGATAACCGCTAGCTCATCCAGGTTTCGAAACTTAAAAAAGGGCTGAACCAAAATATTTTTAAATAATTCATCCGTAGGTATCATCTCAACTATTTTTCCTACGGGAATTCCAGGAGGATAGATATGATCAAATCCACTGGTGACTAAGATGTCACCAACGTTCACATCACTTTCTGTTCCTTCGATGTATTTCAGTATACACATTCCTTTATCATTACCATTGATGACACCCAGGACTTCATTTTGATTGTGAACGCTGACTCCACTCTCGCTGTGTGTTATCAGCTGTATCCTGGATTCTTTTAGACCGACAGGTCCGATAACCCGCCCTACAAGTTGACCATATTTGTCCAGCACAATCATATCCTTCTCAATCCCATCAAACAGTCCCCGATTGATGACTGCAGATTTGTATTGGTTCGTCAAATCGATTTCAATGACCCGGGAAAAGACGATAGTCTCTCGTATGTCTTCAAGAAACTCCCTAAGCTCGGCCTCTTTGGTGCTCCGATCCAGCAATCCTCTAATGAGTCGGTTTTCAAGCTGAAGAAAAAAAACTTCCCTTTTAATGCTCTTATTCTCCTTGTGGACTCCTCTAAGGCTAAAATAACCTTTCCAGAGATTTCCAATTCCACGAATGATGGATGAAACTCCATTTTGTACAGGTGAAAAAATTGAGAATACAGTCTTTTCAAATAGACTTGACTCTGAGCCTAGAGGGGCTTGGAGGGAAAGTAAAATGAGTTGAACAAAAATTAAACAAAAGAGAACAACTAGATTTTTTTTCTTTTTTAGAAAAGAAGGCATAAAAAATACACGACGACTGTGATTAGAGTAAAGATATCTTTTTCAACAATTCCAAATCATCCAGCATCTTCCCCGCCCCCAATACAACCGATGTCAGAGGATCTTCGGTGATGAATACCGGCAACTGTGTTTCCTCTCGGAGGCGTTTGTCGATATTTTTCAGCAGAGCACCACCGCCTGTCACGACAATTCCACGATCGATAATATCTGCCGATAGTTCGGGAGGTGTCTTTTCCAGTGCAATTCTTACTGCATTGACGATCGAAGCCACCACATCTTCAAGAGCTTCTCTAACTTCCTGATCATCAATAACAATAGTTTTGGGGATACCTTCCCTCAAGTCACGTCCTTTTATCTCCATAGTCATGGGTTCATCGAGAGGATAAGCCGAGCCAATCTGCATTTTCACAAGCTCCGCACTCTTTTCTCCAATAAGGAGATTATATTTTTTCTTGATGTACTGAATGATCGCCTCATCCATCTCATTTCCAGCTATCCGTATAGAATGGTTGAATACGATTCCTCTCAGGGAAATGACGGCAATATCAGTCGTTCCTCCGCCGATATCCACGATCATATTTCCTGTGGGTTCAGAGATAGGCAAATCGGCCCCAACAGAGGCAGACATGGGTTGCTCGACGAGATAGACCTCAGACGCTTTTGCACGCAGGGCCACATCTTTTACAGCCCGTCGCTCCACCTGAGTGACTCCGGTTGGGATACCGATAACAATACGCGGGCGAAGAACAAACGTGCGATTGTTTGTCGCCTTTTTGATGAAGTAATCGAGCATTTTCTCAGCTATTTCAAAGTCAGCGATAACACCGTCTCTCATAGGTTTAATGGTCATGACACTCGTTGGAGTTTTTCCCAACATCTCTTTTGCGCGTATCCCTACAGCTTCGACCTTGCCAGTCTGGTTATTCACAACCACAATAGAGGGCTCTTGAACGATGATTCCCCTCCCCTTCAGAAATACAAGAGTGTTGGCTGTCCCTAAGTCAATCGCAAGATCACAGTAAAATCTTTCTTTAAGCCATCGTACTAAACTCATCTCTATCCTTCTCTTTCTACAGGTTTTATAGCACAAATATCCTGAGCAAGCAAATGAATTCAGTAAAAGAATTGGGGACAGTGGAATAATTGGGGACAGTCCCTATTTTCTCAAAGAAAATTTGGGACTGTCCCCAATTATTCCAAAAGCCAGGTCCCAATTCTTTTACTTGATTTTTATCTGTGCAATATATATAGTCAGAAAAAATCATGAAAGAATGCGGGAGGTTCATATGAGCAACAACGCCTTTAAACCCTATATCCCTGCCGGACAAAACATAAAAGAAATCTCTTTCAAATCTATCCTGCTGGGGATTATTATGGCTGTTATTCTTGGAGCAGCCAACGCCTATCTGGGATTGCTCGTCGGAATGACTGTTGCAGCTACGTTCCCTGCAGCAGTAATGGCCATGGCTGTCCTTCGTCCCTTCAAGGGAACCGTTCTAGAAGAAAATTTCGCCAGAACAACAGGCGCAGTTGGAGAAGCCCTGGCTGCAGGTGCTATCTTCACTATCCCTGCATTTTTGATGACAGGGGTATGGCAAGATTTCGACATCCTTAAATCCACCATGCTCATGCTCGTCGGTGGCGTACTGGGTGTTTTGCTCGTTGTTTTAGTCCGACGCACTCTAATCGAGGACACAGAACTTCCTTTCCCTGAAAGTGTTGCATGCGCAGAGATGGTCAAAACAGGGCAAAAAGGGGGATCAAATGCAAAATACATGTTTTGGGCCATGGGACTTGGCGGTCTTATTGAATTCTTCACGAACGAAAATGGAATTCAGCTCATAAAACCCTATGCAAGGGCTGTCTTTAAAATTCCTGGACTTTCCCGAATCACATATCTCGATGGGGACAATGTCGAAGTGACCAAAACAGGTACTATCCAAGGACGAATGTTTATTGAATCTCCGGCAGCCAATGCGGCCATGACCGGTGTGGGCTATATTATTGGCCCCAAACTGGCTGCTCTGACTTTTTCGGGGGGTGTCCTTGGCTGGTTATTCCTCATGCCTGTTATTCTCTTCCTGAATGGCGATTTGGGAAATATTGTCAGTGAATTCAGTGGCAACTGGACCGATTTAGCTGTATCCGCCTATAACTCTCAGGTCAAACCTATTGCGGTTGGGGCTATGCTGGTCGGTGCATTTTATACATTGTTCAAGATGAGAGAAAGCCTCTTCACAGGAATAGGCCGCTCTATCAGGGATGTCAAAAAAACACGGGCCGGTGGTACTTCAGATACACTGAGAACCGACAAAGACATTTCCTTTAGAACAATCATTATTGGGATCGTTTTAATGGTCATTCCTATGATCTTCCTCTATAACGTCTTCACAAAAAATTTCAGTTCATCCATTGTCGCGGCCATTGTCATGCTCATTATGGGACTTCTCTTTGCGGCCGTAGCCGGTTATCTTGTGGGTGTCATAGGATCATCATCCAATCCCATCTCTGGATTAACCCTAACAACTCTTCTGATAGCGGCCCTGATGATGGTGCTGATGGGACAGAAGGGAACAGCAGGAATCGCGGCTGTCTTAGGTGTTGCAGCCGTCGTTTGCTGTATAGCAGGAGTTGCCGGAGATATGATCCAGGATTTAAAGGTTGGACATATTCTCGGCGGGACACCCTGGAAGATGCAAATCGGAGAAATTATTGGTGTCATCGCAGCAGCCCTGACCTTGACATTCTCGCTCCAGCTTCTCCATAATACCATGAAAATCGGCAGTGAAGCATTGCCAGCCCCTCAGGCGGGACTCATGGCGACTATGGCTAAAGGAATCGTCGGAGGGGAAATGGCTTGGCCTCTAGTCATTGCTGGCATGCTGCTTGCCATCGTGATGATCCTTATAGGAACACCATCGCCTATGCTTGTAGCCGTTGGGATGTACCTTCCTTTCAGAGCTACAGCTTGCATATTTTTTGGGGGCGTCCTTAAATATGTGTTGGACAAAAAAACCTGCAAGAAAACCCCCTCTAAAAAAGGCAAGGAACTCGTCGAAAACATAGGTCTGCTCCTTGCGTCTGGTTTGATAGCAGGACAGGCCATGATGGGCATATTCACAGCTGCCCTAAAGGGCGCCAATGTCAAAATGCCATCAGTCTGGAACAGCGGTTGGTTGGGACTCATTATCTTTTTTATCCTCGGTTATGTGCTCATGTACCTCCCCTATAAAAAAATGATCAAGTCTGAAGAGACTGGAACTCCGGAAGAGTCATCCGAATAATATCCGGAATTGGACACTTCAACGTAAATGGTGCCAGGACATAAGGATAAAAATCAAACAGAAATAAATCTGCTCAATCTTATTCCTGTACAGATTACGAAGTGTGAAATAATGGAGGACGGCCTGGTCGTCCTCCTCAAACCAAAATTTTTCAATCCCTTTTTAGCTAAACACCTTCTTCCTCGGATGAAACACCCCCACTATAAAATCAAACTGGATGAGATCGGGAGTTTCTTTTGGTCGAATTGCGATGGAACCAAAACTGTTCAAAAAATAGCTGAACTTCATAAAAAACAATTTGGGGAAAAAGTCGAGCCACTTTACGACAGAATAGCTCATTTTTTAACAAGCCTTGAAAAAAACCGCTTGATTACCTTTAAATAATTCGGGGTCCATCTTCACTATGCAGAATGCGCTACGATTAAGTACTCGAATGTGAAATAAATGCTAGACAAGCCTGTTCCCGATGTCAAAAGAGAAGACGTCCCTTTTAAATTTTACTGCATAATATTGAACAACGTCTTCGATTCCATTAAAATAAACAATGAACTTGGATTAGTCACGGGCCGAGGGTGCTGCAGATGCGAGGCATCGGCCCATGAAGCTGTGCTTGTTCACCGCGAATGGACCGTAACGAAGCAGATGTGGTAAGATCGGTGCGCCCCCTGGGGTAAAAAATGCCGACATTTAATATAAACTGGTTAACAATAAAAATGAAGTACGAAAAATCGCTCAATAACAAGCTATCAAGTTGATATCATTGAATAAATATAAAGACGTTGGCAGTTTTTATGAATAAAATGGAAGAAAAAGACCGAACTATACTCGAAATCCTAACCTATGGTCACCCTGTGTTGACAAAAAAGGCGCAAGAAATACAGAACATCAACCAGGATACAATTGAACTTGCGGAGGAAATGGTCCATACGATGTATAGCGCTCCGGGGATTGGTCTTGCTGCACCTCAAGTGAATCAGAGTGTCCGGTTGATAACCATCGACCTTTCTGTTGGAGAGAATAAAGAAGATCTTATCATCCTCATCAATCCTGAACTCCTCAACCAGGAAGGAGAACAGGTTTTAGAAGAAGGCTGTCTTTCAATCCCAGGCATCAACGAAAAAGTCAAGCGCCCCCTCAAAGTTAAGGTTAAAGGGATAGATCTGAAAGGAAATGAAAGGGAAATTGAAGCTGAGGGGCTTCTTGCTCGAGTTTTTTGTCATGAAATCGATCATATCAATGGAAGGTTATTTATCTCACGTCTTTCTCCGCTTAAAAAAAAGCTTTTGAGAAAGAAACTGAACACAGCGACCTAGGGAACCAATACATGAAAATTGTTTTTTTTGGTAGCCCGTCTTCTGCCATCGAGTCTCTCGACAGAATCATCAAGGATGGACACAAAATAGAGCTGGTTGTCACGCAGCCCGACCGACCTTCTGGAAGAGGACACTCGCTGACTTTCTCTCCCATAAAAAAACGAGCTCTCGAAAAAAATATCCCTCTTGCTCAGCCTGAAAGGATCCGAAAAGATCCAGAAGTGGTTAATCTCATTAAGGACATTCAACCAGACCTCAACATTGTCGTCGCCTATGGTCAGATTATTCCAGTTTCCATCAGCAATCTCCCACAATACAATTCGATAAATCTGCATTTTTCTCTCCTTCCTAAATACAGGGGAGCCTCCCCTATTCAATGGTCGCTATTAAATGGAGAGAGAGAAACCGGCATCACAATTTTTGAGCTGAATGAAAAGATGGACGAAGGAGACATCCTCACACAAAAAAAAATTGAGATTCATCCGTCTGATGACACGCTCTCTTTGGAAAGCCGATTGGCTCGTGTCGGGGCTGAGTTACTCTCCGAAACGATCGAAAAAATCGATGAGATCCAACCCAGCAAGCAGGATCACTCCATGGCGACATACGCACCAAAAATAAAAAAAGAGGATGGCCACATAAATTGGGAATACGATGCACAACACATTGAACGCATGCTCAAGGCATTTTCTCACTGGCCAACTGTCTACACTTTTTTTGGAGCTACTCGATTAAAAATCATCAAAGGAAAATATATCTCCCTTCAAAATCCTGAAGTCTCCCCTGGTCAAATAATCAATATCCACAAAGACGGCATTGAAATAGCCTGCGGCCAAGGAAGTGTTTTTCGTATCGAAATTCTCCAACCGGAAAATAAAAAGATTATGGCAGCCCATGCTTATTCGTTAGGTTCACACATTCAATCCGGGATGAAATTTCACTGTGAAAGAGAAGGCAGGAATCTATGAAGGAAAATTTAAGGTTTATTCTTCGAGGAGATAATTCCAAGGATTTTTGGTTTTTCCGTCCTGTTGAACCTCGTAGTGAACATGAGGTCCAATAGATTTTCCCGTACTTCCCACAAGTCCTATCGTCTGTCCTCTTTTGACTCTCTGTCCATTTCTGACCTTAAAATCTTTCAAAAGGTGACAGTAGATTGTGACAAAGCCGGTCCGGGGATGACTTATTTTGATATAATATCCACTGATTTTGTCATATGCCGTTTTGATAACCGTTCCATCCGCAGTGGCCACCACAGGATTTCCCTTTGCAGTGACAATATCAATGCCCCAGTGCATTGTGCGTTTGCCTGTGAAGGGATCATCTCTGTATCCATAGGGAGAGGATATATAACCGTTAGTGGGTTTTATGGATGGCGTATAGGCAAGATCGACTGCTTTTGAATCGAAAATGTTTACAAGTGTATTCAGATTGAGGTTCACCCGGTCCGCTCTTTGACTGATCAAGTCGAGCTGGCTGAAATTGGCCTCTTGAGAAGGCAAAACAGATTCTGCCCCTTGCTCACTTTTCAAACCAGAACCCAATCCCGCTTCCATATTCAATACTTCAGATGCTTTTAATCCAGCCATAATATTGAGCTTCTTTGCATATTCTTCAAAATTTGAAATGGTAGCCTGGAGGCTCGAGATGGTCTGTTTATACTGACTCATTTTTTCATTCTGGTTCGCTGTATCCTTGAGAGAAGCTTTGTATTTTTGGTTGATCCCTGTCAACAAACCATAGTGCACAAGGACAGCACACAGGGCTAAGACAACAAAAATTGCAGAACCCAGAATAATCCTTAAACTCTTCTTGGATAGGGAAAAGACCTTTTGTTTCCCATTATAATGCGGAATAATTACAAAGGAAATGTGGTTTTTAAGCATAGCAGAATACCATGATTATCTCAAAATAATTTTTTATGTCAAGGATTTATTTGATTGGCAATAAGGCTATTGAATGTTTTTATTTATCCAATCCACAATTGTTTGACTCGATGTCCCTGGAAGAAATATTTCAGAAATCCCTATTTTCTTTAGTTCGGAGATATCCTTTTCTGGAATAATCCCCCCTGCAATAACCGGTACATCAGTGACTCCATTTTCCTTGAGAAGGTTCATAATTTTTGGAAAAAGCACATTGTGTGCTCCAGAAAGAATACTTAGACCGATCAGATTCACATCCTCCTGAATTGCTGCGCTGACGATCTCTTCAGGAGTGCGTCTTAATCCTGTATATATCACCTCGAATCCCGCATCCCTTAATGTGCGGCTAATAATTTTTGCACCTCTGTCATGTCCGTCCAGACCGGGTTTTGCCACCAAAATTCGAATTTTCCTGCCAGCCATTTTTTTCCTCCCTTATTTCTTCTTGCTCTAAAACAATATCGGTTCTTGATACTCTCCATAAACATCCTTCAACGTCTCTATGATCTCCCCTAAAGTTGCATAACACTTCACACAATCCAATATAAAAGGCATAAGATTCAACTCATCAGCAGCGGCCTTTTTTAATGTTCTCAGAAACTCTATAACTTGTGCAGAATTTCGGGAGTTCCTCAAATCTCTCAAGCGTTCGATTTGATATCTGGCCACTTCATCATCGATTTTAAGAAGAGAAATCTGTTCATGATCCATAGTAAAATCATTAACACCCACTACAACTTTGTCCTTGCTTTCGACGGCCTTTTGATATAAGTAAGCACTGTCAGCGATTTCCTTCTGGGGAAATCCCATCTCGATGGCCTTAACCATGCCACCCATATCGTCGATTTTATCTATATAATCTTTTGCCTCCTGTTCCATTTCCAAAGTCAGCTTTTCTACAAAGTAGGAACCTCCTAAAGGATCAATGGTGTTTGTGACTCCACTCTCATGGGCAATGATCTGTTGTGTTCTCAGGGCAATAGTGACGGCATCTTCAGAGGGAAGCGCGTAGGTCTCATCAAGTGAGTTAGTATGGAGGGACTGAGTGCCTCCCAATACCGCTGCCAAAGCTTGAATGGCAACTCTGACAACATTGTTGTATGGTTGCTGAGCCACCAAGGAAACACCTGAAGTCTGTGTATGAAATCTCAACAGAAAAGACTTCGGATTTTTCGCATGAAATCGCTCTTTCATGACTTCGGCCCAGATCTTTCTGGCTGCTCTATATTTCCCGATTTCCTCAAAGAAATCATTATGGGCATTGAAAAAATAGGACAAACGAGGTGCAAATTGATCGATGTCCAATCCTCTTTCTAAAGCCCACTGCACATATTCGATACCATCCCTCAACGTGAAGGCCAGCTCTTGGACGGCTGTCGATCCCGCCTCCCTGATGTGATATCCAGAAATGGAGATTGTATTCCATCTCGGCACTTCTTGTGATCCGTATTCAAAAGTATCGACGATCAATTTCATGGAGGGCTTCGGTGGGAAGATAAATGTTTTTTGGGCGATGTATTCTTTAAGGATATCGTTTTGAATTGTTCCAGATATTTGCTTTGGGGAAACCCCCTGCTTTTCTGCAACGGCGATATACATGGCCCACAGGACTGCCGCGGGAGCATTAATTGTCATGGATGTCGTAATTTTATCTAAAGGGATACCATCAAAAAGAACTTCCATATCAGCCAGCGAATCTATGGCTACACCACATTTCCCCACTTCACCCTCGGCATAGGGATGATCCGAATCGATGCCCATAATCGTTGGAAGATGAAAAGCTACACTTAACCCTGTTTGACCATGAGACAGCAAATATTTATATCTTTTATTTGTATCCTTTGCTGAACCAAATCCTGAAAACTGTCTCATTGTCCACAACCGGCCGTGATACATAGTCGGGTGAATTCCCCTTGTATAAGGGAAAAATCCTGGAAATCCCAGATCTTCTTTATACCTTAAATTCTGAACGTCCAGAGGCGTATAGATTTCTTTGATTTTTTTCCCAGAAATTGTCGTTCTTGGCGGGATTTTCGAGGAATTGGTTGGGCATGAGCGATCATAACTTTGATTTTTCCATTTCTGATAGGATTCCTGCAGAACGTTTTGAGAGGGATTCTTTTTATTCAAGTTCACTCCTTTTTAAC
>CAZWHQ010000032.1:0-50202 GCA_964633715.1 uncultured Eubacteriales bacterium
TTCTAAAATAAAAATTAAACCTATTTTTTTAAAAAAGCATAATAAAAAGATTGACAGACTATAGGGGGGTATAGTATAATTGGTATGTAAGGAGAATAAAATGAAAGAAGCATTAATTAGAAAAAGAAAAATTGCAGTTGCTCCTGGTAATTTAGAGACAATGGGAAACCGATTGAAAGATGCATTATGTGAACATATTGGTGTATCGGAAGTACGCTTTGATATGCAAAAGATGGTCATTTCAGTTGAGTATGATCTTTTAAAGGTATCTTTTGAAGAAATCGAAAAGAAACTTTTGGATTCGAAAATATCATTTGCAAAAGGTTTGTTTAAGAGATGGAAGCGAAGTTGGGCCAAATTTACAGAGCAAAACGAATTGGATAACCTTTCTGCCAAACCCACGTCATGCTGTGATGATCCAAGAGGAGGCAAAAAGGGTGGCGGCTGTAATGCTGTGACAAGGTACCCGAATTAGTGAATGAAAACTGAACTAAAATGAACATTGAAACAAATAAAATTTTGATTGACATACATAAGGGGGGTATGCTATAATCTCAATAATCCAAATTAAAGGAGGAATAGAATGGCAAAAATAACAACAACTCATGAAGAGGAAATTGTACGGCTCAATAGAATTGCAGGGCAAGTAAGAGGTGTACAAAAAATGATTGAGGATGAAAGATATTGTATCGATATTTTGACCCAGATCAGCTCAATCCAAGGAGCCATTAAAGCTGTAGGAGAAAATATTCTTGAACGACATCTTAAAGGATGTGTCAAGCAATCTTTTTCAATAGGAGATAGTGAAGACAGAAAAAAGAAGGTTGATGAGGTAATTGAGGTTTTAAAAAAATTTAAGTGAAGCTGAAGGAGGAGAAATGAAATATTATTTTAACAAAACGATTGCTGATTCTTTTGATGCAGTCTGTAATAGAGCCATTGAAGCCCTAAAGAAAGAAGGATTTGGAGTGTTGACAGAGATCGATGTCAAAGAAACTCTGAAGAAAAAATTGGATGTGGACTTTCGTAAATATAGGATATTGGGCGCATGCAATCCATCTTTTGCCTACAAGGCTCTTCAAACAGAAGACAAGATCGGAATCATGCTTCCCTGCAATGTTATTGTACAGGAAATATCTGAGAATGAAATTGAAGTCGCTGCTGTTGATCCTATTGCCTCGATGCAGGCCATTCACAATCCCAATCTTGAGGGAATCGCTCTTCAGGTCAAAGAAAAATTAAGAAAAGTCATCGAGGGCATGTGACCTATTTTAAGGAGATTTGTTATGACTATAGATACTGTCAGTAGAAAGGATGTTAAAGAAGAGAAGGCGGAAAGAATCGACATCCCCATTGTTGGCATGACTTGTGCAAGCTGTGCGATGACGGTACAGGGAGGTCTATCTGGACTCCAGGGTGTCGATAAGGCCGATGTCAACTTTGCCACTTCCAAAGCGACCGTGCAATACCATCCTCAGAAAGTAAGTGTTAAAGATTTAATCAAAACTGTAAAGAATGCAGGTTATGATGTGGGCACAGCATCTATTGAGCTGCCCATACAGGAGATGAAATGTGCGTCATGTGTTACAGCTATCGAAAATGCGCTTCTCCAAAAGAATGGAATCACCAAGGCTTCTGTCAATCTGGCTACTGAAAAAGCACGAGTGGAATACCTCCCATCTGAAATCAGTTTGAATGAAATCACGAAAACAATCGAGGGGACCGGGTACAAAGTTCTCGAAGTTCCTCCTGAAGAGACCGTGGAGGATGCCGAGAAAATCGTTCACAACAAGGAATTAAAAAAACTAAGCATAAAATTCTATTCTGGTTTGATATTTGGCGTGCTTATATTCCTTGGAAGTGCGTCTAAAATGTTTCCTTGGGTGCCTGACATACTCAATAATTTCTTTGTACTCTGGATGCTTGCTACACCGGTACAGTTCTGGATAGGCTGGCAGTTTTACAAAGGGGCCTGGGGAGCTTTCAGACACAGAAATGCCAACATGGATACTCTCATCGCCGTGGGAACTTCGGCGGCCTACCTGTACAGTGTCACTGCAACACTCTTTCCCACTTTTTTTAGATCCGGAGGAATTAAACCTGAAGTTTATTTCGATACCTCTGCAATCATAATAACTTTAATTCTCCTGGGAAGACTTCTAGAGGCAAGAGCAAAAGGACAAACCTCTGAAGCTATAAAAAAGCTTATTGGGCTTCAGCCTAAAACTGCACGCGTGATTCGAGACAAATTAGAGATGGACATTGCTGTCGAAGATGTATTAGTGGGGGATATGATCGTAGTTCGGCCAGGGGAAAAGATGCCAGTTGATGGGATTGTCGTTGATGGGAAATCAGCTGTAGACGAGTCTATGATAACAGGAGAAAGTATTCCTGTAAAAAAAGAAACCGGTGATGAGATTATTGGATCAACTATCAACAAGACTGGTAGTTTTACTTTTAAGGCCACTAAGGTCGGGAAGGATACTGCACTAGCGCAGATTATTAAACTCGTCCAAGAAGCACAGGGTTCGAAGGCTCCCATCCAGAGATTGGCAGATGTGATTTCGGGGTATTTTGTGCCAGTTGTTATTTCTATCGCACTAGCCACTTTTATCATCTGGTTTAATTTCGGACCGGATCCAGCTTTAACTTTTGCTCTACTAAATTTTGTTGCTGTGATGATCATTGCCTGCCCATGTGCATTGGGATTGGCAACTCCAACAGCTGTGATGGTTGGAACAGGGAAAGGGGCGGAAAACGGGATCTTGATCAAGGGAGGTGAAAGTCTGGAGTTAGCCCATAAGTTGGATACAATCGTTTTTGATAAAACCGGAACATTAACCAAAGGAGAGCCAGAAGTCACAGATATTGTCACTTCCGACTCATTTTCTGAAGAATATTTCTTAAAATATGCTGCCAGTGCTGAAAAAGCATCCGAACATCCTCTTGGGGAAGCAATCATCAAAAGAGCTTCAGAGAAAGGAATAGAGCTTGAGAGCCCAATGGATTTTAATGCTATTGAAGGCCATGGACTGGAAGCCAAAGTGAATGGAAAAGCTATTTTTATAGGGAATAAAAAGCTCATGGATAACCAGCAAATTCAGGTTGATGATCTTGAGGAGAAGGCGGAAAAATTTGCTGCGGAAGGAAAGACGCCTATCTATGTCTCCATTGATAAAAATTCCGCGGGTCTTGTGGCCGTTGCGGATACATTAAAGGATAATTCTGTCGCGGCTGTAAAAAAACTCGAGAGTTTGGGTTTAAACGTGATTATGCTGACTGGAGACAATAAAAAGACAGCCCAAGCAATCGCCCATGCAGCTGGAATAAAGAATGTTATTCCAGAGGTTCTCCCTGAGGACAAAGTTCTGGAGATAAAAAAACTTCAGTCAGAAGACAAAAAAGTGGCGATGGTTGGGGATGGGATAAACGATGCACCTGCGTTGGCTCAAGCCGATGTTGGGATTGCCATCGGATCAGGAACGGATGTGGCCATGGAAGCATCAGACATCACACTCATAAAGGGAGATTTGAATGGTGTTGTAGCTGCTATAGAGTTGAGCAAGCGGACTATCAGAGTGATCAAACAGAATCTATTCTGGGCTTTCTTTTACAACACGGCCGGAATCCCGATTGCTGCCGGAGCTCTTTTTCCATTCTTCGGCGTTCTCTTGAATCCGATATATGCCTCTGCCGCCATGGCGTTCAGTTCGGTTACTGTTGTCTCTAATTCCCTTCGGTTAAGGCAGATTAAACTTAAAACCTCAGGAGGACCAAGATGACACCGAAGTTGATAGTGACTATTGTTGGAATTCTTCTTATTGTTTTAGTGAACTGGTATTTTTTCTTTTCAAAAAGGAAAGCCAAGTCTGTCCATGTTCAAAACAAAGGAATCCAGGAAGCCCAAATCAATGTCAAGGGTGGGTACGATCCTGATATCGTTGAGGTTAAAAAAGGAATACCTGTGCGTTTGAACTTTTATCGAGATGAAACCGCAGATTGTTCCGATACAATTGTTTTCAGTGATTTTAAAATTAGAAAACCTCTCCCTGCTTATAAAACTACCCCTGTCGAGTTTACCCCAGAAAAAGAGGGAGAATTTGTGTTTACCTGCGGAATGGGGATGCTGAAGGGAAAATTAATTGTCAACTAGGGTTTCTTAGCATAAGCAAGGAATTAAATAAAAATGTTTGGTATGTTTTTCGACTTAAAATCTTATGAAATCTATGTGATTAATATGAGTAAGGAAAAATCTCTTTTAGAAATAAGGTCAAATAGGAGGGCAATGTGAAGAAGACGAATTTTTCAAAACTAAAATATCTTTTATTTGGTGTATGTCTACTTTCAGCTCTGTCACCGATGTTTGCTCGTGATGGTGCCGAAGAAGATGTCCTTCTTACACAATTGATACAGGAGGCATTGGATAACAATCCCAGGCTTGAAGCTGCAGTGAACCGTTCTTTATCTGTAGAAAAAGTCATTCCTCAAGCTGGAGCCCTTCCTGACCCTCAAATCTCACTGAGTTTGATGAATCTTCCTGTGAACAGTTTTTCTTTTACTCAAGAGCCAATGACGGGAAAGGTGATCTCAGTGATGCAGATGTTTCCTTTTCCTGGAAAACTGGACCTCAAAACAGAGATGGCAGAATTTGAGGCGGCGGCCGTAAACTATCAACAGGATGAAGTCCGAAACACAGTTATCCAAATGGTTAAAATTGCATATTACAGTTTGTATGGAATTGATCGAGCTATTGAAACAGTACAAAAAAATCAATCCTTGATGGAGCAATTTGTCCACATGGCTGAAACGAAATATGCGACAGGTTCGGGACTCCAACAGGATGTACTTCGAGCTCAGGTCGAGCTATCCAAAATGGAAGATGATCTGATCATGTGGCAGCAGAAGCGTTTAGGCGTCGCTGCCAAATTGAATGCAGTACTCAACAGATCCGCAAATTCTACATTCGCTACCATTCCTCAAGAATTGTCGCTGTCTCCAAACATGCATCTAAATGTGTCTTTTGAAGATGTCGAAGAGAACAGACCTCTTCTCAAGGCATGGCAGGAAAAAATCCAGAAAGCCGAATCAGCAATTGAGCTTGCCCATAAGGATCTCTGGCCCAATTTTATGGTCGGTGCCAGCTATAACCAAAGGAATGATTTGAAAAGTGGAATGAAGATGAGGGATTTTATCTCTGCGATGGTCTCTATGAATATACCTCTTTATCAAAAACGCAAACAAAAAATGAAAATCCTCGAAAAAGAATTGGCCCTGTCTAGAGTCCAAGCCGATTATGAAAATGTGAAAACTGGAGTTCTTGCCGATATCCAAGGCCTGGGCACTGAACTGGATCGATTCCGTAAGCGTGCGGATCTCTTTAAAGGAGGAATTCTTATCCAAGCGCAGCAGTCTCTTGACTCTGCGTTAGAAGGATATCGAGTTGGAAAAGTCGATTTTTTAACATTGGTCAGCAACTGGATGATGCTCCAAAACTATGAACTCCAGTATTATTTTGCTCTGGCTGAATATCATAAGTCTCTTGCCAACTATGAACAAACTATTGGAATTCAAATTTCCGAATTAGATAGATCAATCGATGTATCTTTTGAATAAATAAATGAAGAGGAGTCGAACATGAAAACAAAAATAATTTTAATATTGATTGTAGGAATCCTTATAGGAGCTGGAACGACCTATGTTATTGTGCCGAAAGGAAAAACGATGGATAGTGCGGTTCAGGGAGAAGAAAAGCAGCTCTATTCCTGCGGGATGCATCCCGAGGTCATTTCTGATGAGCCTGGGGATTGTCCTATATGTGGGATGAAGCTGACTCCTATTAAAAGCTCTGCTCAGGCTGCTTCAGAAGAACCGGGAAAAGAGCGAAAGGTTCTATACTGGCAAGCACCTATGGATCCTACGGAAATATACGATCAACCGGGAAAATCCAAGATGGGAATGGATCTCATCCCTGTTTATGAGGGAGATGAAGCCGGAGGAGCAGGAAGTATTCTCATAGATGGTTCTATGCAGCAAAATATGAACCTCAGACTGGCTAAAGTCGAAAACCGGGCGATCTCCAGTGTTATCCGTGCCTTCGGGAAAGTCACGTATGCTCAAGACCAACAGTACTCTGTGAATACAAAAATAAGCGGCTGGATCGAAAAACTCTATGTGAATACTGTAGGACAAAAAATACGCAAGGGTGAACCATTACTCGAGATCTACTCGCCACAGTTGATCTCTACACAAGAAGAGTATCTTTTAGCATTAAATAATTTAGAAAAATTAGGATCCAGTCCTTATGAAAGCATCCGCACCAATGCAGAAAAAATGCTGTCGCTGGCCAAGGACAGGCTTGCATACTGGGATATTCCTGAAGCCGAGATTAAAAACTTGGATGAGACAGGAAAAGCTCGCCGTACGATTCTTCTGAGATCTCAAGTTAGCGGTGTTGTAACCCACAAGGGTGTGGTTGAAGGCGATAAGATCGGTCCAGGAATGGACCTTTTTCATATTGCCGATTTGAGCAAAGTCTGGGTGGAAGTTTCGGTTTATGAATCTGAGTTGCCCTTTATTCAAAAAGGGCAGGGGGCAGAGCTTGAATTGGACCACATGTTGGGAGAGAGACTCGAAGGGAAAGTGGATTTTATCTATCCTTATCTTGATAAGAAAGCCAGAGTTAATAATGTGAGGCTAGTTTTCAATAATGCTGACTCATCCTTGAAACCTGACATGTTTGCAACTGCACGTATATACACTCAAGTTGAAGGAGAATCAATGGCGATCCCCACAGAAGCGATCATCCACTCAGGTCAGCGGAAACTCGTGTTTGTGACAAAAGGGGATGGAAAATTTGAACCACGTGAAATCAAAACCGGAGCAGAATCGGATGATGGATTTATGCAGGTGCTTTCCGGGCTTTTTATGGATGACATGGTTGTGGTTTCTGGTCAGTTTCTTTTGGATTCAGAAAGTCAGACTAGAGAGGCTATAGCTAAGATGCGGGCTGCCCAAGCACAGAAAACAATGGATGCTCCTACTGAAGGAGAGGCCGAACACACTCATGAAGGAGAGAAGCAAGCGACGCAGGAAATGGATCCTGAAAAACTGTATGCGTGCCCAATGCATCCAGAGTTTATTACGACCGATCCCGAGGCAAAATGCCCGGAATGCGGAATGAATCTTGTCCCTGTCTCTGAGCTAGAGGGCAAAGTGGATCTCGAAAATGCAGAGTTTTATACTTGCTCTATGCACCCTGAATTTCTGTCGACGGATCCTGATGGCCGCTGTCCTGAATGTGGGATGAAGCTTGAAAAAGTTAAAAAATAGAGAAGATAACAAAAAAAGACGGAGCAGATTATGTTAGAAAAAATCATTGAGTGGTCAGTCAATAACCGGTTACTGGTGATCCTTGGGATGTTCGCCATCATTGTGGCGGGATTTGTATCGATTCAAACGACTCCCGTCGATGCTATCCCCGATTTGAGTGATGTGCAGGTGATTGTGCTCACAGAATATCCGGGTCAGGGGCCGAATGTTGTCGAAGATCAGGTTACTTATCCCCTGACGACAGCAATGCTATCTGTGCCTTATGCCAAGGTCGTGCGTGGATATTCGTTTTTTGGTTTTTCTCTTGTCTATATTATTTTTGAAGATGGCACCGATCTATACTGGGCGCGCAGCCGGGTTTTAGAATACTTGAATTTTGCTGCCAGCCGTCTTCCCCAAGGCGCAATCCCGCAGCTTGGACCTGACGCAACAGGAGTCGGTTGGGTGTATGAGTATGTACTTAACGGAGGCGACCAGCATGATCTTCAGGAATTAAGGTCCATTCAGGACTGGTATCTGAAGTATGAGTTGGCCAGTGTTCCTGGTGTAAGTGAAGTGGCCAGCATCGGAGGTTTTGTTAAGCAGTATCAGGTCGAAGTGGATCCATTAAAACTTCAGGCTTACAGTATCCCGCTGCAAAAAGTCCGCATGGCTATTAAGCGCAGCAATAACGATGTCGGTGGCCGCCTTGTAGAGATGGGGGAAACAGAATTTATGGTCCGCGGTTTAGGGTACATAAAATCTATCGAGGATTTAAAAAAAGTCCCAGTCGGAATGGGGCCAAATAATATGCCCATTCTTTTGAAAGATATTGCTGACGTTCATATCGGGCCCGAACTTAGGCGGGGTATTGCGGAGTGGAACGGTGAAGGAGAGACGGTTGGTGGGATCATCATCATGCGGTTTGGCGAGAATGCTTTGGAAGTTATCGACGGCGTCAAGGCCAAAATGGAGGATCTGAAAAAAGGTCTTCCCGAGGGCGTTACGATTGAAACAGCCTACGACCGCTCCTCTTTGATCAAAAGGGCTATTGCGACATTAAAAGAAAAACTCTTGGAAGAGGCCATTGTAGTGGCCTTGATTATCCTCGTTTTTCTGCTTCATTTGCGCAGTTCATTCGTGGCCATTATCACGCTGCCTTTGGGAGTTTTGCTTGCTTTTGTTGTCATGAGGGCTCAAGGTTTAAATGCTAATATTATGTCTTTGGGAGGGATTGCCATTGCAATTGGGGCTATGGTGGATGCCGTCATTGTGATGATTGAAAATGCTCACAAACACATGGAGAAAGAACCCCCCGAAAATAGGAAAGACCACTGGGGTCTCATTGTTAAGGCCTCAAAAGAAGTAGGTCCGGCGCTCTTTTACTCCCTTCTGATCATAACTTTTTCGTTTATACCTGTTTTTTCTCTACAGCAGCAGGAGGGGAGGTTGTTTAAACCTCTAGCCTTTACGAAAACATATTCCATGGCGGCAGCAGCTCTTCTCGCTATTACTGTAGTGCCGGTTCTCATGGGATATTTTATCCGAGGAAAAATTCGGCCGGAAACCAAACATCCTCTCAGTAGGATTCTTATCAAACTTTACCGTCCTGTGATTCATTTTGTGCTGAAATATAAAATGGCTACGATTGTTGTTGCACTCTTAATAATCCTCGTCAGTGTATTTCCACTCACACGTATCGGAGGAGAATTCATGCCTCCACTAAACGAGGGGGATCTGCTCTATATGCCGACCACTCTTCCAGGAATTTCGATCACCAAAGCCAAAGAACTTCTTCAACAAACAGATAAAATCATTGCGAGTTTCCCTGAAGTTAAATCTGTTTTTGGAAAAATAGGCCGAGCAGAAACGGCCACTGATCCGGCACCTCTTGTAATGATTGAGACTACAATAATGCTTAAAGATAAGGAAGGCTGGCGTCCAAATATGACGATCGAAAAATTGACTGAAGAGCTCAATGATGCCGTTCAGTTCCCAGGATTGACTAATGCCTGGACGATGCCCATTAAAACGCGGATTGATATGCTGAGTACGGGAATAAAAACTCCTGTAGGGATCAAACTGATGGGGCCTGATTTACAGACGCTTAGCGATCTTGGGACAAGGATTGAGGCAGTCGTCCGTACTATACCAGGGACCTCAAGTGTCATCTCAGAACGCGTGACAGGTGGAAATTATCTCGATTTTACTGTAAACCGTGAAGCTGCAGCCAGGTACGGTCTGACAGTGGGAGATGTTCAGGATGTAATAATGTCTGCCATAGGTGGGATGAATGTTACTACGACCGTCGAAGGATTGGAAAGGTATCCGATTAATGTCCGATATAATCGTGAACTCAGGGATAATCTCTCCGCGCTCAAACGGGTTCTGATTCCGACGCCATCAGGGGCACAAATACCTCTTGGGCAGGTGACAGAATTTGAGATTAAAAAAGGTCCGGCGGCAATCAAAAGCGAAAACGCCAGGCGTACGGCATGGCTGTACGTGGATTTAAGGGATATCGATGTTGGAACTTATGTTAAGATGGCCAAAAGAGTTGTTGATACAACGGTGGAATTTCCAGCCGGGTACAGCATTGTCTGGAGTGGTCAGTACGAATACATGCAGCGGGCCCAACAGCGTCTCCAACTAGTAATTCCCTTCACTTTGCTGATTATTTTCCTGCTTCTCTATTTTAACTTCAAAAACATCACTGAAAGTCTGATCATCATGCTGTCTCTTCCGTTTGCTCTTGTGGGAGGGATCTGGCTGATTTGGCTCAATGGATACAATATGAGCGTTGCAGTGGGTGTCGGATTTATTGCCCTAGCTGGAGTTGCAGCAGAAACAGGTGTTGTGATGCTGCTCTATATCGACAATGCGTATAAAGACAGATTACTTCACGGACAGATGAACACTCGGGGTGATCTTCATGCTGCTGTTGTTCATGGTGCTGTGGAAAGAGTTAGGCCCAAGCTCATGACGGTGATGACAACCATTATGGGGCTGCTGCCCATCATGTGGGGACACGGAACGGGCTCTCAGGTCATGAAACGCATTGCCACACCTATGGTGGGCGGTTTGATTACATCCACGGTTTTAACCCTAATTGTTATTCCGGCCATCTATTATTTATGGCGCGGCCGCAAACTCCAATAAAAATTGGGGACAGTCCCCAATTTTTCAATTTCTTTAAATAGTTTTTGACCTCCACATCTACATGTGCTATAAGTTATCTAAAATTGAAGAGAGAGACACAAAAATCTCGAAAAAACAACCCGCCTTCCCCCTTATTTTTTCCCAAAATCGAATCTTTTAAGAAATATGAATTAATCCTTGAAGATGGTTCAATTTTTTGCGGTTATTCTTTTGGGGCAGATAAATCCATCTCTGGAGAGGTCGTGTTCAACACGGGAATGGTGGGCTATTATGAGTCGTTGACCGATCCCAGCTACAGAGGTCAGATCTTGACATTCACTTATCCTCTAATCGGAAATTATGGTGTCCCCGGTGATGAGGCTGCAGATCAGTTGGCTAAACACTTCGAATCGGACCAAATCCATGTGTCTGCCTTGATCGTTTCCGATTATTCCTTTTACTACAGTCATTGGAATGCAAAAAAAAGCCTGTCTCAATGGCTGAAAGAACAGAATATCCCCGCTCTTTTTGGAATAGATACTCGAGCTCTGACCAAATGTCTGAGAGAGAAAGGAACCATGCTCGGGAAAATAGTGTTTGAAGAGGATGTGGATTTTTACGATCCCTCTAAAACAAACCTCGCTAAAGAAGTTTCAATCGATTCTCCTGTTTCCTACAACACAAAAGGGAGAAAAAAAGTCATCCTTGTCGACTGTGGGGTGAAATACAATATTATCAGAAGTCTCATTCGAAGGGATTGTTGTGTTACGCGGGTTCCCTGCGATTATGATTTTTTCCAGCACGAGTTTGATGCCGTTATTTTATCCAATGGGCCGGGAGATCCGAAGATGTGCCAGGAAACTATTGCCCATGTGAAAAAGTGTATCAAATTGAATATTCCTACCCTTGGCATTTGCCTGGGAAACCAGATCCTTGCCCTGGCTGCCGGAGCCAATACATACAAACTGAAATACGGGCACAGGAGCCAGAACCAGCCCAGCCTCGAGGTGGGAACAAAAAGATGTTATATCACGTCCCAGAACCACGGGTACGCAGTAGAGACAGAAACTCTCCCAGGGAATTGGACTCCATGGTTTCAAAACGTCAATGATGGGACAAACGAAGGGATTCGCCATAAAACCAAACCATGTATGTCGGTTCAATTTCATCCCGAACATACTCCCGGTCCCGTTGATACGGAGTTTTTGTTCGATGATTTTTTAAAAATTGTGGACAAATGAAAAAGGTCATAATTCTAGGAAGCGGCGCGCTGAAGATCGGTCAGGCAGGGGAGTTCGATTACTCGGGCAGCCAGGCCATTAAAGCCCTCAGAGAGGAGGGCCTCAGTGTTGTGCTTGTCAATCCCAACATTGCCACCATCCAAACATCTGATTCTTTAGCTGAAAAAATATACTTTCTCCCTGTGACGGCTGACTTTGTCGAGAAGATTATCGAAAAAGAAAAACCTGACGGAATCCTTCTTGGTTTTGGCGGGCAGACCGCTCTTAACTGTGGAGTGGAACTTTTTCAAAAAGGCATTCTGGAAAAACATAACGTTAAAGTCCTTGGAACATCCATTCAGGCCATAATGGACTGCGAAGACAGAAAAAATTTTGTCAACAAGCTCAAGGAGATCAAGGCGAAAGTGCCGAGGAGTTTAGCCGTATCTTCTGTAGAAGAGGCACTCGAAGCTGGCAAAAAGATAGGTTACCCTGTAATGGCTCGAGTGGCTTATGCTCTGGGTGGGTTGGGTTCGGGCATTTCAAACAATGAAAAAGAATTAGCCAAACGTGCCAAGAAGGCTTTTGCGTTCACCAACCAGATTCTTGTCGAAGAATACCTGGAAGGCTGGAAGGAAATAGAATATGAAGTGGTCCGTGACCGGCATGACAACTGTGTCACGGTCTGCAATATGGAAAACTTCGATCCGATGGGCATCCATACGGGGGAAAGTATTGTTATCGCGCCCTCTCAAACATTGAGCAATTATGAGTACCATAAGCTCCGTGATATTTCGATTAGAGTGATCCGTCACCTGGGGATCGTTGGGGAATGCAACATCCAGTTTGCCCTGGACAAAAAAAGTGACGATTGCAGGATCATCGAAGTTAATCCCAGATTGTCCAGGAGCAGTGCCCTGGCCTCAAAGGCGACAGGTTATCCACTTGCTTTTGTTGCGGCCAAACTGGCTCTCGGGTATTCTTTAATCGACCTGAAAAATTCGATCACAAAAAGCACGATGGCTTGTTTCGAACCGGCCCTGGATTACATTGTGGTCAAGCTTCCCCGGTGGGATCTCATAAAATTTAAAAGGGCTTCAAAAAAAATTGGCAGCGAGATGAAAAGTGTGGGTGAAGTTATGGCCATCGGGCGGACGTTCGAGGAAACACTCCAGAAAGCTATCCGGATGCTGCAGGTTGGGATGTATGGCGTTGTGTGCAATGACATTGTCTTTGAGAACCTGGAGAAAGCATTAATGGAGCCCACAGACAACCGTGTTTTTGGTGTGGCAGAGGCCTTGAAAAAATATTCCATCGATAAGATCCATGATTTAACCCAGATCGATAGATGGTTTTTGGCAAAGATTAAAAATATCGTCGATCTCAACGAGGAGATAGAAAAACAGGGATTTGAAGGTTTGTCCGAGCGACTCCTCCGCAGGGCCAAGCAGCTGGGGTTTTCCGACAAGCAGATTTCCCTGACAGTGGACAGGCATAAGTTCGATATCAGAAATTTGAGGAAAAAATTTGGGATTCAACCCTTTGTCAAGCAGATCGACACGTTAGGTGCGGAATATCCCGCAAAGACAAATTACCTCTATCTCACCTACAATGGAACTGAGGATGACATCGATTTTTCAGACTCCAACAAAGTGATAGTCCTGGGATCGGGATCCTATCGGATCGGGTCATCTGTAGAGTTCGACTGGTGCTGTGTCAATGCTGTTTTAACTCTGAGGGAACAGGGGTATAAGACGATCATGATCAATTACAACCCGGAAACTGTCAGCACAGATTATGATATCTGTGATAAGCTTTATTTTGATGAGTTGAGCTTTGAAAGGGTGGCGGATATTTATGAGAAGGAAAATCCCGAAGGATTGATCATCTCTATGGGCGGACAGATTCCCAATAATCTGGCTATGAAATGCTTTGATTACGGGATCAAGATTTTAGGATCCTCACCGCTGAGCATCGATAGTGCAGAAAACCGGCACAAGTTTTCCGCTCTTCTCGATGAGTTGGGGATTGACCAGCCCCAGTGGGAAGAGCTGACTGGAATGAAAGAGGCCAAAACTTTTGCGGAAAAAGTTGGCTATCCCGTTCTCATCCGTCCTAGTTATGTACTCAGCGGCGCAGCCATGTCTGTAGCCCTAAACGATGCGGAATTGGAGTTTTATCTTGGCAAGGCATCCCGTATCAGCCCGGAATATCCGGTTGTCATCAGTAAATTTATCGAAAATGCCAAGGAAATTGAGATTGATGCTGTGGCCAAAAAAGGCGAGCTGTTTGTCTATGCCATTTCCGAACATGTCGAAAATGCCGGAGTTCATTCCGGGGATGCCACCATGGTTCTGCCTCCTCAGAGAACTTATCTCGAAACGACAAGAAGGATGAAGAAAATTGCCAGACAGATTGCCAAGTCCCTTCAAATTTGCGGGCCTTTTAACATCCAGTTTATTGCGAAAGATAACGATGTAAAAGTCATAGAATGCAACCTCCGTGCTTCGCGGTCGTTTCCCTTTGTATCCAAAATATTCAAGATGAATTTTATCGATCTAGCCACAAAAATCATTATGGGGATAGACGTTCCTCAGATAGACAAATCCTGTTTTGAACTGGACTACGTTGGAGTAAAGGCGCCACAGTTTTCCTTCACCCGGATCAAAGGGGCCGATCCGGTCCTGAGTGTGGAAATGGCCTCCACAGGGGAAGTGGCCTGTATTGGAGACAGTTTTGAAGAAGCCTTCTTAAAATCTCTCCTTTCTGTGGGATTTTCTTATCCTAATAAAAATATTCTTTTGTCCACCGGTCCGTTTGAAAGCAAGGCTTTGTTTCTTCCCAATGCCAAGAGGCTGCACGACCTTGGTTACACACTTTTTGCTACACGAGGGACGGCCGATTTTATGAAATACCACGGGATTCCCTCTGAAGTTCTTTACTGGCCCCTGGAGAAAAGGGAACCTAACACTCTGTCCTACATTGAAAGCAAAAGCCTCGATCTTATCATCAATATCCCGAAAAATATTGAAGAAGAAGAGCTCACGAATGATTACTTGATCCGAAGAAAAGCGATCGATTTTAATATCCCTTTGATCACCAATCTCGAATTTGCGGAAAGGTTTATCGATGCCATTGCCAAGATGGGGGTCGATGATCTGGCCATCCACTCCTGGGACGAATATTGATCATGTGTATTATTCAAACGAAAAGAACAACCATTAGTAGATTATCTCTTGATGATGCACCTTTCATCTTTGAACTCGTAAACACAGTGGAATGGTTACGTAATATCGGAGATAGAAATATTCATAATATTGAAGCAGCTGAACAATACCTAAAAAACAGTTTTTTAAAAACCTATGAGCAGCGTGGGTACAGTTATTATTTGGTTAGAATTGAAAATAATTCACCTATTGGGATATGTAATTTTTTTTAAAAAGCATAATATAAGTATACTAAATTTATTGTGATAATAGTTGACAAAAGTTATCGAATAAATAAAAATAATAATGCAAGTATTTATCGAGGAGGCAAAAATGTCTAAAAAATCAAGAATATTGACCATGTTTATGCTGATGACATTTGTACTGGTTCTAGCCGGAATTTCACAAATCCAGGCTGCAGAAAAAGTGATCTGTCCAGTAAGCGGCAAAGAGATTGAAAAGGCCGATGCGGCCGGTTCATTTGAGTACAAGGGAATAACGTATTATTTTTGCTGTGCCAACTGCGAGAAGCAGTTCAAAGAGAATCCCGAAAAGTACCTTGCTGTAGAACCCGGAACACTTCATCAGCATGAGGAAGAGGGAGAGCACGGAGAGCAAGAAGAACATGGCGAACATCAGGAGAACGTCAAAGCCATTGACCCTGTTTGCGGTATGGAAGTCACCATTGAGGGCGCGAAACACACATATGTATATAATGAAAAGACCTATTATTTCTGTATGGCTGGCTGCAAAGAAAAATTCATGAAAAATCCTGAAGAGTACATCAAGGCCGCCGATGAGCAGGTGACCTGCCCAGTCAGCGGAGAAACAATCAAAAAATCAGATGCGGCCGGATCCATGGAGTATAAAGGAACCACTTATTATTTTTGCTGTGCCGGCTGCCAGGATAAATTCAAGGCAAATCCCACAAAATATGTCAAAGACAACGGAGCTAACGGATTAGAGCTTCTTGGTCAAGAGAAAGAAGGAGCCTGCTGCTCAACGACTATCAAGAAAAAATAATCTGAAATTCACGGAAAAAAAATCCCTTTTATTCAATAGAATAAGAGGGATTTTTTTTATTCGATTTTCTGGATATCCAGACCCACCTTTTCCAGCAGCCACTGGTCATTATAGATTGTGCTGAGATAACGTGTGGCGGCATCGGCGAATACAGTGACGATCCTGGCCTTGATGTCGATTTTTTTGGCCAATTGCAAACAGGTCCAAAGAACGGCTCCGCTGGATCCTCCTGCAAAAACAGCCTCTTGAAAGGCCAGCTTTCGGGTCATGCGGAATGCCTCAATGTCCGTGATTCGATAGATGTCATCAATAAGGCTGAAATCCACACATTTTATGAGGAATTCGTCACCCAGTCCCTCGAGTAGATAGGGTCCGGGGGTGACGAGTGTTTTAGAGTAAAAGTAATCATAAAACACCGAACCTTTGGGATCGACACCGATAATTTTTATATTCGGATCCTTTTCTTTAAGGTATTGCGCCACTCCAGAAATAGTGCCCCCGGTTCCCACTCCGGCCACAAAATAATCGATCTTGCCATCCATCTGCTCATAAATTTCAGGTCCTGTCGAGAGGTAATGTGCTTCGCTGTTATCGCGGTTGTTGTGCTGGTCCAGGTAATAACTGTTAGGCGTTTTCTCCACAATGAGGGGAGCGATATTGTTGTAACTTTTGGGCGATTCCGGCGGAAGGGTGTGGTCAACGAAAACAAGTCCAACATTTAATGCCTTGAGGAACTTGATTTTTTCCGAACTGAGGTTGTCTCTCACGATCATTTTTAATCTATACCCCTTGATTGCACAGACCATGGCCAGCGCAAGGGCTGTATTCCCTGATGAGTTGTCGATAATCGTCGCTCCCGGAGATAATCGGCCATCCTTTTCAGCTTTTTCTACCATATGGAAAGCAACACGGTCTTTTATACTTCCCATCGGGTTAAGAAATTCGAGTTTGGCGAATATCTCTACTGGGCTGTCCTTACTGAAATGATTAAGTTTAATGAGGGGAGTGTGTCCTATGCCTTCCAGTATGTTTGTGTGAAATATTTTCAAATGTTCGTTCACCAGTCGCTCCTTTCCTCTTTCCAGTTCCTGGGTTGTAAGTTTTACGAATGCTAAAGGAATCCAGTTTACAGCTTCGCTCTATCTCTGTCAAAATATGTTCCGGCGGAACCTGCTCCATCTTCGTCTGACCCGCCTTCCAAGCCACCTCACCACCATGCTCCGCAGATGCACGGAGGTCTGCCGCCGGATCACATCGGTCAATGAAAATTATCAAAGTATCGCAGGAGCAGTAAAGCATTCAGTCTTGAGCTGATAATAAGCATGAAATCTGGTATCCTATACACTGAAAAAATGAAGAAAAAGCGTGTTGTTGTGGCCATGAGTGGAGGTGTGGATTCCTCTGTGGCCGCAGCTCTGCTTCTCGATCAGGGCTTTGACGTTGTGGGTGTCACGATGAATCTGTTCTCTCTTCCGAAAAAATACTGCAGGGATGAAGACGTCAAGAGCTGCTGTGGCTGGGGAGCGGCTGAGGATGCCCACCAGGTGGCCATGGTTTTGGGTATTCCCCACTATGTCATCGATATGCGCAAAGAATTTGAGGAAAAAGTGATTGCGGATTTCTGTGCGGAATATAAAATGGGCCGAACCCCCAATCCCTGCATTCGATGCAATGAGTTCATTAAGTTTGAAAACCTTCTTGAAAGAAGTATCAGTACAATGGATGCCGACTATTTGTCTACAGGTCATCATGTTCGCGTTGAATATGATACAGAGAAAAAAAGACATATGCTTAGAAAGGGAATAGATAAAGAAAAGGATCAGTCCTATTTCCTCTACACTTTGACACAAGATCAGTTGGCGCGAACTCTGATGCCTGTTGGCCATTTCGAAAAAAAAGATATCCGGAAAAAAGCTGAAGAATTGAACCTTCCTGTTGCACAACGTCCGGAGAGCCAGGAGATTTGTTTTGTTCCGGGCAATAATTATCCTCAATTCCTCCGGGAACAAATTCCTCAGGCATTCCAGCTGGGCCCGATTGTTGATTCCGAGGGGAATGTCCTTGGACAGCATGAGGGAATTCTCCATTATACGGTCGGCCAGAGAAAAGGAATGGGCATAGCAGCGTCCCATCCTCTCTATGTTGTTTCAATAGATGCAGCAAATAATACAATAAAGGCCGGTCCGAATAAATTGCTCTTTGATAACGAACTTACGGCTTCACAGATGAATTTTATTTCTGTATCTGAATTGAAAAATGAAACGACCCTTAAAGCAAAAATCCGGCACAAACACACTGAGGCAGACGCCAATGTTACTCCTGAGAAAGAGGATAGGGTACATGTTATATTTGAGTCTCCGCAGAGAGCCATCACTCCCGGACAAGCCGTTGTTTTTTATGATGGTGAGACTGTTGTCGGAGGTGGAATTATTGATTCAAAGAGATAATATCGTGGAATTTGGGTGTGTATCGGAAATCGGACAAATCCAGCGTCTTTTGCTCAAGCATCCCAAATCTGCGTTTCGAGGATTGGAAAACATTCAACAACAGTGGCAAAGCTTGAACTATTTGGCGCCTCCTGACTATGAGAAGGCTCTCAAAGAGTATGAAGATTTTATAAGCCTTCTCAAAGAATTTGTTCCTGACATATCTTTTCTGCCAGAGCACGAACAGACAGGATTGGATTCCATCTATGTTCATGATTCCTCCATTATGACAGAAAGTGGAATGATTTTGACGAATATGGGAAAAAAAGAGAGAGAGGGAGAACCCGGGGCCGTAGGTGAGTTTATAGAGGGTTTAAGTGTTCCTGTTGTCGGCTCCATTTCCGGCGAGGGGAGGTTGGAAGGAGGAGATATTGTCCTCTGGAACAAGCAAACTCTTTTTGTTGGATTGGGGTATAGGACAAATGAGGAAGGAATCCGCCAGCTCAGAGAAATCACAAAAAATGACATTGAGGAGTTTTTGGTCGTTCCACTGCCTCACTGGAAGGGACCCAACGATGTCCTCCACTTGATGTCATTGATCAGTCCGATCGACTATAACCTTGCTGTTGTCTATTCCCGCCTGCTTCCTGTCCCGTTTCGAAACTGGTTTATACAGAGGTCTGTTAAGCTCATTGAAGTGCCTGATTCCGAATTCGAATCCATGGGATGTAATGTTCTTGCCCTTGCTCCGAGACGGTGTATTATGATCGAGGGTAATCCTGTAACACGAAAAAAGCTTTTGGATGTAGGCGTAGAAGTTATGGAATACAGCGGCGAAGAGATTTCAGTCAAAGGTTCTGGCGGTCCCACATGCTTGACCAGACCTCTCCTGAGAATTGAGAAATTTGACTAGTCTTTTCCGATGGATTTGAGCTTTGAATCCACAGTGGCTTCTTTGTCCAACCTGTGGTCAACACGCAGATCGATGTGAATCCTTTTGACATCCCTTTCGACCATGGCCTTGTGAGTTTTTTCGATTAATAAGAAAAGAGTTTTAAGATCCGGAGATTCAATGACTGTCGACATCCCTCCTGTTTTGCTCTTCAGGCCGGAATCTTCGATGATCTGAATGGCTTGTTTGACGTATGAGGAGACGGAGGCGCCCTCACTTGTAGGGAAAATGGATAATTCAGCTATAATCATCACCAAATCCTTTATAAATAATTAATGTTTGCTCTCAGATATCCTGGCATTTTTTGCGGATGCTGTCCAATTCCAGATTGGCTCCTTTAATCAAAAAATTGAGTGCATCTTTGAGCGGGCGGACTTTGTCCACGAGACCCACGCTCTGGCCGGCCATCACTGAGCCAAAATCCACATCTCCATTTTGTACGGCCTTCCTGAGTGCCCCCATCCAAAATTTTTCCACTTCGAATTGGGCGTCTGCCTGAGAGATTTCGTTATCCCTGCGCTTCCGGATAAGATCCATCTGGAGGTCTGAAAATTCATCGAGCCCCTTGTTTTTGAGAGCCCGGACAGCGACAATCCTGAGTTCGGATCCGATCTGGGGTGTCGATACGGCGTTTCTGGCTTTGGCCCGGATAAAGGACTGCTTAAATTTTGGGTGGGCCCGGCACTCTTCCGTGAGAACAAAATAGGTCCCTAACTGTACTCCGGAGGCGCCCATGAAAAGGAGGTGGGCGATGTATTTGCCCGAGGCGATGCCGCCGGCTACAAAAATCGGAACCTCATCGATCTTAAAGAGGACCTGCTGGAGCAGGATGCCCAGCGAAACATGCCCCACATGACCTCCGGCCTCACTTCCCTCAAGGATTAGAGCGTCCACGCCAAAATCAATGAGACGTTTGGCCATGGATACTGTTGAAGCAAAACTCATCACCTTGGCGCCGCTGGCCTTGGCGGCTTTAATTTCTGGCCCCCTGGGGAAACTGCCGGCAAAGACGATATAGGGAACGCCATTATCTGTGGCCACTCTCAAGTGGTCCTTATAATTGGGAGCGATGGTGATCAGATTTACGGCAAATGGATATTTTGTGAGTTCTTGTGCTTTTTTAATTTCCGAATCCAGCATTTTGGAGTCCATGTTGCCTGCAGCCAGACATCCAAAAGCACCGGTATTGCATACATCCGCGATAAACCGGCTGTCTGAAATCCATGTCATGGCTCCTGCGATAATAGGAGTTTTTACGCCTAAAAAATCTTTCCCTTTTTTCCAGAGATGCTCCAGATGTTCCATGTGTCTCCTTCTTGCTGCTGGTAAGTGCAGTTTTTAAAGATTATATTTTTTATATAAATTTTTCAAATCAATTTAAAAATATGATTGTGCATAGTATGAATCTTTTCTGAAAAGATTTGACTTCCTTGTTTGTTTTTTTGTAATATTAAAAAAACACAATGTCTACTAATTCAATAGATATAATAGAATAAGTTTGGAAAGCTTTTCAAGAGAAGATAAAGCTTTTAAGTATGATAGTTAACAAAGGATGAGTTTCATGAATCCAGACAATAAAAATGGATCGACATTTCCTGTGAAAATTATAGTCCTTCTGTTCGTGATTCTTTGTGGAGTTCTTTCGGTGCTGGCAATGAGAAGTTTTTGGGGTGGGATCAAACAACCGATTGCTTTCAATCATAAAATCCATGCGGAGAATGGTCTAGTTTGCCTGGACTGCCATATCTATTATGAGACTCAGGAATTTTCCGGGAGGCCCACAATCGATATATGTTCGGGCTGCCATGAAGAGCCCCAAGGCGAAGGGCATGAAGAAGCGAAAATTGTTGAATTTGTCCAATCGGGAAAAGAAGTGGACTGGAAAAGGCTGTATCGTGTTCCTGAGGATGTGACCTTTTCCCACAGGCTGCATGTTGTTGTCGGAGAGCTTGAATGTACTGCTTGCCATGGGCAGATTGGAGAGACCACAAAGCCCCCGGGAAAACCCGTTAAAATTAAAATGAAAAAATGCATGAAATGCCATGAGGCTAGAAATGTCGATAATGACTGTATTGCCTGTCACAGGTAGAGCCCGAATTACTGCGAAGAAGGTGCGAATATGCCTTTAAAAAGAAGAGATTTTTTAAAAATCGGAGGTGGAGCCTCTCTCAGTTTGCCTCTTTTGAACTGTGTTTCTGAGAAGGTTTATAACTCGACATCTAAAAGCAATTGGCTTGCTCCGGTTGAACACTGGATCCCCTCCATCTGCCAGGCCTGTTCGGGAGGTTGTGGAATTCTTGTGCGTGTGCTGGATGACCGAGCCGTAAAAATTGAAGGCAATCCTCTTCATCCCCTAAACCGGGGAAAAGTCTGTGCGAAAGGCCAAGCCGGGCTCCAGCTCCTCTACAATCCAAAAAGGATCAAATCACCTCTAAAAAGAAAAGGGGACAGAGGTTCCAGTGCTTGGGAAGCTATCAGTTGGGATGAAGCTTTGGATACTTTAACCGACAGGCTAACCCATTTGAGGAGTTCTGGTTTATCCCATACTGTAGCCTATCTTGGTGATTTTTCCAATCAGACTTCTGAAGATCTTGTGTCGAGATTCTTTCAAGTTTACGGCAGCCCTAACAAGATTACTCTTGACGAATGGGCGGCTCTCAAACAGTCCTATTTTGGAACTCAGGGATTCAGTGATCTTTTAGCGTTTGATCTTGAAAACACAAAGTATGTGCTCTCTTTTGGAGCAGGATTTTTAACAAACTGGCCGAACTCGATAGAAAATCAAAGAATTTATGGGGAAAAAAGAGCCAGCCGAGAGCTGAAAATTCTCCAGATAGAGCCGCGGTTTTCTTTAGAGGCATCAAGGGCAGATAAGTGGATTCCTCTCAAACCAGGGACAGAAGGTCTTTTTGCACTTGGCATTGCCACTGTATTGATCAAAGAGAATCTTTATAATGAGTCCTATATAAATAAATTTACTACTCAATTTGAAGGTTTAAAGAAGTTCCTCACTGCAGAAATCCGTCTTGATCTCATCTCGGATAGAACAGGAGTTCCTCTCAAGTCAATTATAGAGACAGCTAAAGAATTTGCCTCTACAAAACCGGCTGTGGCTGTAACGGATTACAACATGGCCTATCAAGAGAACGGTTTATTCAATATGATGGCTGTTCATTACCTCAATGCCCTTATGGGCAATATCGATGTTCCCGGCGGTCTCCTCAGACAAAGGCCGGCGCCCCTGGGTGAAATGCCGCCTGTTCATCTGGATGAAGCCGCTCAAATAGGGATTTCTGTGGATAAAATTGGAGATACGGCTGGGAATGATTCTTTTCTCGAAAGTACATCTTTAAAGGATTTTCTGGATGCGCTCAAAGACAAAGAACCATACGGTTTGAATGTCTTGTTTTTAGCGTCTCATACTCCCCATCTTTTGTCCTTGGTAGCTGGAACAATCAAGGATGTATTCCAGGACATTCCCTATATTGTGAGTTTTTCCTCTTTTATGGATGACATCAATGCTCAGGCAGATATGATTCTTCCGGATACAAGTTATTTCGAAAAATGGCAGGATTTTCAAGTGTCTTCTCTTTGTAAGATCCCTATTGTGGGCATCGGCAAGCCTGTCCTTAAACCTCTTTATCAATCCAAACCCTTTGAAGAGACTATCTTGACGCTGGCCAAAAAAATGGGATCAAATTTTGCTTTGAACTTTCCATGGTCAGATCCGAAGGAATTGATCTTCTCTAGAATTCAAGGTCTTTACAGAGAAAAAAGAGGCAGCGTCTTTTCTCCTCGCTACCAGGAAGAACAGTTGAGACTGCTTGAAGAGAGAGGATGGTGGATTTCTCAGTATGAAAACCAGGACTCTTTTATGAAAGATATTGTAGAGAAGGGAGGTTGGCAGGACCCGGCATTTCATTTTAATGAAAGAAGCTATATGTATCAAACGTCCTCGCGCAGGTTCGTTTTTCAATCTTCCTTCCAGTCTGAATATCTCCAAATGCCATTTACTGAGGATAAGGAAGAATTTCCCTTTCACCTATATCTGTATGACCTTCCACTCACCTCCGCTGAAAATGGGGCTGTTATACCCTGGTTTCAGGAGAACTTGGGATTCCGATTCAATTCTCGATGGAAAACCTGGATAGAGATAAATCCGGAAGCTGCAGATAAACTGGGAATCCGAAACCAGGATCTGGTCAGAGTTGAATCTTCTTTTGGGACGATTGAAGCGACGGCTAAAGTTTTTCCTGGGATCGGACCCGATGTGGTAGGTATTCCCTCGAACCTCAAAGAAATTGTTGCGGGAGAGATGGTATTCGACAAAAAAAATGATCCTGTCCAACTGATAGGCGAATTGTTCGATAAGCAGACAGGCATGATATTACGAAACTCGACACGAGTGAGGGTGGTAAGAGTATGAGCGAAAAAAAACATAAACGGAGATGGGGGATGGTGATTGATTTGGATCGCTGTACGGGGTGCCAGGCCTGTGTAACGGCATGCAAAGCAGAAAATAATGTACCTTTCTCTACGCCTGATCAGGAGAAAAAAAGGCGAGTGATTTCATGGATGAGTGTGCTGACCATTTTGGAAGGAGATTATCCTGAAGTCAAAGAACGATTTCTCCCTCGTCCCTGTATGCACTGTGAAAATCCTCCTTGTGTCAAGGTCTGTCCTGTTGGTGCGACATACAAAAATTCCGAAGGAATAGTTGGCCAAATCTACACGCGTTGCATTGGATGCCGATACTGTACGAATAACTGTCCTTACACTTTGAAGTATTTCAACTACAAAAAACCTGAGTGGCCAAAAGAAATGAAGAACTATCTGAATCCCGATGTGTCAAAGAGGCAGGTAGGGGTTGTTGAGAAGTGCTCTTTTTGTCATCACAGGCTGCAGAAAGCTAAAGAGCAAGCACGTCTGGAAAAGAGAGAATTGAGAGAGGAAGACTATGTTCCTGCATGTGTCCAAACATGTCCTTCAGGCACGATCTATTTTGGTGATCTCGAAAATCCGGCCAGCACGGTTACACGGCTCTCAAAAAGTCCAAGAGCTTTTAAACTTCTGGAAGAGTTGGGAACAGAACCACAAGTTATTTATCTCACCGAGGGAGAATGGCATGGATAAGCAAGAACTCGATTACTCTAAAGTTGAGAACGATCTGCTTCGACCAATCACCTTTACAGGAAAAAAATTCTATGTGACCGTTGCTCTACTTCTGTCTGTAATCGCTGTTGGTATTTTTGCTTGGATCATTCAGCTTAGAAGTGGCCTTGCAGTAACTGGACTGAACCGGCCGATCTACTGGGGATTCTACATCACGAACTTTGTTTTTTTTATTGGTATCAGCCACGCCGGTACTCTCATCTCAGCCATTCTTCGTCTAGCTAAGGCTGAGTGGAGACGGGCCATCACACGGTCTGCAGAAGTCATCACCGTCATGGTCATCTTTTTTGGCGTCCTGAACATCATCAGCGACTTGGGTCGGCCGGATCGTTTTCTATACACCATCTCCCATGGAAAGTTCGTTTCGCCTCTTCTCTGGGATGTCGTCAGTATCACCATCTATCTTGTGTGCAGCAGTGTGTATCTTTTTCTCCCTCTTATCCCGGATATTGCCCTTTTGCGAGATAAATTTAAGGGGACTTTCAGAGGAAAAGCTTACAAGGTTCTTTCATTGGGATGGCAGGGAACGGACAGACAGTGGAAAATCCTCGAAAAAGCCATCTCTGTGATGGCAGTTCTAGTCATCCCAATCGCAATATCCGTTCATACGGTTGTTTCTTATGTCTTTGCTATGACCATTCAACCCATGTGGCACAGCACTATCTTTGGGCCTTATTTTGTTGTGGGGGCAATCTTTTCCGGCATTGCCGCTCTTATCATTGCTATGGCGATCATCAGAAACAGCTGTCATCTGGAAGACTATTTAAAACCAGTGCATTTTAATAACTTGGGCCTTCTCCTCCTTGTAATGAGCCTTTTGTGGTTTTATTTCACATTCACCGAGAATCTGACGTCTTTTTATGGCGCCGAACCTTCTCACCTTGCCGTATTTTATGCTAAACTCACAGGACCGTATGCTCCCTATTTTTGGGTGATGGTCTTCTGCTGCTTTATTCTTCCAGTCGTGATACTGTCCCTTCGAAAGACAAGAACAGTTAAGGGTCTGGTGATTGTATCGTCCGGTGTGATTCTGGGGATGTGGCTCGAGCGCTACACCATAGTTCTTCCTACACTGATCAATCCCCGCCTTCCCATTGAGAGGGGATTCTATACACCGACATGGGTGGAATTTGCCATAACGGCAGCCTGTTTTGCAGCGTTTATCCTGCTTTATCTTTTATTCGTAAAATTCTTCCCCATAGTTTCTATTTGGGAAATCAAAGAGGGGAAGGAATTGGGCTTAAAGGAAACTGCGGAACGTGTAGAAAGCTATCTCCCTGAGGCTGTGAGTGATGAAGCCCTGAGAAAAATATCATGAAAAAAATAAACAAAACAATCCCCGTTTTTCTTTTTAAAATTATGGTGTGTCTCGTGATGCTCTTTTTTTCTGTCCGTGTATTGGTGTCGCAGGAGGGTGGACAGATGACCCTTCCTGAAAATCCTTTAAAAGGAAGCCAGGTTTTTATCGAAAAGGGGTGCTTTAATTGCCATACCGTTATGAGAGTTGGAGAGGCTTTTGGCCCGGACTTGACTTCAATTGGCCGAGAAAAAAATTTATATGGATTGGCCGGGGCGTTGTGGAGCCATTCTCCAAAAATGCTGGAGATCATGAAAGAGAAAAATATTCAGAGGCCCGAACTGACACCTCTGGAGGCTGAGGAGTTGATTGCTTATATCTACTTCCAGGGATTTTTTGATGAACATGGAGATCCCAGACAGGGCGAAGAAATATACTTGAATAAGGGATGTATCCAATGCCATTCTTTAGGTGATGAAAGACAAAAAGTTGGGCCTTCTTTGGATAAATTTGGGCGTTATATTTCCCCTGTTTTTATCGCTTCCGCACTCTGGAATCACAGCTCGACTGTGAGCAGTGCCATGGTCGGCCAGTCTTTTGCGCCGCAGGAGATGTCCCATCTTCTGGCATATATTAAAGAAAACGCAGCAAATCCTGAAGGGGAGACATTGTATATGGAGCCGGGGAATCCCAGCCGGGGGCAGGATGTTTTTTTAAAGAAAAGATGTCAAGTATGTCATGGCTCAAAAGGCGAAAGTCTTGAAAAGAGCCTTTTAAGGAGAAGCCTCACTGAAATTGTAGGTATGATGTGGAATCACTCCAATGTCATGTGGAGTGAAATGCGTGAAAGAGGCTTGAATATTCCCAGCTTTGACAATATTGAAATGGCGGACGTGGTGGCCTACCTGTATTTTATACCTTATTATGGGACTCCCGGGGATCAAGTTTCCGGACGAAAAGTTTTTGAAGAGAAGGGCTGTATTTCATGTCACAGTCAGGAATCTGATGCGGAAAAGGAAAATCTGGATTTAAAATCAGTTTCTCAGGATTCTGTGTTTGAATTGATTTCAGCGATGTGGAATCATGTCCCGGAGATGGAAAAAATGGTGACTGAGTTCAATCTGATTTGGCCTAAATTTGATGAAAAGGAAATGAAGGACCTTATCCAGTATATTCGATCTCTCCAATAAAACCTCTTCGCTTTTTTTCCAATCTTTCTACTCCAAAATTTATTGTCGTCAAATCCGATATTATAGCTTGCTATCAAGGAAGAAATACATTAATATTATAAATCATATAAGTTTAATAGGGATAAAGATGGATAAAAGGACGTTTATCCTGTGATAACGATGAGAGGACAGAGAAAAAAGCTATTCAATTTAGTTTTCCTCTTTATTTTTCTGTCCGTATCACTGTTTATTAATTCTTTTATTACAATTTTAGGAAGGAGAAAAAAATGAGAAAAAAAACGATAATTTGGCTCATTCTATTCATCACCGTTAGTGCAGCAGCTTCCGCACAGGTCGATGACTATTTGGGCGAAAACCTCTACCAGCTCAAGTGTGGTCGATGCCACTTTGCCTATGCCCCGCAGAGATATTCACTCGAGGAATGGAAGACCATTGTTCAGGAGATGGGACCCATTGCGGGTTTGAATCAAGAAACTGAGGAAGCGATTCTGACTTATCTTGGAAAGGAAACAACAAAAGATAAAAAAGACATCCCGACACACCCGGTCTTAGGGGGATATCTCTATACAGAGTTCTTCTCTTCAGAGGCTTCTACTGATACGTTTGACCTTCATTATTTAAATTTTAATGTAACAGGCAGGCTTCATGAGAGAGTGTCCTATAGAGCTGAATTTGAGATGGAGCATGGTGGAGGTGGAGCGGAACCTCCCTTTGTCGAACAGGCCTATTTGGATGTTTGGTTCATGAAAAATTCAGCATTGAGGATTGGCGCCATGCTGACTCCATTCAACCGGTTTGATGGATTCCATGGGCCAATCGAAAATCTTCTTATTACAAGACCTCAAATGTCCCGGGAAATTGGAGTGAGTGCCTGGAAAGAGGTGGGGATCAATTTTCACGGTAATATATTTCTCCACAAAACCTTTTACCTCACCTATGACTTATATGCCATCAACGGCCTTGGTGCAGGAAGCCGTTTGAGAAATAGCCGGCACTACAGAGATAACAACGATGCAAAAAGTCTCGGTTTCAGATTGGCAGGAGTTATAGCTGACAGAGTGGAGGTGGGAGCGTCTTATTATTCTGGTGCATGGGATGATGACGGCGAATACAACTTGAGTTTATTAGGCGTTCACTTTCTTGGCAATCTGGGTGACTTCAGCCTGTTTGCCGAGTATTCACGATCCGACTCTGAAAATCCGGATCCCTATGAGAATGGGATCGGAGAAGGTTATTTTATTCAGGGCTCGTATTTGATTGCCGAAAAATTCAGACCGACTATTAGGTATGGAACATTGGACTATTTAGACAATGGATCTCTATTAGGCCGGAAGCCCACTGACTTAGACACGATGGTTATGGCTCTTGGTTTTAATTTTTATTTAACAAGGGCCATTGTCTTTAAATTCGAATACGATGTCATTATGGAAGGGGATCGGAAAGACAAGAAGGACAACAATCTTCTGGCGTTGCAGGCCGCCGTCCGCTTCTAAGATAATATTGGGGAGAGGCCCCAATTTTAATAGACTTTTCCCCAACTGTCCCAATTGTTGACGGACTTCAAATTAGTGTTTCCACTGCAGTTTGGCATAGGCAGCGGGAACATGAACCAGGTGGCATTTGCCGCATGATTCCGTTCCGATTCCCATCATCAATCCCTGCACCAGTTCCGGATTAAAAGTAGAAGGATTTTTTAAGGCCTGTCCAAGGTTATCGATTTTGTCCTGGATTTCTTCATCTACAAAATATTTTCTTTCGCTTGTTCCGTGGCATTCACCGCACGTGTCCTTCAAAACTTGAAACCGCGCATTAAATCCTTCGAATTGTTTGACCGCATTTTCGATTTGTCCTTCTTGGAGGTCTACCATGATCCCCACAAAGTTTAGATCGAAATTTTGCATGAGTTTTGGGAAATTCACCTGTTCGTTAGTCAGAGGGTCAGGAACCGTAACTTCATGAAAATCTAGCCAGTAATATTTCTGCTGAACTTTGACCATATTGGCCATATGGCAGTCATGGCACACCTGACCGACTTTCTCAAACGCGGCCATCACTTTTCTTTGCTCACCACTGCTGAGGGCTGTGCCGAGCTCATTAACCGGTTCCAAGGGATATTTGTTTTCCCATTCCGGAACCACTTTTGCGAGCTCTGCATACTTAGTTTTAAAATTTTCAAAATTGGGCATAACATTATCTAAGTCATTCTCAAGTAGATTGACCAGAATTCCACTCATTGGAATAGCCATGTCCATCATCTGCGTTCGGTAGACAGGCATTTCCGCCTGTGGTGGATACATGCTGTCCAATACGCTTGGGGGGGGAGAACGCAAACTTTTGAGTCGAGAATTTTCCTGTTGGAGTTCTGCGATCTCGTCGGCCCGTTTGTTTGTGCAGCCGAACGTGACGATCAGGACAACCAGGAAGAGCAAAACAAATTTTTTCATCGAAACCTCCTCACTTAAATCTAATGCCTATAGTATCCATAAAAAATATAAATACTATAATAAAACATTATTGAAAACAGGATGAATGTCAAGAAAAAAAATAAAAAGGAAACTGCCGGTTCTTATCTAAGTCTTCTTAGTGAAAGAGATGTCAGGTGAAGTTAAGTGTTTTTTCTCTTGAATTTACTCGCGATGGCGTTGAAAGCAAGTTTGAAAAAGAGCCTCAGGCTTTTTGTCTCTTTCCAGGTATTCTTGTAGGTCTCCTGCCCGGAGACGATGTTGAAAAAAGCCTTTTTCACCCGGGGTTCATTTTGAGCTGTTTTACAGATGCTGTCCAAAAAACCAAGCCTTGAACTTAAATTCGTGGTAAATCGAAGAATCTTTCCATAGGGAATATCATCTGTCAGTTCTTTGCAGCCCTCCAAGTACTCATAGAGGGATTCTTTAGAGTATCCATTTTTTATGATGATTTCGGCCGCTTTTATTCCGGTGAACACAGCAGAATTGATACCTTTGCCCTTGAATGGACGATTTAGCCCTGCTGTATCGCCCACCATGATGTATCGGTCTCCGATAATGCCTTTTGCAGGCAGGGTTGGAAATTTTCCTTTGAAGAAAAGAAGGTTGGGCAGGATTTTTTCGACATTGTCGGGGAGAACCCTTTTTACATTAGGAAGATTGAGGAACCGAAACATCATGTTGGCATCGACCTTTTTCCCTGCAATGTTGATCGTAAGGTGATTTCCTTTTGGTGTGATGGCTCCAAATTCTACATAGGGCAGGGAGGAGGGAAGAAAGGCGTGAATGTAGTTGCCAAATTTTTGAATTTTTTCCTGGCCCGGGTGAATCTTGGTGACGATAGAGAAGAGGAAATCCGACTGTCGATAGGGTGTCAATCTCTCAAAAGCTTTGGCCAATCCGTCATCCAAACCAAAGGCCCCGACGACCATATCGGCCTCGATATTATTGCTCTCACTGAAAACCATAACACCGTCTTCAGCAAAATCGAGTTCCGTGACGCGGGCATGAACGGCTTCTGCTCCAGCCTCCTTCGCTTTTTCAAAGAGGTAATTGTCGAACTCTATCCTGCGGCAGGCAAAGGAAGGATCATGCTCTCCCTTAAGTTGGAGAACGGTATTTGTGGTGTGCAAATGATATCCTTCAATTCTTTTTTGTATGATGTGTTGAGGAAACGGGATCTCAAGTTGTTCTTCCAGAATTTTGTCGATAGGCGGAGAGAGGACTCCCAGACACTGGTTGTAATAGCTTTTTTTATCGAACCTTTTCCCCTCATAAATAACAACCCTGATATTTTTACCCATTTTCTGAGAGAGTTTCTTGAGTTTAATGGCGCAGCTCGAACCTGCGGGGCCGCCTCCGATAATGACAACTGTGCGATTGCTTTGGAGGGGATCAAGTGGATTTGACATGGGGGTTGTTACAAGAGCTCTTTAACGTTTAAATATATTTTTTATTGAAAGGCTCATTGTAGTCCACAAGAGAGAAAGTTGCAATCGGAAGTTGAGGGAGAGCTTAAAAATGTCCTTGTAGGGAATGTTCCCTGTAAACATATTCCAGAGTATCGATCTCATCCTTTTTGCTGCTGCGCTGTCTTTTTTTTCTGCAACCGCAAAATGAGCCTGTGTCAGAATAGATGAAGAGGACATGATGTCATTTACTTTAAACAGCAAACGTCCGTAGCGGTTGTCATTTCGGATTTTCTTTTTAGCTTTTTTGACATAATAAGTTCGAAGGGTTTTTGCATCGATGCCGTGTTTGAATGAGGCTTCTGCGGCCAGTTGAGCTGTAAGAAATGCCGACTCGATGCCGTTTTTATAATGCCTGGAAAAACTGGCATCCCCAACCATAAGAAGCCGGTCTGTGTAGGGATTTTTCGCCGTCGAGATCGTAATCCTGGGATAACATAGGCAGTGTGGTTTGGGGCAAGAAATTTTACCTTGAATTTCCTTGAGTTCGAGAAATTCTTTGAAAAGCTCTGGAGAAGCATCCTTATTTCCGATTAACGTTACGGTGATGTAGTCACCTTTTGGGATGACCATGGCATACCTAATATTTTTTGATTTGGGCATATAGACATGAATGACGTTGCCAAAATGATTCGAAATATGATCATCACCGAGTAGAATTTCTGCTTGGTACGTCACAAGAGTTTTTGGAGGAGAGTAGACAAAGCCGAGGTCCTGCATTTTTGTCATCAGCTGAGTGTTGACTCCGAAGGCACAGACAACAAGATCGGCGGTATAGCTCTCTGGAGAATCCTTCTGTCCTGCGGAAATTGACAGTGGATCGGTGGTTTCCTCAGGGAAGGAGATGTCCCACACGGGTTGAGGGACGATCTGTGTTCCCATATCCACAGCCCAAGTCATTATGAAATCGTCGAAACTGATGACATCGGGAAAGCTGGAAAATCTCGGCCCGTTTCCCCTAAAAACGGTGTTGATTCTGTCTGTCTTGTTGTCTGCATGGGAAAGATGGATGGTTCGGCCTTTGGCATGAAGGCAGTAACCCTCGAGCTGATTGATGATCCGTCTATCGGGGAGAAAAATGCCTTCGTCCTTGAGTTTATTATTCAGGCTTTCGGCGATAACGCCGGCGCAGAGGTTGCAGCCCTTGGGCCCTTTTTGTAAAAAATTTTTTCCGTCAAAAATTGAAACAGTGATGCAAATCCCGCTTTCCTCGGCATATTTGTGAGCAAAATGAGCGAAAAATGCGCCGGCTGGACCCCCTCCGATGATGGCGATTCGAGATCCATCTTTGAGTGACAAACCCTTTGGCATGGAGCTATTATACTATAATATATATCTTAACGATAGATTTAGTAACTAGTCTATCCTAGAATCGGACGGAACCCTCACGGGTGTTCTGCCCTACTACATTAAGAATGTGGCTAGAGACAGAGACACGACGTCCATCCGATTCTAGGATAGATAATGAAAGGCGAGGCCGACTATTGACAGAAACATTAGATGTATAATACAATTAATGTTGTTCGAAACAAAGGAGGATAGAATGGACAGTAAACAACTCAGCCTGTTCAGAGAGAAACTTCGGCATCTCGAAAGAGAACTCATCGAGTTGCTTAAAGACGATAATATTTGCTGCGGAGTCACTGTGTCTCAGTGCCATATCCTCCTTGAAATAGGAAAGGAAAAAGAGGCCTCCATTGTTGAATTGGCGTCAATTTTGAATTTGGATACGAGTACATTGAGCCGTTCGATTGATGGCTTAGTCAACATTGGCCTGGTCAATAGACAACAAAATACCAATGACCGAAGATATGTTTGTGTTTCATTGAGTCAACAAGGAAAAAATATCTTCGAGTCCATTGAAAGGGCAAATAATTCTTATTTTTCCAAAATATTTCAATTAATTCCTGAAAATAAACATGATCAAATTCTCGAGAGCTTTCTCCTGTTTTTTGAGGCTATGAAGGCCGTTAATGAAAAAACGGTCTCAGAGAAGAAGATCCAGAAAGAAATAAGGTGCTAAACAAATGAAAAAAGAAACTCCTTGGATAATCTCACACATCAACACGAATGCTGGGAAGATTCCGAAGGTATCAACTCAATTGAATTCAAAGGATAGGTTTGGACATCTGAAAATCCGATTGGGCATCCAACGTATGAAGTATTCGATTTCTCCTGGGCTGTACGGTCTTGGAAATCCAAACTCAAACTCTCCAGTGCTGGTGACGGCTAATTACAAATTGAGCTTCGATAAACTCAGGATGGAATTGGAGGGGATGGATGCCTGGATCCTGGTTTTGGACACCAAGGGTATTAACGTCTGGTGTGCAGCGGGAAAAGGAACTTTTGGAACGGATGAATTGGTGGAGAGGATTACGGCTGTAGATCTCCACAACTTAGTCTCTCACAAGAAATTGATTCTGCCTCAATTGGGAGCTCCGGGTGTAGCGGCCCATATTGTAACAAAAAAGACCGGATTTAAAATTTTATACGGGCCGGTCTTAGCCAAAGATATCCGTCTGTATATTCAGGCGGGGAATAAAGCCTCTCCACAGATGCGAACCGTCCGGTTTCCTCTCCGGGATAGATTGGCTCTGACACCAGTTGAGATTACTGGCATTTTGAAACCGCTTCTGATTTTAACCTTTCTGCTGCTGATTCTGGATTTTATGGGCCTTGATGTTTTTTCCTTGAGGGGATTTCTTTCCTACGCTGGAGCGATAGGGATCGGAACCGTCCTTGTCCCTGCCCTGCTTCCATGGATTCCCGGAAGGGCCTTTGCGTTGAAAGGATTCCTTATGGGAATTGTCTATGCCTTAGTTTTGAACATTTCTTTCGGGTACATTCTTTCTCCACATCCGAGCTGGATGCAGGCGCTGATCTATTTTCTCACCCTTCCAGCTGTGTCCTCTTTTTTGGCTATGGGTTTCACGGGATCCTCCACATACACATCCCTGTCAGGTGTTGTGAGGGAGATGAAGTTTGCGGTTCCTTCAATACTCGTCGCATCGATTTTGGGCCTCGGATTCATGATCCTGAGATTGTTCGTTCGATTTTAGGTTAGGAGTGAAAAAAGATGAAGAATAGGTATCTTAAAAACGTCGTGACCCTCAAATACAAAATAGACAAGTGTACAGGCTGTGGCATTTGTGTGGATGTTTGCCCCCGTGCGGTCTTTCGTATGGAAAACAAAAAGGCTGTCATTACGAATAGGGACCTCTGTATGGAATGTGGAGCTTGTGAAAAAAACTGCCCTTTTTCAGCGCTCTCAGTCCGTTCGGGAACGGGCTGCGCCTGGGCGATAATGCTCAGTGAATTAAAAGGGAAAGATGAGATCAGCTGCGGTTGTGGGGAGTAGCATCAGAAATTAGATATCTACTGTTTCGATTGCTCGGAGAGAAATCGAATCCCTTGGATGAAATTTTTAGAGATAGCTAAACTTTTTACATTTTCTTGATTTGAAGGGATGACATAGATCATAGCGGATGTTTCATGGATGATTGAAATGTCTCGAATTTTCTGAGTTGTATCCGGAGTTAATCCTAATAATTTTACGGAGGAGAGACCCTCTTCTGCTATCAAAATTTCCGCTGGAATCGGTTTTCCGCCGCCAAGGGAAGCGTGAATATTGAGATGAACGATATTTGCGTAATATGTGAAAAAAAGAATAAAAAGAGTCAACAAAAACACCGTAGGAATCCACAATTCTCTTGAGGGAAGAATTTCCTTTCTTTTGATTTTGGTAAGATCGTCGATCAGGCTTTTTCCGGTTGCATAGAAAAGCCATGCATAGAGGAGCCAAATGATATTCCCGAATTTTATAACCTGTCCGAATCGAGTTAAAATCCAATTCCATTCAAAATCGCCGTAGAAAAAAAACAGCAGTATATAGATAAATGTGATCGCAGCGAGTAAGCCCACAATTGACAATTCTAATATTTTCGATAGTGTGTTTGTCTTTTTTTCCGCTATGGCCGCAAGAACAATAAAAATCAAAATGGGAGCTATCAGAATCAAAACAAAAATAAAACCCACGAATATGTACTGGATCTGGAAAAAGGATATTTCGAATATGCCAAAGCGTCTGAGATGGAAGAAAGAGATGAACATGCCGCAAATATTTAAAAATCCCAATAAGAGTGCCGAAATCCCAATGGATTTTCCCAGGAAAATTGAAAACGAAGATTTTTCTGTCATTTTTAATTCCCGTTCATTCAATCTTGAACGGTACTCGTACAGAAAAAACAACGGGTACCGCCTTTTTATCGATTATTTTTGGTTCAAATTGCCATTGTTTTACGGCATCGATAGCCGCTTGGTCTAATTGAGGGATCGATAACAGTAATTTTACATCCTCAACCTTCCCGTGTTCATTCACTCTCAAGTCTAGGACCACAACACCACCAATTCCTTTTTCTCTAGCGGAATCTGGATAAATTGGATTGACCTTGTTAAGAATTTCCGGAGGAGTGAGATTCCCCTCCAGAACCACTGCGCCTTTGATGAACTCATCTTCTATCAAAACTGATTCTTTTTCACCAAAGATCCAAACCAAAATAAAAACAACTGCAAGGATCCCTAATATGATGGCTGGAGGGAGGAGGAGAGTCTTTAAACTGAATGAGGTTTTTGTCTCAATTGTGGTCTCGGATTTTTTTTGAGGTTTGAGTTGACTCGTGCTTGGAATTTCTTCAGCCGATTTTTTCAAGTCTTCAAGGAGTTCCTCTGCACTCTGATACCTTTTCTTCTTCTCCTTATCCAGGCATTTCAGGATTATCCCGCTGAGTCTGTCATTCACCTGGGTGTTAAACTCACTTGGTTCCTGAGGTATATCGGTCTTATGTTTGAAGGCAATGCTTATTGGTGTTTTCCCTTTAAAAGGAGCATTCCCAGTGACCAGTTCATAGAGGATAACTCCAATGGAGTAGATGTCCGATCTTTGGTCCACTTCATCTCCCTCCGCTTGCTCTGGAGACATGTATTCCGGAGTTCCAACGATCATCCCTGCTTCCGTGATTCCTTTCACTTCTGTTGAACGAGCGATTCCAAAATCCATAATTTTTGAATTCCCTTCCTCGTCTATCATGATGTTGCTAGGTTTGAGGTCCCTGTGAACCACTCCAAGGCGATGAGCTTCAGCGAGCCCAAGACATATTTGTTTGGCGATGGCCACAGCCTTGCCAATCGAAACCTGTCCTGATCTTCTGATGAAGCTCTTGAGGTCTTCTCCTGGAACATACTCCATGGTGATAAAATGATTGCCTTCGTGTTCATTTAGATCATACATCTTACAGACATTTTTGTTGGTTATCTTGCGGGCGAATTTGAGTTCATTGCTGAATCTGGCTATGGTGGTTCTTTCACTAGCGATCTCGGGCTTTAAGATTTTTATGGCCACGTCTTCCACGATTTTCTTGTCGAATACCCTGTAAACTGTGCCCATTCCTCCTCTTCCTAACATATCGATGACTTCGTACCTGTTTGCAAAGAGGCTCCCTCTGGAGAGCTCCTTAAGTGGGGTTTGCAGGGTTGCGGTGGCGGCAGACATTTCTTGGGGGACCAGAGTTGTGCCGCAAAAACCACAAAAACGGGTTGAATTTGGATTGTCAGATTCACACTGGGGGCACTTCATTAGAACCAGTTTTTTAAAAATTCCCGATTGATAATAGATATAATCATTCTAGAAAAAATAGTCAAACAAGAAATGAATTCAAAATTATGTTTTATACAATTCCAAATTAAGAAAAGATCTCTTCAAGAAGATAATATTTCCCGAGAGGAGGCATAAGCAGTATGCCGTTGCTGCAGGGTTTGAGCTGGCTAATGATCTCTCTGGCAATGGATATGCCCTCTTTTTCTGCATCTTTCCCTTTTTTCTGCTCCATTCTCTTGCGGATATCTTCAGGAATGGCGATACCGGGAACCTCGTAGTGGAGATACTCTGCATTTCTGAACGACACGAGAGGGAGAACACTGGGGATAACTAAAATTCCTTTTTGTTGGAAAGACTGGAGGATTGGACAGCTGGCGGCCACATCAAAAATAGGCTGGGTGATGATGTAATGAGCGCCCTTCCGAATTTTGTTTTTGGCTTTTTCAATTTCATGGCCTTCCTCGAATCCTATTCCCATCCCGACTCCGATAAAAAATTGTGTCTGTTTTCCAACAGGATTGCCGAGGATATCCCGGCCTCTGTTGAGAGCCGACATCATTTCTACGAGGCCTTCAGACGTGAGATCGTAGACACCCGTAGCAAAGGGATAATCTCCGATTGAGGGAGGATCTCCTCCTAATGCCAAAAAATTATCGAGTCCCAATGCCGATGCGCCGAGGAGATCGGATTGTATGCCGAGCATGTTCCTGTCCCGGCAGGTGTAGTGAACGATTATCTCTTTTCCCAGGCTCTCTTTAAGAAGTCTTCCCGTGGATATGGGAGACATCCTTGGTCTGGCCATAGGACTGTCAGCGACATTAATAATATCTACGTTTTTCGCAAAGGGCTCCAATCGTTTGAGGATTTTGTCAAAGTCAGAATCTCTCGGGGGATCGACTTCAAGGGCTAAAACTCCCTTCTTTTCCAGCATACCTTTGAGATCGGAAGTGATTTTTTCTTCTTTAAAGGCTTCTTTTTTTTGGGTCACTTCCATGGTGATGATTTTTCTCTTGCGTGGAGATAAACCTTCCAGGATTTGGCTCAGAGCCGAAATATGATCCGGAGTGGTGCCGCAGCATCCTCCAAGGACTTTGACTCCGGCATCCAGGAATTTTTTTCCATATTTTGCAAAATACTCTGGATTGGACGGATAGACAAATCTTCCCTGTATAAACTGGGCCAATCCGGCGTTGGGCATGGCGCAAAGATCTTTTGCGGTGACAGACCCCATTTTTTTTACGGCTTGGAAAACACTTTGGAGGCCGGTTCCACAATTAGAGCCGAGAACATCTGCCGAGCTCTTGTCAAGTTCAAGCGAGACTTCGTATGGATTCTTTCCGAATAATGTCAGGCCATTGTTGGGGAAAGACATCTCTGCAATAATGAAAATATCTTTTTTCAAGTCTTTTGCTGTTTTAATACCCATAAGAAGTTCATCTAAATCAGCGAAGGTCTCGAACAGCAGAAGGTCCACACCTCCTTCAAGAAGTGCTTCTATCTGGTCTTGAAATATTTGGGCGGTCTCTTGGGGGGCCATTCTTTTTTCTCTCCCCAGGGGCCTGGATATTGGCCCTACAGAGCCGGCCACAAATATATCTTTTTTTGCGGCTCTTTTAGCTAACCGAGCGCCGTAGTAGTTGATTTCTTTCGCTTTTGGGCCAAGGCTGAAAAATTCTTCAAGGATGAATCTGTTGGCGCCGAACGTATTGGTGGTGATGACTTTCACCCCGGATTTGATGTATTCCTGATGGATTTCAAGAACAACTTCGGGCATTGAAATATTCAGTTCGTCATAGCAGTGTCCTTTGGAAATGCCTTTGATATAGGTTTGAGTCCCAATCGCGCCATCAAACAGGATGAAATTTTCGCGGTCAAAAAAATCCTTAAAGTTCATTTGGATCGACTTGTAATTTTTTCAATTTTTCGGATGCCGTCCAGGGCGTCCTTCCCGTATGCGTCGGCTCCGATTTTTCTGGCATAAGAAGGGGTGACGGCAGCTCCTCCGATAATAACCTTAATGCCGGGCGCTCTTTTTTTTCTTAGCTCTAAAATCTGTTCCATCTCTTCCATAGTTGTCGTCATAAGGGCGGACAATCCAATAACATCAGCCTTTTTTGAAACAGCGGTGTCAATGATTGTGTTTGCCTCCACATTTTTTCCGAGATCCAAAACAAGATAACCGTAGTTTTTCATAACCAGGGACACAATGTTTTTTCCAATGTCGTGCAGGTCGCCATGAACTGTGGCGAGGACGACTTTCAGTCGAGAATCGGAGTGTTCTTTGACCGAAAGATATTTATTGAGGATTTTTGATGCCTCTTCCATGGCCTCGGATGAGAGGATAAGCTGAGGGAGGAAAAAGGTTTTGTTTTCATAGTACTCTCCCGCTTTTCTCAAGGCCGGAGTTAAAACCTTATCAAGGACATCAAATCCGTCCCATCCAGATGATAGAAGAGTTTTTGCGGCTAAAGCGGCTTGAATTTTTTCTCCTTCAAGAATTGCCTGATACAGCAAATTTTCCGGATTTTCTGGTTTCTTTCTTTCAGACTTGTCTATGTTGATTTCCGGTTTTTTTCTGTACATATCTAAAAAATAGCGCATAGCGTGAGGTTTGTTGAGGATGACGCTGCTGGACTTTGTCATATCCATTAGATTTGAATCCAGAGGATTCAAGATGGCAGAATCCAGGCCGCACTGGATAGCCATGGGCAGGAAAGCCGCATTGAGGAGCCCCCTCTGTGGAAGTCCAAATGACAGGTTGGACAGCCCACAAATTGTGGCGATATCTAAGGTCTTTATCCGCTGGATAGTCTTGATCGTTTCCTGAGCGGCCTCAGGGGCTACGGATACGGTGAGCACGACAGGATCAGCAATAAGGTCCACGTTTGATAGACCGAATCCAAAAGCGGCTTTATGCAGTCTTTCGATAATCTTGAACCTGTCCGCTGCCTTTTCAGGTATGCCTTTTTCATCCATAGCCAAGAGGATAACCGAGGCCCCATACTTTTTGGCGAGAGGAAACAGTCTCTCATAGGTTGCCTTAATCCCGGTAATTGAATTGATGACCGCCTTCCCAGCATACAATTGAAGAGCTTTCTCGAGAGATGTTGGATTGAGGCTGTCTAAGAAAAGGGGGAGTTTGGTGATCCCCTGAAGTTCCCGGACAGCTCTGGCGAAAAAGACAGGTGCTTTTTCTCCTTTCTTTCCCAGGTTGACATCCAGGGCTTCGGCACCAGCCTCCTCCTGTTTTCTCGCATACTGTCTTACGAGTCTGAGATTTTCAGATTCCAACTCTTTGTTTAAGGTTTTTCGTCCAAAGGGATTGATGTTTTCTCCGATGACACGAAAAGGCCGGGAACTGCCGATTGTAAGAACGGCATTTCGGCTCGAGGCTCTAAAGGATTGGTCAGGAGTTTTCCTCTGCAGGGGTTTTTTACCTTTGAACCGCTTGGCGACTAAAGCGATGAACTCAGGAGTTGTTCCGCAGCACCCCCCGATGATATTCGCTCCCAGTTCATAGTATTTTTTAGCGTAGGCGGCGTATTTTTGGGGGCTAAGAGAATAAACGACACAATTGTCTTTTTTCAGGGGGATACCTGCGTTAGCATAGACAATAAGGGGTTTAGTCGAGTGCAAATTTATTTTGCCAATGTACGATTCAAAATCTTCCGGATGGTCGCCGCAGTTAATCCCGAAGATGTCCGCCTGAGAAGAGGAAAATGTTACAGCGGCCGTCTCCGGGCTGGAGCCTGTCACCGTCGTTCCTCCGTCCATGGGATATGAGATGGACAATGAAACGGGTAGGGATGTATTCGCTTTTACTGCCTGTAGGGCGATCTGTCCTTCGAGAAGATCTATTTGGGTTTCGATTAAAATGAGGTCGGCGCCTTCTTTCTCTAACATTTTAGCCTGTTCGGCATAGGCATCATAAACTTGACCGGCCTCGATTTGGCCGAGAGGTTTGATGAGCTGTCCCACTGGGCCCAAAGATCCGGCAATATAAACATGTCTTCCGCCTCTTGCTTTGATAGCTGCATCAAGGGCGCCGGCATTGATCGATTTGATTTTGTTTTCAGCGCCGAAGTTTGCCAGCTTTATCCTGTTGGCCCCGAATGTATTCACGGTGATGATATCGGCTCCGGCCTGAATGTATTCTCTGTGGATGTCGACTAAAATATCTCTGTTGTCGAGGTTTATTCTTTCGAAGAAATCGATGTTTTGATCGAGCCTTTTTAGAATCTCGGTTCCTAAACCGCCGTCGAGAATGAGCACCTGGTCCTTGAGGATCTTTGTGATGTTCATTCTTCAACTCCTATAATGGCGGTCACTGTTTTTCTAGGAGAGAGGAAATATTTTTTGTCCAGCACGATGTCAAGGCTGCCAAGAGAAAGCTCCCTGAACATATCTTTCTGGAAAAATAGGGGAAGATCACCAAATCCGGGACTGAATCGTGATGTTAAAAAGTTCTTAGCCTGTCTTGCCAGCGTCAGGAGGTAATTGTTTAAAGCGTTGGCAGATGCTTCCGCTGCTTCAGAGCCGATAGTGTCTAGAAAGAGTGTCTTTTCGAATTGTTTCTCCTCTGTGTACTGGCTGATTAAATTTTCCAGACCATGCCCTATTGTAACAGCCATAAAGATGACTGCAAAGGAATTTTTGAGGAGATTTTTGGCGGAATGTCCCTCAAGGATTGTCGTCGAGTTTTGAAGGGTAATCACCTCTCCCTTTGTCTTGATACGCCTGATGATGTAAACTCCCTTTGCTTCTATCCATTTATCGGCCTCTAAAAAAGCCAAATCAACCAGATCGAACATTTTTTGCGGAAGTTTTGTCTGGTCCTTTTTGTAACCTAAAAGGGAGTAAACGGCCCTTTTATCGATAGAGTACTGAATGTCCCCTACGATTCTTAACTTATTAAATACCATCACCTGTATCCTATCATATTTTTATGACATCCCCCAAAATTGAAAGAAAGGCCTCTTAAATTCCATGATGTAAGTTCGAGTTCTCAGTGAACTTGCAGGTCGATGAGAAATCACGCTTCGTTTTCCCAAGGAGTCGCCGGCGCATCCTGCTCCATCTTCGCCGAAGACCCAACCCTTCTCACCACCATGCTCCTCAGATGCACGGATGGATGCCGCCGGGCCTCTCTCCCTTGACCTTTAGTTAGTCGCACGGAGGACGTCGTATCTCTGTTTTCATGCACATTCGTATGTGATGGGGGCAGAATACTCGTGAGGGTCACGGTGTCCGACTTAAAATAGATTAGAGGAACCATGCCCGCCCGTCCTCCCCGTGCGGATTTCTCCATCATCCCTGCCTTGTTCCCAGAACTCTTTAAGCATCACGGAATTTGAGAGGCCTTTCTTTCCTATGATCCGCTGCATCGGTTCCATCCACAGTTGAGACATGTAGGGCATTTTTCATCCGGCAGCGAGGCGCCGCAGACTTTGCAGACGATATCAAACAAATCCTTGGAGTTGTTATCTGCCGGCCCTATATGTCTTTCAAGGACCTTGGCGATAGCATCGGGAAGGGATTGGACGAGGCCTCCCTCTGTAAAAATGGGTTCTGAACCGCCTATCCCTTTGAGCTGAGTCACGATCTCCTTGGATTCCACTCCACTTCTCATGGCTAAAGATATCAGCCGTCCAAGGGCTTCCACATCGGCCATTGTGGTGTAACCACTTTTCCCGATAGAGGCAAAAACTTCGAAAGGTTTCTGGTTGAAATAGGAAATGGTGACGTAGAGGTTGCCGAAGCCTGTGTTGATTTTATCGGTCACAGAGGGGAGGGAATTGGGACGTTCTTTGGGATGAAGGTTTTTTAAAGGAAGAGATTTATACAGGACCTGTTCGGCCCGGCAGCCATCCCTGTAAATGGTGATGCCTTTGGTTTTTAACTCGTGGGCGAGCAGATAAGCTTTTTCTACATCTTCAAGAGAAGCGGTGTTTGGAAAATTTATTGTTTTAGACACAGAATTATCCACGTGTTTCTGGAAAGCGGCCTGTATCTTGATGTGCCATTCGGGAGAAATCTCGTGAGCTGTAACGAAATAATCGGGTATGTCCTTGCTGGGATGGGTCTCTTTCCATTCTTGAAAGAGGGGATGAATGTCTTTGAGTTCTTTATCAATGATTTTAGAAACGAATTCAAAAGCAAAGACAGGCTCAATACTGGAGGAGCAGCCTGCTAGACGTGAAATGGTTCCTGTTGGGGCGATGGTTAAGACGGTGGCGTTTCTCATGATTACGTCTTTGTAAACGGATTTATCTATGTTCGGAAAAGAGCCGCGGCTTTCTCCTAGAAGTTGTGATTCCGCCTCAGCTCTTTGTCTTAAAAATGCAGCGATCTTTTCAGCCAGACGCAAGGCTTCATCCGAATCGTATTTGATTTTCATCTTGATCAGCAGATCGGCCCAACCCATTATGCCTAAGCCTATCCGCCTGTTCCCCTTTGTGGTGTCTGCGATCTCCGGCAGCGGATACCTATTGACCTCTATGACATTATCGAGAAAACGTACACCCACAGAGATAACCTTTTTAAACTTCTCCCAGTTAAACTGGAATTTATCATTCGGATCAAAAAAATTGAGAAGATTTATCGATCCGAGATTACATGATTCGTTGTCATGTAAAGGCTGTTCTCCGCAGGGATTGGTGGCCCTGATAAGCCCCATATGTTTTGTGGGATTGTTTTTGTTGATTTGATCTATAAATATGAGTCCCGGATCTCCCACGGCCCAAGCCGATTCGATAATCATGCGAAATATTTTGCGGGCATTTTTTTTCCCTGTGTTTTTCTTGAGATAGGGATCATAAAGAGCATAATCTGTATCTTTTTTGAGGGCTGTCATAAATTGATCGGTGATGGCGACCGAGATATTGAAATTATTGATACCTTTGCCATCTCTTTTCATCAAAATAAAATCTTCGATGTCCGGGTGGTCAACTCTGAGGATGCCCATGTTGGCTCCACGGCGAGTACCGCCCTGTTTGACGGCTTCTGTAGCCGCGTCTATAACACGGAGAAAAGAGACCGGTCCGGATGCGATGCCCTGAGTCTTTTTCACAAAACTTCCCTTAGGACGAAGAAGGCTGAAATCAAATCCTGTTCCTCCTCCCTCTTTGTGGACAAGGGCTGTATTTTTGACGGTATCAAAAATAGAATCCATAGAATCTGCGATTGGCAGAACAAAACATGCACTCAAACACATGTTTCGTCCCGCACCGGTGAGAGTGGGGCTGTTGGGGAGAAAATCCCGGGCCATCATCACATCAAAAAAGCGTTTTTTCCATAACTTTTTATCTTTTTCAGATTGTTCAGCGGACGCGATATGTTCAGCAACTCTATTGAATAAGTCTGATGGCTTATTTTCGAGGAAATTCCCATCCTTATCTGTTTTAAAATATCTTGCTTTGAGTATTCTTAAGGCATTTTCGGAAAAACCTTCTCCGGCTTTCATCTTCACTCTCCTGTTGATTGACAGCGCTTAATGTGGTGTTAAAACGAATATATAACCCTACATGATGTAAGTCAAGTAATTTTATGTATTTTGTAGGAAAAAGCAGAAAATTTAGAGTTTCAAAATGAAATTGTGTACTGAATTCCATCGGATGGATCTAATTGGACTCTTCCGTCGATCTGACGGATAAAATCCTTCACCAAACGGAATCCGAAGGCTTTTTTATTGAATAGATCCATACCCGTAGGGAGCCCAACCCCGTCATCTTTAATAACCAATAGAGTGGGGCCGTCCTTTTTCTGCTGCATCCGAATCATAATTTCACCTTCTTGTCCATCCGGGAAGGCATGATTCAGCGAGTTTGTGACCAGTTCCTGTATGATCAGACTGCAGGGGATGGCGCGATGAATATCCAGATAGACGTCCTCCACTTCTCTTTTGAAGCGGACATTGGTGATTCCTTTTGTGCGTTGAGAAAAAAGTTTCTTCATCTGCCATTTGACAAAGTCTGAGAAATCTATCCGAGAATAGTTCTTGTATTGATAAATCTTTTCATAGATCCTGGCAAAGGCCTCGAGCCGGGCATTTATGTTATCTAGTGCCAGGGATAAGCCCTCATCCCTAATTTTTCTTTTATGATATTGGAGCATGAGAGTGAAAGCCTGAATATTTCGTTTGACTTGATTTTGTATTTCATGAATCAGCAGATTTTTTTCTTCAAGAGTCGTTAAAATGAGGTCTTCGGCCACTTTTCTCTGCGAGATCTCTCTGACGATACTGAGGATGGCTTTCTGCCCTTTGTAGTCGATGATACGGGCGCTGACTTCTACGGGCAGAGTACTTCCGTCCTTTCGCCTATCTCCGGATTCAAAAATGGCCACGCCATCTTTTTCTAAATTATTTACCCGGCCTGCGATCTTTTCTGTATATTCAGGCGCAACCAGATCGCTAAGCGATATGTTGAGCATCTCCTCTTTGGCATAACCCAACCGTGTGTACATGTTTTTGTTGACATCGAAAATTTTTCCGTCTGTGTCATGGATGATGATGCCATCATTGGCATTTTCGAAAATCATCCTGTACCTTTTTTCGGATTCGATGAGCTTAGCCTCATTGTCGATGAGAGCTTGGGTGACATGTTCTCTTGTGAGTTTGAATATCTCCAGATCGTAAATCTTCTTACGAAGATTTGTGATTTCATCGATGAGTTGGTCTTTAGTTTTGTCTTTGTCCTTCATAGTTTTTTTGCCTACAGCTCACTAATCTTGGCACCTGCTTCTAATTGTTTTTCATCGATTGTATAGAGAGCGTCCAGAAGGGCAATCTGAAAACTTCCTGGTGCCTTTGCTTTGGATGCCGCTTTTTCTCCGGCAAGCCCGAAAAAGGCCAGTGCTGTGGATGTAGCTTCAACAGGATCCGGATCCACAGCCAGGAAAGCACCGATCAGTGCGGTGGCCGTACACCCGGTTCCTGTGGTATAGGCCATAAGTTTGTGTCCGTTGGATATTCTATGGATGCGTTTTCCATCTGTGACAAGGTCCACGGCTCCGGTGATAGCCAGCGTGGTATCCAATTCTTGGGCCAGCTGGACGGCGGCGTCGGAGGCGTCATCGACAGAGTGTTGGGAATCGACTCCTTTGGTCTTGGATCCTTCATGGGCCAGAGAGAGGACTTCGGAGGCATTTCCCCGCACAACAGTTATGGAAAGTTCGTCGATAATTTTTTTGGCCGAATCTGTACGCAGCTTTGTGGCTCCAGAACCGACAGGGTCCAGAATGATGGGGATATGGGCCGTGTTGGCCTTTTTTCCGGCTAAAAGCATCGAATTTATCCAGTTTGGAGCAAGAGTCCCAATGTTGAGCACAAGTGCGCCTGCAAATGAGACCATCTCTTCGACTTCCTCTTGAGCATGAGCCATAACCGGAGAAGCGCCGCAGGCAAGAAGGGCGTTGGCTGTAAAGTTCATGACCACAAAATTTGTGATGTTGTGAATCAGGGGTCTTTTACCTCTGAGGTTTTTCAAGTTTTCCGCCGCTTTGGCAGCGAGATATTGATTCTTCAATTTTCGCCTCCGTTTATTGTCTGATTTTCGTGTTTAGAAAAATGATCCCACCCTTTTGGTGTGAAACGCTGCAGGGATCCATCCGGGAGCTTCCATTGAAAGACGTCTGCTGCCTCTGTCACTGTTCCGATTGTAGAGACAGGGACATCACTGATTTTCTTTATGGCTTCTTTGATCTTATCTACATTTTTAGACGCACATGTGATCACCAGTTCGTAATCATCGCTGTCCCGGGTGCACAGTTCATAGGGATCTTTTTTGTTTTGAACGGCGATATCCCGGAGAGCTTGGCTGATAGGGAGATTTTTCCGGTTTAGATCTGCCCCCACACCACTGTCCGAGCAGATATGAGCAAGATCTGCAAGAAGCCCGTCACTTGTATCGATCATGGCTGTTGCTTTTCCCGAAGCAGCAACAGCATGTCCTTCCCGTGCTCTATGATCTGGAGATACATAGGCTTGAATGAGAGGCCTTTCATAGGGGATGTGTTCCCGTGTGGTATGGATAAGAAGATCGAGTCCTGCAGCCGCTTCTCCAGGGTAGCCTGTAAGGAGTATTGTATCTCCGGCCTTGGCGGTGGAGCGGCGGACGGCATGCCCTTTTTTAATCTCTCCGAGCATAGTGATGTCTATAAACATGGAGGAGTCCACATGTGTAATATTCCCTCCGATAATAGCCGCGTTCATTGGATTGAGTTCAGCCACAAATCCCCTGTACATATCTTCGATATCGCCGACAAACATGTTGGCCTGTAATCCTAAAGAAACAAGAGCATAGAGTGGTGTGCCGCCCATGGCTCCGATGTCACTGATATTGACAGCCATCGCCCGCCTGCCGATGTCATAAAAACTCATATATTCTGATAAAAAATGACGGCCTTCTACCAAACTGTCGCAGGTGACTAAAAGTTCAAATCCCTCTTTGTGTAAAACAGCTGCGGCGTCATCTCCAATCCCTAATACAGTTCCTTTTGTTTCAAGACCGTCTTGTTTGAGAAGGTTGTCGATCCTGTGGATGAGGCCGAATTCTCCAATATCTGAAAGAGTTTCTTTCATGCGAAACTAACTCCTCTGCAGTGTTTCGAAGAGTTTTTGTGTGGCCGCTTCTGGATCCGGTGCGCAGCATACGGTCGAGATCACAGCTATTCCCATGGCTCCTGCCTCTAAAACATCTTGAGCGTTTTCAGGGGTGATGCCTCCAATGGCGACTATGGGAACAGGAACCGCTTCAACCGCTTCCTTGAGTTTATCGATTCCAGATACAGGCCCGGCATCCTCCTTTGAAGTTGTAGGGAATACTGGGCCGAAGCCTACGTAGTTCGCCCCTTCTTGATAACATTTTACGGCCTCCTCCAGTACAGCCGCCGATCCTCCGATAATTTTATCTTCTCCGAGAAGTTTCCTGGCTAGAGGAATGGGAAAATCATCCTGTCCCAGATGGATGCCGTCGGCCTCCGAAGCGATGGCTACATCGATACGGTCATTGACAATAAAACTAGCTCCGGCTTCCATACAAAGCTGTTTTATCTGTAATGAATTGGCGATCATTTCGCGGGTTGAGCCGGCTTTTTGACGGAATTGGATTGTGTCCGCTCCTCCTCGAATGGCCATTTTGGCCAGCTCGACATGGGAAAATTCGGATTGGAGAACAATGTCTGTGATAACGTGAAGTTTCCCGATTGAATTGGCCATTATAGAGTGGAAAAAAGTGTAGCACAGGGTCAAATTGTTGTCAAAATTTGATATCGAACGACTCCAGAAAATATGGAGTATATCACCCAATGTTGTGTTATCCGCCCCATCAATCTGAGTAAATATATTGGTTTTTTAGAAGAATATTTATATAATTTAATTAATTTCTTTCATTTAATTATGATATTGAAAAGGATACTATCATGGCATAAATATTGCTGCTATACAAAAGTTATATAAGGAGTATTCATATGAAGTCTTTATTTAAATTCATAACTTTTTCCCGATTTATGATTTTATTGGGATTTATTCTAGGCTTACTATTAAGTTATGGGATGTCCTATGCTGGGCAGGAAGAGTATGAGCCCATAAGCGAAGATTTATGTCTGGAATGCCATGAGATGGGCAAGGGAGATAAAGTCATTGCCGAAGAACTTTCCAAGTCCATTCATGCCGGATTTGGGTGTTTGGACTGTCATGCCGAAAAAAACACGATGCCTCACAAGGAATCTGATATAAAGGTTGGACTTGATGGATGTTCGGCCTGTCATGAAAATGCTGCAGAAGAATACCTGGTCCATGGGCGTCTGGGATCAAGAGAAAATGCGGATTTACCGACCTGTTCGGCTTGTCACGGGGATCATGACATCCTTCCTTCCTCAGAAAGCGCTTCCAAAACGTATCCTGGCAATCTGCCCAATACTTGTGGGGCCTGTCACGCAGATATCGATCTGATTGAAAAGCACCAGATTAGAGAGAATCACCCCATACAGATCTATGACAGCAGCATACACGGCACCTCTGTTCAGGGGGGGCTCATGGACGCCGCAACCTGTAACGACTGCCATTCTACAGGCGGGACGGCCCATAAAATTTATTCTCAGGGAAATCCCAATTCTTCTATCAATCACTTCAACATTCCCGATACCTGTGGAAAGTGCCATGAAGTGGAGACAACTGAATATTGGAACGGCATCCACGGGCAGCTGGCCAAAAGAGGGGACACCGAAACCCCGGTCTGTACCCACTGCCACGGTGAGCACGGGATTGTCTCCCCAAAAGACCCGGCTTCACCTGTGAACCGAACACAGTTGGCCGAAGCCACGTGCACTCCCTGTCACGAGTCGATCACTTTGACCGAGAGATATGGGGTCTCTACGGGCCGCCGTCCTACGTTTATCGACAACTACCACGGACTTAAAACCCAGGCTGGAGATCTCTTTGTGGCCAACTGTGCCTCCTGCCATGGTGTCCATCTCATCCTTCCCAGCTCCGATCCGAATTCTTCCGTCAATCCCGCCAATCTGAGAGGAACCTGCGGCGCCTGCCATCCCGGGATATCGGACGAGCTTGCCGCCACACCCATTCATGAAGTGTTCATCGAGCAGCATGAGATCAAGGCCGTCAAAATCATCCGGATTATCTATATCCTGGCGATTGTAGTCATCATTGGACTCATGGCGCTTCACTGGGTGATCGACCTTGTGCGTCAGATCGTTCTGGTCACTAAAAAGCCTTCGGTGAGGAGAATGCTGCGCAATGAGGTCTGGCAGCACACACTGCTCATGGTGAGTTTTGTCGTGCTTGTGATCACTGGATTCAGCCTCCGTTACGGGTCCTCCTGGTATGCCAAGTTCCTGTTCGGCTGGGACCATGGATTTGCGATTCGTGGTGTGATCCACAGAATTGCGGCCGTGGTTCTTGTTTTGGCCTCCCTGTGGCACATGATATTTCTGATGACCAAAAGGGGGCGGACATTCCTCAAGGACATGTTCCCGAATTTTTCGGATATCAGGCACTTCTTTCAGCGCATTAAATACAATCTGGGCCTTTCCAAGGAAACCCCCGAGTTCAAGAGGTTCAGTTATGTCGAAAAAGCCGAATACTGGGCCCTTATTTGGGGAAATATCGTGATGATCTTCACGGGCTTTCTGCTCTGGTTCGACAACTTTTTTGTGAAAATATTCGGTGAAAACGTCCTGGAAATCGCCCTTGTGTTTCACTTCTACGAAGCCATCCTGGCCAGTTTGGCCATTTTGATCTGGCACCTGTATTCCACGGTTTTTAATCCCCATGTCTATCCCATGAACCCTTCATGGCTGACGGGGAAAATGCCCAGAGATATGTTTGTCTATGAACATCCGGATGCAGAGATTGAGGAAGTCAAAAAGAAATAATCAGAATACTTCGCTTATTCACGGGCCGAGGTTGCTTTAGCTGCGAGGCGTGGTCAGGGAAGCTGTGGTACTTCACCGCGACTTGGCCGCAACGAAGCAGATGAAGTGAGATCGGTTCGCCCCCTTGGGGTGAAAACAGCCGACATTTGATTTATCCAGTCCAACTCATTCGGGAAGTTTATGGATACACCTAAGATTAGGAAATCGGGTCGATATCACTAGAGATAAAAAAGTGAGTCGGCTGATTTTATGGTGCGCCACGAAGTGCTTAGTGATCTGAGGTGAAAGTCCACA
>CAZWHQ010000033.1:0-46118 GCA_964633715.1 uncultured Eubacteriales bacterium
TTCATGTTGACCTCCTTTGGTTTTAATTGTTGTTTGAGAATGGCCACAAGTCTATCATTCAGTTGAGATTTGCCCACGGCTCCCAGAGCAGCGGTCGGAGGAGTCCATTGGAATTGTCCGGCCTTTTTAATCGATAAAAGATTGACGGCATATGTGGAAGGCTTGACGCCGGTTTTGAGGACAAGTTCATCACAGGCTTTTTCCTGTTCTTTTTTCATCAATCTGAAGGCAAACCAACTGAGAGGGTTGAACCAGTAGAGTGCGATACTGCAGCGGGCGAGAAATTTGATCAGGAAATCTCCTCTTTTGATATGAGAAAGTTCATGAAAAAGGGCGGAGGAGCGCTGGTCCTGAGTCCAGTTCCGGGATTTAGCAGGGAAGATCACGACCGGTTTTATTACACCCCAAGTCAGAGGTATGTTTACTTTTTTATGGCTTAAAAGGTCTATCTTTCTTTTTATTGATATCGATTTCAGAAAATGATTCAAAAGTTGCCGCCATGGTGAGCCGGATATTTTCTGGCCCTGCTGAGTCAACCTGTGTGCTCCAAAAAGTCCCAGGCCTATCCTGAATAACAGGGCGAATAATCCTGCTGCCCAGATAGAAACAAGCACATTTCCAACCAAGTCTTTGGATATAGAATATTTTGTGAAGAAAGAACTGAAACGACGGTTCTTCCACAGTGTTTGTGTTGACAGGTGTTGGTTTGCCAATGATGGGGTGATAGAGTCCATGGGACTTGTGGTGCTGCTGAAAGGATCTCCCCGCTGCAAAATCAGAGAGCGGATCTCACTGGACTGCCAGGTTGGAAGAAGCCCAGTTTCCCAGCCCCTAAAGACTGAGGAAAGGACAGGAAACAGCAGCAGGCTTAAAAGAGAGACAGAAAGAAGAAAGTACCTGAGTGATGCAGATTTTTTCCTGAATAAAAAGACAAGTACAAATGTAAATGTGAAAATAACAGAGCTCTTGATAAAAAATTCACAAAAAAGGTTGAGCCCTCTAATCTCTGAAAGAAATTCCATATTTATCTGCCTTCTTTCTGGGCTTTTTTGATCAATTGAGTAAGACGTTTGTATTCTTCCTCAGATAAATCCTCTTCCGATATGTTGAGCAGAGCGGCGACGACGTCCTCTGTAGAATTGTCGAAAAATGTTTTGAGTACATGTTTGAGCGCATTGTGGCTTGCCTCTTCACGGGGAAGGGTAGGGGAATAGATATAGCGTGGGCCTTGCTGGGTGTGTTTCAAATGCCCCTTTTCTTCGAGAACTCTGAGCAGTGCCCGGACTGACGAGTAACTTGGCGGGTCGGGGATCAGCTCGAGAACCTGGGCTACTGATGCTTCATTGATTTCATAGATGATATCCATGATCTGTCTTTCTCTGCGGCTTAGGTTTTTCAGGATTTTCATATTTCACTCCTGCTCTTTTCCTGATTAAAAATCATGCTAATATTTTAGCATGCTAAAAATATAGCACCTTTTTGGCTCGATGTCAACATGATATGCTATTTTTTTAGCATTTTCTTTTCTACAGATTAAAACTAGTTTTTTCACAATCCGTTGCATTTTTTTGCAGGCCAGGCCCCAATTCATGAAGATGAGAATTTATCGGAATATTTTTAAAAACTCCTGTGACTCTAAAATCAATAGCATTTTCCATCGTCAACGTCTGTCCGATTGGATCTGAGTCCTTAAAATATTTTTCACTCATTTTTTCTGAGATCAGGATAGAATCCTTTGACGAAAGGGCTGTTGTGGGATCCCCCTGAATGAGAGGAAAAGAAAACATCTCAAAAAACGCAGGATTCGTCCAGGCTATGCCTCTTTCATAGAAATTTGTTTCTCCTTGGGCGATTAAAGCTCTGGAGGGCGGTTTTAATGTAGTTTTTAACCATAGGAGGCCTCCCTTATTTATAAGAGACATCTCTTTGCGAAAAAGGTTGCCAAAATCTTAGAGCAAACAGACTATTAAGAAAGAGGGATTGTTGAAACCTATATTCTGAAGGGGCCAAATCAGGTTATGGAGTTCTCTGAGGAAGCTGATTTTTTTTCTTCAGCGAATCGATATTAAAACCTTCAAAATTTATGGCGATGGCTATCTTTGTCACCAAAGTGAATATGAGAAATCCGATGGCAAAAATGGCCGTGGCGATTTTAATTTCGGTTATCGATGGCCGGTAAATGTAGATCTGGCCCATAGTATCCGGTGTAAATCCTGGAATCAGAAGGGCGATCCCTTTTTCGATATAGACGCCAAACCAGATTAAACCAGCACCGATATTGAGTGTTATGGGATTTTTCCTGGTTTTGGGTATCAAAAACAGCAAAAACGCTAAAAAACTGAAAACAAGAGATGTCCATCCATAGAGAACGATATCCTTATTGTCGCCAACTCCAACAAACAGATACTTCAGGTGAACGATGTGTTCCGTGTTGGAGTAGATTTCTTTAAACACTTCGGCTCCGAAAAAGAACAGGTTGATAAACATGGCATAGGCCATGAGTTCGGCGATCTTCCAGATAGCTTCATCCTTGATCTCAAAATTTGTGGTTTTTTTCAAGATTTGGAACAGGATAAGCAGCACAGCAGGTCCGGAACAAAAGGCCGATGCCAAGAACTTCGGTGCCAGCAGAGCGCTGTTCCAGTAGGGCCGCCCGGCAAAACCATTGTAGATAAAGGCGGTGACGGTGTGGATGCCGATGGCTATTGGGACGGAGAGAAGGATGAGAGGAGTCAGCAGTTTTTTGTTGTACTCCTTTTTATAAAAGAGGGAGTTTAGGAGATAGCCGACAATAAAACAGTTCAGGAGAAAGTAGCCGAGAAGAGTGACTGTGTCCCAGGCCAGCAGCGATTGAGGCAGGTTAAGCTTCCCCAGGAAAGGTATCATATGCCAGAGCCTTGTGGGATTTCCTATGTCGACGGTGACAAAAAGTATGACCATGATCATGGCGCATATGGCGAGCAGTTCTCCGAAGAGGGCGACTTCCTTAATGGGTTTCCAGTTGTAGATATAGGCCGGAATAACAAGCATGACTGCGGCTGCGGCCACACCAACAAGGAATGTAAAATTTCCAATGTAAAATGCCCAGGATATGGGATCTCTCATATTCGTTACCAGCAGCCCATGCTTGAGCTGCTGGATGTAGCCGGACCCTCCCCAGGCGATCAGAATGAACAAAAAGGCCAGCCAGGTGTAATACTTCGGGCTTCCCTTGATCACGATTCGGAAACTCTCTCTTAAAAAACGGATAAATTTCACCGTGTCACCTCATGCTTCTTATCATTAACCATAAAAATAGTAGAATTTTGGCTGTGTGTTCAGGACCTCTTTGAGAATAAGGACCCTCTTGTTTTCAAGGATGTAACGAATTTCGCTGTCCTTGTCCAGGAGATTGCCGAATTTTCGGGCACCCACGGGGCAGGCTTCCACACAGGCCGGGTACCGCCCTTCCCGGGTTCTCTGAATACACCAAGTGCACTTTTCTACGACTCCATTCATACGGGGCCGGTTGCCCAGATAATGGGTGTTGGGATTGGCGTCCTCAGCGGGAAGATTTGGTTTTCCCCAGTTAAAACTGCGGGCACCATAGGGGCAGGAGGCCATGCAGCAGCGGCAGCCGATGCACCAGTTGTAATCGACAACGATAATACCGTCCGGATCGGTCCACGTGGCCCCTACAGGACAGCTCTTGGCACAGGGTGGATTTTTGCACTGCTGGCAGGCCATTGGAACATAAAAATGCCCTTCTGCCGGGACTTCTTCATGGTCGTAATAGAGGTTAGCCTCGACAAAATCGATACCCTTTTCCTTTTCCATCTCCAGAACCTTGATCCATTGGATTTGGGGATCACGGGACTGATTGTTTTCTTCTACGCAGGCAGTGACACATTTCCGGCAGCCGATACATCTGGAGAGATCGAGCGCGTAGCCAAAAAATGTATTGGGAATGGGCCCCTTGGTCGACACAGTAAATTCTTTTCCGAATTTTTCTGTGTATTCGGCTTCGAGGCGTACGATAACTTTTGCGATTTTTTCCTTGGACAGCGACCGAAAATCCCTTTGGAGGAATGCCTCGATGGAAGCTTTGTCTCCACATGCGGCAAGAGCGGCCGCAGAGGACGTCACAGCTGTGGCCTTGAGAAATGACCGCCTGTTTACTTTTTTCGAAGAGAACGCAAATTTTTGTATACTCATTTCTTTTTTCCCGGTTTTATTGGGGCAGGGTCAGGTTTCAAAGGAGGAAACTTCGGTGAATGAGGATCATGGCAGTGAGCGCACAAAAGGTACTGCTTTTTTCCATTCCACTGGCCGGTTCTCCGCCCGTGAATCCCTGCCTTCCAGTCTCTAAGTTTGGGCCCGTGGCACTGGCCGCACAGTTTGTACGATTCGCTGAAGTCGATTTGTTCACCACTGGCTGAATGGAGCATGTCCCGGTTTTCTGCATCATGACAATCCATGCACCACCGGTTTTCTTCATCATGTCTGAGCACGATGTCGTCATGCATGTCAACCAGCTCTCTTCGTTTTAGGTTAGTTTCCATATCTCCATGGCACATGGAACAGGGGAATGTATCTTCACTGAGAGGAGGGGGAGGGACCTGGATTTGGTCTTTGTCGGCGGTCTGTTGGCCAATCACAACCAGGGAACTGAACAAGATCAGGGCAAAAAGCAGAACAATTAAACTCGATTTAATCCAGAATTTTTTCATTTATCAGCCTTATAAAAATCATATAAATTTACTCGATATACTAGGCTTTTATTATTATCAATTTAACCTCATCTATGTCAATGAAAAATTGATTTTTCCAACTTATAAAGGATTGGTACTGGGAGTAAAGATACTTTTTCATGTTCTTAACTAGGAGTTGGCAAAATGGTTTTGACCTTGTGGCCATCTTTATAGAATAGAACCTGAGATGTGGGAGATCGACCGAAGCGACTTTGCTTTAGATCAACGAAAAACATAGAATGATGGATAAATAAAGCTCGCTCCCTAATTTCCCTTAATTCAGTTATTGTCTGAGCAAGATCAGTTTGGCGATTCGGCCATCGGCGCCAGCGGCCCAACCGACTCTTCCAGTTTTTTCAATACTCATGCAGAAGTACCCATTATTGTTGAGCGGATTCCAGCTTTTTCCGTCATCATTAGTGATATCAGAGCCCTCCCGTCCTACCGCAATATAGGTGGAAAGAGTGTCCGGTACAAACAAAACACACGACCTGTATCCCCTCGGTCCCTGATTTTGGCTCATGGTCCAGCTTCTGCCGCCATTTTCAGTATTGGCCATACACTGGTTTCTGCTGCTTGGATTCTGGAAATCGCCGCCAACAATGATGCCGAAGTCCTCATCCTTAAAAGCGATAGAAAAGATGCCTTGGGAAGGCAAACCGCTTTGCAGAGGAGTTTTGTAATTTGTCCAGGAACTTCCCCAGTCGCTTGAGTGATGGATCCTAGCGGCAGCCCCACCGGTTCCAAACCAGACATGTCCTTCTTTTTGAACGGTCAGGCAGGTTCCGCTCGCTGCAAATCCCGCTTCGTTATCCAGAGCTGAAGGGCAGTTTTCTGCGGGGATTTCTTCCCAATTTTCTCCAGCATTAAAAGTCCGGATGAGGAAAAATCGTCCATCGATCGGATCGCTCATTGCGATTCCTTTCTCTTTATCCCAAAAATCCATGGCATCAAAAAATATTCCTTCCTTCTGGTTGGAATATTTTTCTTCCCAGGTTAGACCTCCATCCGATGTCTTGAAAATCTTTGCAGGCCGTCCGGCACAAATCACCAAAGCCGTATGTTCATCGAACGCTTCGATGTCTCTAAAGTCGAGATCTTCGTTTCCTGGGATTCGGGAAGCGGTCCATGTTTTCCCCTTGTCTGTAGTCCTAGCAACCGTTCCTTGGCTCCCACTGATCCAGCAGACCCTGCTGTCGACAGCAGAAATCCCCCTGATGCTGGCTTGTGTATTGCTCCTTTGGGTTTCCCATCGAACATAAAGAGAACGTCTTGGGCTCTGCTCTTCCTTATCCAGCCAGTCTTCTAAAGTTTTTACAACTTTTTCCATGAAAGATCGATGGGTGGGTGTCACTTCTAATCCTGCAGCGAGAAAAACATCCGGAATTCCGTATCCATGGATATAAAGGGGATCTGGCCTGCCGTGCTGGCGGTAATAATCACCCGAACGAAAGAGAGCCTTGCGAATTTGCTCCACTGTCCAATCCGGGTGTGTCTGCAGCAGACAAGCAACCGCTCCCGCCATAATAGGTGTAGCGATCGACACTCCTCCTCCAAACCTGTACCCGCTTTTATCCTCTATAGAGACCGTTGTTGCCTGGGAACCCAGCGCTAAAACCTCGGGTTTTAGGCGGCCGTTTGCCGTTGGCCCATCAGAGCTGAAATCTGCTATTGTGCCCGCCGGACTGAGAGCTCCTACCGTAATGATATCCGGTGCATCTCCAGGGGTCATCAGGTGGGAAATGGATGGATTTGCATCATGTCCATAATTTCCGCTGCCGGTGAGGCAGATCACACCGTTCCCGCTGGCAATATTCATGCCCTGCGTCATGATTGAGGTTGTTCCATCGGCCTGATCCACAGTGTAGCCGTCATACAGAACAAGAGAGGATGTGAGTATGTCTGCACCATTCGATTCTGCAAATTCCAGCGCGGCCACGAACCATCGTTCCTCCAGGTAGAATTCTTCCTCTCCTTCTTCTGGATTACAAAGGATAAACTCCGCATCATATGCAGTTCCCAGGTGCTCGTTGGGAGCGTATGCGGCGATCGTTCCCAGGACAGAGGTGCCGTGACTGAAGTAGGTGGGGTGTGTCCCCGGACGAGGTATAATGTCTGCATCATTTTCGACAAAATCCCATGCCGCAACAACATGAATGGATTTATTGGGATTTCGGAAAGCAGAGTGTGAAAGATCGAATCCTGCATCGATGACGGCTATTCTGATGCCGCGCCCTGTGAATCCCGCTTTATGCAGTTTATCGAGGCCCATCTGGTTCCTGGCGATTTTCGATCGTTCGTAGTAGATGGCTTTTTCCTCAAGACTTTGGGGTGAAGGTTCTCCCCTTTTTTCAAGAGGAATTCGGGCCTTGGGCTCATGAAAATCTGTGACTTTTGTCACATAGGGAAGTTTTTTTATCTCTGCAATCTGACTTTTTGTCGCCAGAATTGAGACTCCGTTGAGCCAGCGGCTTTGAACCTTAAGCACAACACCTGTTTTGGCGACTCCTTTTAGATAGATCGCGGATAGAGGAAAATCCCTCTCATCGAAAAGCCCCGGAAGAGTTCGTTTTGCCCGCCGCCTTTCCAATGCCCTCGAATTGAAATTTTCTTCCAGGTCTTCCATTATTTTCCGGCGCTGTCTTCTGGTTCGAATCCCCTTATCCTTAAATTCAACCCAGGCGTCATAAAATGATTGACTATTGAGTTCGGATTCCTGGAGAACCACAAGGGGTCGCGGTTGGCTTTGAGCCGGCAGAGAAAGAACCAGAGAAAAAAAGAAGCCTGCAGCCATCCCCAAAAAAAATTTTTTAAATATTTTGTATGTATGTTTCATAGTTGTGACAAATTATATCGAGATTGACTGAATGAGGCAATACTCGCTCTTCTCTGGTCGGTTTGACTGGAAATCCGGGCGGCTTGACTTGGATTTATGTTGAACATATAGTAAATGATCAGGACGTTCGAGTGCAATAAAGGAGATAAATATGAAAAAATATGTTGTTCTCTTGATAGTTTGTGTTTTACTTTCAACTTCTCTTTTTGCCGGAGTGGTGAAAAAGTCAAAGACCAATGTTACGTTTGGACGGTTTGGGACTTTTTCGGCTCTTTTTACAGATAAAATTGCCGTAGATAAAAAAAGAACGGAATCAGAGATTGCCTTCAAGGGAAAAGGGCTGGGAGGTCTTGTGATGAAGGCCTTTTTCAAACAGGGCGAAATAGGAGAGATTGTCGATTTATCCGCGCAAACGATCTGTAATATCGATCACAAAAAAAAGACTTATGTACTGAGCGAACTGGGTAAAATAGCCCAGATGGGGGAGGAAGGGGGTCCTTCTCCCTATGGGCAAGGGGGGAGGGAAGAAACGGAGAGCTCCATCAGGACTATCCGGAGCGAATTTAGTGTGGATAAGACGGGTGAGACAAAAACCATGAATAATTTTCCCTGCGAGAAATTTACCGTAACCTGGATCCATGAGTGGGAAAATACGGCAACCGGACAAAAGGGGACGGATCGCCTTCTCACCGATGTGTGGACAACTCCGTTCACCGATCAAATCAATCAGGCTCAGCAGGAAGAATTGGAATTCTCCAAAAAACATATGGCGAGTTTGGGATTTGATACCAGCGAGCAGCAGCAGGATATTCTCGGAACAACATGGATGACAATGTTTGGTCAAATGGATCAACAAGGTTCTTCTCCTCAGAGGAATTTAACGGAATTTTCCGAAGAGATGGGAAAGATTGAGGGATACCCGGTTGTGATCGACGGGAAGTATTATTCCAAAAAAGAAGGCGGAGAGGGAGCTGGGGGCCAGGAAGAAGAAAGAACAAATGTCAGAAATATGCTAGGAAATCTCGCAAAGAAAGCACTCTCGAAAAAATCTGAGGCATCTGGCGATGAACCGGCTTTTGCCTACTACACAGAGCTGTTGGCGTTTTCTCCAGAGAGTATCAATGTCGAGGAATTTCAGCCGCCCGCAGGTTATAAACAAAAAGACAAGTAGAAAGAATCTTCTCGATTAATTTTGTGCCTGTCCTTTAAACAGAAAAATTTTTTTTATTTTTGATGTGACGACCTGGTTGTCAAAATCGAGACTGAGGCCGCCATAAATCTTTCGGTTTTTGCTGCTCATCTGATTTCTTCTATACACGGTTTATCGCTAAAAGCATCACACGACTCAATAATCATTTTTGGAAGTCCCGGGCAAAAAAGAACGGTGGCGTCGTGGATGCCAGGCCCTATTCACAGTGATCCCCCTCAAATTCACCCCTAAAGGCTATTGACGGAAAACAGCAATTTAATGATTATAGTTGGTGCTCACGGTATAAAATTATGGCAAAAAAAAGGTCAAAACGAACCTGGAAAGATCGAAAAGATAAACGCATTATAGAAGAAAATAAAGCCGTGATTGAATGGGCAAATTATAAGGATCGCAGCAGAAAAAACGCGATCTATGCCTTCACAAAGGATCTTTCTATTGGGGGAGCAAAAATATTGACGGACGTCAAATTTCCCGTTGACACCATATTTGTCATAACCCTGACATTATCCAGGTCAAGACAGATTCTCTCCCTTCCCGCGCATGTCAAGTGGGTAAATCCGGTTTATGATGGGGATTTGTATGAGGCAGGGCTGGAGTTCGTCCACGAGCAGCCTCAAGCCATGGCAGGTTTATTCAAACATCTCTTTGGAAAAGAAATTCGCCCTGCATTAGCTGAGAAACTCGTTGAAGTTGAGGCCAGGTCGAATCGTCCTGCTTAGAAGACTAGACGACGTTTAAAAAAACAAACTCACTCCCAAATTAAATGTTTGATTTACGAAGATAGGGTTATTCGTATCTGAGAGATTTTACAGGGTTGGCCTGAGCTGTCCTCATTGCTTGATACCCCACAGCCAAAAAAGCGATAAACAAAGCTGCGACTGCAGAAAAGAAAAAAATATCCAATCCAATGTTGACGCGGTAGGCATACCTGTTGAGAAATTTTTGCAGGATAAAATAGGCGGCGGGCCACGCAAAAATATTGGAGAAAACAACCCACTTCGTAAAATCCTTTGTGAGCATAAACACAACACTGGTCACAGAAGCTCCCAAAACTTTTCTAACGCCTATTTCCTTAGTCCGCCGTTCAGCCATAAATGCGGCCAGGCCGAACAGCCCGAGGCCGGAAATCACAATGGCCAGCAGAGTGAAATAGCTTGATATTTTACTGAGCTGAATTTCTGAGCTGTAGATCTCGTTCAAAAGAATGTCATTAAAAAAGAGAGGATTAAACGGCATATCCTTTTCGAATTCCGAGAAGGTTTTTTTTATGAATTCAGGACTTTTTCCATCCCATTCCACGGCCCCTGCATGCTTTTTGTGACGGAATGGATCTGTGGATTATTGAGGAGCGCACTTTTGAATGAATCGAAGTGATCCTGAAGATTTTGTGTGGAAGGAAGATAAAGCAGACTGTTCCTTTCAAATCCCAGGTCCTTGTTTTGAATATAGCGAAACTGTTTAAATGTTGTGGTCAAACAAATGATCATCATAATCGAGAGAGAGAACTGGACAACAACGAGGACCTTGCGAAAGGTCAGGTTTTTAAAACGTGACTGGGCCATTCCCCGGAGGATATTGGCGGTTTGGAATCGAGCGGCCGTGGTGACATCAGGGCATTCTTTTTCGATGATTCCGGCTAAAGGATAATAGGAGCCCATAAACACCTGTTTTTAATCTGATCTTCATAGAGGTCTGCGAAATTTCCATTTAAAAAAATGAAATCCTGAGCGGGGATCGTGTGTTTCAAGATGTGGAAAGCCAAAGATGGAAAACCCGCTCTCTTTGACATTATCAATCTGCCTCTTCTGCAAGTTCAGTTCCCTTGATACCCTTCCACATCAGCTCATTCTGTTGTTTGAGCCGGGATAAAGCCTTAGACCCGCTTTTTGTGAGGCTGTAATATTTTTTGGATTATATGAAGATGATAAGTTCATTTGGAGAGGCTTCTAAGTTAGTCCAGCGTCATCCCTGTCCATCTGAGGAGTATGGCGGTGCGGTGGGTGGGTCTTCGACGGAGATGGAGCAGGGTGCGCTGGGCTGAGGAAGCGTAACGTGGTTGCGAATCAATGACCATAATTTAGAACTCATCACGGTTTTGGAAATGCATCCTTGAAAAGATGGCTTTTTTTACTCCCAAGAAAATAATTCGAGATCCAGAAGAAAGTATTGGATTGGGGAGAAGTTTTGTACTATAATCTCGCCTCTTAGATGAAAAAAATTTGTCTTTTCCTTGCTATCGCAGTTTATCTTCTCTTTTTTCCTTTGGAGAGAGTTCAGGCTGAAGAGACTCCCTCTCTCCAAGCCATCCGTACGGATAGCCCGATCTCTGTTGATGGAAAACTTTTGGAGGCGGTTTGGCAGGCGTCCGGTTTTTCAGGATTCCTCCAATCCGAACCTGACGATGGAGCACCAGCGTCGGAACAGACGGTTGTTTGGATTGCCTATGATGAGGAGAATCTCTATGTGGCTGCACGACTCTATGACCACGAACCGGAGGGCATTGTCAGCCGGTTGGGCCGCCGCGATGATGAGATAGAGTCCGACTGGTTTACCTTTGCTGTGGATCCCTATTTTGACCGCCGAAGCGGTTTTCAGTTTGAAGTCAATCCTTCCGGTTCGATTAGAGACGGGACTTTATTTAACGATGAAGGAAAGGATTTTACCTGGGATGGAGTGTGGGAAAGTGCCGCTCAAATTGATGACGAAGGATGGACAGTGGAGATAAAGATTCCGTATCAGCAGCTCCGCTTTAAGGAAAAATCCTTTTACACCTGGGGCGTTAATTTCATCCGCCTCATCAAACGAAAAAACGAAAAATGCTATTATTCATGGATTTCAAGGGAGGAAAGCGGGTATGTCTCCCGGTTTGCCCAGCTCGGCGGTATCCAGGGTATCCAACCCCGCAGGCCTATTGAAATCCTTCCCTTCACAGTGGGAAAAGCACAGTACAGCCCTGCTGTGGCTGGAAATCCTTTCAGGACCGGCAGCGAATATTCAGGAAATCTTGGATTTGACCTTAGGGCTTCCCTCCAGACGAACCTGACATTAAATATCACGGCCAATCCTGATTTTGGACAGGTCGAGGTGGATCCTGCGGTGATCAATATCAGCGATTTGGAGACGTATTACGCAGAAAAAAGGCCATTTTTTATCGAGGGAAATGATATTTTCCGTTTTGGTTACGGTGGGGCGAATGTGGTCCGCAATCTTGGATGGAGAAATCCGGCTCTCTTCTACAGCCGCCGGATCGGCCGTTCCCCACAGGGGTATGCCTCCGGACCTGGCTATTCAGACACACCGGATTGGACAACGATCCTGACAGCGGCCAAGATGACAGGCAAAATTGGGAAGGGTTGGAATCTGGGGGTGCTCAGTGCGGTCACTCAGCGCGAATTTGCAGCTGTCGATTATTTTGGAGAGCGGACCAAGCAGGAGATCGAGCCTTTTTCCACCTATGGGGTCATCCGTGCACAGAAGGAATTTGTTGAAGGATTCAGTGGTCTGGGTTTTATGGTCACTGGAGTTGTCCGCGACCTGAGTTCTTCAAATTTAGGAAACCGTCTTCCCACATCGGCTTTTGCCCTGGCTTTTGATGGCTGGACTTTTCTCGATGAGGACAGGGCTTGGGTTTTAACAGGTTGGATGGGAGGAACGGCAGTCGCAGGCAGCGAGTCGGCGATCACACGTCTGCAAAATTCATCCCTTCACTATTTTCAGCGTCCGGATGTCGACTACGTGCAGGTGGATCCAACGGCGACGAAATTGAATGGATGGGCCGGGCGTATTTATCTCAATAAACAAAAGGGAAATTTTGTCTTCAATACCGCCCTTGGCGCTGTTTCTCCGGGATTTCATGCTATGGATATGGGGTATCATTCCAGAGGAGATGCCATTAACGGCCACATTGAGGCAGGGTATAGGAGTTTTATTCCCGGGAAAATATTCCGTACGTGGAGCCTGACTTTGTCCACCTACCGGACGTATGACTTCAGCGGAAACCGTACGGATGAATACTATAATTTCACAACAGCGGCGCAGTTTCTCAATTACTGGAACAGTTCACTTTATCTCAGCTATGATCCCCCGCGGTACAGTCACTATCTGACACGCGGTGGACCGATGGCCTATTATCCCTATGGAGTCATCGGCCGTCTCCGCTTCGGTACGGATAACCGGAAGAAAGTGGTGCTGTCCTTTTCCGGGCACTACCGGATACACCCCTATGGAGCCTATAATTACTCGTTTTCCCTGGGACTGCGGTGGAAACCGAGTGACAATCTGAGTCTCTCCATTTCCCCCGGGTACTCCTGGAGACATTCGGTGGGTCAGTATGTCAGAAAGGTCAATGACCCTCTAAAAACAGAAACCTATGGTGTCCGCTACATCCTGTCCGATATCATCCAGGAAACCGTACCCATAGAACTCCGCGTCAACTGGACGTTTTCACCCCAGCTCAGCCTTCAGGCCTACATCCAGCCTTACATCGGGGTAGGGGATTTTTTTCTTTTTAAGGAATTGAGGGCACCGAGGACTTTTGACTTCGATTATTTTGAGGAAGGGGATTCGACAATCGAACTCAAAAACGGTGTGTACACTGTCGACCCGGATGGCCCCGGGCCGGCCGAGCCGTTTTCCTTCAACAATCCTGATTTTAATCTTAAATCTTTAAGGGGGACAATCGTGCTGCGCTGGGAGTACAGGCCCGGGTCGACGATCTATCTTGTCTGGACCCAGAACCGTGCTGACTACGCCAACCCGGGGGATTTTAGTTTTGGGCGGGATTTTGGTGATCTGTGGGGAGCGAAAGGCGACAACATCATTCTCTTTAAAGTCAACTACCGTTTCGAATTCTAAGATTTGTTTTTGCAGCTTTTGAACAATTCCGGATTATCCCTCCGTGTCTATTTCTTTGCAGGATTAAGGATCAGGTTCTCGATGAAAAATTCCAGCATCCGGTCTCTGCTGATCCCTGAATGGCCGCGGTCGGGGCCGACCATGACTTCGAAACTCTTGCCGGCCTTTTGGAGTTCTTGAATCAACTGCATAGAGTTGTTGGGGTGAACATTGTTGTCCGCTGTGCCGTAATAGATCATCAAACGTCCATCGAGCTTGTCGGCGTAATTCATGGCATCCCCCGCTTCATAGCCCTCCTTATTTTCTTGAGGGATCCACATGTACCGCTCGGTGTAGATGCTGTCGTAGTGATACCAGGCTGTGACGGCAGAGGAGGCCGAGGCAGCGGCGAATACATCGGGGTGGCGGAGAAGGCACATCGCCGATGCATAACCGCCGTAGGATGTCCCATAAATGCCGACGCGCTTTTTGTCGAAATAGGGCCGATCCCAAAGGGATTTCACTCCGGCGGCCTGGTCATCTATCTCGATCACTCCCAATTTCAAGTAAATGGAATCCATAGCCCGTTTTCCCCTTCCTGAGGAGCCGCGGGTGCCAAAGGAAGCGACCAGGAAGCCGAGTTCGGTCAGGGCGTTGGGCATGGCAAAGGTTTCCCGAGCACCGTTCCATCCGGGGCCGGCGTAAACGCTGACCAGAAGTGGATAGGACTTGGACGGATCGAAGTCTGAGGGAAATTGAAGCATCCCGTATAGATCGCAGGAATCGTCGGCAGCCCTGAACTTGAGGAGCTCGGCTTTTTTCAGACCAAGTTCCTCGAACTTGGACATGTCGCTTTCAGCCAACAGAACGATTGTTTTCCCTTTGGCGTCGACCAGGCGGGTGACCGGAGGCACGTCATGGGTTTGGGCCACATCAATGAAGTATTTTCTGTCGGGTGAAATATTTACCGAATGATTGAACGCGGGATCGGTCAGCCGAATGTCGTTCTTTCCGTCAAGACCGACGCGGTGAAGTTGAAGCTTCATCGTGTTGTCGCCATCCCGGGCCGTGTACCAGAGGGTTTTGGCCTTTTCGTCGACCTTGATAATCCGGGAAACCTCGAAAGGATGGCTGGTCAGAGTTGCCAGCAAACGGCCGCTGATGTCATACAGATAGTAGTTGTTGAAGCCGGTCCGCTCCGAAGCCCAGATGAAACGCCTGCCGTCTTCGAGCCAGGAAATTTCTGGAGAATTCTTCACCCACCCTGTCGGCCACTCCTCACGGAGGATGACCCGGATCTTTCCTGTGGATGGATCGGCTGCGCAGAATTCGAGGATGTTTTGACGCCGGTTGGTGCGGTTAAAGAGAATCTCTGTCCCATCAGAAGTCCAGGAGACTCTGTACACATAGTGCCCGACAACAGAGTTTTCGAAGGGATGTCCACTTCGGACATCCAGTTTGACTAAAGCCTTGGAGGTTAGATCATAGACAAATATTCCGGCTACAGGATTGGGTTCGCCAGCCTTGGGATATGCCTCAATATCCGCTGAGCTGTAGAGTTTGGTTTGGTCGAGCTGGAGGAAATAATCTGAGACCGGGCTTTCGTCGAACCGGTAGAAGGCGACCTTTCCGGAATCCGGAGACCACCACATGGCCGTGTTTTGCCCCAGTTCCTCTCCGTAAACCCAGCTGGCTGAGCCGTATTTGGTCCGGTCCTTCTTGTTTCCATCGGTCGTGACGGCGAACTCGTTCTTTCCATCAGCGTCGCTCAGCCACAGGTTGCGATCGCGGTAGAAGGCCTTGAGTTTTCCATCGGGCGACTCAGTTTCGGTGTACTGGCGTCCCCGTGCCGGGCCGGTCCTGCGGCGCTGGCCGGAATCCTGGTTGCTCTCCACCTCACCGACTGAGACGGCTTTCTGCGTCTTGAGGTCAAAATGCCATTTTTTGCCGTCCCTTTCGTAGTCGAAAGATTTTCCGTCCTCAGCCCAGGTGACTCTTAAGGCTCCAGTCTTGACCGAAGCCCTTATCTCCTGGCTCATCTTTTGGTAAAACTCGTAGCGGGGATAGGTCTTCAGGCGGTCCTGAGGGCCTGCCGAAAGCAGGGGGCCCAGAGTCAGAAACAGGGCCAGGATCCAAACGATTCTTTGGTCAAAAACACATTGTTTTTTCACTCGATTCTCTCCTTAGATTCCTGAATTTATCTGTATTCGAAGACAAAATGATGTGATGTGCCGCCTCCTGTGGTTTGGTAGATTTCCCTTTGGAAGAATCAAATTCAGGAGTTGCACAAATGAATTATGTCGGATAAAACCATCATCGTCAAGACGCAATTTTCACTCCTAGCCGTCGGGATATTCAGTTTGGGCATTCTGTAGAAATTATCTCTCTTTGATAAGCGGCATAAATTCGAAGGGAACGTGTCAAATCCTAAGGAATACGCGATTTCATCCAGTCTGCGGAGTTGAAGAAATTGGTGACCGCACAACCTGGCGGCACCAGTTTATCGCAGGCCTCTTGCAGGGAGTCTTCTAGACTTTTGTCCCCCACCGGCAGCAGGTCCTCCAGTTGTTGCAGTGTCCGAGGCCCGATAAGTGGCGCGGTAATGCCTTCCTGATCTTTTACCCAGAGAATGGCAAGCTGTGAAGGGGACATATCCGCGTCTTTGGCTAGTTTGACGAATCGATTCCCGATCTCGATGCCTCGATCTGTAATCCGTTCGGAATAAATCCCTCCCCGAAGTGCGGCCCGGGATCCATCGGGAAAATCCTTGGCGGATGAATAACGTCCGGCCAACACACCCTGGGCAAGCGGGGCCCATGCCAGAATACCCAAGTCGTATTTCTTGCAAAGGGGCACAAGCTCGTTTTCGATGCGCCTGTCCAAAAGGTTATAGGGGGACTGCTCCAGGCTATATTGGGCGAATCCCTTTTGTTCGCTGATTTTTAAGGCTTCCATCACCTTCCAGGCTGGATGTGTGGAGCAACCTATGTAACGCACCTTGCCCTGCCGGACAAGATCGGTGAGAACTTCCAGTGTTTCTTCAATTGGAATGACTTCAGATGGCCGGTGGACCTGGTAGATGTCGATATAGTCTGTTTGAAGGTGTTTAAGGGAATCTTCACAGGCCTTTAAAATGTGGAGACGTGAGAGGTCCCTGTCTTCGGGCCCGGGACCGGTGGGGTAAAACACTTTTGTGGCCAGAAAAACCTTATCCCTTTTTTTGTTTAAAGCCAAGGCCTTTCCGATAAACCTCTCGCTTTCTCCGGCTGCATATGAGTCGGCGGTATCTATGAGGTTGATTCCCTCATCCACGGCACGAAGAACGATCTTTATAGAATCCGACTCAGAGGTTGGATCGGCAAAATTGGCCGTGCCCAAGCATAATGAGGATACTTTTATTCCGGTTTTCCCTAGATTCCTGTATTCCATTTATGCCTCGTCTAGTCTTTTTTTTTGGGATTTTGAGTATAGTCAAATTGAATAATTTTCTCAATCATGGCCATTCCCCCAACCTTATCTGCCCAATCTCTGTAGACAATTTTTGAAGCCTCAACAAAAGGCTGTCTTAAAGGAGAAGTGAATTGAACGTTTTCTTTCTTTAACTTTTCAAGCACAGCATCGTCATTCTCGCGATACCACTGGCGCTCTTTGAGGATCATTATTTGGGCGGATTCATCGATAACTGTTTGGTATTCGGTGGGGAGTTTTTCATAAAAGACGCGGCTCAAGATGACATATTCGATCAGATGGATCCAGCTGACCTGGGCCCAGTATGGGGCGGGTTCGTAGAATTTTTTGGAATAATAATTTGTGTTGGCGGCCTCGGCCCCGTCCACGACGTGCTGTTCGAGTGCGGTGTAAAGCTCTCCATAGGCCATGGGCAGAGGATTGGCCCCAAAAGCCTTAAACGCTGCGAGATGAGCCGGATTTTCCATGGTCCTTATTTTTAGTCCCTTTAGGTTTTCAATAGATTCTATTTTTTTATCGACCGTCAAAATGTGGCGGACACCGGCATCAAAGTATCCCAGAAGGTGAAATCCTCGGCGCTCGAACGCAGGTTTTAAATCGGTTCCGATTGTGGAATCAAGGACAGCATAGAAATGGTCCCGGTTTTCAAACAGAAACGGAAGTTCAAAAATGTTGAGTTCAGGCACGAATCCGGCCATAACACTTGCGATATTGCTCATCTCTACTGTCCCCAACTGAATGCCTTCGACAATATCCCGCTGGTTTCCGAGCTGGTTGTTGGGATAAATATCGACTCTTATTTTACCGGATGTTTTAACCTCTACAGTCTCTTAAAACAATTTGACGGCTCTCACCTGGGGTTCTCCAGGGTTTTGGCTGAGGCTGGCCTTGATGATATATATTTTCTCCCCGGTTCCCTGGCACATGATCGCCAGGAGCAGGAATCCCATGATAGCCATAATTTTATACTTGTTCATCTTATTTTGCTCAATTATTTCATCTGGAAAGCCGGAATCCACATAAAGACTTCCGGGAAATAGGTGACAATCAACAACACCACAAGCATGGCCAGGATAATAGGCACGATTTTTGGTGTCACCTCTCGAATGCTTTTTCCGGATAGGCCGCACGAGACAAAGAGGGTGGCTCCATAGGGCGGGGTGATGTAACCTATGGCCAGGTTCACGGATGCGATGATTCCAAAATGAACGGGATCTATGCCAAAATTTCTGGCTATGGGAAAAAGGATGGGCATAAAGACGATAATCGCAGAAAAACTTTCCATAAACATGCCAATTATCAGTAGAACAAAATTCAACAGGACCAAGAACAAGACCTTGCTCCCAACATGAGCCTGGATGAAATGGCCCAGATGAAAGGGGAGCTGCTTGACTGTGATGAGCCAAGCGAAAAGAAAAGCTGTCGTGGCAATAAACATTACCACACATGCTGTTTCTGCGGATTTGATAAAGATTTTTGGGAGGTCCTTTACAGAGATTTCCCTGTACACAAACATTCCCACAACCAAACCATAGACCACGGCCACCACGGCGGCTTCCGTGGCGGTGAATATTCCACCGAGAATCCCAAAGACGATGATAAAGGGAAGGCCGAGGCCGGGCAGGGCTCTTCGACCGGTTATAAGGACTTCCCTCAGACTGAACTCTGTTGTGGAAAGGTAGGCGGGCCCTCCCTTAAGGGCATGGAGGAAGGATACCAGCATCAAGCCAAAACCGATCAGGATCCCGGGGATGATTCCTCCAAGAAAGAGGCTGGCAACGGACGTGTCCGTAACATACCCGATGAGAATCATCAGGATGCTTGGAGGTATAATAGGTCCGATCGCACCAGCGGCAGCCTGCAGCGCGGTGGCAAAATTCATGTTGTACCCTTTTTTCTTCATGGCCGGAAGCAGGATGGAACCGACTGCAGCGGTATCGGCAGTAGATGATCCGGACACGCCTGCAAAGATCATGGATGCTAAAACAGAGATCATGCCTAAGCTTCCTTTTACGAACCCGAAACAGGCGCTGGAAAATTCTACGATTCTTTTTGAAATTCCTCCTTTGTCCATCAACGTGCCGGCCAGCATAAAGAGGGGGATGGCCAGAATCGGCCAGGAGTCAAGAGCAGTAAACATTCGCTGGGGGACAAGCACTAAAGGAAGGGAGGGATCGGTCAGGAGGGAAAAAAGCGAACCAAGCCCGAGGGCAAAAGCGATTGGCATGCCGATCACAAAAAAAATGGCGATCGATATAAAAAGGACAAGCATTCTATTTAGGCTCCACGGACAAGCGTTTCGAATTTTTCGTGAATGCGTCCACTGCCTTTATAGCGGCTTCAAGAAGCATAAGGGCACCGCTGAAAGGAAAAATGACATATATAATTTGCATGTTTATCTGAAGGGCCGGGGAAAGCTGGAAGCGTCCGGCTTTCATCAACTTCCACCCGAAAACCAGAACCACACACACATAGAGGAGAATGAGCAGGTGAAGGGCAATTTTTATAATGCGGTTAACAGTGAGTGAAAATCTGTGGCTGAGGTAGTCCACAGCCAGGTGACTTCCTTTCCGGATACATATTGAGGACGTCAGAAGAATGATCCAGACCTGGCAGTATCTCGCCAGTTCTTCCGTCCAGGATGGGGGATTGTTAAAGACATATCTGGCAAGAACTTGGTAGAACACCACGGTCACAAGGACGACAAACAGGAAAAATATAACCTTTTCTGTGATTTTTCTGAGAATGTTCATTTGACCGGAAAATTATCTTTTAAGACCGCCGGGAATTCATCGACAGGGATGGTTTTTTCATGAAACCCTCCTCTTATTGATCAGTTTGATTCTTTACACTTATCATGGATATCTGATTTATAGCAAGAGAAGCCTGAATTTCCGTGGTTTAAAAAATAATAGATTTTTCATGCAGAATGGGTACAATTTAAGTTTAGGATAGCCAAAAATCAAGGAGAAACTCTTATGATACAAAGCAATCGATGGAAGAAAATATCTCTTGTTGGATTTTTATCCGCGATATGCCTGGGCTTGTTAAACCTGGCTGCCGTTCAGGAGAGAACTCCGGATGTGCCTTATGTGCCCACTCCTGAAATGGTGGTTGAAGCCATGTTGGCCATGGCCGAGGTGGGAGAAGATGATATGATTTATGATCTTGGGTGCGGCGACGGCCGTATCGTCATCACTGCGGCCAAAATGTTCGGAAGCCGGGGAATTGGAATCGATATCGATCCTCAACGTATCAAAGAGTGCCATGAAAACGCAAAAAAAGCGGGAGTCGAGGATCGGGTCGAGTTCCTTCAGGCCGATCTATTCAAAACCGATTTCAGTAGCGCTTCTGTCATCACTCTCTATCTTCTCACAGAGATCAACCTTAGGCTTCGCCCAAAACTTCTGGCGGAACTGAAACCGGGAACCCGGATTGTCTCACATGATTTTAACATGGGAAAATGGGAGGCCGACAAGGACATTTTATTAGAGGATACATGGGAAGTTCATTCTGTCTACCTCTGGGTAATTCCTGCAAATTTCACCGGAACCTGGACATGGTCCATGCCGACCGATTCTGGGAAAAGGAGATTCACTTTGAATCTCGCACAATCGTATCAGTATGTGAGTGGTGAGGTCTTTGAAAGCAGGGCAAAAAAGCCAGTGTCTGTTATCAACGGAAAAATAACCGCGGATACATTGGCCTTTACGATGGAGATGACACAGGGAAGGAATACGGAACGGCTGAGTTTCGAAGGCCGCGTGCGAGGGCACTCGATGAAGGGGACTATTAAGACAGAAGGCCGTGACGACACAAGAGTATGGGAAGCCAAACGGGATCCTTCCACTCAAGTGCCCCTTAAAAGCCCGGTGAAGGATTTCCCCACATTTAATCAATAAGGATTTTATGCCCGTGAACACCCAGGCTTTGATGGATTTGTGAGGTTTTTTCTCAAGTGGTTGGCGAATTGTTTTAATAGTCGGACACTCCCCAGTCCGGTTTGTCTAAGTCGCAAAAATCATCCAGTTCGTTCATGTGTGTTTTCAGAAGTGCAAACAGCTGGGCGTGCTGGTTTTTAAATATTGGATTTGAGGCCAAATTGTTTTTTTCCCATGGGTCATTGTTCAGGTTAAAAAGCTGTGTCGTTTCTTTTCCTCTCACATTATAAAGGATAAGTTTCCAGTTGTTTTGTGTTCGCACGCCGCGCTGGAAATGTCTGTAGGCCAAAAAAACGGACTCTCTGATGCTTTTTTTACTGTTCTTGAGTGCGGGCACAAGACTTCGTCCTTCGACGGTTTCGGGAACCGGTACCTCGAGAAGATCGAGTAATGTCGGATAAATATCCAGAAGATAACAGAGAGTGTCAGCTCTTTTGTTTTTGGGGATGCCCGGGCCTGCGAAAATAAGAGGAATCCGGACACTGTGATCATAGATATTCTGTTTTCCCATCAGGCCGTGCTGCCCAAGAGCCAGGCCGTTATCTCCGGTGAAGACGATGATTGTGTCCTCAGCTTTTCCTGAATCCTCCAGAGCGTCCAGGATACGCCCGATTTGTGCATCGAGATGAGTGATCATAGCATAGTAGTCAGCGATGTGTTTTTTAATTTCCTCTTCGGTCCTGGGGAAGGCAGCCAGTTTTTCGTCTCGGATTTTCAATTCTCCATTGTCGAAGGGATGGTTGGGCATAAAGTTATCCGGCAGTTGAATGGTGTCGGAGGGGTATAAATCCAAATATTCTTTGGGGGCCATGCGGGGATCGTGAGGAGCTGTGTATGAGACACTGATGAAAAATGGCGAATTGGACTTGTGACTCTGAAGAAATTTTATGGCCTCATTTGAAAAGAGCTCGCTGGAAAATTTATCGGTAAAATACTCATGGTCCTTCGGGTATTCCCCAGTCGCATCAAAGTCATAGACAGGAACCTGAAGATGGTCGCTCATGCCCCCAAACATAATTTTCCCGCCCCCAGAAAAACAGCGTGCAAAAGAGCTCCGGTGGTTGTGCCATTTGCCTGTTCCAAAGTTTGTGTAACCCAAAGTCTTCAGGATCTCCGGGAACATCACGTGTTGGTCTGGAATGCTTGCGCCGCGATTATAGATGTGAAATAGAGTTCTTCCGGTCAGGACCATGGCCCTGCTGGGCATACACACGGCTCCGCTTGTCCCACCCATGATAAAAGCGCGGGTGAACGCAACTCCTTTTTTGACCAATTGGTCCAGATTGGGAGTTTGGATGCGAGGATTGTCTAGAGCGGCGATGGTATCAAAACGCTGGTCATCTGAAAAAAGGAAAAGGATATTCGGTTGCCTTTTTGCCGATTGACACTGCCAGTTGACAAGCCCTGAAAATGCCAGTGCCGCCGATCCCCATCCGGCTGTTTTTAAAAAATCACGCCGCCCTTGAGAAACATCTTTTCCCATCCTCCCTCCTTTATAAATAGCTCAGACAGACTTGTCAACTTTAAGTCGGACCCGTGACCCTCATGGGCGTTCTGCCTCCATCACATATGAATGTGTATGGAGACAGAGACACGATGTCCATTTGTCCTAAAGTTGTCAAGCTGTTGACATTCCCTGATGATAGGCGTTTATGTTTGTTGGGCATTCTCCATTGTATGTTTTTGGACAGATGGACATGAAATTGTATGATGGAAAAATTTGGCTCGTCGACACGGGAATTTCTGACTATTACTTAAACCGAGGCGGATATATTGGGGCGCTTTTCATTGAACGAGGACAAATTTTTGTCTGGAAAGATAAATCTCGCTAACCGAGACAAATACGGGAAAAGGCTGGATGTTTCTAAACATAAAATTAAAAAAGGAAGATTTTCCAATTTTTCACGTCAAAAGTATATATTGCTTTAAATGGATTTTTTATATAAAGTTTTGTTTTCAAAAAAATGTTCACTCATAATTCACAAATTTCCAATTTTTTGGATCTATTCAATCCTTTCCCATTCTTTTAAAAGGGCTTTTTGTGCTCTTCAATATAGATATTTTTAAACAAGGAGGTTCGAATGAAGCATCTTTCTAGGGGATTCTTAGCGGTTTTACTGCTTTTGTTATTAACAGGCCTTCCGCTCAAAGCTGCAGATGAAGCATCTTCCGGGTATCACAACTATCAGGAACTGACCCAAGCTCTTAAAAGCATTGTGGGAAAGAATACAAAGATTGCTAAGCTGCTGTCTATAGGAAAGTCTTTGAAAGGCCGTGATCTTTGGATGATTCAGATTTCCGGCACTATGGGTGGATCACCTGAGGGAAAACAGGCACTGCTTGTTGTGGGTAATCTTGAAGGTGATCACGTTGTGGGCAGTGAAGTGGCTATGGGTATGGCCGAGTATTTGATTAATGGGTACGGCAGTGAAAAACAAGTTACTGAAATTCTCGACAAGCGTACTTTTTACATCGCTCCCCGTTTGAATCCGGACGGAGCCGAAGCCTTTTTTAACGCGTTGAAAATTGAACATTCGGGCAATTTTAAACCACGTGATGAGGACTATGATTGGCTCATCGATGAGGATGGCCCCGACGATCTTAACGGCGATGGTCTTATCACGCAAATGAGGGTGAAGGATAAAGAGGGCGATTGGTTCATCGATGACAATGATCCACGGCTGATGAAGAAAAAAGAATCGGATACACCTCTCGATAAATTGTACAAAATTTACCCAGAGGGGCTCGATGATGATGGTGATGGTGCGTACAACGAAGATGGGCCGGGAGGATTTAATATCAACAGAAACTTCCCTCACAACTTTGGATACAATCCCAAGGGCTGGGGTGTGTATGCTGTTTCTGAAGCTGAGACCATGGCGCTTATCGATTTTATGGCCAAATATGATCCATCTTTTAAGGGCCAGCCGCACAGAAATATCTGTGCTGTCCTTTCTTTTTCCAAGTTCGACAACCTGGCTGCTGGATCCGGAATCGAAAGTGGAACTCCAACCTTTCCTCAACCGGCACAGACATCCCAAGCAGCCGGAGCGGGGAGAACAATGATGATGTTTATGAGAGGCAGAGGCGGACGTGGACAAGCTGCGGCAGCTGCCGAACCCAGGCCGACCGACCCACAACCTAAATCAACTGTTGGCCAGGATGCCTCGCTCTTTAAAGCTGTGAGTGACAAATACAAGGAGATCACAAAAATCTCGAGTGCTGTCTCAGAAAAGCCTGTTGGATCTCTTTTGGAATACGCCTATTTTCAATTTGGAGTGCCTTCCTTTTCGGCCAATCTTTGGTCTTTGAGAGAGGCCGCAGCTGTAAGGCCGGCGGCCAAGAGAACAACAGCAGCAGGACAGGGTGCGCAGACCGGACAAGCTCAGCCACAGACAATGGATAGAAGTGCGATGATGCAGCGCTTTGCAGCCGGGAGGGGAGGAGCGGCCGGAGCAACAACGGCCTCCTCAAGCACTGATGAAAAATGGCTCAATTGGATCGATGACAACAATGAAGGCAAAGGATTTGTCAACTGGACAAAAGTCAACCACAAACAGTTGGGTGAAGTTGAAGTTGGCGGTTTTGTGCCCTATCTGCGTGTCAATCCTCCTGCCGATCAAATTCCGGATTTGAGCAAAAGCCATGCAGAATTTGCGCTCTATCTTGCCTCGCAGTTCGCCGAAATCACGATGGATGAGCCTGTTGTCGAAAAACTCTCCTCGAATCTCTACCGTCTTAAGATAAAAGTGTTTAACCATGGGGTATTTCCCTATGTTACAGCAATGGGGACGAGGACACGGAATATAACGTCTATCATGTTGAGATTAAAATTCGAGGACGACGATGACATGAAACTTTTTGGCGGGAACAAACGTGTTGATATATCTTCGCTTGCCTCCGGTGCTGAACAAGAGCACACCTGGACAATCATTTCACCTCCTGGGAAACAAATCGATATCACCTTGTGGGCCAGAAACGGCGGCGGGACGACAGAGAAAAAAGTTGTCCTTAAATAAGTGAGGAGGAAAAAATGCTAAACAATAAAAACATAAAACGATTCACGGTCCTGTTGGTGGCGTTTGTGGTATTAGTTGGTTCTGCTCTAGCCTCGGCACAGGAGTTTTTCCCCCGCAAATGGAACACCCGAAAAGTGGAACTGAGTTTTAACCATTACTATGACTCGAAAGAGATGGAAGCGGCCATGCGCAAGCTGGAAAAGGCGTATCCTAAGTTTTTAAAGATGAAGTCAATCGGGAAGAGCTTCGAGGGGCGTGAGATATGGTATATGACCATAAACAACCCTGATACGGGCGATGAGATGAGCAAGTGTGCCTTTTACATGGATGCCAACATCCACAGCTTGGAGATTCAGGGCGGTGAAATCGGGCTCTACACCATCTGGTATCTCATGGAAAACTATTTGTACAACGACTACATCCGGAATCTGGTGGATGAACGCGTGTTTTACATCTTTCCTACGATCAATCCTGACGGGCGAGACTCCTGGCTGCATTTGGATGGAGCGGCGCGGTCCGGAAATACTCCCATGGACAACGACAATGATGGCCTCTATGATGAGGACGGCCCTGAAGATTTGGACGGTGACGGAGAAACCGGCTCGATGTTTATCAAGGTCGAACTCGGAAAAGGGACACATCGTCTAAACGATAAGGGAGATGGATTGGTCCCGATCCAGACGAACATTCCCTATAAGGAAGATGAAAAGGGTGACTATCTAAGCATTGGCAGTGAAGGGATCGACAATGACGGTGACGGCCGCTACAATGAAGACGGTGTTGGTGGGTATGATTACAACCGGGATTGGCCTTCCTACTGGCAGCCGGGTTACATCCAAGGAGGAGCGGCTAATTATCCTTTTACGTTCCCCGAATCCAAGGCGACAAGAGATTTCTTTTACTCCCACCCGAATATTGCCGGTGTTCAGGCATTTCACAATACGGGCGGCATGATTCTACGCAATCCAGGCGCAGCCCTGCACGGCGAACTGACACCAGGAGATCTTGCCGTTTATGATGAGATTGGGCAGAAGGGTGAGAGGATCATTGAAGGTTACGACTACATCATTATCTGGAAGGATCTGTACACTGTTTGGGGAGGATTTGTGGATTTTACTCTGGACATGCTGGGGATTTACTCCTTCTCCAATGAGCTGTGGACATCACGGTCTGACCTGGATGGCGATGGGCAGATCACACAAGAAGAAAGAGAATTTTTTGATCACTACATCGATTTAGAGCGCCCATCGATTTCCATGCACACAATCGATCATCCTCAACTCGGCAAAGTCATTATTGATAGGGACAGTTCAAAGCTGTTTTCCCGGAGCCCACCGTTTTGGCTGCTGGAGGAAATGTGCCACAGGAATATGGCGTTCTGTCTGCTTCATGCCGATGAGATGCCCATGCCGACTATCAAAAGTGTGAGTGCGGAAAAAATATCCGGAAACCTCACGAGGTTAAAAGTGTCCCTTTACAATAAACGGTTGATGCCCACTATGTCTCAAGCAGCTATAACAAATAAAGTTCAGAGACCCGACATCCTTTCCATCGATGGAGATGTGAAGATCCTGGCAGTGGGACAGTCTGGCGGATCGGGTTTGCCTGCAGGCATTCCACGGCAGTTTAGGCGGTATTTCCGTGGCGGTGGTGGCGGTCCTGATGCCGTGACCTTTATTGACCAGAAGGACCTGAAAAATCTGAAGCTGATGAACGGCATTCCAAGCAGGGGTGAAGTAATATATCATTTTCTCGTTGAGGGAAAAGGAAAACTCACGATTAAATTGGACTGCGTCAAGGGTGGAATCCACACGAAGGCATATGATTTGAAGTAATTCCTGTCCTTAGTGAGTTCAGAAGGGCGTTTCCTTTAGGGGGACGCCCTTTTTTTTAATCTCCAGTAAACCTTTTTGTGCTGAGTTGCGTTATATTATATGTTCTGGAAACTGAAACAAATGAAAGGGGACACCATTGAATCTACTTTCAGGTCAAGATGAAATTTTATTACTGGTAATCCTCCGGCTGGGTGACAACGCCTATGGCACAACCATTCGGAGGGAGATCTCCAAAGTCACAGGCCGTGATTGGTCCATAGGTGCTGTCTACGATCCTCTCTACCGTATGGAAAAGAGGGGATTGATTGGATCCTTTTTATCCCCCCCTATCAAAGAACGCGGAGGGAGGAGCCGGAGGATGTTCCGCCTCCAAAAGCAGGGGCTGGAAGCTCTGGCCGAACATAAAACCGTTCGAGAAAAACTGTGGCAGGGATTGGACCCGTTGAGTTTGAATTTAGGATAGGCCTTTATGTTTTATAACGACAACGGAAGGAAATCTCCGAGAACTTCCCATTGGATTTTGAAGAGATTCCTGTTCCATTATTTTAGTTCAAGAGGGTGTTTCAAGCGAAGATGTCGTCCAGAAAATTTCAGGTTATCTTTTCGAAAAGCCCACAATCGAGAAGGATGCTAGGCTCAACCTCCAGCCCTTAAAAAGGATTCATCTGCATTCCAACTATGCGTTTGATACGGCTCACGGGGATATGGGTTATGTCCGGATTTTCTCTCTGGTTGCGTTTTTTATCCTATTGATTGCCTGCATCAATTTCATGAACCTGACAACGGCCCGGTCGGCCAACAGGGCAAAGGAAGTGGGGATGCGAAAAGTATCCGGGGCCTACAGGAGTGATATTGTCAAACAGTTTTACGGGGAATCGGTTCTCTTTGCATGTGTAGCTCTGCTTTTTGCACTGGTCCTGGCGAATGTGCTGCTTCCGCTCTTTAACCAATTGGCGGCCAAGGAGCTGTCTTTTAACTTTTTTGGGAGCAGCTGGATCTGGATAGGGATTTTGAGCATCACGCTGGTGACAGGTTTGATTGCAGGGAGCTATCCAGCGCTTTTCCTGTCCGCTTTCCATCCCGCAAAGGTTTTAAAAGGGTCACTGGCTTCTGGGTCCAGAGGATCACGGTTTCGGAAGGTTCTGGTTGTGACACAGTTTATGCTGACTATTCTTTTAATCATCGGAACGATATTTATCTACAACCAGGTCAATTTTATGCGGAGCCAGAAGCTCGGATTTGATGAAGAGCACCTCGTGTTTATGGGAATGCGCGGGGATATGCGGAAACAATTTGGTGCGGTGAAAAGTGAATTAAGAAAAGATCCAAACATTTTAGGGATCACCGCGGCCTCGAATCCTCCCATCTACGGATATGCCTTCTCGAACAGTCTGTGGACATGGAAAGGGCAGGGGCCGGACGAAGAAATTCTGATGAGAGCCATGTTTGCCGATATCGATTATTTTAAAGTTTTTGGAATGGAGATTATCGACGGTGAAGGATTTTCCAGGGATTGGCCTTCACAAGAGCAGTTCACATGTGTCATCAATGAGGAAGCGGCCAAAGTGATGAGGATGGACAATCCTGTCGGGCAGTGGCTGAACGTAGGGGATAATAAAGGCCGCATAGGGGGTGTTGTGAAAGACTATCATTTCTCTCCCCTGAGTCAAAAGATCGAGCCCTTGATCATTATTTATAACCCGCCGTCGAGCCGAACCGTTTTTGCCCGGTTGAGATCTGAAAACATCACACAAACTCTAGCAGGTATTGAAGAGGTCTGGAAAACATTCGCTCCTCAGTACAACTTTCAATACCGGTTTCTCGATGAGTCGCTGGATGGGCTATACAGAGCCGAATTGAGGATTGGAAAAATCAGCCGCGCCTTTTCTGTTTTGGCAGTAATTGTATCCTGTTTAGGGCTTTTTGGCTTAGCCTCCTATATGGCTGAACAGCGCACAAAAGAGATTGGCGTCCGGAAGATCCTTGGTGCCTCCATTCCACATATTGTCTACCTTCTCTACAGGGAGATGACAAAGTGGGTTCTTGTGGCCAATATCATTGCCTGGCCCCTGGCCTATTTCGGTGCGCAAAAATGGCTGCAGGGATATGCCTACAGAATAAATGTGGGTATTCTGCCTTTTGTATCGGCGGCAGTTTTAACCTTCCTCATTGCACTGTTGACGGTCAGCTACCAGTCCATCCGATCTGCCAGGGCCAATCCCGCCGATGCCCTCCGCTACGAATAAATTTTTTTGGGCCCCATTTTTTTGTTGATTTTATTTTTTATTTCTATATTATAGAAAATATAGCGGCAAAAAATAGGAGGCCGTGCTGATGAAATATCTATCAAGACCCGAAGAGTTGGTCCTTCTGGCCATTTGGAAGATGGAGAATGAACCTTATGGAGTCAATATCCGAAATTTTGTCAGCGAACTGACTGGAAAATACTGGTCTGTAGGCTCCATCTATGTTCCGTTGGACAGGCTGGAGAACAAAGGATTCCTGAGGTCCAAACTCTCTCATCCCACACCCGAGCGGGGAGGAAAGAGCAAGCGCTTCTATGAGATAACCAAAGAGGGCCTAAAAGAACTGGAAGAAATCCGTAAGATCTATTTGGCCGCCTGGGAAAACATTCCTAACATTTCTACAAAAAAAACTTAAAAAAAATGAAGACATCTCCTCCTCCTTTTTTCGGCAAATGGTTGCTGCAGTTCTTTCTGAATTATAATCACCCGAAAACGATAATGGGGGATTACCAGGAATTGTATTCTTTTAAATTAAGAGCTAAGGGACGCGTGTATGTTTGGTTCTGGTTTTGGGGCCAAGTTTTTATTGCTTTCCCTTTGTATGTTAAAAACGCAGTTTATTGGGGTAAAACAATGTTCAGTAATTATCTAAAAATTTCCTTAAGGAATATCCGGAAGCACAAAGCCTATTCTTTTATCAATATTGCTGGGCTGGCAATAGGTATGGCGTTGTGCATTCTGATTTTCCTGTGGGTCCAGGATGAATTCGGTTTTGATCGTTTTCATGAAAACAGAGGTCAGGTTTACCGCCTTCTCTCTACCGACTTTGCCGGAGGTGAAGTCAGCAGGGCCGCCGGGGTTCCTTCGCTGCTCGGGCCGACTCTGGTTGAAGAGTACCCCGAGGTGGTCAAAGCGGCACGAGCTCAGGTCGGGTGGTCAAACTATTATCTCCACCTTGGAGATAAAAACTTTATGCAGGAGAGGCTGGCCACAGTGGATCCGTCTTTTTTTGAAATTTTTCAGTTCCCGTTTCTTTCAGGTGATCCGGCAACGGCTCTAAAAGATAAGAGATCGATGGTGCTTACTGAAACTCTTGCGAAAAAAGCTTTTGGAAATGAAGATCCTATAGGAAAAACCATCCAAATTTCAGACATTGATTTTACTGTGACCGGTGTGATCAAAGATATTCCTGCCAACTCTCATCTTCAATTTGACTATGCTTTTCCATCGATCAACATGGCCGAATTCCGCGAGTCAAAGTTTGACAGCTGGTCCTACAGCCAGTTTGCCACCTATATTGAGCTAGCGGAAAATGCAGATTCAAGAGCACTGTCGGACAAAATTTCGAATATTGTGTCAAAGCACATCCCGGAATCCAAGAAAGTGATATCCCTTCAGTCTCTCAACGATATCCATCTTCGCTCTAAGGGGATAAACACCTGGCAAATTGAATACTCACCACAGGGCAATATCACATATGTCTACATATTCACTTTAACGGCTTTGCTCATCCTCGCTCTGGCCTGTATCAATTTTATGAATCTCGCGACAGCTCGGGCAAGCACCAGAATGAAGGAAGTTGGTTTACGCAAGGTGGTTGGTGCCGAAAAGAGAGACATTTTCAAACAGTTTATGGGGGAATCCATCTTATTTTCTCTTTTAGGTTTTGTGCTTGCTGTTTTTCTCGTAAAACTCCTGCTTCCAACATTTAATATTCTGGCGGGGAAACAGTATGTATTGAATTTTTCAGCCAATTTTCAGATTTATTTGGGATTATTGAGTATTGTGATTTTGACAGGTCTGCTTTCGGGAAGTTATCCGGCCCTGTATTTGTCCTCCTTCAGGCCCGTGAATATCCTTAAAACCATTGCCCCATTTTCACTCAAAAAAAGTGGGACAATGCGCAAAGTTCTTGTTGTGGGTCAATTCGCTTTTTCGATTATTCTTATTGTTGCAACAGTTGTCATCTCCTCTCAAATGCAATATATCCAGTCAAAAGATCTGGGATTTAATAAAGACAATATCATATCCTTTGCGTCCTACGGGGCGTTTGGTAGAAATTATGAAGCCTCAAAAACCGAACTGATGGAGAATCCCAACATTCTCAATATTTGCCGTGGATTTCCGCCCTCTTCAGGTTACGGTCAAACCAAGGATGTAGATTGGGAAGGAAAGGATCCTACGAGAGAATTTTTTATCGGCAGTGACATGGTCGATTATGATTACCTCGAGACTTTTGGCATGAAAATGAAGGAGGGGCGGTTTTATTCAAGAGACTATCCGACCGATCCTGAAAATTTTGTCATCAACGAAACAGCCGTAAAACTTATGGGGATTCAATCTCCTGTGGGAAAAAGATTCACATATCAAGGCCGCACAGGTGTCATTATTGGTGTCGTGAAGGATTATCATGGAGGGTCCCTCCACACACCTATTCAGCCGAAGATTTTAACGTTTTCGGAAGGATTTTTTGTTTTTGTAAAATTTCGCCCCGGCCATACAGCTGAGATGGTCGAATATCTCCAAGAAAAATGGGAAAAATTCGTAAACGGATTTCCCTTTCAATATGATTTTGTCGATCAAAGCATTAAAAATCAATATGAAAATGAGAGAAGGATAGAAAAGATTTTTAGTTATTTTACAGGCCTGGCTGTCTTTATCGCCTGTTTAGGGCTTTTTGGGCTGGCTTCATTTATGGCAGAGCGGCGAACCAAGGAAATTGGAATCAGAAAAGTACTCGGGGCTAGAGTGTTGACTATAGTGATTCTTCTCTCTAAAGAATTTATCAAGTGGGTTCTGCTGGCCAATATCATTGCTTGGCCAATCGCGTATATTGTCGCGAGAAAATGGCTGCAGGGATTTGCCTACAAGATCAGCCTTGGCTGGGGGATTTTTATCTTTTCTTCTGGTTTGGCGCTGTTGATTGCTGCACTGACTGTTTGTATTCAGGCGTTCAAGGCGGCCCGTTCAGATCCCATAGACTCCCTTCGCTACGAATAGGACGCCACTGCATCTTTTTTTTCTCGGGGGCAACCATATAAAAGATAGAATGTATTACGTATATGAATATTCATACATAAAACGGAGAATTGATAAAAAAAATATATGTCACTCTGATCTGTTTGCTGCTGGTTTGTGTATCCTGCTCAAGGGATTCTGAGCTTATAGAGCCGACGACAGATTTCCCTACGAATTTCTGTAATTTTCCAACAGTAAATTTTAAGTTTTATCCTCAATTGTAATCCAACTCAAGATTACTCGGGGAAAGGGTTCGTTTTCGAAAAAATAGACACGGCCTGAAGAGTCACATCCAGCCAAGCTTCGTTTTTCCGGAACTTCAACATATCCCAAAAATTGAAAGCCCTTGTTGAAAAAATCAAGTTGATAGGCTGTTTTGAGTTCCCATGTGGTCAAGTCATCTTCGTAGACAAACTCTATAAGTTCCCTTTTCTCTTTGAACTTCGGGATGGCTTTTACTTGTGTACTCTGGACACCAACGATTAATTTATCTTCCCACAGCAACAGTGATTCGATGGCATTAAAATCGACATAAAATCCTCTAACATAATGAGGTGGAAACATGCGGGGCAAGGACTTGCCTATGGTGGTCTGTTTTTCAAAGTCTGAATTTAAGACAGTAATTTTGTATTCAGAAGGAGATGTATAATAAATCCGTTCTCCTTGAAGAATCCCAACATCGGAAAATTTTGGCGATATAGTGGCTCCAACGGAGAAGATGGGAAATTCATCCTCGATTTCAGCAAATACATTTTCAAAATTATGGCTTGTCACGATAATTTTACACTTGGATTTTCTGTCTCCTATTATTCTGGCGGTAAGGACAAAACATCCGTTTTCCAGGCAGCTGAGTCCCTCGATGTCGGCATTAAATATTTCTGTTTTTATGGATCCGCAAAATTCGCCGTCACTTCCGAACCAACTGATTCTGTGATTCCGGCGGTCGGTGATATAGATGCAATTGTCTTTTTGGCTCCAGCAGATGGCATCTATGGTCTGAAATTCTCCCGGTCCCTGTCCCTCCCGGCCGAATGCACGGATGAACTTTCCGTCACTGGTAAAAACTTTGATGCACAAATCCATGCTGTCTGCAACATAGAGATTGTCCTGATGGTCTATAGCGAGGTCTCTTATATAGCTGAACATCTCTGTTTCATCACCAAACTCTTTTCCAAGAACGAGTTCATCTTCTATCTCTATCCTTTTTTTATCTTGCCACAATCCCTTTTGACTATTTGAAACGGTTTGATGATCATTTTGAACCGGGGCAGCGGTTAATGTGGATACGAATGCCAATATGGCGAACAAAACTAATGCAAGATGGTTGTGTTTATTTCTCATCAAGTATGTTCTCCTTTATAAAGATCTTCTTTTAATCCATGTCCTTTTCATTAAAATACGTATTTGTGTCCTGATTCGTTCTATTGGAAACGTTTGCCGCAAAGAATCCGTATAATAAAAATGAAACTAAAATAAAAAAGTTTTAAAATGGATTAAACGGGAGGTCGCATTGAAAACAACTATTCTTAAACGAATGTTTGTCATTCCGATGGCCTGTCTCCTGGTACTGAGCTGTCTGGGTTTCGCACAAAAAACAATCCCCTTAAAAACAGACATCGAAGGGAAGGTGTTGATATCCAGACTGGAAAGGATCATTCCCGATCTGATGAAAAAAGGACATATTCCAGGGCTTTCGATAGCGGTGATCCAGGATGGGAAGATCTTGTGGGCAGAAGGATTTGGCATAAAAAACACCAAAACTGGAGAGCCTGTGGATAAAGACACAGTATTTGAAGCCGCTTCATTGACGAAGCCTTTTTTTGCCTATATGGTCATGAAACTTGTCGAAAGCGGCAAACTCGATTTGGACAAACCCCTTGTCGAATATGTTCCTCAGGATTACCTGGAGAACACCTACATCCGGCATTCCATGGACCTGGAGGATTTTCGCCTTGACTGGTTCAAGAGGATTACGGCCCGTTTGGTCCTCAGTCATTCCTCAGGATTGCCCCACGGTGAACCGCGCAAACCACTGCCAGTCCTTTTTGAGCCCGGGTCTCAATGGAAATATTCTGCCGACGGTTACATGTATCTCCAAAGAGTGATCGAGCACATCAAAGGCGAACCTCTGCGAGACATCATGCGCAAAATGGTCATCGAACCTTTAGGAATGAAGCACAGCAGTTTGGTCTGGCAGGAAAAATATGAGAGACAATCGGCCGTGGGCCATGACGTGTTCAGTGAGACAACCGGCCTGTTCAGAAAAAGAAAAAGATCCCATTCCGGTGCCAGCCTCTACACAACAGCAGAAGATTACGCAAAGTTTGTCACTGCCGTCCTCAAAAATAGGGGCTTAAAAGAGAATACGGTTAAAGAGATGCTGACTTCTCAGATCAATTGTGACAAAAATGTTTTTTGGAGTTTGGGTTTTGGTCTCGAACGTACAGAAAACGGTTTTGGATTCTGGCAGTGGGGAGACTACGGTATCTTTCGCAACTACATCGTTGCTTACAAGAAAGAACAGGTAGGTCTTGTTTACCTGACAAACAGCTTCAACGGATTGAGTATTGCCCAGGATATTATCGATGAGGCCATTGGTGGAGGTGAAGACTTTGGGCTGTCATTTCTCAATTATCCCCGTTATGATTCACCGGCGACAGTGTTTTGTTGGGCAATTGTAGAGGATGGACTGGAAGATGCTAAAAAACTCTTTTACAAACTCTTAAAGGAAAAGCCCAAAATTTTCAACGAAGAGAGTATTAACAGCACGGGATATACACTCTTAAACGCGGGCAAAACCGAGGAAGCCATTGAAGTTTTTAAACTAAATGTCGACACTTTCCCGGAATCTGCCAATACCTATGACAGTCTTTCCGATGCCTATATCCGGAACAAAAATATCGATCTGGCCATCGAAGCCATAAAAAAAACTCTTGAGAAAATTCCGAACGATACCTCAAGGGACAAGGAATTTTTAGATAACCTCAAAAATACGGCCATTGAAAAACTGAAAAAATTGGAAAAGTAATCACTCTCCAAAATAGATGTGACACTTTTGGTCTTCTGAAGTGTCTCTTTATATATGAAGATCAAAAGTGTTGAGGAGAAGTTCCAGGAACAGAATCAATGGATGTCAAAATTAATGAGCTTTATACACGTTATGGGCCTATGGTGCTCAGACGCTGCCGTCAGCTTCTCCGGGATGAAGACAAGGCTCTCGATGCTATGCAGGAAGTTTTTACGAAACTCATTGTCTATAGGAACCGTCTGGAAATGAAATATCCGTCCAGCTTGCTTTTCAGGATATCGACCAATGTGTGCTTGAATATCATCAGAGATTTTAGCGTCCACCGGACAATCAACGATGAAGACCTCCTGGGGAACATCGCTCTTTATGATGAGAACGAGGATCGTGCCGTGTTGAGAGATCTCTTAGAGAAAATTTTTAAGGGAGAAAAAAAATCCACTCGTGAGATTGCAGTCCTGCATTTCGTGGACGGGATGACACTTCCTGAGGTTGCTCAAGAGGTGGGCCTATCCCATTCAGGTGTGCGCAAACGTATCCGGGAATTGCGGTCACGTGCAAAAATCAAGAAGGAGAAATACTATGACAACTAGTCCGGTCCGTGACTGGGAGCTTGAAAGGTATCTTCTTGGTGAGCTGCCGGAAAAGAGGACCAATGAAATTGAAGCCCAGATGAAGATAAATTCCAAACTGCGGGATCGCCTTACTGTTTTAAAACAGTCTAACGAAGGAATTCTTCAGCAGTACAAACCTGCGGTTTTGACTCCAAAAATCGAGCAAAGAATTAAGAGGGAGAAAGCCGTTCAAAAAAAGAGAACGCATCCGTTTTTTGCAAAACGTGCATTTTATGCTGTCCCAGCGATTTCTGCTGCCCTGGTTATCTTCTTTCTCGTACTCATGGGGCCGAGACAAGATCTCAGTTTTTCACTTTCCGATGGCACCCGGATTAAAGGGGCCGAAAATATCGATCGATCCAAGCCCTATCTGCTCATTTACAGAAAAAAGGCCAAAGATATCGATCTCCTGAAAGATGGAGATGAGGCCAAAGCCGGAGATCTGTTGCAGATTGCTTATGGATCTGCAAATGAGAACTATGGAGTTATTTTTTCTTATGATGGCAATGGAACAGTAACGCTTCATTACCCGGAAAATAGTGCGGATTCTGCTTTGCTCGGTGACCAAAAAATAGTTCTGCTCTCATTAGCTTACGAATTGGATGAAGCTCCGGGTTATGAAAGATTTTTCTTTGTCACTTCAAAATCCGAGATCGATGTCCGGAGTGTTTTGGACAAAGCAAAAATACTTGCTCAGGATTCAGCGAGGGCAAAACAGGAGAAACTTCAACTTTCAAATTCTTATAATCAATATTCCCTAATGCTCAAAAAGGAGAGCATCAATGAGTAAAAAAACTATATACACTTTACTTATCTTATTTGTCATACATGGTTTTGCGCTCTCTGTGGCACAAGAAGATTTGGGTGTCGATCCAACCGTTATTCAACGCTTTGTCGTCGCTGTCGGGGCAAATAACGGAGGAGAAGAAAGAGAGCAGCTTCAGTATGCGCTCTCCGATGCCAAATCATTCCTTAAAGTGTTTCATGATCTCGGTGGAGTCACACAAGAAAACAGCCTTTTTTTAGCGGAACCCGACATGAAATCTTTGTTCACGGAGTTGGGCCAATTCCGGGCAAAGATCGAAGAGTCGAAGCCCGAATCTAAACGTTTAGAGTTCTTTTTCTATTATTCGGGGCATTCAGATGATAAAAATATCCTCCTCGGGGATGAGAAGGTGTCTTATGAGGATCTCAGGGAGGTCATAAACAGCGTCGACGCCGATGTCCGCATCGCCATCCTCGATTCATGTGCATCAGGAGCCTTTACGAGGATCAAGGGCGGAAAGAAACGGCAGCCCTTTATGCTGGATACGGCTTATGATATGAAAGGATACGCCTTCATGTCCTCCAGCTCGGCAAACGAAGTTTCACAGGAGTCAGATTATATCAACGGGTCCTTTTTTACTCACTATCTTGTGTCCGGTTTAAGAGGTGCAGCGGATGTCACACAAGATGGACGGGTCACGTTTAATGAGGCCTACCAATTTGCTTTTAATGAAACACTCTCTCAAACCACCAAGACTTTGAGCGGACCGCAGCATCCCAATACGGATATCCAAATGTCCGGGAGAGGGGATGTGGTCATGACCGATATCCGGCAAAGTCCGGCTTTGCTCGTTCTTCTCCCTGATCTGGTTGGGAATATTTTTATCCATGATAAAAATAATCAACTTGTTGTGGAATTGACCAAGCCCTCCGGACGACGGATCGAGTTGGGCCTTGAAGAAGGAAAATACCATATCATCAATATCATAGAGGGACAGGTTTATGAGTCCTCAATCCACTTGGAGAAGGAGAAAAAGTGCGAGCTCGACAGCAGGGAATTTGTTGAAACGGATAAAGTGTACACAACTCCTCGAGGAGACAGAGATGTCAAAATCAGAGAGAACCGTTATAGGATTTACAATAGAATCGGTCTATTTGTGGAGGCCAGCACCATCAGCACGCGCATTTATGGAGAGAGGGGAGTCCTGCTGGGCGGGAAGGCCGGATTTGTGTTCAATAGAAAATATTCCCTGGGTGTCGGGCTTTATGGAAGGGCCTTTGCCAATCTCGAGCCCTTTGATATCGATGTCGATTTTAATCCAGGACGGCCGGCTTACGGCGGGCTTTATGTGGCCTATACCTCCTCACCCAACAGCTCCTTTCATATCCAAACGGAAGCATTGATGGGTATTGGAGATTCATGGAACACCAATTTTTACATCATTTCCCCAGGGATCAGTGCTGTATTCCGTGTCACGAGATTCCTCCAGTTCAAGGGGGGGCTCAACTGGGTGTTTACGGATAAAGACGTGGGACTAAAGAAGCGTTTTTGGAGTTTTTCAGTCCGGATTGGGATATAATTGATGCGTTCATTTATTTCAGGAAGCGGCCAGTTGATAAAGCTGGATTAGCGCCCTCTTCTTGACGAAAAAGAATCACACTGCCACAATAACCTCATCTTTTGTCAGTTGAGTCCATGGATGTTGCCTGAACATTTTTTGATAATTGGAGGCGCCTCCTTTTTAGCTGGGCTGATCTGTCTTTTTTTCTATAACAAAAACAAAAAGCTGCTCTTGGAGATGTGGGCTGTCGATACCTACAGTGCTGCAGATCTCAGGCGGTTAGTCAAAGGTGGTTTTGACGCTACAGTTGAGGTGCAGGGTTTGGTATTCTGTGAAAATCCTATTATTTCTTTAGCCGCTCATATCCCCTGCTGCTATTTTCACACGACAGTTGCCAGACAGAGCCGCAGAACCCGATCCATAAAGTCCGGCTCAGGAATGCGCACCCAGACGCACTATGTCTGGGTCAATGAGATGGACGAAAAGATTTCTACACCGTTTAAAGTCCGGGACAAGACAGGAGAGACTGTCGTTGATCCAGCACGGGCGTCTATTGATACAGAAACTGTGCTGAACAAGGTTGTTCGATATAGAGAACCTTGGTTTGGGGACAATGTTCGCGATTCGGATACCGGAAGATACAGGATCAGAGAATCGGTCTTTATACATGAAGGTTTTGTCTATGTGTTGGGTCAGGCCACAACAACCAAGGCTGGTGAGGCACAAATTCGATTTCCTAAAAAAGGGTACATGGATCCGAAAAGGAAAATTTTTTTAGTCAGCCGAAAAAGTGAAAAGGAGCTGACTCAGAAAAAACAAAAAGTCGGAAGAGTACTGAAAATTATGAGTGCCTTCTTTTTTTTGGCCTTGATGTACAGTTTGCTCGCCTATTTTGGTCTCGCTCCAGGTTTGAGTAAATAAAGTCCATAGAGTTGAATACAGGACAGAAAGGGTCTATCATTATGAGGTAAAAGGATTGATGTGGATTTTTAGGATGTTGAGACGACATAAAATAAGGGCCTGTTACAGTTTTTGTGTGCTCTTTGTCTCGACAATGTTTCTTCATGTGCCACTTCAAGCAGATCCTGTCCGTGGAGAAAGGATCCTTCTTTCCCAGCCGGATGGCACTCTTTTCGAGGGCTTTATTTTTGGGGATGAATTTCATGTGAGGATCGAATCCAAAGATGGGTACACTCTGATCAAGAATGAGGAGACTGGACAAATCGAATACGCCCAACTTTTGGATAATCGACTTGTCCCTTCGGGACTGGTAGCCGGCACTGTCCTTTCCGATCATCTGCAGCGCATCAACTTTCCCAAACATCTCAACGACCGGGCCTTCAGGATTGCTGACAAACGCAGACAAGATCCTCTGGCGCTGCATGAAGTCAGAACCTCGGCTTTGGAAAAAAGAGTTTCCGTACAGACGGTGACAGGCACAAAAAAAGTATTTATGGTCTGTGTTCAGTTTCAGCCGGAAGAAACTCCCCCTACTCAATGGTCATCCGGACTCTATGCACCCGGCAATTTTAATACACGGCTCTTCGACAGCGGGACATCCTCCATCAGTTTGACGAATTTTTATAAAGCTCAATCCTATGGTCAGTTTTGGCCGGAAGGATACACCTACCCCAACTGGCTAACTCTTCCCAATACGGCCTCTAAGTACAAGGAAGACGGGAGCTGGCGAAATCTTATCAGTGATGCCCTGGATGCCATAAAAATAATGGATCCTTTATTTGATTTTTCCGCGTACAGCAACGATGGAGACATGGATATTATTCTTATCTGGGCCGGAACAAGAGAAACATGGGGGACATTTTTCTGGCCGGCGATGAGTAGTGCTTATCTCAATAAGTATGGCATCCAAGTCAGATACTTTAGTGTCGTGAATGAAAGACGTACTTCAGGGGATGAAAATACCAGCATCAGCACATTCTGTCATGAATACGGCCACATGATTGGAGCTCCTGATCTGTATGATTACAGCGATTTCCAGAATAAACCGATGGGCAGATACTGTATTATGGGAAGTTCAGACTATAGACTTGGATTCTGTGGTTATATCAAATCAGTAGAATACGGATGGATAAGTGCAAATGAGATTGTCAATAGTGGAGTTTACCAAGTGGATGCTCTGGGGCTGTCTCAAATATCAAATCCGAGATTGTTTAAAATATATATCGATTATCCTAAGGAGTATTTGCTTTTAGAGAATAGAAATAATGGCTCTCATCCCCACTATGAAAATTTTCCGAACCGCCGGAGCGGACTGCTGATCACTCACGTGGATGAAAACTACACTCCGGCAGCCTGTTTGCCCAGCTTCCCTTTTTACGGCGTCGAAGCCATCTGTGCCGAGCTGAATCCCCAAATATCATCCCTGAATCAATATGCGTGGGGCTGGGATAAAATGGTCTGGGCAGCCGATTTTGGATATGCAGAGATAGGGCCGTCTTATCCGGATGACAAACCCGCGGGATCTTCTTTAAGAATATCCTCTTTTGATGATGAAGAAAATGTCATTTACAGAAATACTCAGGGACATTGGAACAGTAGCGATATCCATATCAACGATATCAGCACTTCCGGAAATACGATGAGTTTTTCTGTATTAAAAATCAGCTATACTCTCACTCTCACTGCAAGTCCAGGCGGGACAACGAGTCCTTCACTCGGTTCCCATGTCTATGACAAGGGAAGATATGTGACTGTCAATATCTATGAGGAACCGTATTATTCATTTATCAAATGGACCGGGGATGTGCAGTCAATACAGCCCAACTCGAGTTTGATATCCGTGCTGATGGATTCTGACAAGACTCTTCACGCCGTTTTTCAAAAGATCCATAAACCTCTGGAGGTTGAAGGAGAGAGAATCTTGAACCGCTCTCTGTCTCAGTCAGAATACATCAACATCCTTAAGTGGAAGCCAAATCCGCTCAATTCAGGCAATCCCCTCAGCAAATACAGAATTTACCACCTCATCGATAACCAGTGGCACTATTTTGTAGAAGTCAGTCCGACGAAGGGAGAATACTGGCATCGGAATGTGGATAAGGATAAGGTCTATCAGTATAAAATTATTGCAATTAACCAGAGAGGTGTAGAAGGTGAGCCGTCCTTCTGTACCATCGATCGCTAAAATGAAAAAAAAAAAATATTTAACATTTATGGTTCTTTCTGGAATCTTTCTGCTTTTTACTTCAAAGGGATGTTCTCTATTCCAGCCCTCAGAGGCCTTGGAATGCAGCCTTGTTGAGCTCAGGGAAAATCTTGTTTCCAATTATTATGATGCTTTTGTTAGAGTGGAGAGGGTGGACCTCAGTGAACCGTTGAAATCCCGGTTTTTTCTTTCAACTCCAACCCTCTATTTGGAGCTGGTGGATTTGGCCTTCACCGAGGATGGTTTGTCTGAAGATCTATTGGAAGTTGGGGATACCTTTATCGTTCCCTTACAGAAACCGGATTGGAAGTTTTCCATCCAGGAGGACGAAAATATCTACTGCTCCCATAATTTCTGGGATCAACTGCCTGTATCTGACCAGTGGCATCCTACAAAATCCGAGGCTATGGATGTGGCCAAAAACATTGAACTGAGAAAGAATGATGGATTCATGAAACCTTTGCCAAAAGTTCTTCCTGTTGAGTGGGCTCTGGTCGAAGAAGAAATTCCCGAGCCCGATTATCCTGTGGGAATGCTTCTGTTCGAGAAAATAAGGGCCGATATCATCAGAGAAGAAGTGTTTATTCAGTATGCGTATTTGACTGAAGAAGAAGAGCTGGATCTCGATTTAATGTCTTCCACAGATGCTCTTTTCAAATGGATTGAATGGGCGCAGGAGATGGGGCAGGCCGGGACTGTAGAAGACAGACAGGTTGTCTATGCGGATTTGGAGGGAGAGGGGGCTTTTGGCTGGTCATTTCGTTATGTGTATGTTGAGCAGAATTTAGTGGTGGAAGTGACCGTTTCTGCTGATCCTCTTGAGTGGTTAAAATCCGAGCAGGACAAAGCTGTCGAAAGGCGGACTGAAAAGGTTTTTCTCAGATATGGATTTGGCCCTATCGGTGATCAGGAGTGGCAGGTTCTTATCGAAATCCGGATGAATAGGGAAGGTGTTTTTTTTAAAAGATCGCGTCAGGGCATCACTATAGAAAAACCGTTCAAGCTGGATGAAAAAGATTTTCGAGACATCGATCGGTCTCTTCAGGAGAATCGTTTTCTCCTGCTCGAGTCACGTTCAGGCCCTCCGGGAGGCATCGATTCCTTCATTACAGTGCAGTTTATCGACAATGTCCATTCGGTCGAAATGAAAAATTTCGAAGATCCTTATTTTCAAGCCATTACAAAAAAGATACTGGATATTGTCCTTCCTAAAGTTGATGAAAATTTTCAAGAGATTCCCATATTCCCCAACTCCTGATATAATAATCACACAGCTCCCGTTAAGCATACAAGGACAACGGCTAAAATGAGAAGGCAGATCCCAATTTCTTTGGTATGTGTGTTTGTATTCCTTTCTCTGGCAGCTCTTGGTTTTTCTCAAGAAGAACAGCCGACTAGGGAATCCGGCATATTAAAAGAGATCTTTTTTTCAAAAACAGCGGATGTGCTTGTTGTCAATCTGATCATCGAAACCTATGCATACCACAAAGTCTTTGAACTGCTGCAGCCGGAAAGGATAGTGATCGATTTATTCAATATGAGGGATATCCAGGCTGGGCCTTCTATTGAAATCAACGATTTCAGGATTTTAAGAATTCGACATGGAATGTACCAAAGAGGCGTAGCCAGAGTCGTATTTGATATTGAGGGAGACTTCCCTTTTTATGGGATCGAGCGGACACCCGAGGGATTAAAAATAACATTTTCTACGATAAAAGGACCGTCTGATAAAGTCGCTGTTCCCGAGGAAAAAAGGAAGGAGCCATCAGAGAGAAAAACTACAGAAGCAAAAATTGAAGCAAAAGAAAAGCCTGAATTTGTGGCCGAACAACCCCCCATTAAAGAGGAGCCAGAAAAAAAGGAAGAAGTTTTAGAGAAGCCTTCAGGTACGATCGAAGAACAGCTGGAAGAGACGAAGCAAAAACTCGATGATACCATTTCCATCCTCAACCAGCTCAACGAAGAGAGACTGAAACAGAAAAAAAAGTTCATCCGGGTTTTGGTGACTGGAAATTACTTTTCTCCGAGAGAAGGGAACCTCAAGACAGTGTACAACAACGGAATGATGTATGGAGCTGAAATCAATGTGGGTGTCACTGATTTTGTCGAGCTCTGGTTTGCCGAAGGTTATTTCAGCAAAACCGTAACAGATACGGTTTCGGATGCAAAAAATAAAGTGTACTTAATCCCTATCGAACTGGGACTTAAAGTCCGATTGAATAAAGGTCTTGTCAATCCGTACTTTGGTATAGGCGGAGGTTATTTCCAATACATGGAAGAGACCCCCGATGCCGAAGTGCGGGAGCAAAACATCGGCTTCATTGGCCAGTCCGGACTTTTTCTTAAAATCAGCGGATTTTTTGTGGTGGATATCTATGCTCAATTTAAATACTGCCCCATCACAACTGCAGTGGAAAAGTTTGATGTTGGAGGGTTTCATTTTGGAATGGGTCTGGGATTTGAGTTTTAATCCGGCCGGCGCCTTTTTACGAAATTAATGAAAGTTATTATCCCTGAAAAGTACAAAAATTTTTTAAGGATCGGGACGTGTTCCTGGAAATTCGAGTCCTGGAAGGGGCTCTATTATGAACCTGGAAAAACCTACAGGGCCGGAGACTACCTCCCCGACTATGCCAAATATTTAAATTCCGTTGAGATCGACCAGTGGTTTTGGAGCCTGTTTCCAGGCGCTTTGAGGCTGCCTGAGCTGAGTGCTGTCAAAGCCTATGCCGATAGTGTCCCCGACAATTTTATCTTCACTGTTAAGGCTCCCAATTCTGTGACACTGACGCATTATTATAAACGGCAGTCCCGTCAAAATCTGGCCTTCGCCGGTCAGCCAAACAAACATTTTCTAGATATTGAACTCTTCGAGAAATTCCTTGAACGTCTTACCTTGATGGGAGAGAAGTTGGGGCCTCTGATGTTTCAATTCGAGTACCTGAATAAGCAAAAAATGCCCTCAAAGGAAAACTTTTTCGAAAAATTCGGTGTCTTTATATCAAAAGCTCCAAAAGGTTTTTCTTATGCTGTAGAAATACGCAATCCCAACTATTTATCTCAGGAGTTTTTTGCTTTTCTCAAAGAATTTAATCTGGGATATGTTTATTTGGATGGTTATTACATGCCGCCCATCGGGGAAGTCTTTGAAAAATTCCAACCGGCCACGGCCGATTTTGCCGTTGTGCGGCTGCATGGAGGCGATAGGAAGGATATCGAAAAGACAACCGGAGAAGTCTGGAACAGTCTTGCCGCTCCAAAGCCAAAGGGCCTGGAATCAGCGGCTAAAATTGTCAAAGTCAACCGGGAGCGGGGAATACGCACCTACGTCAATGTCAATAATCACTATGAAGGCAGTGCCCCCCTGACCATCGACCGCTTCCTCGATGTCCTCGTACACATCAAATAAAAAGAAATATCTAGGATTTATTGCCGACCTGCCGAGAGTCAGATGGATGTCGAGTCTCCGTCTTCATCCACATTCATATGTGATGGAGGCGGAACTCGTAAGGGTTCCTGTCTGACTCTAAGATGGATTGGAGATAAATTCTAGATGTTTCTTTTTTCTAGTCTGCCACTTCTCTGAGCAGGTGGACATGTGTACTGGGGGTGTGGGGGGCGATGGAGCAGGCCGTGCTGAGGATATATCCTCCTCCCCGGCTTCCGATGCGGATCTTTTTTTCTGCGTCCTTTTTAATGACTTCAGGAGTTCCTTTAAGCAGGACATGAATGGGATCGATATTTCCCTTGATAAACACTTTGCTTCCAATACGTTTTTTTGCTTCAGCAAGGCCCACGTCTCCCAAAGGGGGAGGATCCAGGCATTCTATACCGGAAACTCCTGATTCGACCATCATCTCTAAGCGGTCTCCTATGGCCCCGCATGTATGGGTATAGATGTGAACGTTTTTCTGGCGAACGGATAGGGCAATTTGCCGTTCGTAGGGAAGGACAAAATCTCTGTAAAAAGACGGAGAGATAAATCCTGATCCGGCGAAGGGAGATGAAATTTTTATCGCATCAACTCCATGTGCAGTCATTTCTATGGCCAATTCAGTCACGCCGTCTGCATAACGTTGCAGCAAAACCTTTGATTCGATTGGATTGGACACAAGAAATATTAATGCTTTAGAAATTCCAAAAAAATGGAGAAAGTAGTCGAAGGGCGATGTGACTTCGCCGTGAATAGAATACAAAGATCCGGCCATCTCAACAACGCTGTCGATAACGTCAAATTTGTGTTCAGGATCGATGGGAAAATTGAGGCCCACAGAGACGGGTATGGTTTCGATTTTACCGGGAAATGTGTCCACATCGATTTCTGTAATGGAGAGGGGTGATCTGTTTTTGCTTGGTACGTGAGTAGGGAGATCATCACGTGGGAAGATTGTCTTATCTCCGTTTTTCCAAAAAACCACTTCTTGCTCTTCAAGCCTTTCGACCCTTTTGATGGATTTTTCCCAGTCTGGAGAATGGCCGTGGAGACTGATAAGGATTCCATCGAAATCATAAAGTCTTCTAAGGTGAAGGAGACCTTTGGCGAAGGTATCTTTGGAAAACCAGAATTCAGAAGGGGAGAATTTTGTTTGAAGCAGCATAAAACCAACGCTCATCTGGCACATGAAGGGAACACGGTCAGGGATGCTCCTGTCCATGGCTTTATTTATTCGCTCTTTTGATGTCATATGTCTCCTAGAATTAATCGGATAGATCAGATAAAAATGAGACGAGATGCCTCATATATTCTATTTAAACCCATACATAGAATCAACTTGAGAAAAAGCAGTGTTCTCGATTTTTTGGTTTTTGGGCTAAAATATCCCCTAACTAAACGGGGAAGTTTATTTTAA
>CAZWHQ010000033.1:46218-49864 GCA_964633715.1 uncultured Eubacteriales bacterium
TTTTTTGGTTTTTGGGCTAAAATATCCCCTAACTAAACGGGGAAGTTTATTTTAACGGTTGTTCCTTTTTTGGGAATGGCTTCAATTTCTAATTTTCCTCGTAAAAAATTCGCTCGCTCTTTCATTCCGGTAAGTCCAAATGAAGTGGAATCTAAAAGTTTCTCCATATTGATACCGATACCGTTATCTTTAACAACTAAATTGACATGTTTTGAATTATTCTTTAGTTCCAGTTTCACGTGTGTGGCCTGTGAATGCCATCTCACGTTGTTGAGAGCCTCCTGCAGAATTTGGAAAAGAGCACTGGATTGACTCTTTTTGAGTTCTATCCCTTCCGTGTTTATCTTGAGGTCGCCCTTAATTCCAGTTTGATCCTGAAATTTATTGAAATGATCCTCGATGGCTGACTTTAAATCAGAGAACTCCAGCAAGGGGGGTCTGAGTTCTGAATAAATCTTTCTTATCGCTTGGATCGTGTGATCTAAAAGGAGATTCATGGAATGCAATTTTTCAACGATCTTTTCCTGATCTTGAGGGAGATAGTTTTCCAGTACTAAAAGATCCATTTTAAGAGCGGTCAGTGCCTGACCAACGGTGTCATGAAGTTCATTGGCAATTTGGCTCCGTTCCTCTTCTCTTGCCGACTGTAGATGTGCTGAGAGTTTATGCCGCTCTTTTTGTGTGTTATAAATTTTATCCTCTACTTGAGGAGAACACAATATTTTTGGTTCCCATCAACCCCCAATTTGCAAATCAAAGGCAACATTCTCACCTGTCTACTCTCGTACAAAAAAAATGCACGAAAAATTTCTCTATTCGATACCCACTATATATATGACGTTTTGGACTCATCAATTTTGTCAACTTATAAACTGATTTTTATCGAATCTCTAGATAAACTTTCACTTTTTACTATTATGTAATAAGATGAATTAATAAGTAGGGCTAAAAATTGTTTGAATTTAATGGATTCAAATTGCGGTTAAAAGTCGTTTTTCTTGTTTTCATTTTTATGTCTCTGTATTCGACCCTTTCTTCCTTTCACAGCCAAAATATCAGCGACGAAAAAATAGATTCTCTTTTTAGAATTGGAAAAAATCAGCTGGGTGCAGGACATTTCGATTCAGCGGTGAAATCTTTTGAGGGATGTTTAAGCCTGGCCAGTGAAAAAAAAGACAAAAAAATTCAGATGGAGTGCTATCAAAATTTAGGGCTGCTTGCTTGGAATTTGGACAGAGTCGAAGATTCTTCTGATCTCTATTCAAAAGCACTTGCTCTGGCGAATGAACTCCACCTGCCTCAGGCCGTTTTAGTCTGTGAATCTGCCATGGATATTAACGATTTGTTTCTCAAGGGAAAAAAAATTTGTTACACAAAACCTCAAGAATCGAAGGGCAATTTTCAAAAGGCCATACATATGGCAAAAGAGATAAAAAGCCAGGCCCATGAACTCAAATGCCTGAGTTTAATGTGCAGGAGTTCCTATGTCTTGGGAACTCTTGAGAATTTAGACCTGACTCAACAAGCTCTAAAACTTGCACAGATATTAAATCATAGGATTGAAACGATAAAAATTCTTAATATTATGGGTACCTTTCATGCCGCACAAAATCCTGCTTATGCGTTGACGCATTATTCTGATGCTTTAAAAATAGCTGTTGAAATACAGTCAAAGGATTTGATTCGCAGATGCTCAGATCATTTAGCAAAAATTTATATAAAATTCGGAGATTTTCAAAAGTCTTCTGAATATTTATCCGAAGCCCTGTCTGCCGCAAGAGAACTAAAGGATAATCTAAAAACAGCAACAATACTTAATAGTCTGGGTTTCCTTTATGAGAAAAAAGCCGGCATATCACAAAATAAAAAGGATTATTATGAGGCTCTTCGGTACTATGGAGACTCCCTGAATTTGGTAAAAATCGAACAAATAAATGATATGGAACTCATAGCGTTGAATAATATTGGCCATACTTATATTCACCTGGAAAAGTATCATGAAGCTCTGCATTATCTCAGATCAGCCCTGGACAAAGTAAAAAGCGGCAGTGATTTGTATTCTTTGGGGATGCTTTTGGCCAATATTGGAGAAATTCAACTCCAACTTAAAGATTATAAAGAAGCAGAAAAACTGTTTTTTCAAGCCCACCAGATAGGGGAAAAATTAGAATCTTCAGCTATATTAAGAGGGGCTCATTTTGGATTTGCGAAGATTTATGAAGAACAAAAAAAGTATAATCCTGCCATTTCCCATTATCAGGAAGCGATTAAACAGATTGAACAGGTAAGAAGCAAGATTGTTCTGGATGTCCTTCAATCCGGATATATTCACTCACAGTTGGACAGGAGTTTAAGAGATAAAGTCTTTTTACAGATGTAACTCTCTATAAATGAATAAATTATGAGTCGATCGGCTGTAAGACCCCACCCGGTCTGATTTCCCAGCCAAACGTCTTTAGGACGTCCGCTTGGGTCTCGGTCGGTGTATCGAGCGCCTTTTCCGGATTCCTTTTGCCAGCATACCACAACCAAGTCGAGTTGAGGTGTGACATTTCTTCCAGTGCCTGGCGTCCGCTATAACGTTTGTGCCCTTCCCCGTTCACGGTAATCTCCAGTAAACGCAGCACCGTTAGCGCAATGGCACAAGTCAGCAGTTGGCAGCGTATCTTGCTGTCTGTCCAGTGATAAAACGGATTGACCTGAATGTGGTCGCTGGACTTGGAGTCTCGAAATAGTTTTTCGATCCCGTAGCGATCCAATGACAACTGGACAATTTCTTCTGTGGTCCAGTCGTGGTTGTCCGTGACGATGACGTTCTTTCCGAAGAGCGCCTCGGCTTTTCCGACCTGATAGGGATCCTTGCGGAAACTCAGTTCCGGAGTCTTTTTCCGGGTACCGAACTCCAGATGATAGTACTGTGATCCGATATGAAGCTTCTCGCATGCTCGTAAATAACGCTCCCGGATGGCATCCTGATCGCGCCAATGGGCTCGCCTCTCTCGGTATTTACGCCGGAATTCAAGCAGTGTTTTACGCAACGACTCCAGCTTCCCTTCCAGTGTGTACTCATGTTTTCTAGCCGTACGGGGATTGAAAGTCACAACAATGGTCCGTTCCCGACCCCACAACTCCATTCGGCTGCGAAAGGCCAACATACACTCCTCTTCGTGTTCCTCGGCCCGGAGACTGCGGTTTTTGTCGATATCCAGAGGCGCAAACTTCCTCAAGTCGGCCCCAGCCAACTCCTCCACAAAGTATGTTGAGTACGTTGTGATAAAATGAATGCGGGTGTTGTCGTCAATGCCTTGGATCGCTTCCTCCGAGTTCATCCCTTTGTCGAACACAACAGTCAGCCGTTGCTTTGTCTGGTTAAAACCGCACATCACTCCAAACAGCTCATCGATTACCCGGCGGAACACCTTCGAATCATGGGTATTGCCCTCGTAGACCCGGTAGAAAAGCGGCAGATGCGTAAACCGGTCAGCCAGAAGCGCCAGCCCGATCTGGCGGAGATGGTGCCTGCCGGCCTTATTGTGCCCTCGCTCACAGAGTTTTGAGTCAGTGTGGCTGCTCATGAAAGTATAATAATTAGTGGTATCAAAAAGCAGACACTCCGGTGGCAGCGGCTGCAGCTCCCAGACTCTGG
>CAZWHQ010000034.1:0-20259 GCA_964633715.1 uncultured Eubacteriales bacterium
AACTATTAAAAATTAATGAGTTAGAATGGATTGCTTCCTACTGTCTGAATCACTGGACTCAATAGAGAGATTGAGCTTATCTGTTGCGGCGCATGTCCTCCGCCATCTCCCTGATCTCGCTCAAAGAGCGTTTCATTTCGCTCCAGCCGTACCAGAGCGCGTAGTCCGGATTCGCGTGGAAGGTGCCCTGAAAGGTTCGCATGCGGTGCTCGAGAAACATCACAAAAAGTTCCTGCTCGATGGGAGTGGGAGCGTCGTGAAAAGTGAGAAGATCGGGAAAGGGGTAAGCATATTCTGCCGGCTTCTCCAGGATCCCGTCCTGGTAGAGGGCGGATACGGTGAGGATGGCTTCGGCCATGAGTTTGTCGGCTTCCCGGATCATGTCGTCGCCTTTTTGAAGTTCGGCTTTGGCGAAATTGAGGGAGTGGCACTCGTTGCAGGTATTAAGCATCTTGTCCCTTTCTTTCTGCCATTCTTCTTGAGTGAGCCGGGCTACATTGGCGGCCTTGACCACATCCAGTCGGGATGTGGGATTTCCCTCGGGATCCAGAACGCCCAATCCCTGGAGAATGGTCACTCTGTCCTGTCTCCACTGCTCATCATTGGGCAGGGGAAGACGCACGGCCAAAAATCCCCATCCTGTCATAACGGCGTGGTCACCTTCCTGCATGTGACAGGTCTGACACGTCGGGGCGGCCGTGTTTTCCGGAAGGGTGCCGTTTTGCTTGAGCATGTAGCGGACCCCGTGTTTCGAACCGGCGTACATCTCCCACTGCGGGTGGTCGAAACCCATATGACAGGTCTGACAGGCCTGGGGCTGCCGGGCTTCTGTCACGGAAAAAGTGTGCCGCGTGTGGCAGGCATCACAGGAGGCTGTTCCAAAACCAGCTCCGTCTGTCTTCAGTTTTTTGATTTCCTCTTCGCTTTTGAGACCGATTTTGTGGCAGGCACCACATCCCTTCATCCCTTCGATGAGAGCCATGGGAGCCATGTGAGTGGTGGGCATGGCGTTCATAGCGGCCCAGGCCGCGGCGTGTTTGCCCTTTTTAAACTGCTCTACCTTTTCCTCATGGCAGTTGGCGCAGGTGTCCGGTGTGGGAATCTGAACTTTTTCCGTGTCGTAGGGGCCCGTGTGGCCGTCCCCGTGGCAAACAGAACAGTCGATACTATTCAGGCTGTGTTGGCTCAGCTGCCAGTCTGTGACGATATTGGGTGTTACATTCTTGTGGCACTGGATGCAGTCTTGGGCATACAATCCGTCCCACAAGAGAAAAACTGCTAGGAAAATAAATAGGCTTTTAATCTTCAAAATCCACCTCCAAGAAAAGAGTTTGTATTTTCACTACAGATAAACTATAGGACCAATAGGATGATGTCAAGAAAAAGGGGCTGGTCGATAAAAAAAAGGGGCGGCTTTTAGCCGCCCCTTTTTGAAATTCTACTTCGTATGCGTTTAGCGCCAGGTGTAGGGAGCGATGTTTCCGCCGAGATCTGCGATGGAGTCAACGAGAAATTGGGCTACATAGAGGGAATTGTGGATGTATCCGTGGGGTTCTTTAATGCTGGCATGGTAGTTGTAGGCTGCTTTGAGCAGCTTGGCATCAAAACCTCTGAACTGGTTGCCGTAGTTGGCTTCAGCGGGTCCATCTACAACGCCGTTTCCGTTTGTGTCTTTAAACCAATAGGGATAGGTATGCTCTTCATAGACGATAGGTTGTAAAAGAACATTGGCTGCATAGGATTGGATCAGGGGATATAAGGCTGCTTCAATCGCACGGATCTCATTTTTGAGCGATTCTTCTTTATTCCCATCTCCGTCGTAGTCAGGAGTCGATCCTGGACGGATACCGCTGAACTTGAACAAGGCCGGGTCGTTGCCCGGATTGGGCTGAGAGGAATCCATACCGTGGCACAAGACACAGTCGGCGGGATTGGGTTTTTGCACGTTGTGGTTGCAGAGGTTGTCGTCACAGTCGTCGCAGAGGCCCACTGAACTCATGTGGCACTGAATGCAGGTGCCGAAACGGCCGTTGTGGTTGGGCCACACGCGTTTTCCTGTATAAGATTTTCCTTCATACTCATAGGCGCCTTTAGCTTCCGTACCGAACAGGATAGCGGCAACAGGGAAATAGTGAATATTGGTAAATGAAAATGGTGGTGTTCCTGCGACTTTGCTGTCGATGCTGTTTTTGGATGCACGTCCCTGGTGGCAGGTCATGCAGAGGTTGCTGGCGTCTCCCATGCTGAGTATCGCTCCTGATGGAAATTCAACCGAAGGAGCAGATCGCAAGGACGGGGGAGATGTGTGGCAGGTCGTGCAGAGCATGCCGTTGGCGACGGCATGGGGTTCTTCGTTATTGATCTCCCCGTCGTCCAGGTAATCCGCCAGTCCGGTGGCCGAGTGACAGCGGGCGCAGCTGCTGCTGACTTCGCCGTCTTCATCCCAGTGTCTCCAGGCCTCCGAGGAGCCGTCGAAATGGCCCTCGTCGCCTCTGATATAGGTGCCTCCAGCAGCAGCGCTAAGAGGCTGCCTGCCTCTCACGAGGTCGAGCACGTCGCTGATTCCGGGCTGTGTATCTCTTGCGATGCCTTCGGGAAGCCCGGGTTCGCCGAGACCGACGTTGAGGTCTTCAATCCCGTCGACCATGAGCTGGATCATGTATTTTCCACCGTGGGCGAAACCACCGGGATCCTTGGAGACGAACTGGTAGTTGTAGACCGCGCGTGTGAGGCGGACCGTCCACTTGTTGTAGGAGTTGGCCCGGGCCTGTTCACTTTCGTCGGCCACGCCGTTGCTGTTGGTGTCGATGAAGTAATAGGGGTAGCCGTCGCCGTGAACGATGGGTAAACCCAGCTTGTTCTTGGCGTATGCGGCAATTTTGTCCCAGAGGATGTGTTTCAGCGAATCGATCTCCCAGTAGATCCCCTCGCTTTTGTCCCCGTCCCCGTCGTAGTCGGTGCAGGAGCCCAGGTAGCGAATGTTGTGCGGATCGGAAATCCCGCCCCAGTAAGAGCTGTTGCCGGGATCGGTGTGGCAGGTGTCGCAGTGCTCCAGCCTCACCTCGAGGGTGTGGGGATCGTGGCAGGTCGCGCAGGCGTTGTAGCCGTCCACGTGGGCGAAACGGGCGTCGTAGGTTTTTCCGGGATATTCGGCGCCGCCCTTGGCAAAGGTGCCCATGTTCGTGGCACCGGCGGCCGCGTAGTGGACGTTTCTGAAGCGGAGCTTGGAGCTGACCGTGTCGTCCGTGAACGTTCCTGTGGCGGCAGCCTTGGCGGCCGCGATGTCATTGTTGATACGTGTCGTGGATTCCCGTCCCTGATGGCACTGCATGCAGATAGCCCCGTTGCCGAGGTTGTCGACAAAAAGACCTGAAGGAAATTCCACCGAAGTGATGCCGCGCAAAGCGCCAGTTGAGGAATTGCTGTGGCAGACATCGCATTCAATGCCTACATCGGATGAAGAGGTATACTCAGTCGCAACTCCGCCGGTTTCGATAAATTCTACGAAACCGTCCGTGCTGTGACATCGGGCACAGGATGTCGAGATGACTGCTGGGTCATCCTCGTCCCAATGCCTGAAGGCTTCGGACTCTGCATCCGCATGTCCGCTGGTCATCCAGCGGGCCGTGGCTTCAGCTTCTGTCAGCTTTTCGAAATCAGCTCCCGTGACCGGAGACTTAATTCCAGTGGTGATCAGTGCGACGACAGCGATGACGAACATTATTCCAACAATTTGTGGTTTTCTTAACATTGTCTCCTCCTTCCTTATTTCCATCGGTATCCGAAGGATACTTCTACGATGTTGGCTTTGTAGGTATCCGCGCCGGAATTGCCTTGATAATCAACCATTCTGTATCCAACTGAAGCGGCGATTCCATTGTCGAATGTGTAGTCGATATATCCCCTGAACATGTTTCTCTGGATTTCCCAGAAGCCTTCATTCTTATAGTTGTTGTAGTAGGCTCCGATGTGGAAGTCGTCACTGATGGCAAAGGATATTGAGCCGTCGAACAAATTGGACTTTCCTTCGTAGTCGATGATCCAATCAAATGTGCCCGGACCTCCGCTCCACGCAGGTGGATACCAGATGGACCGTGTGGCATCGTGTTGAACGTTGATGGTGCTGTAACCAAGAGATATTCCAATGGTGTCTGAGTGATAACCGAAGCGGAAATTAAATTGATCTCTTGTGGATTCCCAGGCATTCTGTCCGAAGACGTCACTCTCGGATTTCTTTGTCAAGTAAGAGGTCGATAAAGAAATCCCCCCGCTTCTGTATTTGGCGGTGGCCCTGAACCTGGAATAGGCGGTGGGGCCGATGAGCGTATACGGGTTTTCAACGTTGCCGTCCTGGTAGTCGAGCGTCAGATTAAAACCCTTAAAAAGGTCTGCTTTCAGGTTTCCGAAGAAGCCGTCCCTGGATGTTTCGTCCATAAATTCGACGGTTTCCAAACCGGTCAGCCCTCTTTCCTCCCATCTGTATCCACCTGTAATGGCAAATCTGGATGAAAGTGAGAACTGGAGTCCCCCTTCGACAGCTAAGGTATCGTAAGCGATGTCTTGGTTCATTGTCGAACTCTCAATGGTCATGCTGCCGTTCTGTTCGAAATCGTTGTAGCGGACAGCCCCCACGATGGCCAACCTGTCAAAGAGCAGGTAGGTCAGATCGGCTTCCATCAGGCTAAACTTGCGCTCGAATTCTCCGCTGCCCGTGTAGCCGTATTCAAAGCAATTGTCCATGTAATCTGTACCTTTAGCTCCTTCAGAGAAGCCGAGGTTCATATCCTGGGTGTTCCACTGTCCGGAACCGGAAATGATCAGATTGTCGATTGGATTGGTGCTGAATTTAAGAGTGTAGGAGTCTGTCTTGAGGTCGTACGGCTGGTTGATAACAAAAAAGTCCAGTGAAGACGGATAGTGGGCTCCCGCCTCACCACCGGCTATTCCCGGAAGGAATAGGCTGTTTTCGTTGGTGTATTTGCTTTTTGTGCCTTCGAACAACAGGGACAAACGTTTGACATGGAAATCTAATCCAACCGTTGCAGACTTGGATTCCTCTTTAACGGGTTTGTCGAATTCAAATTCGACTCTGTTGATGTCGAATGTCGTGACACTTTCACCTTCTTTGGTGTATCTGTCGTAGTTCATGTAAACGCTGAAATTTTTGTTGACATTGACTTTGAGGAAAGCGGAATCGATGTATCTTTCGAAGTCGAACGTGTGGTGGTCATAAGGAACTCCTCCGGCAAAGGTTTCATCATCATAGAAATATGTTGACTTTTTCCGGTCGTATTGGAACTGGTACACGCCAACTTTTTGAACGGACAAGCTGAATGATTCGAAGGGATCTCCTCCAAAGTTGTATACGTTCAGGTCGAGACCATCGAACAGATTTTGCAGCTTTTCAGTAGGGGAATAGTGCAGATTGAGGTTGAAGAGCCGGAAACCCTTTTCCAGGTTGTAGTCCTCTTTGTATTTGGCCAGGGCTCCCTCGGTATTCACTGTACGGTAGCCAAACTGGAAATTTCCAGTTAATCCCGTGTTTTCGTCTTGAGCTTGGAGAGAGAACGCCAAGGAAAAGACAAAAGCGACAAGTAAAACAGGTAAAATTATTTTTTTACTTTGCATTCGTTCCCTCCTATTTGAGAAAGATGTTACTCAGGTTTGAGCCGTGGATTGTAGAGTGGCACACCGCACAGTTGGTATCGGTGGAGTTGAATCGGCTGTGCCAGGAGACAGCGTGTGTGTGGCAGCTGAAGCACAGGTCAGACGTGCTCTGGTGGGTCAGCATATGGCGGTTGGGAGTGCCGTGCACTTCGTGACAGGCCGTACATCCTTCCACACGAGACGCTTCATGTTCGAAAAGGAAGGGGCCGCCTTTGTCAGTGTGGCACTGCAGGCAGGCCATCTGTTTGAACCCTCCCAATCTTTCCCTCGCTGAGGGCTCATGGGGATTATGGCAGGATGTGCACCCGAGTACTCCCTCCTGGAGCCTGTGTCTCTCATTCAGTTGAAATTGAGAATAGATGTCTTCATGACAGGCAAGACAGCCTTTAGTGGCGTCTGCATTCAGGAGAGAGGGTTTTGGATTAGCATGTATGGAGTGGCATGATGTGCAGTCCATGGCTGCTTTTCCGTGTGGGCTGGCGAGAAACTTGGAGTTGTCCTTTGTGTGGCATGTGATGCATTTTTGCGATTTTACACTGGCCATATCTTCGCCTTTAAAAGCAAAAATATTGGGGCCGCCGCCTTCATCCATATGCGTCTCTCCGTCGCCGTGGCAGGCGGAGCAGCTTTTTAATGGAGAATGCGGATTAGCCGTGAAGGTCGTGGCCATATTTTTATGACATGCGGTGCAGGTTTCGACGTCAGCGTCTTGATTGGCTGGTTGGGCGGCGGTCAGGAATGCCGCAGCACAGAATAGCAAACCGAGAAAACCAATCGTCTTCAGAAACGGTGATTTGAACAGTTTTTCAGTTTTCCTTCGCAACTTTACCTCCTAATAAAATTTATTTTGAAATGTATATGAAATGACAGCATTGGTGACAGATTCTTGTTGTTGCCTTTGATCTGTACCATTTGCTCGGAAAGCGCCATTTTATCTGTTGGACAAAGCTTTTGCCTATTCATCCTAAAGCCTCTTTAGAGGTCGACAGAATATGATCGGATTGAAAAGGCTTTTCGATGATGGCAAAAATATCTAGTCCTCCCAGTTGTGATTCGATCACTTGCCTGGACAGGGCGGAGAGGATGATGACTTTTACATTGGGCTGAAAAGATTTGATTTTCCGGATTGTATGAAGGCAGTTTTCATCATCGATTTCAAAATCAGTGAAGATGAGGCTGTATGGGAAATTTTCTATTTGCTGTATGACTTCGAGGCTGGATGCAACGGTATCCACCTCGTATCCTTCCCGGGATAAGATTTCTTTAAGTGACCAGCGGATCAGTTTGTCATCGTCTGCCACTAAAATTTTATTCATATTGAATAGAGTCCTCTCATATCTCTTCTTTATTAAAGCAAATTTTATGCCAAGATATTTTTTCCTCTCGAACAAATCATAACTGAAAGATATTAAATGAATTACACAAATACACTGAGGAAAGCTGAAAAATTCGCCTAGAATAAATGGGGGTTTTAACTCAATGTTGGGTGATATGCCCCATTTTATTTGGGGTCAGCTGGATGAATATTCTTTTGGTTTGATGGAAAATTTCTTGATCTTGTATCTCAGCGTATCGCGCGTGATATCCAGGAATTTTGCTGCCTGGGATTTGTTGCCCTTGGCTTTATGGAGTGCATTCAGGATCAGCTCTTTTTCCATATCCTTTAATCCCATGCTTTTTTTACGGGATTTATTCGTTTGAAACGTTTTGACTCGAGACATAACTCCGGGTTGGATTGGAAGGTATTTTGTTGTAATAAAAGCTTGGTCCTCAAAAATCATGGCACGTTCTATGGCGTTCCTCAGCTCTCTAACGTTTCCCGGCCAATCATACTGGAGAAAAGTTTTCTGTGCCAGTTTATCCAGACCCTTGATATTCTTCCTGAATTTTATGTTCTGCTCACTGATAAAGTTTTCTGCTAAAGGGATGATGTCATCCACCCTGTCTCGAAGAGGAGGGATATAGATGGGACAGACATTGAGACGGTAGAGTAAATCCTGCCTGAAGTGTCCTTCATTGACGGCTGTTTCCAGGTCTTGATTGGTGGCCGCAATGACACGGAGATCCACCTCGATATCCTTCAGGCCGCCAACTCTCTTGAAGCTTTGTGTTTCGAGAAAACGTAGGATTTTTGCCTGAAGATGGATGCTGAGAGTGGAGATTTCATCAAGAAACAGAGTCCCTTCGTCTGCCAGTTCAGCGAGTCCTTTTTTCTGCTGTTTTGCATCTGTGAAGGCCCCTCTTTCATAACCGAACAGTTCACTTTCGAGAAGATTTTCCGGAATGGCCGAGCAGTTGATGGCCAAATAGGAGGCGTCTTTTCTTCGGCTGAGGTTGTGAATGGCCTGAGCGAGAAGATCCTTACCTGTCCCGCTTTCCCCTTGGAGGAGGACGATGGAGGCTTCACTCTGCGCGATTTTTTTCGACATGTCCATGATCTGTTTCATCGTTTGTGAAACGGCGACAATCTGTGTGAGATCGAATTTGCTTTTTTCCTTTTCTTTGTAATAGGCGACCTCTTTTCTCAATGTTGCCGTCTCAATTGCATTTTTTATAGTGCTCTGCAGTTTTGTATAATTGATAGGTTTGGTGATGAAATCATAGGCTCCCCGCCGCATGGCCGTGACCACGTCATCTAAAACACCGTAAGCTGTGATCATGACAACTGGGAGTTCGGGCCATTTTGACTTAATGTCTTTAAGGAGTTCGGTGCCTTTTTTATCCGGAAGCTTATTGTCCAGCATGATGAGATCGGGCATCTCTTGAGGGATGAGCCTAAGGGCTGTTTTTCCATCCTCAGCTGTGACGGCATCCATGTTCCATTCTGACAGCTTCTGGCTGAGACTCCAACGCATGAGTTTTTCGTCATCGATGATGAATATTTTTTTTCTCTTCATGAATTATCTTTCGATTCTACTACAGGAAGGCGTATTGTAAAAGTTGTTCCTTTTCCTTCCTCACTTTTTACTTCCAGAGTTCCTGAATGGGCAGTGACGGCTTTTTGACAGATTGAGAGTCCCAGGCCGGTTCCCTGGGATTTTGTGGTGAAAAAAGGCTGGAAAATTTGTGATAGCTCATCCTTTTTGATTCCTTCACCATCATCAGACACGGTGATGAGCAAATCCTTATTGTTTTCTGTTGTGATATAAATAGTTATCGTTCCCTTTTCATGGATAGCGGCCACTCCGTTTAGTATCAGGTTAAGCAGGACCTCCTGGATCTTATCGGCATCCAGACGTGCTTGAATATTTTTTTCTGTGCTGTTGATAAAAAATTCAATATCTTTGTTTTTAACCTGCATCTGCGCCAGTTTCACAGCGTAATCCACACACTCTTCAAAAGAGACCAATCTGATGTTTAACTCTTTGGGTTTGGCATATCGCAGCAGATCCTGGATGATATGGTCAATTTTATCTATCTGAATCAGGACTTCTTTGAAAACGTCTTTATTCATATCATGGTCGTCTGTTTTGTTATGGATGATTTCTATTGCACCTTTCATCCCTGCGGTGGGATTCTTTATTTCGTGGGCTAGTCCGGCGGCAATCTCCCCAAGTGAAGCCAGATGTTCGGCTTTTTCCATCTGTTTCTCGTGCAGTTCTTCGATTCTGCTGTTGGCTTCTTCCAATTTTGTAATCATGATATTGAAACTTCTGGCGAGGTCTCCGATTTCATCGTCCTTTGTGACGGGAACTTTGGATGAAAAATCCCCCTCCTGGATTTTTGCCATTCTGCGTTTCAGATTAAAGATCGGCCGGTTAATAATTTTTTCGAAAAGCCGCAGGATGATGGCTGTTAGAATTATCAGGGCAATAAGAGATGTGATGATTCCTAATGTCTGGTTTTGTTTCGAATTTAAGAAAACAGAGGAATAGTCAAACGTCATTTCCATAACACCAAGAATTTCAATTTTAGGGTCATGACATGAAAAACACGATGTTTCATTATTTATCGGTCTGTATTCCTGAATAAACTCATGTGACATAAAAAGAGGTCTTCTATCTGCATCTTTATCCAAAAGAAATGAATTCAAACTTTCCAAAGCATTCTCTGAGATTGTTTCTCCCTTCTCATTGGGTGAGGATGAAGTAAGAATGACTCCTTCCGGGCTTAAAATCCTTAAGTTTTTTACGTTCTTTGATGCGCTGATGTTTTCCAATATTTTTTGGACGTTGTCAGATTCTCCTTTCTTCATGGCTTCGAGAACACTGTTTTCTATTACCTCCCCCATAAGAACGACCGTTTGCTGGCTTGAGGATTTAATGATCTCTCGATGAGATCTTGTATAGTAGTATGAAATAACGGCAGCTGTGATGCTTCCGATGACAAAAATATGGAGAATGATTTTGCTGCGTAATTTCCAGTTTATAAGTGACTTCATTTGATTAACTTTATCATTTCTCTCTGTATTGTACGAAATAGACGTGTGCGAGACAAGACTGATAAAGAATGGATCATATCAATGGAAATACGGAACACAGAAACACAGAGACAAAAATGGAGTTACTTCTTTTTTTGTTTTTTATTGGATATTTCGAGCAGCTGCTCTAAGGTGATACTCCCAAAATAGTCTTTGAGCAGTTTGGAAGCTTCTGCCCACAAGGGATATGTGGAACAATCTTTGCGGCGTTCACAGCAGTCCTCATCGTCAACACAGTCGACAAGGCTGATATCTCCTTCAAGAATTTCTATAATATCGAGAAGCTTGATTTTTGAAGGGTGTTTATTCAGAGCATATCCACCTCCAGCCCCACGGGTGCTTTTTACGAGTTTCTTAATTTTTAAGGGAATAATGATCTGTTCGAGGTAGCGAATGGAAATGTCTTCTTCTTTGGAGATATTTCTCAGGATTACCGATTCTTCACCTTCAGCTAAGTGACGGGCGAGATTTAGCATCAACCGTGATCCATAACGGCCTTTTGTGGAAAGTTTTAACATGAATATCTCCTACATCATATTATTGATAGGATTTATAGGAATTATAATAATATAGCCTCGAAGAAGTGTTTGTCAAGTCACAAAATGGTTTCTGCATCCTCATTCCGCGATATAAAGAACGAGTTCTGTGAGCTAGACGGTCGATGAGAAACCACGCTGCGCTTTCCCCAGAACTCTAGAAAAATCACGGAGATGGAGATGACTAATATGGATTAAGTTTTTGCTTTAGCTTTGGCTTTTTTCTTTTTTTCCTGAATCATTAATTCCTGGAGTGTGGTTTTGTCGAAATAATCGTGCAGAAGAGTGCTGGCCTTTTCCCATATATCATGAGTAGCACAGATTTTCACACGGTCACAGTAGTCCTCGTCCTCAACGCAGTCGACAAGACAGCACGAGCCTTCCAGTGCTTGAAGAATTTCACTAACTTTAATTTCTGAGGGTTTCCGGGCCAGAGTGTATCCTCCACCAGCCCCTCTTATGCTTTTGACAAGCTTGCTGATTTTAAGGGGAATGATGATCTGTTCAAGGTAACGAATGGAAATTTCTTCATCATCAGAAACACTTTTGAGGATGATGGCTTCCTTTCCGACATTGTAGTGTCTGGCAAGGTTAAGCATCAGGCGCGTGCCGTAGCGGCCTTTAGTGGATAATTTTATCATTGCTGCACCTTTTAATAAAAAAATATAATTATAAACGTATTTTTCAGTTCCACCTCATACTTTATTGAATTACATGCTATAAATCAACATAATTTTATATGAAATATAAAATCTATGGGAGTTTGTTTTTAGATCCGTTCTCCGAAAATTTTAGTGCCGATCCTCACGATATTAGCCCCTTCCTCAACTGCTACTTTATAAGAGTTGGTCATACCCATTGAGAGAAAACTCATTTCCACGTTGAGAATGTCAAGGGCCTCCATTTCTTCATACAAATGGCGTGTGACGACAAAATAAGGGCGGGCGTCTTCTGGATCTCCGAAGTAGGGGCCCATAGTCATAAGGCCTTTAACACGGACATTCTTTAGATGAGAAATCTCCTCGATAAGATCTCGGGCTTTATTTGGGAAAACACCACTTTTCTGCGGTTCCTTTCCCGAGTTGATCTCGATCAGTAGGGACATAATTTTTACTGCCTGGCCGCACCTCTTATCTATTTCTCTGGCCAATTTGACTGAGTCGACCGTTTCAATGACATCGAATATCTCGACAGCTTTTTTCACTTTGTTTCTCTGAAGATGACCGATAAAATGCCATTGGGCCCGGCGTCCAATGACGTTAAAAACATCCTGCGCCTCCTGCACGTAATTTTCTCCGACTATGGTAACGCCCCCGTCCAAAGCCTCTAAGATTTCTTCTGCTGTCCGTGTTTTGGCTGCGGCGACAAGCTGGACTCCTTTGGGCAGCTCCTCAAGAATTCTTTTCACATTGTCTTTGATCATTTTTTCTCTATCTCCAAACTCTATGCCAACCCTATACAAATATCAACCTAGACATGTAAAGAGTTGTGGTATAATGGGTGGACTTAAAAACAGGAAGGAGCCCATGGACACACGAGAAAAAATTGAAGAAATCGTAAAAAAGCATGGTGTAGATGACTTTAAATGGATAGATCCGAACAATATAGTGGTGGAACAGTGGGTCCGGATGAAGTGTATGTATGGATGCAATGAGTATGGACGCACAGCAACATGTCCACCCAATGTACCTTCCATCGAAGAATGTGAAAGGTTTTTCAAGGAATACACATCTGCTATTGTTATTCATTATGAAAAATCGGTCGCAAAACCTGAGGACAGACATAATTGGACAAAAGGAATCAATTCTCAGCTGCTTGAGCTGGAAAGAGAGATTTTTATATCCGGCCACAGAAAAACTTTCCTTATATTCTTAGACAGCTGCTGCTTCTGTGATGGCTGTCCGGGCAAACTTGAAAAGTGTAAGGACCCACAGAGGGCTCGCCCCACTCCCGAATCCTTAGGAGTGGATGTTTATGCGACTGTTAGAAAGATCGGCTATTACATTGAAGTGCTGTCCGATTATTCACAGGCTATGAACCGCTATGCGTTTTTGCTTATAGAGTGATCGCAAGACAAAGTATGAATATCCGTGAAGGGCTCGAGAAATTAGAAAAAGAGACACTTTCCGAAAAAGCCTTCCTGTCCGTCCAGTCTAAGGGCCGCAGCCGTCCGGAGAGGTTTCATCCTCTAAGAACAGCCTTCCAGCGCGACCGGGACCGGATCATTCACTCCAAATCATTTCGCCGCCTCAAGCATAAAACACAGGTTTTTTTGGCTCCGTATGGAGATCACTACCGCACACGTCTGACTCATACTCTGGAGGTCTCCCAGATCGCCCGAACTCTAGCTAAAGCTCTCCGGTTGAATGAAGATCTGACAGAGGCTATTGCCCTGGGACATGATTTAGGCCACACCCCATTTGGCCATGCCGGCGAAGAAACTTTATCCAAACTCCTGCCCCAGGGATTCAATCATTCTGCCCAGAGCCTGCGTGTTGTGGAAAAACTCGAATATGAGGGAAAGGGTTTAAACCTCACTTATGAAGTCAAGGATGGCATTTCGAAACACTCAAAGGGGAGGGGTGATATTCAAAGCAAAAAGAAACAGCAGATGCCGGCCACTCTGGAAGGGCAGATTGTGCGTGTGTCCGATGTTATCGCCTATGTCAATCATGACATCGATGATGCCGTTCGGGCAGGAGTGATCCAGGTCAAGGATATCCCGCTTCGCCTGACAAAAGTTCTTGGCCGCTGGCATGCCAGTCGGATAGACCGCATGGTCGCCTCTGTCGTCGAAACAAGCCTAAAATCCGCTTTAAAACAGATTTCTCTTGGAAACGAGATCAATGAGGCCGTGAATTCTCTGCGGGAATTTCTATTTGAACGGGTCTATTTTAATCCAAAGGCCAAAAGGGAACTGGAAAAAACAGAAAAAATCTTGACAGACATTTACCAATATGTCTGCAAAAAGCCGGAAGGTTTTGTCAAATCTTACCCGGCAGGAGATTCCTTTGATAAAAAGTGCGGTGATTTTATGGCGGGGATGACCGACCTTTTTGCCCTCCGGCTATATGAACGGCTTTTTTTCCCTTTAACCTGGCCTGTCCTCTAACCTGAATTTGTCATAAATTTGCTGGCACCTTCATTTCTTCTTGAGAAGAATCTCTTCGAAGAATTTTAATGCGGCCTCATCGTCCTTCTGCCCGATCCAAAAAATCGCATTCTCTCGGACTTTTGGATTGTTATTGGACCGTGCAATTTTTATCAGCATGGGCACGGCTCGGTCCGTGGGCAGTTGACTGATAGCAAAGACCGCGGATTCTTTGACTTTAGTCTCTTCGTCTGAGTCATCGACAATGGCTTTAAGAGCCTTGACACTTTCTTCGGACGCCTTTTGTCCAAGCCAGAAAATGGACTGTCTCCTCACTTTTGAGCTTTCATCATTTCTTGCTATGGCGATCAATTCTTTAACAGCCGTTGTCCCTCCGATAAGGTAGAGAGAGAAGACAATTTTTTCTCTCATATTACCGTTGTCTTCCTTTTTGTAGATATCTTTCAAGTACTCGAGGCTTTTGCCGTATTTATTGCTGCCCAGCCAAAAAATAGCCTGCTCTCTTGTTTTTAATGGATATATTCCAAGAGCCACTTTGCGGAGAAATTCAGCGGCTTGAGGATGCACGTGGGAGCTGATCAGGAAGATAAAATCGCTCTGGTTGGAGGACTCGGAATTTTCAAATTCTTTTGTAAGAAAATTGAAACTTTCATTTTGATCGGCCTCCCCAAACCAGTAAAGGGGGTAGTCCTCAACTGTATACGTTTCCTCCAGATCGATGTGGCTCGAATCAAAAATCTCTCCAGTGGCTGCATCGTGAAGAAAGATAACTCCGGTAGGTGATTGGTCCTTTTCTCCGGTGTTTGTGGTCGAGCTGTAATCCTTTGTACTGGTTCTCCTGACCTTGATTTTGCCTTTTTCAGTGTAAAGTTTAAATGGGTCTCCGGACGCCCCTCTTTTTCCAAAGCGGATATCAAAACGGCTGAGATAGATATAACCTGTAAAATAGGCGTCGAATTTTTTCCTCTGCTTGAATTGATTAAAGGCCGCCTCGAATTTTTTCTCGAGAGAAAGGTTGTCCTCATCCAGGTATGTCACATCTCCTTTAAAGGTCACTTGGGCTGCCAGGCCCATAACAGGCAGTAAGGCCAGTAAATAGAGGACGGCTGCGGCCGTCCCCAGGATTGTCTTATTTGAATTTTTCATTGATTTTTTTCCTTCTTTTTTTTGGTGAAACGATTATTTGAGGATCTCTGTGAGGTACTTGATAGCGGCTTCATCTTTAGACTTGCCGAGCCAGAAGATTATCGACTTTTTAATTTCCAGATCTTTTTCTCCCTTGGCCATCTCAATGAGTCCCTGGATCGCTTTCTTGCTTTTGTTTTGGGAATAGGCAAAGATGATCTGTTCTTTCACCTTTTTGCTTTCTGTTTTGGCGTAGATATCTCCCAGCACATCCAGAGTTTTGTCTGATTTATTTTGTCCCACCCAGTAGATAGCCTGTTCCCTGGCCTTTTCATCCGAGTCGTTTTTTACGATGTCCAGAAGTTTATCAAAAGCCTTTGTGCTCTTGTTTTGAGAGAAGGCGTGGATCAGGCTTTCTTTAATTTTTGTGCTGTCTGAAGTGTTGTAGATATCGATCAAAGTCTCCACACCTTTTTCATCCTTCTTCATCTGTCCGATCCAGAAAATGGCGGTTTCTCTGGTTTTGACATCAGGATCTTCCTTGGCGATTTGAACCAGCTTGTTGTAGGCGGCGTCGCTTTTGGTTTGAGAGAGCGAGTAGATCAACTGCTCCTTGACTTTTTGTGGCACACCCATCTCGTAGATATCGATCAGGGTTTCCAGTGAGGATTTTCCTTTGAGCTGTCCAATCCAGAAAATGGCCTGCTCCTGGGCTTTTACATCCTCATCGGTTTTGGCAATGGCGACCAGTTTTTTCCAGGCCCTGTCGTCACTGGAACTCTTGGCATGTTGTGCGAGGGCATAGATAACCTGCTCTTTGATTTTTGTTTCTGTTTGGGAATCATAGATCTTTAAGATAGCATCCATACTCTCTTTGCTTTTTCTTTGGCCCAGCCAAAAGACGGCCTGCTCGCGAACCTTTGTTTCCGGATCTTTGGTTGCTCGTTCGACGAGGAGGGGGACCACCTCTGATTTTTTTGATCGGCTGAGGATGAAGATGGCTTGTTCCCTGAGCTTTGGGTTCTCATCTTCCTGGACGATTTTGACAAGGATCGGGAAGGCCTTGTCCTCGTCCATGTTCATCAGCGAGTTGAGAGCCACAAGCTTTAACTGGATTTCCGGGTCCTGTTCTTTGTCTGCTTCTCCTCCAAGGACATAAAAATTTTCCAAAATATCTAGACTCTCCAGCGCTTCAAGGCCTTTCAGCCCTTCCAGGTTTTCGAGACTTTCCAAACCCTGGAGCGCTTCAAGGCTTTCCAGGCCTTCTAGTCCCATTAAACTGCCTTCGATGTAGACCTCGTAATTTTCGAGACCTTTTTGCACCAGGTCTTCGGCAATTTCGATCCTCAAGTGCTTGGCATCATCAATCCATTTGCTTTCCGCATGTGATTTCATAAGATTGTTGAGCTGTTGGAGAGCCTTCTCCTTTTCCTTCAGCTGGTTTTCCATGCTCTCCAGATTTTTGCTGTGCATGTATTGAGTGTAGGCGAGCCAGTACATGGAATCATCCACATATGTGCTCTGGGCATAATCCTGCAAGAGCTGTGTGTACCAGTTAATAGCCTGTTCGTAGTTTCTTTCGTACACGAGTTTTTTTGCTGTGTCATACATCTCCTTGGCTTTGTCTTCTTTCTGGGCCAAAAGAATGCTTCCGCAGATGAGTGCTACGGAAAGCGCGATAGCTGTCATTTTTTTTGTCTTCATTTTAGGCCTCCTTACATCTTTTGTAGTATGTTCATATTTACGAGGATTTCCCTGTCGGTGATGAGATTCTTGATCATCGACTTCGTTCCGGAGTCTCCTTCGTCTATATTCGCCAATTCCCTTAGAACAAGGTCCACATCCTCAAGGATCTGAACGGCAGTCGGATTTGTACCTGAGATAAGACTTTTGAGAAGGATGTTCTGGATAATCAGATTCTCCAGACCCGCCTTGTCCACAAGAACGGTGCCATTTCCATTTTCTTGTCCTGTATAGTTGGCCATTTCGACCAGTACGGGTTTGATATTTTCAAAGTGTGAAGCGAGAGTTTTTTGGATGTATTCCTGGGACAGATCGGCCGAGAGGGGGCCTTCCTGCTGCTGTGGAAGCCAGAACCGGCCCGTAAAAATCCCTAGAACAAAAACGAGCGTGACACCCGCTGCTGTATAGGCCCATTTGGGAGAAATCCCGAACAATGGACGCGACACGGGCTTATCCTGCATCGCTTGGTTGATTTTTCCCCAGCTTGATTCCCATGAGGGTTCGGGGATATCTTCAATCTCGGCATCTTCGAGCGCCTGGAAAACACTCTGTGAATACAAAAAGTCTTTTTTACATTCAACACATGTGCTGATGTGTTTTTCCAGTTCGGCCTTCTCTTTTTTGTCCAGCTCGCCGTAAAGGTCGAGCACGATATTTTCCCTGTATTTATAACATTTCATAATTGTCCTCCTTAAAGAGGTTTCTAAAGTGTTTTTTTATCATCTGAAACGCCCGGAACAGCTGTTTTTTGACACTGCCTTCCGTACATTTCATGTAGTCAGCAATTTCCTTGACTGACATCTGCTGGTAGTGGCGGAGGATAAAAACCATGCGTTGTCCCTTAGGGAGCTGGTTGAGGGTCAAGTCGAGTTTTGTGCGGATCTCCTTGATTCTGTTGACGTGTTCGGGTTGGCTGAATCCATCCTCTGAAGAGGAATTGGGGAGTGAATCGGAGTCGATATAGTTGTCTTTCTTCATTTTATTTTTCCTCAGATGGTCAATACTGGCATTGATGCCGATCCTGTAGAGCCAGGAGGAAAAATTCGTATTGTTTTGAGCTTTGAATTTATTGAGAGAGTGATACGCTTTGATGAAAGTTTCCTGAAGGATATCTTCGGCATCTTCTTTATTTTTTGTGTACTGAAAAGCGAGTGTGAAAACTCTGTGTTTGTTTTCTTCGAAGAGCTGCCGGAAAGCGTTGGGGTTTCCTTGTTGAGCCAGCTGCACGACTTCAATTTCATTCATAATGTTTCCTTCATAAATCAAAACGGAACGACTCCCGATTTCGTTGACAAGGTTGTACTTTATTTGTCGGGTAAAATATTTATTTATTGGTGACCTTTTATTTCTTCTCTCATTCTATCAAAAATTGAAAACTTCCTTCTATTACTTTATTATGAGGTTGGAGGAATACCATGAAGGTTTTAAGCGATGAATTGAATTTTTCCACAAGCGGCTACTGTGATATGCACGATCTGACTGGTGCGGTTGATCAGAAAGTGGTTTCACATGGATTCACAAACGGGACTGTCACCCTGTTTATCCCAGGATCGACTGGGGGATTCACCACCATTGAATATGAAGGCGGCCTGGTTAAAGACTTTGAAGAACTGATGGAACGGATAGCCCCTTCAGGTGTAACCTATCACCATGATGCACGTTGGGGTGATGGAAACGGATTTTCCCATATCCGCTCTGCTTTGCTTGGCCCTTCTCTAACAGTCCCTTTTTCAGATGGAAAGTTGAATCTAGGCACATGGCAGCAGATTGTTTTTGTCGATTTTGACAACCGATCCCGTAACCGCATCGTTCATCTGCAGTTCATAGGAGAATAAAAAAAGTGGTAAAAAAGTGGGGACTGTCCCCACTTTTTCCATGTCCCCACTTTTTCCAATTTAGAAGAGACATGACGGACATAAAAGACAAGCTCAATCACCTTAAGAAAGAGCGTTTAAAGCGGACCAAAACACAGAAAATTAAAAGCACATGGGAGGCGATAGAACAGACAGGGAATCTATCCACAAAAGAAAAACTCGAACATCTCATCAACCTGACGCGAACAGAAAAAAAACCTGATAAACAGGTTCCTCAATTCGAACCCGCAGAGCGTGAGCCGTTCCAGTTTATAGAAAATCCCTATCCTCTGGATGCCCGATACGGAAAAATTAAGATCGCCGAAGGATTGAACATCTCAGGAGATATTCTCTCCTGTTTGAGCAAAGCACCTGAATTCGAAAAACTCAATCTTTCGACAGCCCTTTTTATCGATCTGGAAACGACCGGTCTTTCGGGAGGGACGGGAGTCATTCCCTTTCTTGTGGGAATGGGGTATTACAGAGAGGACAAATTCTATGTTGCCCAGTATTTTCTTGGGGATCCGGGCGCGGAAGAACAAATGATCAAGGAACTCAACCAGTTTTTTTCCGACATGGAATTCAAGTCCATCGTCAGCTACAACGGCAAGGTCTTCGATCTTCCGCTTCTAGAAACACGGTTTATCCTCAAGCGGCAGCCGTTCATTTTGAGTGAACTGCCCCATCTTGATTTTCTCTTTCCCGCCCGGTCACTCTGGGCCCACAAATTGGAAAACTGCCGGCTCCATAACCTTGCCCTTGAAGTTGTGGAAACCGGCCGGACGGAAGATATTCCTTCAGCCGAAATACCCTGGCGCTATTTTCAGTACATACAAACTGGCAACTACGACCTTATCGAGCCCATCCTCTACCATAATCAGGAGGACATCCTGTCTCTCCTGGGTGTGATCATTGTTGGGAGTCAGATATTTTCAGAAGATCCTTCAGCCTGCGAAGCCGACGCCATGGATTTTTTTGGAGCGGGAAAGGTTCTGGAAAAGTTCGGCCAAACGGAAAAATCCTCTTTGTATTTTCAAAAAGCCATTAATGGGCAGCTTTCCGATGAGATATTCCTTTCTGTCCGCAGGCGCCTCTCCGTGCAGTATAAAAAAAACCAGGAATGGGACAAAGCGGTCTCTCTCTGGAAAGAGATGGCTTCTGCGGAGATTCCTTCAAACAACCTCCTCTTTTCCCTCAGAGAACTGGCCATGTACTATGAACACAGACAAAAAGAATACCATGAGGCAAAAAAAGTGTCAGAAGAGGGATTTGTTCTGGCACGGAATTTTTCCTCCTACTACGAAAGGGATTTTTCCCACAGGATGGATCGTCTCCGCCTTAAGATGAAAAAGGAGAAGGAGAATCAAAACTAAAGGAGCCTTTTTATGTCCCAATTAAAATTTTATATTGTCGATGTATTTGCGGAAGAAAAATACACCGGAAACCAATTGGCTGTTTTTCGCGATGCGGCTGATGTGTCTGGCGACCTGATGCAAAAAATCGCTCGGGAGATGCATTTTTCTGAAACAACATTTATCCTCTCTGATAAAGAACGGGACGGAGGTTATGATGTCCGCATCTTTACACCTGAAGCTGAGCTTCCTTTCGCCGGACACCCCACACTTGGGACGGCCTTTGTCATCCAGCAGGAAATTCTCAAAACAAAAATCGATAGTGTTGTTCTTAACCTGGGCGTTGGCCAAATTCCTGTTAAGTTTGAATTCAGCGGCGACCAAGTCGATATTCTCTGGATGAAACAGATGGCTCCAAAATTCGGGCAATCCTATGACAGAGAGAAGATAG
>CAZWHQ010000034.1:20359-48677 GCA_964633715.1 uncultured Eubacteriales bacterium
TGAAAACCTTTGTGAGGATGCCCATTTCACCGGATATCATGTCAACGGCGGTTATGCGGAATACATGGCCATTTCAGAAAAATTTGCCTACCGTATTCCCGATGTCTTTTCAGATGCTGAAGCCTCGCCGCTGCTGTGTGCCGGGATAATTGGCTACCGTGCATTGAAACAAAGCCGGATCAAACCCGGCCAGCGCCTGGGGCTCTATGGATTCGGGGCATCGGCTCATGTGGCTATCCAGGTGGCTGTCCACTGGGGATGTGAAGTTTTTGTGTTTACCCGCAGTCAAGAACACCGGAATCTGGCCAAAAAACTTGGGGCAGCATGGACTGGAACTTCCCAAGACAGTCCTCCTGGAAAATTAGATGGGTCAATAAATTTCACGCCCGCCGGACCGACTGTTTTGGACGGACTCAGAGTCCTTGAAAAAGGAGGGACTCTTGCTCTTGCGGGAATTTATATGACTCCAATTCCTGAAATGGACTACCAGAAATATATATATGATGAACGGACTCTCTGCAGTGTGGCCAATGCTACGCGGTCAGACGGCGAGGATCTGCTCAAAATTGCCGCTGAGATACCTATCCGGACAACCACTCGTTCTTTTAAACTTGAGGACGCCAATACCGCCCTTAAACTCCTCAAAGACAGCAAAATCGACGGAGCAGCGGTCCTCCAAATCTCTGACTGAACGACACAAGAAATTAGGTATTATTCCTTCTTTTGCCTTGTGAGAAAAACCAACGGCTTTTTAAGTCTATAATAGAGAACATTTTTTTATCCCAATGAGAAGGGTTGACATTATGATGCCACGATATTATGATATCTTCAGGTGGATCAACATGGGTGCAACAACACTTCGACTCCCGGACGAAAAACTTAAACTCATCAGGGCAATTGCGGGATACGAAAATATCCCTTTGAGTAAAATATTTGAAGAATTGGTCGATGAGTACATAGCTAGACACAGAGAATCGCTTGAGCTTCTTGGCATTCCTGGATTCTTAAAAGAGACTCAGGAGGGATTGAAGGAAATTCAGGCCGGCGGTGGGAAATCAATCGATGAGCTGGACAATTAAGCTCTCTTCAAACTCTGAAAAGCACTTTAGAAGATTAGATGTGAAACTCAGGAAACGTTTGCAGGATGAGCTCAGAGATCTCTCCCTATTTGAACATCCTGTCAATCACCATCAAGTTCGAGCTCTGACCGGTGATCTAAAAGATTATTTTCGCTTGAGAATCGGAAGCTACAGGATTATCTTTGCTGTCCTCAAAGAAGAGAAGATCATTGCTGTCTTGAACATTGTTCCACGAGGAGATGCATATTGAAAAATATGGTCTATTCCGCTATATTACAGTCCTTGACTACCAGTCTTATTGAGGTGCGCCCGTAGCTCAGCTGGATAGAGCGTCTGACTACGAATCAGAAGGTCGCAGGTTCGAATCCTGCTGGGCGCGCCATTCAACTCAATATTTTTAAAATATTCAACTTTTAGCTGTACAAATGTCCTTAAGAAAGGACAAAATCAAGTCTCTTCTACCCAGAAATCATTTGGCGCATTTCTTGCTTATTAAAAAATGCGTAAGGGTGAATTTATAGCTATAATATGTCTTAAATGAGGAGCAAAAAATGAGGAATGTCAAAAATAAATGGATTCTTATTGTTTGTTTTTGCTTCTGTGCCACATTTGTTTTCGGGAACACAAATTCTAAAACCAGCGTGTTTTATCCTTTTTTTTCTATTAAGAAAAATATCTTTGTTTCGGAAATTGAATACGATGAAATTTGGGAGCCAACGGTCTTTACTCATTGGAATATGGTGGCTGGAGGGATCCAATATCAGAAATCGATATTTTTCTCTTCCTTGTCATTCTTGGGATTTGCGAAGGACAATGTTTCCCTTTTCCTGCCTGCTCTTGATGTGAATCTGGGAATTCGTTTAAAAAACTTTTATATATATGGCGGGAAAAACGTCTCTCTCATGAAGAATAGCGAAAGACTTATTGAATATGAAAGTATCAAACTGACCGATCCTTTCTATCTCGGTGGAAAATATCTCTTCCCAATCGGAAATATTGGCGTTGAATGTGGTGCTTTGATCTCCAGGGGAAAGTTGAACGGGATCGAGAAAGAGGCCTATTTTGCCTATGGGATAAATTCCAGAATAAGCTATGAAGTGAGGGATTGGCTGTTCCCCTATATTTCTTTTTCAGTGGAAAAATATGATTTTTGTAAGGACCTGTCTGTGAATGTCGGAATCGGTGCTTTTATTGGTAAATCAAATAGGATGCCTGGAATTAATCCACCTGTACAAAAAACTTTCAGAGCCATTGTTTATAAACCTAATATTTATCTCTACCCAAAAGTTACAACAAAAATATTTGTGACAGTCAAGCCAAATGGAGAAATAACGGCTTCAATTCCTCCCTATACAAATGGCTGGAATGTTTTAGCTCACCCTGATGGAACTATAGAAGACACGGATGGATATCTATTTTATGAGGCTGAAGTGTCTATCCGTCATTCTGATAAAGGATGGTGTGTTCCTCTATCTGGCCAGGATATGTTTTTCACGAATACACTTAAAAAATATGGATTTAATGATAGGGAGATAAAAGACTTCGTGGAGTATTGGACTTTGCATCTGCCGAAATCTTCTTTTTATGCTATCTATCCTGTTACGGGAAAATCCTTGGACAAAATCTGCCCTCTCAATATAAAGCCGAAACCGGATAATATTCTGAGACTATGGTTTGTTTTTTCTCCTTTGTCTGAAATAAAGTATTTAGATGCTCCGAAAATTCAATCTTTCGAAAGGGCTGGATATGTGGCCACAGAATGGGGAGGGATTATAAAGAAATGATTATCTCTCTGCTCTTTTTTTTGGTTGAGTTATAAAATGAAGTGCAGGTTCGAGCCTATCCAAATGATTCCGCCCAGCGACAACAAAAATCCGTTCCCCTTTTTTTAGCTTGGCTTTTAATTTTGCAAGCATGAGACGGTCCCTGAACTCATTCAACTTCTGGTGAATCCCTGGCAGGAATTTCCCTTTTCTAGAATCGTAAAAATAGGAAGAAGGGAAGTCTCTCCAGTCCTTAATTTCAGGAAATTTAATTGACATCAGGTATTCGAATTCCCCCAAATTTTGGGGAGTTCTTTTGTCTTGATTGTAATAGTTGGAAAGATTTCTGGCTATACTTTTGCTTGAAGAAATCTTTGCCAAACTTTTTAAAATGAGATCGACAAAAAAAACATCCTCTAAATCCCTCTTCAATCTCTTATTGATAACAGCTTGAATAAGGATAAAGTACATCTTTATTTGCATAGGAGAAAACTGCCTTCTCAGAAAAATGGCCTGATTTCTCATTGTTGAATCTATACTTTCAATGGAAACTTTATCCCGAGAAGCAAGAAAACGGAGCAAACCCTGTTCCCCATGTTTATTGATCGCGTCATAACGGATTTTTTCCAGCGGCCAAATTCCTCCCTCTGAGAAAGCCAAAGTGGGTTGGAATGAGTCCCACAGTTCTTCAATTTCTGCATTCTGAGAGTTCTCGATATCGATAGAATGAACAGCTCCATAGTAAATGAGTTCCCCCTTTTTGGATTTTACATTGAGAACATTAGGATTGTCTCTTGGGGGAAAGAAAAGATCATCAGGAACGGCTATTTTCTTGACTTGAAAATCATAGCAGGAAGAGAGAAAAACTATTGACAGCAGCAGAGCAACGATAATTCCAAACCTGAGCCTTTCTGTTTCCTTCATATAAAAAAGATAAGCCATATCATCCGAGAAATGCAAGTTTATATAGTTTATTAAACTTTTCTCCTGACACCAGAGTTCCAGTGCAAACCTATCCGATTTGTGGTGATAAGGGATTCTGCTCTGAAAATGAAAAAAACGACGATCCCGTGAATATTAGTTTATAACATTCAGAACGTCTTGCCGGAGATTCTTTATAAGAGTAAATGTAACGCCCCCATCTTGACTCTTATAAAGGATATAACCTTTGCATACAGCATAAACGACATTGTTGTTCGAGGGGGCGAAAACAATATCATCAAACGTGGTACCGTTGTTATTGATGACCATTACAAAGGACAGCAATCCATCGATTGAGAGATAGAGCTTGTCCATAACGGAAAATAGGACTCTTTCAGAATCCGAGGGCGAAACAGCCAGGGCATATAAGCTTTGCTGGAATTGATATTCAATCCAGGAAGTGCCGCCGTCAGTGGATTTTAGAATTTTCATCTCATCCCGGGAAACGGCATAAATCACATTGGCATCGCTTGAAATATCGAAATAGGAAATAAGGAGCTCCCTTAAACCGGGCGCAAATTGTGTCCAGGAGATGCCGATATCCGTGCTTTTCAGGAACCCAAGATTTTTGCTTGATTCTTCGTAGTTAAAACCAAAAGTGATCAATGCAGCGGGCTCTATCAGAGAGCGGCGCATGAGTAAAAAGTTGCTGTAGATATCGCCGGTATGGACATTGACCTTTACCCAGGATTCTCCGCCATCGATCGTTCGATAAATGCCTCCGTTAAAATATTGTCCGTTTAACTCAGTAAAACTGGTGGATCCTCCACGAATCCCAATAACCGCGATGAGGGGATTTTCCGGATCGATCTGGACAACGGTAATGCTGGAATTGTCGATGCCGCAATTTTTCCGTACCCATGTCTGGCCCCCATTTGTGCTCTTATAGACACCTGCGTGTGAACTGGGATAGTTATCGGTCACCGGCCCTGGACTGTCGACGGTTGCCGCATAGAGGATGTTTGTCTGGCTTGCGGCGATACAGAGATCATAGAATTCAGCATAGCTATTATTAAACGATCTCAAACCTTGCCTCATTCTGGTCCAGTTCGTTCCTCCATCTGTACTTTTCAACAGACCGTTTCGTTCTGTCCCAATGTAGATAATATCCGGGTTTGTGGGGTCTACAGTCAATGATCTAAATACACTGTCTTTATCTGCGCCACTGGGGCCGGAGGGGCCTGATATAATTGTGTTCCCGTTTCCCACGGCATTGCCGCAGGGATCGTTTTGATTAATGGGTGGATTCTCAGGATCGTCATTTTGGTCTTTTTTTGGACAAGAGTCGGCAAATATAAAAAAAAATAGAGCCAAAAAAAGAAGAAGGATTTTAAAGGGTGGGAGTTTGTGCCTGGGCATATATATCCTTATTAAAACATCTTTTCCTTTAAAAGACTACAGCTGTTCTCTCCTCTTATCTTCTCGAAACAGTTACGACAAACTCTTCGGTTAATTTGGCTTCGTATCTGATATCCGTTTGATGAATCAGCTGACCTCTGGAATTGAGTATTTTCAAGAAAATATCCGGTCTTTTATCTGTAACCTCTTCCTTTGTATAGGTGTACCTGATTTCAAAATGACCGCGCCTATCGGTTGTGGCCGTTCCCAGAAGATCGTCGAACATCATGTCTTTGTCCATGGCTTGGACTGTCAGACCGGGGAGACCTCTTCCTGTGGCCCCGTCGGTTATTCTTCCATAAACTCTGGAGCTTGGAGCTGTTTCTGAAACCGCAGGACGAGATGTAGATTCAACGACCTTAACGTTAATATTGAGTCGAAAATCCTTTCCGCCTAACGCCCCAAAGCTGCCGTTTGTCACTCGATAGACCTCTTTCCTTGAGGAGTTCACTTTCCAGAAGAAATTTTTCCAAAACTCCTGTTTTATATGATAGAGGAAGGGTTTTAATTGCCGGACTTCCCAGTCCTGACCGTAAGAAAGAACAATGCCCAAAGCGCTAATTTGCGGGGAACCTCGGTTTGGACTGTGGACAAGGGAAAGATCTGAAAAATGGAGCTGGAAATTTTTTGGAGCCTGAGTCTGTCCCGGACAGAGAAAAGCTAGGAGGAGAAATAGAGAAAAGTAAAAAATTAGTTTTTTAAGCATAAAAAATCTCCTTGAAGCTTATTTTCAATGGCCTTATCAAAAGAATAGCACAGAATTGGTCAACGACTCAATTTCAGAAGTTAGCCTAAGGGTGTGTCGCCCTTTCGGGCTGCAAATAAATCGCTTCTTGTTATCTGAATTCTTTGTCGACAATCATAATTCTTCCCGGATAGAGGATGTCTCCATAGGGAGTGGAAACTCTAGGCTGCGCATCGAGCGAGAGGCGGGACGTGCTTCCGTTGAGCCCTCCGATGGCCAAGGCAAGTTCTATCAGAGAGTTGTAGCCGCGATTGCCGAAAAATTCAAAAAGATCGATAGACATCCTGAGAGGAATTGTTGACTCCTGACCAGTTCCGGGAATCTCCATGGGCTGGTCAATATTTCCATAGACTGTGGGATTTCCATCGATCAATAACCGGCTTTCCAAACTGGTCAAGGTTGAAACGGTCTTAGGCGAACCACCTGAACCATCGTTGGGATTAATGACCCGGATATCCAGTGTCATTTCCGCAGGCAGGTTTTTATTCTGGAAGGCGCTCAGCAGTTTAAGGCCGTCAAATGCTGTTAAATCAGACAGAGAGGCGAGGCGGCTGAAGTTGATGCCAGCTATGGAGAATTGACCAACAGCGCCCAGTTTGAATTGGAGCCGTTTAAGATTGACCAAAGCCTCTCCCCATTCCTGCAGGACTGCACAGCTATGGAAGAGGAAAGAACCAAGGCACAAAAAGAGAATATAGGCAATAAATCTGGTTTTTAACTTCATGAGATTTTACTCCAATTGAGATTGATACCAGAATACATGAAATCCTGTCACATGACAAAAAAAATCTTTTCTCAGGGTTGGAACACAAAAAGTGTTCTGAATACAGCGAATAACTGTTCATTCAATTTCAGAAATCTTTAGCAAGAGGGAAACATTTGCGTAAGAAAAAGAGGATCTAGTTATAATTTTTAGTGCTATCCATAAAACCACTGGTGAGCTAGATTGAAAAATACAAGCACATAAGCGATCAGAACCACAATTGTTGAGATCGTAATGACATAATACTTTTTCATTTGGAATTTAAGAGGTCTTGTATCCATATTTTTGTAGGTGATCCAGAATGCGACACCGATGGGGATGAGGCAGACAAAAGCTGAAAGAAAATCGTTAAGATATACGACAATTATTTTTCCGGATAGTTTTGGGAAGATTGTCCAGGTCAGATAGTCGAAGGATCTACTCATATATAAGCGAAGGATGTTTAATGCAAAAACACCGAAAAGACATAACGCAACAGAATTGAAGGCAAGACTTAGCATTGCCGAGAGAAAAAAAAGAAATGAAAAGTAGGTTAAAAGATAATTCAGTTTTTTTAAATAGACAGCAGGATGAAACAAAGCTGGAAGAGTAATCGCGGGCTCTGAAAATATGTAATAAACTAAGATCACAACTCCCAACAAAACAAGTCTAGGGAGAATTTTGTACAGAAGAATTTTTAGCCGCGATAGGGGAAGCGAGAATAAATATTCGAATGCTTTATCTTTTTTTTCCGTTTTAAAAATCGTAGCCCCTGAGTATATCGAGAAAAAAGTGACGATGAAATAGAAGATTATATAAAAGACATCTGTAAGCTCTGCACCGAACTTAATGAAAACACGATCAACAAAAATGGTGAATGGAATAGTTAAAAACAGGAGCAGGGATTCTGCTAGTCTCTTTAGAGAATCAAGTATTTCCTTTTTAAGCATACTCTCCTCCAATAAATGCAGCCACAATTTCTGAAAGGTTCAGATTAATCACCTCTCCTTTTTCTGGAGGTTTTTCGTAGGGATAGACGAAATAATCGGAATGTTCCTCATATTCGATTTTGGAAAGAATAGTCTGGGATTGTGGGGGCGTTGTGGCAATTATTTTTTTCACCTTGGCTTTGAGTTTTTCGATTTCTTCGTCTACGGCAATCTTGCCGGATTTAATTAAAACAACTCTTTCAACAATCTGTTCAATATCATGGAAATTGAGATTGACCATAACGACTGTCAGTTTTTGTGAAGAGAGCATTTGAATTAATTGGTTTAAAAAAATTCTTCGGAGATAGACATCGATAGAATGAATTATCTCATCGATAAGCAGTAATTTTGGTCCGGATGAGATGATGAGACTCAAATGAAGTATTACTCGCTGCCCTACAGATAGATCCTTGATCTTTTGATCGTTTCTGATTTTGGTTTTATGAAGAAGATTGTCCTCAATCTTAGATATGTTGTAGACCGACTTATGAAAATCAATAGCTTGAGAGACGGTCATACTCTCGTAGAGGCTTAAGTGATCAGAGATGAATCCTATCTTTCTTCTTGGATCTTCACCAATGATTTTATTGAAAATGATGTCTCCTCCATCCGGTTTCAAGACACCTGCGATAAGTCGCAGAAGTGTACTTTTCCCCACACCGTTTATGCCGGTTATAAGGCAAACTTGGTTTTCAGGAATTTGGAGGTTGAAATTATTAAAAACCTCAAGCTTCCCATAGCTGAAAAAAAGATTTTTAATCTCAATCATTTTTTCCTCTTCGTTTTTCTTTGATCATTTTTTGTTTGTTTTTTTTGATATTTGTTCAAGAATCTCTTCAGGAGAGTAGCCAAGCTCCAGAGCCCTTGAAGCATAATCATCGCTAATTTTTTCGAATAATTCCTCTTTTGCTTTTTTAATCTGTTTATGTTCGATCTTGACGTAATAACCGGCACCAGGGCGAGAAAAAATGAATCCCTCATTTTCAAGTTGAGTGTAGACTTTGATAATTGTATTGGGATTGATCTGAAGCTTCACAGCCAATTCTCTGAGGGAAAATAAACGATCTCCCTCTTTTAGTTTGCCTGAAAGGATGGCGAACTTGATAATCTGTTTGACTTGTTCGTAGACAGGAAGAGCCGATTTTGCATTGACTTGAATATTGAATAATTTATCCATATTAAATTGCTCTACTAATATAGAACAGTAGGGCGGTTTTGTCAAGCAGCATTCCTATAATTTGAGAGTTATATATTTCAATAGAGATGCGTCTTGATTTGACTCTTTTGGTAGGTCTAATGCCACCTAAAATGAAGGGCCCTTTTCGAGGCGCGGTCTATCGGTATTTATTTTCTATAGAAAAATAGAATCAGCCGTGAAGTACTAATTATTAGTAGTGGCCGTTTCCGAAGCGGGGATTGACCACATTGGAAAAGACCGATCCAAAGCGGTAGCTCAATCCGATCTCCGCCGAATACCTATAGCCCGAAGCCAGCTCCCGCCGCCTTAGAAGGATTTCTTCAAGTGTAACCTCTCCTCTTGGAAGGGCCAATTGATCATGGATGGCCGAATAGCTCCCTTCGATGTTCAGCGAAAGCCCCTTGTAGATGCGCAAAGACAGGTCCCCCGATAATTCCAGCCGGTTTTTCTTGAAATCATGAAAATAGTGAGAGCCGTCCAAAGATAATTCCGCCGTTCCCCAGGGTTCATTCAATTCCAGCGTAAGGGATAAGGATTGATTCCACAGGCCTTCTTTTGTCTTATCGAAAACCGTAGTTTCCCTGTAATTGTGGTGGCCGAATCCAACCTTGTAAAGAGCGCGCAGCTGTCTGCGTGTGGACTGCGAGTAGGGAAAGAAGTTGTATTCGATAGCGGGGTGGATGGAGTAGGCAAAATCGATGTTTCTGTAGGTAGAGGAAGAGACCGACACCCAGCCCCCAACCGACCAGTGATCGCCGATGCTTTTGACATACAGTCCGTCGAAGTCTGTGCTCTCAGATGTACTGGAAATCGTATCACCGTCGAGTTTGAAAGAATCCTTCTCTGAATCAATATCCAGGCCCATCCTGAGTTTTGATTCGGGTGTGACACGGTTAGCAGAAAGATTTCCGGAAAGCTGTGTCGAAGTTTTCTGTTCTTCACCCCGAAGCTCGGTGTCAACTCTTATGTTAAAAACCCAGAAATTCCACTTGTCCTCCACATCAGTGGGTTTGACTTCCTCCCTAAGAATGAGATCGAGTCCTTTAACCATGGGTGTCCGGGCGACATAGGGGCCCAGCCCTAATTTCAGAGTCTGAACAAGATTGGCTCTGGTTTCGTCCTCCTCCCCCGGTATCCTGGGTCGTGATGAGAATATGAACATCGGCTTCCTGCCGGTCCCAGACATAATTGACAAAGGTGATCTCGGTTCGGATATAGTCGATATCACAGTGGTCACAATCGATGAACACCTTTGGAGCGCTCTTTTTCAATTCTTCGATATCGAAAGCGCCTTCTTGAGCGCTTAAACTCGACACAAAAACAAGACAGACCAATATCCCATAGATAGAGAATAGTTTGTTGTGTTTTTTCAAATTAAAACTCCTTTATATTCCGAATTATAACCGCTATCTGATTAATTAACGATGAAAAGAGGATTAAAAGATATTAATGTTTTTTGGGATGTATCTAACAGATTCTGGGCAGGAGTTCTCCTGTCAGCGGCTCTAAGAGCCTCAATCCTCCGGGAATACTCTTGAGGACCACTTCCCCTTTTTTGCCGATCCCTCCAATCTCACCGATCACGGCCGCTCCTTCACCGAGAGGCAAAGTTCTGAGGAAGTCAACAGCCTTTGTTTCCAATTCCTTTGGGATAATCACAACGGCCTTTCCCTCACTTGCAAGATAGAGGGGATCGAGACCGAGTATTTCACACACGGCGGTGACTGGAGGAGAGAGGGCCACCTTTGATTCTTCTATAAATACGGGAACGTCCTGTTCTTCTCCGAGTTCACAGAGGATTGTCCCCAATCCTCCCCGGGTGATATCCCTCATCCATTTGGCCCCCATGTCCCAAAGCGGAAGGAGGGGATGGAGAGACTGGCAGTCACTCTGCACCTGGCCCTCAAACTCAAACTCTCCTCTTGCGACCATCACCGAGACGGAGTGTTCTCCGATAGTGCCTGAAACAGCAATCAGGTCGCCTTCTTTGATATCTCCGGGTTTGCCTACGACCTCACCAATCCCTGCTGTATTGATATATATGCCGTCGGCTTCCCCTTTCCTGACAACCTTTGTATCACCCGTGACCACCTGGACACCAACTTCATCGGCAAGAGACTTTATGGACGAGAGAATTGTTTCCAGGTCTTTGACCAAAAATCCCTCTTCTAAGATCAGGGCCAGAGAGAGAAAAGAGGGTTTAGTCCCTGAAACGACTAGATCATTGACGGTTCCTGCCACAGCCAGTTTTCCGATATTCCCTCCGGGGAAAAAGAGCGGATGGATGACAAAGCTGTCCGTGGTGAAACCAATTTTTCCAGCCAGTTCGAGATGGGCACTGTCTCCGAATTTTCCGAGGGTGGGATTGCCGAGGTGTTTTAAAATCAAATCTTTGAGAAAATCCTTCATGAGTAAACCGCCCGATCCAAGGCTGAGGCTTATGCGATCCATTCCACATCTCCATATTTATAGTGGATCAGGCAGGAGCCTTCCACCGAAACCATACAGGGTCCCATCGGTTTTTCAGGTGAACAAACCCTGCGGAAGAGGGGGCATTCAGGAGGTTCGATAGCTCCTTTGACAACATCCCCGCACCTGCAGTTCTTATTTTCCCAGGACGAGGATGTGTCCAAAGAAAATTTTTCCACGGCATCCATCCCTTTTTCCCTGACTTTTAGTCCGCTTGCGGGAATGATGCCAAAACCTCTCCACTCTCCATCTTCGGGCTCGAAAACCCGTTCCATCAACTGTCTGGCCACAGGATTTCCTTCACGCCTTACCACTCTCGGGTAGGCGATGTCGACTTTTGGCTGTCCGTTTTCGATCTGTTTAAGGACAGAGAGGATGCCGAGCAAAAGATCCACAGGCTCGAATCCCGTAATAGCACCGGGTATTCTGAATTCTCGGGCGATAAATTCGTAAGGTTGAGTGCCCAGGATGACACTGACATGTCCCGGATAGATAAATCCATCGACAGCCACATCGCCTGAGGAAAGGATCGCCCTTAATGGAGGAGGCACAACCCGAAGGCAGGTGAGGAGGGAGACATTTTCGTATCCTTTATTCAGGGCCTCTTCTACGACCCAGCCGATAGACGGGATCGTTGTCTCAAATCCTACGGCCAGAAAAAGAACCTGCTTGCCTGGATTTTTCACGGCCAAATCGATCACTTCTTCAGGAGAGTAGATCGTCTTGACGGAAGAGCCCTTATCGGGGACAACCTTCAAGAGACTGCCTCTGTTTGTGGGGACTTTGAGCATATCTCCAAAAGTGGTGACGATAACATCGGGACGTTCCTTGACAAAGGCTACGGCCGCACTGATTATTCCGTTGGGTGTAATGCATACCGGGCAGCCTGGCCCCGAGATCATGCGCAGGCCGATTTTACGAAGAAAATTTCCCAGTCCACTCCGGTAGGATGTCATGGTGTGTGTCCCGCACACCTCCATGAGTTTGATTTTTCTTCCGATTCTGGAGAGAGACCTTTCCACCTCTTTGAGAAGAGTGCGGACAGATTTTTCCTCCCGGAGAAGGCTGGGATCCATTATCCTTGTTCCTTCAGCTCCGGCCAGTCCTTGATCATCTCAAGCGTCTTTTCCCCTTCTTCCTGGTCCATTATAGTGATGGCAAATCCCGCATGCATAACAATAAAATCTCCTATTTTGGGATTCTGCACAAGGCTCAGATTCACCTTTCTCTTTATTCCTCCACTTTCGATGGTTCCCATGTCGTCATTGATTTCGATTAGTTTGAGTGGTATAGCTAAACACATTTTTCACCTCGTAAAAGTTGGTGTGCTGCATAAAATGCTTGACCGGCGGAAATCCCTTCATCCCCGAAAGAAAACCTTTTGGGAATGTAAACTTTTACCCCCATGGCGGCCAGTCTGTCGAGAATGTGACTCAAGAGATAGGAGTTGAGAAACACTCCTCCTCCAAGAATGACCTTTTTTATGTCTTTAGTTTCCCTGCATGTTTGTGCAATGTCTTCGATAATCTTTACAATGGTATTGTGGAATTTTGCTGATTTAATAGAAACAGAGGCCTTGTCTTCAACAAGTCCCTTTATCGTGTTTCGCATATCGATGTCCTGTCCATCTCTATCAAACTGATAGTAATCTTTTGTCCCTTTCGATGCAACAGTTTCCAGTCTCATGGCCGCCTCGGCCTCATAATCGATCCTCAACGGAGCCGTTCCTAAAATTGCGGATACAGCATCAAACAGCCTCCCGACTGAGGAAGTGGGTGGAGAGTTGATGTTCTTTTTTATGGCATTGGTGACACCCTTTATTTTTTTCTCATCCACGTCTTTTAGAATTCCTGTTCTGGGAACATCTCCGCAGGCATCCAGCAGATAGCTCAAGGCCATTCTCCAGGGTTCTTTTACCGCGAGGTCTCCTCCTGGTTGGGGGACATATCTTAAATGAAAAGTTCTTTTGAGTTCTCCTTTGTTGTTGAGAAAAAACTCACCGCCCCAAACAGCAGAATCTTTCCCGTAGCCCACGCCGTCAAAAGCGATTCCGAGAAAGGGCTCTTCAGGGCTGAGGCCGTGTTCACAAAGCACGGAATAGATGTGCGCCATATGATGCTGGACCTTAATGACAGGTTTGCCCCACTTCTCAGCCATTCGGGTGGTGGTGAACTGAGGATGAAGGTCACACGCTAAAATATCAGGTTCAAAGGAATAGAGCCGGCTGAAGTGATGGATGACTTCTTGGAGATACCGTTGATTTCTCAAATCCTTCATATCGCCGAGATACTGGCTTGTAAAAAGGGTGTTTCCGTTAAGAAGAGAGAGCGTATTTTTAAGTTCCCCTCCAAGAGCTAGAATTTTAAAAGAATTTGGGGATTTTATTTCAAGCGGCTCAGGAACAAATCCTCTTGCCCTCCTGAGAAAGACTTTCTTTTTATTCACCAGCTTGAGCACGGAGTCATCGCATCGGACAGCGATATCTCTATTATGGGTTAATAGACAGTCAGACAGTTCTGCCAGCCACTCGTCTTCATCCTTAAAAATGGGGCTTTCACTTAAATTTGCGCTTGTAGCGACAAGTAGCGGCAGTTTATCCATAATCAGCGCGTGCAGCGGTGTATAGGGGAGCATCACGCCGTAGGTGTCGATTTCCGGGGAAATCCCATATATATCCTTTTTCTTTTGGAGAAGCACGATGGGCCGTGTGACAGAGAGAAGAACATCACGTTCTTCGCTGCTGAGGAGGGCGATCTCTTCCACAATGGCCAGGTCTCGAGCCATTAGGGCAAAGGGTTTCCGTTTTCTTTTTTTAAGCTGCCTCAGTCTTTGTACGGCGTCCCTATTGTAGGCATCACAGATAAGATGGAAACCACCGAGACCTTTAAGCCCCAGCACTTTCCCTTCTTTTATCCTTTCTACAGCTTTATCGATACCTCCCTGAATTCGCTTTCCCTTTTCAACCAAACATATATCCGGCCCGCACTTTAGGCAGGCCACAGGTTCAGCATGGAAACGCCTGTTTGTGGGATCATTGTATTCTTCACTGCACTCCCTGCACATCTCGAAGACATTCATCGTGGTTTTGGCTCTGTCATAGGGAAGTGATTGTATGATGGTGTAGCGTGGGCCGCAGTTTGTGCAGTTTATGAAAGGGTAGCCATATCGTCTGTCTGCAGGATCGAACATCTCCTCAAGACAGTCCTGGCAAGTAAATAAATCCGGGGGAGCGGAGACCGAAGCGTCTCCTTCGGATGTTGTTTTTATGGAAAAGTCGGAAAATCCTTTAAATTTTCCGGTTTGAACATCCACTTTAAAGATCTTTGAATAGGGAGGGGATTCTTCTTTCAGCCTCTTGACAAAAACAGCTGAATCGGATTGGCCTTCGATAACGATTTCCACTCCTTTAGGCGTATTTTTTACAAAGCCATTGAATCCCATGTCCTTGGCAAGTCCGTACACAAAGGGCCGGAATCCTACTCCCTGAACAGTGCCTTTGACAAGAATTTTTGTGGATTTCATGAGCTAAAAATGAATCCCACTTATAGCACAATTGCCGGCCTTTTTCCATCTAAAGGAATGGGGCCTGGCTTCGAAAACTTCGAAAACTTTTTCAATTGAAATTTTGGTTGAAAAAGTTTTCGAAGTTTTCGAAGCCAGGCCCCATTCCTAATAATGGATTTATGGGTGTTTTTTTTCTAGTTTCTGACAAACTTTTGGATTATAATAGAACCAAGTGTGAAGTTGATTTTAATAAGAGGGAGAAAATGAAAGAGTTAATTGAGAAAATTGCTAAGGCTTTAGTGGACAAACCGGATGGTGTGAATGTCAATGAAATTGAGGGAGAGCAGTCCACAATGATCGAATTGAGAGTGGACCCTTCAGATTTAGGCAAAGTTATCGGACGGCAGGGGAGGACAGCCAATGCAATCAGAGTTATTCTTGGTGCTGCGGGAATGACTCTTGGAAAGCGGATCAATTTAGAAATCCTCGAAAAATAGGGCGGAATTTCTCCCGCCGACTGCCTTGGAAAAAGGGAGTTGGCCATCTTGCCTCGACCCTTACATAAGAATTCTACAATTTGTGAGGGGTTGACTGAATATTCCTTCCCCATTACCATTTAATTTTGAGGACATCTTATGATCAAACAAAAATGGAAAGAACGGTTAATGGAAAACTTCACATCGAGTTCAGCTGAGCAAAAAGAGGGGCCGTTTAACAGAGTACAGATTGCCACGTGTGTCATTCTGCTTGAAGTGGCCAAGTTCGATTTTGAGTTCAGCAGTATTGAGGAAGAAACAACCAAAGCCATTCTCAAAAATGAATTTTCCATACCGGAAGAAGCTGTCGAAGACTTGATGAAAGTGGCTGAAGAACAGAGAGAAGAGAGTGTGGATCTCTGGGAGTTCACCAACGTGATCAATCAGAATTTCAGCAGAGAGGAAAAGCTCAGGATTTTGGAGGCGGCCTGGAAGATTATCTACGCCGACGAAAAACTGGATAAGTATGAAGACCACTATGTGCACGTTCTCGCCAGCCTGCTCAGGTTGAGGCACGCCGATCTGATCGACGCCAAACTCAGGATCCTCCACGGCGACGACTCATAGCAGCGAAAATGTTGAGATAGAAGGTGTCGATAGTTTTTATGAACATATTTGTTCACGGACCGAGGTTGCTTTAGATGCGAGGCATCGGCCAATGAAGCTGTGGAATTCCACCGCGATTTGGCCGTAACGAAGCAGATGAAGTAAGGTCGGTTCGCCCTCTTGGGGTAAAAAATGCCGACATTTGATTCTATAAAGACAACAGATAGAGTGATGTCACCGATTTTGTATAAATCATCCCATCAAGTCGAAATTATCAAAAATAGACGAAGTTGGCGGCAGTTTTTATGGACAAGGTTTAGGTGAATTTGTCGAAGTATATTTGACCTTCCGGCACGCCCTTCTCTTTTAGCAAGTCCAAACTGGATTCCACCATGTCTGCGTTACCGCAGATATAAACATCGATGTCAGATTTCTCTGCGATATTTCTATTTATAAGATCGGTGACCCTTCCTCTTTTTCCCTCCCAGGATGAATCTTCCGGTTCTCTTGAAAGAGTGGGCACAAAAGTGAATGCCTTCAGCTGCTTTTCCATATCTCTCAGCTCATCTATACAGTAGAGGTCTTCCTGTTTTCGTGTGCCAAAAAAGAGTGTGGTTTTTCTGGAAATGTTTTCATAGCGGATATGCCGGAGGATCGATAGAATGGGGGCCAAGCCTGTCCCCGTGGCAATCAAAAGGATGTCCCGATCCGAGTCATGGAAATAGAAATCCCCAAAAGGACCCCGTATGACAACCTCTTGTCCTGCCTGGAGATAGTCATGAATATAAGTGGAGACGATGCCTTTGGTCACTCGTCCGACAAAAAGCTCGATTTTGGTGTGATCTTGCGGATTCGACGCAATAGAAAAAGCGCGATACTGGGGAACATTTGAGCGTTTGTATTTGGGGACCTCAAGCTGAATGTACTGGCCGGGTTGAAAAGAAATGCCCTCTTCAGGAGAGAGAATCTCGAGGCTGAGGCACTTTACCTGAGAGGTGAGGTCTTTTACGTTGTTGACCTGGATCTTGAATTCCTGAATGAGAAAAAGCTCTTCAGGAATTTCTATGGCCAGGTCGTTTCTCACTTTAACCTGACAGGACAGCCGGACATTGTTTTTGAGCTCTTCAGCCGAGAGATAGGGTGTTTCTGTGGGAAGGACCGGCCCGCCGCCTTCAATAACTTTGACTTTGCAGTAAGCACACGTCCCTTTCCCTCCGCAGGCAGATGGAATAAATATTCCCTGGGCCGATAGGCTGGACAGCAGAGGATTTCCGCCCTCGATTTCCAGGTTTTTTTTATCGTTGATATTCAACCTGCAAAGGCCGTAGTCGGCAATAAAGGTGTCGGCCAGTTCTAAAAGCAGTGCAAAAAAAGCCCCGATTCCAGCGATGACGAGTATTCCGGTGATTAGCTGCGGCACAAATTTTTCCTCATTTCACTGCACACGGATCATCCCGCTGAAGGCCAGAAAGGCCAACGATAAAAGGCCGGTAATGATTAAAGTGATGGCCGGCCCCTCCAGCCCCCTCGGCAGTTTGGCGGTTTTTTGGATCTTTTCCCGGATGGCACTTATGGCTAAAATAGCCAGCATCCAGCCGATGCCGCTCCCAGCGCCGTAAGCGAGGGACTGCACAAAATTGTATTCCCTGATAACCATAAACAGAGAGGCCCCGAAGATGGCGCAGTTGACAGTGATCAACGGCAGAAACACACCCAAGGCATAATAGAGCGGCGGGAAAAACCGCTCCATCGTCATTTCGACCAGCTGGACGAAGGCGGCGATCACAACGATAAACACGATATAACGGAAGTGCTCGAGCCCCAGCGGGATCAGTATTTTATAGTGGACCAGATTGTTAAGAGCGGTCGTCGAGGCCATGACAAAGACGACCGCTGCCCCCATACCCAGCGCGGATTTTTTCCCTTTGGACATGGATAAAAAAGAGCACAAACCCAGAAAGTTGGTCAGCAGGATATTGTTGGTGACAATGGCTGCAAAAAGCAGGGTCAGCGGATGAATCTGTTCCATTGGACTAGTCCTCTTTGTTTCCCTTGTCTTCCAGGCGCGGCTGAAAATATTTATAAATCCAGGCCAGAAAGCCCAGCGTGAAAAAGGCGCCGGGGGCCATAATCATTATTGTCCATTGGACAAATCCATCCGGCATTATCCTTATCCCCAGAAGTGTCCCGAATCCGAGAGGTTCGCGGATAAAAGCGATGGTGATCAGCACAAGGGCGTACCCCAGGCTCATTCCCAGCCCATCTATCAATGAGGCCACTGGGGGATTGTGCCTGGCAAAGGATTCCGCGCGGCCCATAATAATACAGTTGGTGATGATCAACGCCACATAGGGGCCGAGAGCTTCACTGATATCCGGCATATACGCCTTGATCAAAATATCCACGATAATGACATAGGAGGCAATGATCAAAGTCTGCACCATCATCCGGATGCGCACAGGGGTGTAGTTCCTTAAAAGAGATACAGTCAGGGAAGACATGCAGACCGTAAAGATCAATCCCGCATTCATAACCAGAGTGTTGACCATAAGATTGGTCACGGCCAGAGTGGAGCATATGCCGAGAATCTGACGGAGAACAGGATTGTCCTTCCATAATCCCGTTAAAAAGATCTCTTTTTTTGCTGGCAGATTCGGCATTATTCCTTCTCTTTGATCGATCCCCAGAGCTCTCTGAGAAAATAGTCCAGTTCCTGGTTCAGGAAGACCTCTACAGCAGAACTGGTGTTGGTCGCGCCTGTGATGGCATCGAGCTCATTAGGCTTTTTTTGCGTCCCTTCCGGTGTGAGATAAAATATATTTTGGCCTCCTTCAATAGGATAGAGAGGCAGGCTTTTGAACTGGCTGGAAAACCAGTCCTCCGTAATTCTGCCTCCGAGTCCAGGCGTTTCATTGTGTTTGGTGAAAGCCAGCCCGATGACTTTTGCGGCATCCGGGGTGACCCCTACCAAACCTTCTATAGGCCCCCAAAATCCCGGCCCCCCAACAGGGACAACATAACCTCGGATGGTCCGGCCGTCTTTTTCATATCCGATATATAAGGTTTTCTGATCGATTTGGATATCTTTTACCTGCGTCGTGAACAAGTCTGAAAGATTGTCTTGGGAGATTGTTTCTTGGACGGGAATATCCAGGACTTTAAGAATGATGCGCTGCAGTTTGACAATCCGGTTGGTCTCGATTTTACCGTCGTTGAGGAGTTTTAAGGCACTGACCAGAGAGGCAAAAAACAGAGTGATCAAAAACATGAACACAATCGAAAGGGCCTGCTTTTTCATGTTTTGACCTTCCGTTTTTCCTGAATCTGGCGGATTGTCTGGTCCAGAAGAGGAGCGATTGCATTCATAATGAGCACGGAGAACATGACACCTTCTGAAAAATTGGAAAATCCGCGTAGAATCACAATAAGAGATCCGATTGTCCCTCCATAAATCCACTGCCCCAATTTGGTTTTTGCTCCTGATACGGGTTCTGTCACCACAAACAACGCCCCAAAAAGAAAGGATCCGGCCGTTAGCATCGAAAAAATTGTGGGGATCTGCTCCAATCCTGCTGCCCTGAGTAAAAAGGTGCAGAGAATTCCCCCCAAAAGGCACGAGAGGGCCAGTCTCCATGATGCCGCTTTTTTATAAATAATGAACAAGCCTCCCATGGCGATCAAGAGCGCCGATGTCTCTCCAAGAGATCCGGCCGTACGGCCAAAAAACAAATCCTGCCAGGGAAGTGCCGTCCCCTCGCGCAGAAAGTCAAGCGGTGTGGCTGAGGTCAGGGTGTCCAGAGAACCCGACCAGGCCTTGAGGCCTCCAAACCCTTCCCGGAAGGGCGTAATCCACTGGTTTGTCATCTGGAGTGGAAATGTGATGTAGATAAAACAGCGCCCAACCATGGCCGGATTAAAAACATTTGAACCGAATCCTCCAAACATCATCTTTCCCAACGCCACGCCCATTATTATCCCGATAACAGCCATCCAGATGGGGACAGTCGGGGGAAGAGACAGGGAAAATATCAGGCAGGTCACCAAAACAGCCGAGGTCACGGGTTTTCCCTTTTTGATAGTAAAAAGGGCTTCGGTGCCGATTCCAAAGATCAGAACCACACCTGTTAGCACCAGCGCTCTCCAGCCGAAAAAATAGATAGAAACCAGAACCAAAGGCATCAGGGCATAGAAAACCCTCAACATGGGTTTTTGTTTGAGAAACCGCTGGGACAGCGTCATTTTAAATGGATTATTCTGAGTTTAACAGTTTTTTGGCTAAAACCGAGGCTTGAGCCGCGTCGCTGGCATAACCATCTGCACCAAAGTCATCTGCGGATTTTTGATTCAGGGTGGCTCCTCCTACCATCACCTTCACTTTGTCTCTTACACCTTCTTCTTTCAGAGATTCGATGACAGTTTTCATTTTTACCATTGTGGTTGTCAAAAGAGCAGACATGCCCAAAATATCGGCCTGGGTGTCCCTGATTGCTTGGATGAAATCTTCAGCCGATGTATCTGCGCCAAGCTGCAGAACTTCAAAACCGGCTCCCTCGAGCATCATGCCAACGAGATTGATTCCGATATCATGAACATCTCCCTCGACCGTTCCAAGCACGACTTTCCCCTCTGATTTGCTGCCAGAGGAGGCCAAAATGGGCTTGAGCAAATCGAGTGCGCCCTTCATGGCTTTTGACGCAATCAGGATTTCCGGAATGAATTTGATCCCCTCCTCATATTCCTGGCCCACTTTATTCATTGCAGGGATCAGGCTTTTGTGCAGAATAACGTCTGCATCTAATCCTTCATCGAGAGCTTTTTGTGTGAGTTCTTTTGCTCTTTCGCTCTGCATGGCGATGATACTGTCTTTGATTTCATCCAGGATGCTCATGTCATGTCCTCCACGGTGCTGTGCCTCCCGTACTTTCTTGCAGCATAGACAACGGTATCGTAATTGATCGGCGGTGTTTTTGCAGGCGGCCAGCAATTGGGACCCAGAATTGTGCGGAGCCCCCCTCCTTCGACAGCTTGAATGACCTCTTTGCATTCCGCTTCGATCTCTTCGGGCTGGCTCTGGTTCAGGGTGGTGGCATAGGGAAGAGGCCTTCTTCCATCCGAGGTGCTGGGAGTTGCTGCTCCAATATTTCCGTTGATGGCTTTACACCGTGCATTCCCTGCCCGGTTCTGCTCGGTGATTTTTTCGACACAGTAGCGGATATCCATAGGCCCGAGAAAGTAACAGTCGGCCTGATTCTGGGCGACAAGATCCAGCCTGTCCATCCAATTACCGCATGGGTGCATAGTGATCTTTACATCAGTTTCTTTGCGTATGGCTTCAATGAAGCGTTTTTCCATTGGCTGGGTCAGCTTTTCGTAGTGCATGCGGGAGATGCAGTCTGCGGAAGAAACAGGGTCATTGACCCAGACAAGGTCGGCGCCGGCTTCGATCTCTGCTTTGACCATTTCTAACCATGTCGGCAGGGCCAGTTCCATCAATTCCATAGCCCATTCCGGGTCTTCGATAAGTATTTCGAACCAACGGGAAAAACCTGTCAGGCAGGCCACGGTTCTGGAAGGACAGCTGCCCCAAGTCATGATAGGCACGAGCTGCTTTCCGCCGCCTCTTTTGATCAGTTCTTCCTTCAAGCGCTTGATGACGTAGAGCACCTTGGGCATATGGCCGTCTTTTCTGGGATTTAACGTCCAGTTGCATTTCTTCATGTCTTCTTTTGATTTGATCGCCGGTTCGTTAATCATAGGGACGGCATTCTGTGGATACTTCAGCTGAGTCCCGATGAATTCTTCAACCGGACCCATCATGTCGTAATCGATGACGCAGTCCCATTGGAATCGTTCCTGTGCGAGGATCTGTGCCTTGACCCAAAGATCTGGATCGTCCCACGCTTCTTTGAAAGTGATACCGAGGTATTCTAGGGGAGCCCATCTGGGGTAGATGTGCACCGGAACCCGGTCCGGTTTGTCTCCATTGAGAGAGGCGAGCATCCTCTCCATAGGTGTCATTTCTGATGTTTTAAAGGTGTTGAGGCTGATTTTATTCTCCTCTCAAAATTATCTTTTTTTGATAATACTCTAAACTTGTGAGTCATACAAGGGATGTTGTTGATAGGTAAGTATCCCTAATCCTGTGATTATCTAGAGTTCTGGAAACTGGGAAAACATGTAGAGAAACCCGCACAGGGAGAACTCGCTTTTAGAATCACAGGAATAGAGATACTTCCTGTTGATATTAAAGGAAGGGGTATTCTCCTATTCGTACTTCAGGGTATCCACAGGATTGGCTAAAGCGGCTTTCACCGCCTGAAAACTGACTGTCAACAGAGCAATGGCCAGAACTAAAACTCCGGCGGCCAGGAAAATCAAAGGACTGATAGGTATTCTGTAGGCATAGCTCCTGAGCCATAAAGAAGCGGCATAATAGGCTAAAGGCCAGGCAATCAGATTGGCAAAAAGCACATTTTTGGTAAAGTCCTGAGACAGGAGAAAAACGATCCTCGATGTATCCGCTCCAAGTACCTTTCGGATTCCGATTTCCTTGTGCCTCCGCTCTGTCATGAATGAGGTGAGGCCAAAAAGACCGAGGCAAGCAACAAAAATTCCAAGCCCGGAAAAAAGGGTGAGGAGCTGTCCGACTTTTTCCTCGGAAATGTACAGCCGCTCATAGCTGTTTTCGAGAAATTCATAGTCAAAAAGAGTTTCTGGAAAGACTTCGTTCCACATGCTCTCCATTGCCGCCAGGGTGTTCAAAGAGTCTTCCGGCTGGATTTTGACCGTGATATTGTAGAAATAACTGGGATTGATATAGAGCATGAGGGGTTCTATTTTCTGCTTGAGGGAGTAGACATGAAAATCTTTCACCACACCGACCACCGTTTTTTCTTTGGGCCCCCCCTGTCCGGGCACAAGAAATTTTGTCCCTACAGGATTCTTCAAATTCATTGTTTTGACAGCTTGCTGATTGAGCAGCATTCCCGAATCCAAGTCGGTGAGAAATTCTCTCGAGAAATTTCTGCCCTCCACAATCTCCATGCCCATAACCGGAACATAATCAAAATCCACTGAGATCGCTTGGATAGACAGGCTTTCAGATTCAGAACCTGACCTGTTTTCGATGTATTTGGTTTCTTTGCTGAAGCGCCCCGGGACGGTGTAGGCTCCAGCTGCGCCGAGGACTTGAGGAATTTGTTTGAACTGATTGATGAGAACGGAGTATTTTCCACTGAATTCTGGAGCCCGAGGCCTGAAACCGACAAGAACAACATTGTCTTTTTCGAAGCCGAGATCCCCGTTTTTCATGAAGTTCAGCTGCCTGAAGATTACGGTTGTTCCAATAAGAAGAAAAATGGCCATTGCGAATTGTGTGACGACCAGAATTCTTCTGAATCCTGAACGCCGAAGGACCGGCGAGAACCGATCGGTGAGGGCATGGATGGGCCTGTATTTCGAAAGATAAAAAGCCGGATAGCTTCCCGCAATAAAGCCCACGATAAAAACCACCAGGGGGACCAGCAAAAAGAGATACAGAAAATTCTGCTGCCCGGTTGTCAGGCTGTTTTCAAGAAATGTGCTGAGGGTTGGGTAGAGCACTTCAAACAGGATAAGAGCCAGGCCCACAGCCAGAAGAGTTAGAATCATGGATTCTCCCAAGAACTGTCTGATGAGCTGCGGCCGTCCTGCACCCAAAACTTTGCGCATTCCGACTTCTTTTTTTCTTTTCAGAGACCGTGCTGTGGACAGGTTCATGAAATTGAAGCAGGCAATCAAAAGAATCAGAACCGCAACAGAGGAAAACACGTACACGTAAGTCATATTGCCGCGCGGTCCCAGTTCGACGATGGCCTTGGACTTCATGTGAATGTCTGTCAGTTTTAACAGGTCAAATGTGATCATGTTCGCAAAATTTTCGCTTGTGTTTTTCTCGAGCAGCCCGTGGATTTTAGGCGTAAAACTTTTGACATTTGTGGTGTCTTTGATTTGAAGATACGTGTAGGTATCTCCAAAAACATTCCAAGGCGTCTCAGGAATCCGGCCTAATGGTTCAAGGCTTGAAAAAGACATCAAATAATCGCACTTGAGATGGGTGTTGGAAGGGATGTTTTTTAAAATTCCAGTCACTTGTACGGGAAAATCGGAGTTATACTGGAGGGTTTTCCCGAGCGGGGATTCATCTCCAAAGAGTTTTTTGGCGAATTCTTCAGTCATGACCAGGGAATATGGCTCATTTAGCGCTGTCTCAGGATTTCCTTCCAGCATTTTAAAGGAAAAAACGTCAAATACCGTGGAATCGGCAAAAAAGACATTTTGTTCGAGGAAGACCCTGCTGTTGTACTCAAATTTTGTGTGTTCATCCTGCACAAAGCGGACGGTGTTGTCCACTTCCGGGAAGTTTTCTACCAGCGCCGGTCCCAGAGCCGGCATGGCCCCAGCGAACCGCATTTTGCTTCCCTCCTCTCCGAATTCGACACCCACGCGGTATATGTTTTTTCTGTTTTTATGGAAGTTTTCAAAGCTCAATTCCGACGTGATGTACATTAAAATCATCAGTGTTCCCGCCATCCCGATGGCCAGGCCAATGATATTGATGAGAGAAAAGGCTTTTGTCCTAAAGATATTTCTTAAAGCCGTCTTTACGTAGTTTTTAAACATACCTCCTCCTGAAAGAAATGACAGTGCAATTCCTGTGCCAATTTCTAATCCTCCCTGAATTATATGAGCTCGCTGTTGTTGGCCATAAATGTGTGTTCGCTAAAGATACAGAGAGTGTCCGAAAATGAACAAATGAGGGGTGGTTGTCAGCCGGTGAGCCATTCAAAAAGTGGGGACAAAAAAGTGGGGACAGTCCCCACTTTTTGACAGTCCCCACTTTTTGAGATGCAGGTCTTTTTGTCAGTCGGTTAACCAGCTGCAGATGCGGTCGATGCCCTCTATCACTTTCCCGCAGTATTTATTAAGGAAGTCCTCATCGAGCGACGAGTTTTCTGGAAGGTTTCCAAGCGCTTCCAAGACCGTTTTTCCGTCAAAATCGACATAGGCGAGCCGTGCCAGCAGCTCATTGTCTCCCCGGCCGAAATCACCGCCTGGAAGAATGGCCACACCGGTGTCCTCGAGAAGCTTTTGGCACAGTTTACGACTGCCATGGATATTTTTTGAGGATAATTTTTTTTGGAAGGGAGAAAAGTCGGGAAAGAGATAAAATCCGCCATGTGGGGCACGGACCTTTACTCCGCATTTGTCCAATTTGCCGGTAATAAGACTGCCAAGAGCTTTGAGAATCCGCCGGGATTTTTTCAGATAATCTTCGATCTCCGGTCCTTCCTGGAAGGCACGGACAGCCGCGTACTGGATAGGGGCACTGGTGGATGTAAACGTTTCTGTTCCCACGGCAGCCATGGCGTTTTGCAGCCATCTCAGGGATGGAGGAAAGACAAACACACCGAGCCGCCACCCTCCGGCGCCGCACCACTTGCTCAAACCTCCGCTGAAGATGGTGCCTTCAGGGTAAAAGGGAAGGATGGATTTATGGGCTCCGTCATGGTGAATCTTGCCGTAGATCTCATCGGAAAGCAGAATGACTCTGTTTCTCTCCGCCACTTCGGCTAATTCTTTGAGCCTGTCCTCATTCATGGTCGTTCCCGTGGGATTGAGAGGATAGTTGAGGATGAGCAGCCGTGCTTGGTCTTTGTCGAAATAGCAGAGTTCTTCGAGTTTCTCCGGGGTGAGATGCCAGTCTTCTTCAAACTCTGTCGCCAGGAATAGGATATTCCGGCCGATAATTCTTGCCTGGGGAGCATATGACACCCAGCTTGGAGCGGGGATGACTAAATCCCCGAAATAAGCCAGCTGAAGAACAAACATCAGCTCTTTGGATCCTGGGCCGATAAGGACATCGTCTGGATCGGCTTCGATCCCAAAATCCCGCCTGTGATGTTCGGCCACAGCTTCCTGAAGCTTTCTCAATCCTTTAACGGGAAGGTAATCCTTCTGAAAAGCATTTTGCCGGAGGGCTTCCACCACCTGTCCGGGCACAGGGAAAGGGGACTGCCCCAATCCGAATTTAAAAATGTCCCGGCCTTTCCGTTTGAGCTCATTGGACAGGTCATTAATCGCTACAGTCGCCGACGGTTTGATCCTCTGAACATTTGGATTGAGATGAACTTTTGGATTATGGCCTTCGGTTTTAGTCATGAGATCTCCTCTCTGAAAACTATTCACATGATTGAGATGCCTTCTTTTGATAATAGTCAAATAACGAGATTCCCGCAAGTTTGACCGATTGTTTTCATGTGTGGTATCTTCAATCAGTTGTTAAGGATGGAGGGAGAATAATGTCCAAGTCTGACATACCAAAAATAGAAGCTACAGAAAATGGCCCCTATATCGTTAGTGAAATAACATCGCTCAAAACGTCCAGGGGTGAGTCTGCCAAAACAGCCAAGACTATGGTTTTGTGCCGGTGCGGGAAGAGCGGCAGTAAGCCCCACTGTGATGGAACCCATACAAAGATCGATTTCAAATCCGACAAGATCGAGGGCCGCCAGCCCGATAGAACGGATATTTATGTGGGAAAGGGTGTCACTATCCATGACAACCGCGGTGTGTGTTCACATGCGGGATTCTGTACCGACAATCTCCCCTCTGTGTTCCGCATGGGTATAGAGCCCTGGATCGATCCAGATGGTGCGCCAGTTGAAGAAGTTATCCGGGTGATCAGGATGTGCCCCTCAGGTGCTCTCAGTTATACGGTAGATGGAGTCAAACATGACAGCCTGGACAGAGATCCTTCTGTAAATGTCAGCAAAGATGGCCCGTACCGTCCGGTAGGCGGAATCGAATTCGGAGATTATGGCGGTTCGATCCCGGAGTCAAAAGAGCATTTTTGTCTCTGCCGATGCGGTGGATCCAAAAACAAGCCCTTTTGTGACGGAACACACTGGTACATCGGTTTTGAAGACGATGAAGTCTCCGTGCCTCTCGAAAAAACAGGAGAAGAAACCCTGGAGGATTACCTCGGGAATTTGAAAAGAACACAGGACGATTTTGAAGAGGTCATGGAGGATATCCACCGTATCTCCGTCACCGGGAAATCAATCATCGAGCCTATGCGGACAAGAAAAAAAGTCTTGTCCTGGGATGAGATCTTGATCAAAGGGGCTCAGCTTGCCTCGACACCGCTAAATGATATTGATCCTGTCAATACCCAGACAATTATTGGCCCCAAAGCCAAGGTCCCCCTTGTTTTAGAAACTCCCATTTACATCACACACATGTCTTTTGGTGCCTTATCCCGCGAGATTAAAATCGCTCTTGCGCAGGGGAGTGCGGCCGTTAAAACCGCTATGTGCTCGGGAGAAGGAGGATTGGTCGAGGAGTCCCTTCAGAATGCGTACAAATACATATTTGAGTATGTTCCCAATAAATACAGCGCCACAGATGAGAATTTAAAACGCGTCGATGCCATCGAGATGAAAATCGGCCAGTCGGCCAAACCCGGGATGGGAGGCCATCTTCCCGGTAAAAAAGTGACACACGAGATTGCCAAAATTCGGGGATTCCCCGAGGGGACAGATATTATCAGCCCTTCACACTTTCCCGATATCAAAAACAGAGACGATTTAAAAGACACGGTGTCTATGCTGAGGGAGAAATCGGGAGGCAAACCTATAGGGATTAAAATTGCCGCAGGACACATCGAGGATGATCTGGAAGTGGCGCTCTATGCCAATCCGGATTTTATAACCGTGGACGGCAGGCCGGGCGCTACCGCAGCTTCACCCAAAATTGTCAAAGCTTCCACTTCTGTCCCCACTCTGTTTGCCCTTCACCGTGCCAGGAAATATCTGGATAAGGTGGGAGCCAAGGATGTCTCTCTGGTCATTACGGGCGGGCTGCGTTTGTCCTCAGATTATGTCAAAGCGCTGGCCATGGGTGCCGATGCCGTGGCCATCGGTACGGCCGCACTCATAGCGGTGGCCTGTCAGCAGTACCGGATATGCCATACCGGGGCTTGTCCTGTAGGTGTTACAACTCAGAAAACCGAACTGCGGTCGAGGCTCACTCTTGGGCATTCGGCTAAAAAACTCGAAAACTTTTTGCGCGTGTCCACCGAAGAGATGAAAACTTTTGCGCGCCTCACCGGCCACAAAGATGTTCACGAGCTCAACACAAAGGATCTGATGACGACCAATTCTGAAATCTCGATGTTTACGGATATCGAACACGTCTAATTTTTTCTAATCAAAATTGACAGCTACGGTGAATACAGCCTCCCAGATGTGGCGAAATTGGCTCGCCTCCTTGAGGGAAAAAATGTCGATTATAATAGAAAAAAAATAGGAGAACAAAGATATTTGTAT
>CAZWHQ010000035.1:0-47029 GCA_964633715.1 uncultured Eubacteriales bacterium
CCCATTCACACCGCTCTCTCATCCTTCCTCCTTTTGGGGCCTGGCTTCGAAGATTCGAAGATATAAATAGTCTCTAGCCAATTAATCTAGAGTATAAAACTAATTTATTCCAATTTCCACATCTTCGAATCTTCGAAGCCAGGCCCCGATATTTATTTTAGGGGGGGGATTGGATATAATGGAAAGCTCTTGAAAGAATTACTTTTTACCGGGGGATGCCTACTTCTTTTTCTTCTCTATCTATTGGGAGAAAAAATGTTTCTCACATCCCGAATCAAAAAAATCCCTCTTCGTATCTGTATCACTGGCACGCGGGGAAAATCTACTGTCACACGTCTTTTAGCCGGGATTCTCCGAGAAAATGGCCAGAAAGTCATGGCAAAAACGACTGGATCTCTTCCAAAGATAATCTTCCCAGACGGAACTGAAAAAGAGATACAAAGGCAAGGTTTTCCTTCTATATTAGAGGGGAAATACATCCTTAAAATGGCTTCTTTGCATGGGATTCAGACTCTCGTGATAGAGATGATGGGCATCCAGCCCGAAACAATGAGGATTGAAGCATCCAAAATGTTCAAACCCCATGTCCAAGTTGTCACCAATGTCCGTCTCGACCATCGAGAACAGATGGGCTCATCGGCAAAAGATATTGCGGCCAGTTTTGCATCCGCCATCCCTAAAAATTGTTTGGTTTTTATCCCCGAAAAGGAATTTTTTCCTGTTTTCGAGGAGAAAGCCAATAGAAAAAACTCCAAGATCTTGAAAGTCCCACAGGATTTTTGCTCTTTGGATTTGGCATCTAAAGGAATCGATGCTCTGTTTCAAAGGGATATTCAATTGACTCTGGCTGTAGCAGATTTTTTGGATATCGATCGACATGTGGCCCTTTCAGGGATAAAGAAGAGCAAAGGCGATTTTGGGCGCTTAAGAGCTTGGACATCCAAAAACTCTTCTCCAAAAAGAACAAACTGTTTCATCAGTGCCTTTGCAGCCAATGAGCCTGAATCGACCGCTTTGGTTCTTGATTATATAAAAAAGAAGAATGTACTCAAAGATAAAAAGTCGACAGCTCTTCTCAGTTTTAGAAGGGACAGAGGAGAAAGGACTCTTCAATGGCTTCAAGCGCTGGAAGATGGCTTCTTATCTGAGTTCGACAGAATCTTTCTTTTGGGAGAACAGGCCGGTGTGGTCTTAAAAAAAATGACGTCAAACTCCAAGGGGCAGGATTTTATTTCCAGAAGTACTGGTTCCCCCCTGGAGATTACGATGGATGCCGTCTTTAAGGATGAAGAATCCGTCGTGGTGGGAATGGGGAACATGGTCGGCTTAGGCCATTCATTGGTGAAATATTGGGAGTCTATTGGAGAACCTTATGATCTTTGAAACACTCCTGATCGGTATTCTTGTTGCTGTCCTTTATGTCGAAATTATGGATATCTATCCCGGGGGAATTATTGTCCCAGCCTATTTTGCCCTCCATCTCGATTCACCGCTGAGGATTTTAGCCACGCTGCTTATTGCAGCCCTCACTCTTATAACTTACAGAAAACTTTCCCGTTTTTTCATCCTTTTTGGGAAGAGACGATTTGTTTTACTTATCCTGCTCGGAGTGGTATGGGTCCAATTGTGGAGCCTTGTCTTTCCTGTCCTGTTTGACTCTTCCCTCGAGCTTAAAGCTATCGGTTGGATCATTCCTGCACTCCTGGCCAATAATCTTGAGAAGCAAAAAATCGTACCCACAATTGCGTCTCTGTTGACGGTCTCTATTTTGACTTACTTTCTTGTAAGGTTTGTAGGCTGGATATTTTATTGAGTAGACATCAACGATTCATTATGGCTCTTTTTTTCGTGAGTCTTCTCTTTTTTTTCTTTAGGAAAATTATTCCTGTTGATGAAAAAAATCCACAGATTGTCAAAATGATTAGGGCATCTGAAATAATGAAAGAAGCCATTTCCACTCTGTCCGTATGCCAGGCAGAAAAAAAGCAAATCATTAATCTGGAAGTTGACATCAATGGGACCGGACTCATAGGATTAGACAATTCCCCCATCACAACCACTCTAGGAAGTTTAGAAGCCAAGCGGACGACAACCAATCCAAATATGGGAGCTCTTGTCGTTCAGCTTTTTTTTGAAGCTGGAGTGAGAGAAGATGACGCTGTGGCTGTGGGAGCTTCCGGGTCGTTTCCAGCCTTAATTGTTGCGGTTATGTCTGCGGCCAGGGCTATGGGTGTTAATCCCATAATCATCTGTTCACTCGGTGCCTCACAATGGGGTGCCAATAGACCTGAATTTCATTTCCTTAAAATGTATGAATGCCTGCGGTCTGCCGGGATTTTTGATTTCCAGATTCCAGCGATCTCTCTAGGAGGGGAAAAAGATGTCGGGGAAGGGATGACAAACGAAGCAAGAGAACATCTTATCAAAGATATCGAGGACAGTGGGATACAATTTATCCAGGAAAAAAATCTGCCATCCAACGTCCAGACAAGGATGCAGATTTACAAAAATTATGCCGGCCAAAAAGGAATAAAGGGATTTATCAATATCGGTGGAGGCTGGTCAAATATAGGCGCGAGTTCTGAAATACTGAATCTCAAACCTGGCCTTGTGAGTTTCAACAAAATCCCTCCGGTTGAAAGTAGGGGGCTTGTATTTGAGATGGCCAGTCAACAGATTCCAGTTATTCACCTTTTATATGTAAAAGGACTCATCGAGTCTTATGGTCTGCCGTGGGATCCAGTCCCCTTGCCGGAAGTCGGAAATGGAGAAATTTACACAAAAGTTGTTGAAAACCGCCCTCTTTTTCTTTTACTTTTTATGTTGTATTTTTGTGTCATGGCAATTCTTTTGATCTGGTATAGAATTACAAAAAAGATCATTTAGATCATCCATCCCATATCTGGGAGACTATAAAAAAATAAATTTTTTTTCTAAATAACTTGACACGACTGTGCCTAAACAGTATATTGTGTATATCCAATAGACACACTTAAGGAAAAAAGAAAAATGTTTATCGTTGTTTCACCGCTGAATCCGGAACCGATGTACAAGCAGGTGACGGATCAGATAAAAGACGCGATTGCAGAAGGAACGCTCCAGACGGAGGATAAATTACCGTCTATCAGAGAGATGTCAAAGGAGTTAAAAATCAGCATAATCACGATCAAAAGAGCCTACGCTGATTTAGAAAGTGAAGGTTTTATTTTCACGCGAAGCGGGATGGGCTCTTTTGTGGCCAATATCGACAGAGACACATTGAGACTGGATAAGTTAAATGAAATCAAAAAAGAAATCAGAGGGATTTTGGCTGCAGGAAAGAAAGTCAACATCCTTGCTGATGATGTCATAAAAATAGTCAATGAAATTGGAGAGAAAAAATGAAAAAACAAAAGGGATTTGTTCGGATTAAAACTCTAATCCTGGTTTGCCTCATTCTTGTTGTGGTGTTGATTTTTGTTATTTAAAGGAAGGTCAATATGGAAAACATACTTGAAATAAAAAAATTACGAAAAGAATATGACGAATTTGTACTCGATTCTATCGATTGGAATATCCCCAATGGCTATATTACCGGACTCATTGGTCCTAACGGTGCCGGAAAAACTACTACTATCAAGCTGATACTCAATCAAATCGAAGCAGACAGCGGTCAAGTGAATGTCTTTGGAAAGGATCATGCCCATGATGAGATCGCAGTAAAAAACCGCATAGGTTACGTCGGCGAAGAACAGTATTTTTATGATTACAGGAGTGCAAACTGGACTGGAAAATTTGTCTCCCATTTTTTCCGCCAGTGGGACATGGAGAAATATAACAGATTTTTGGATGATTTTCAGATTCCAAGAAAAAAAATGATCAGAAAGTTTTCCAAGGGAATGAAGGTCAAGCTGTCCATGGCTATTGCACTCTCTCATAATGCAGACCTCATCATTCTGGATGAACCAACCTCCGGTCTGGATCCCGTTGTCAGGAGAGATTTTCTTGACCTTCTCAGAAAAATCGCTGATGAAGAGAACAAAACGGTTATAATTTCATCCCATATCACAGATGATCTCGAACGGATCGCCGATTTTGTCACGTATATGATTTCTGGCCAAATCGTTAAAACTGCATCCAAAGATGCTCTGCAGGCCAACTGGAAAAAAATTCACTTCACAAAAGATTCGCTGGAACAGAAAATGGTCGATTCCCTTAAAAGCGTTGAAGATCACATGTTCGGCTGCACGGGAATAACAGATGACTTCCAAAAAGTTAAAGAATTTTTGTCCCAGGGTTTGGCCAGCGGTGACATCAAAGTCGAAAGCCTTGGACTGGACGATATCCTTATCTCTTTGGTCAAGGAGAGATAAATATGCTTCGCTTAATGAAGAAATACACGTTTGTCTACTATGGATATATGATCTTAGTTTTGGGTCTGATGTACCCGCTGCTCAATCATGACCGTTTAACAGGTCCCCGGCCTCTCGATTTATCTTTTGGGTATTTCCAGGCTATCAGTATTTTCTGGATAATATTTGCATCCATGTGGATGCATGAGCAAATCGAGTTTAAGGCCAATGGATATAATTTTTTAAGGAGTCTTCCCATAAAAAATAGAGACATTGTGGCAGCAAAATTTGCTGTGATCTTTGGCTCTGTGTTTATCTATGTCGTTTTTCACTGTATTGCCTTTTCCTTTATTTCAAAGGAACCTGAATATTTTAATCCAAGCTGTACTGCAGTGATCAATATGGGGAGTGTTAGCCTGATTCTTGCCGGCCTTCTCCAGGTTGGAGTTTTAAAATTCGGATATATAAATTTTGGGAAGTTTCTCTGGATCCTGATGATTATTGGGCTGGTGCTCCCCCTTGTTGTGACAACGTTTCTGCTTCCTAAAATCGGCCTCGATAGATATGACGTTCTTAGAGCCATCACCAGCGTGAACTGGATCGTTATGACAGCCGTTGGTCTTGCTCTCTATTATGGACTCATGCGGATAGCCGTGAGGGTTCTCAACAACGAAAGAACTTAATGGAGTTTAAATAGGAGAGAGAACGATGCTGAGATTGATGCAAAAAAATTCATTTTATTTTCTGTTCTACGCCCTTGTGTGGATCCCCATATTTATTCTGGCGATTGTGCTTCCGGGAAGGCCGCTCGATTCGGGCATGGTTTTTTTTGAGGGAGCGTGGATCATCTTGATCCTTCTAGGGAGCACGATTACCTGCGAGCAGAATGAGAGTAAAACAAAGGGTTATGATTTTCTCAGGACGCTGCCAATTAAGGACAACCAAATTGTCAGAGCCAAGTTTTTTCTCGTTTTTCTTACGGCTTGCTTTGTTTTCGTGTATGTCAGAGTTATCTATATGTTTGTTTCCAAACCCCCGGATGTCTTTGCCATTGCTCAAATCTATATCCCCTTATGTGTCTTTGTCGGACTTCTTCTTGCTGCTCTGCTCTATATTCTGATCTTTAAAATTGGACTTTCTAAAGCGATCAAAATTGGATGGACCGCTTTTTTTGGTGTTGTTGTCCTGACAATTTTGTTGATTGAGCTTGTTTTCGTCAAATCGGATATCGATGCCGCAAATATCGCAGCATTTATTCACTCTATTCCCTTTGTGATTTGGATGGCTTTGGGTTTGGGGATTCTGGCTGTGTATTTTATGCTGATGTCGATAGCGATCAAGGTCAAAATAAAACACAGAGGCTGAATAGAAGATATATGTTTATTGTTGTATCGCCGCTGAATCCTGATCCGATGTATAAGCAGATCACTGACCAGATTAAAGATGTTATTGCGACGAGAGTGCTCAAACCGGAGAGTAAACTTCCATCGATAAGAGAGATGTCCAAGGAGCTAGGAATAAGTATCATTACAATAAAACGGGCCTACGCGGATCTGGAAAAAGATGGATACATCTTCACTCGTTCAGGAATGGGTTCATTTGTTGCCGATGTCAAAACAGATCAACTGCGTTTGGAGAAATTGAGGGAAATCAGAGAAGACTTGAGAAGAATATTAAAAAGTGGAGAAAAATTCAAAATCTCTGTCAATGAAGTTATCGCCATTATTAAGGAGATGAAGGAGAAAAACCATGGACAATATAGTCGAAGCAAACAATTTGAAAAAAAGGTATAGGGGATTTCTTTTGGATGTTGTCTCTTTTGTTGTTCCCAAAGGAAGCATAGTGGGGTTTATTGGCCCCAACGGTGCGGGAAAAACAACAACAATAAAAATTTTGATGAATATGGTCAGGGCCAGCGCCGGGGAAGTGAAAATTTTCGGTTTGGATTTTATCAAAAATGAAAAGGCCATAAAGAATCGGATTGGATATGTAGGAGAAGACCAGTATTATTATGGTGACAAAACTGTTGCATGGACGGGGAATTTTGTATCCGGTTTTTTTGACCATTGGGACAAAAATAAGTTCCAGAAATTTTTAACCGATTTTGCAATTAGCCGGACAAAAAAAATCAGCGAATTATCCAAAGGAATGAAAGTCAAATTTTCGCTTGCCCTAGCCCTGTCTCACAATCCCGATCTTATTCTGTTGGATGAGCCGACGGCAGGCCTTGATCCCATTATCCGGAGAGAAGTGCTTGAAATCCTTAGAGGCCTCACAGTCGATGAGAACAAATCCGTCATCATTTCATCCCATATCACAGACGACATTTCCCGGATTGCTGATTATGTCACGTTTCTTATCCAAGGGAAGATAAAAATTTCCGGAGAGAAAGATGAGCTCCTCTCCCATTGGAAACGGATCCACTATAAAGAGGGGACTTTGGACAAAAACATTATCGACACCTTAAAAAGCCGGAAAAAACATATGTTCGGACTATCGGGCGTGACTGATTCCTATCTCGAATTGAAGGACTCTCTGGTTCGGGGATTGGCTGATGAGACTGTAAAACTAGAAAATGTGAGTTTGGATGATATTTTGATTGCCTATTCTAAGGGAGAAGAAAATGTGGAAAATTTTTAAACAAAATATACGTTTTTCTCTAGTTTATTTAACCGTAGCTTTATTGACTGTTGTGGCTTTAAGGCTTCTCACTGGCAGTTCCATATCGACTGTGTTTGTTCTTTTAAGCGGACTCTTGTCCTATATGCTGGTTTTTGGACTTATTTATGTCAATGAACAGTATGAAGAAAAACATCACGGTTATGTTTTTCTCAGCACACTGCCCATCAATGTCCGTGAAATTGTTTTCGCTAAATTCCTTCGTGTTTTCTGCGCTGAACTCCTGTTAGTGGGAGTGAGCATCACCTTAATTTCTCTCTCTCCCGGACTCCCGGAGAAGACAGTCGTTGCATACTCGTGGATTCTTCTCAACGGTCTTGTTGCGCTGGTATTGGGAGGACTGGTTCTCATTGGACTTTTCAGCATGTCCTATACGGCTTTTTTAAAAATTTCACTGGTGTTTCTGGTCTTTCTCCAGATGATCCCCATGATCATCATGAGTTCAGGGAAAATGCAAGCATTTATAAAGGGGACAATTGCCTTTCTGTCCTCGATCAACTGGATTGTTTGGATTCCGGTCGGCTTAGTCATCTACTGCGGATTGATTCTTGCCGCCATAAAGGTAAAAACCCTCCACCGCTGTTAGTTGATTTGGGGCCTGGCTTCGAAAACTTCGAAAACTTTCCAAACCTTGACTATGCTTGAAAAAAGTTTTCGAAGTTTTCGAAGCCAGGCCCCAATTTTTTTCTATTCAAAGGAGAGTTTGTCGGGGGGGGCGGTGGAAGGATTTTTCAGGTAAAATCCTATTCCGTTTCTGATGACTTCGGCATAATGAGGGACCTGATTTATCCGGACGCCTCTTTCCGGTTGATCCTCAGACCAGAGTTCGAGAATTTGAAGGATTGTCGAGCAGTGACGGCCGACCCGCACATCGATAGGCCAGCCGTTTTCGTCGATGCGTTCAAATAAAAGGCCGTGTTCTCCCGCCTTGACGACAAACTCATCTTTTCCCTCAAGAAGCAGAGCTCTGTTTGTCCGCCCCCGTGTGGCATCCAGCATGGGTTCGGGAGCTTCTAACAGGAGAGATATGGCATTCGTGTGATCTCCGATCTCCCTGTGAGACAGTCCCCTTAAGGCTTCCGGGGAATTTTCAACCCCGATAGAAAAATCCTCAGTTCCTGAAATCATCATCGAGGCCATGGCCGCTAAATCCTGTCCTTTCTGGTGTGCGACAATGGTACTTATGACCGGATACTGGAGTTCTGCTTCATGAATGTCAAAAACAATATCGACATCTTCGTCCTTGATGAGCTGGGTCATGGCAAAACATGTCTTTTCTGTAAGAGTGCCATTGGCCCGGCCGGGCCATGTTCTATTCAAATTCCGGATATCCACGTAGGCCAGCTCCTGTTTGCTTGGGTAGTGAATATAGACTTCTGGATCGGGCCATTGGTCCAGAGGATTGGACCACCGGTCACCCATCCTGAAAGTTTGCTTTCCCCATTTTGTGGGGATGGAGAAATCCGGAGGGTAAGCACCTCCAAGCCGTGTGACAGTTGTTGCGCTTCGGTTGGCCGATAGGAGAACGATAACTGTCCCTTTTTCAATGATGGCATTTTCGACGAATATCCATCCCATCAACCGGCCGGCAGGTTCTTCAGGATGAGAGCCTCCTAGGATAAGGATAGTTCCTCCGGGTTCTGAACCTTTTAATATGTAAACATTGGCATCATTTATTGAGCCTTTGATTTTAGGGAAATACGCACTCAATCTTTTGACTTGAGTGACTCCCGGACCGAGTACAACAGGTTCCTTGAGATAACGACTTTTGTAAAAGCTGATTCCGGCAAACACCATAAGAGCCATTCCCAAAAAGGACAAACAAATTTTCCTGGTCGTTGATATATCCATTCTATCCCCTATTTCAAACGCAAAAGCCTCAGGAGGAAAGGAATAAGGATAATGATATAGAGAATTTCATCCTGCCATTTTTTGCTCTTAATTAGATTCCAGATGATCAGCACGGCAATGAAAGCGGCTAAAACATAATAGAGAAGTGTGACAATCATGCTGTTTGCCTTTTTTATAATAATGTTAAAAAACTCAATGACTTGCTGAAAATAACCATCAGGGTTCCGGTGGCCATGATGATTAACGCCGGAATGATACAGTGTTTTAACAGCAAAGAGTAAGGTTCTTGCATTCCTATAGTATCCTTAGTCAACCGGCCAATAATGGCTGTGGGCGGGAGGGCATCTCCCAGAGGCCATATGACACTCATTCCGGCCAGAGCGATGATCGGATTGAGGCCGATCGTGTTAAACAGGAGCACAAGAGGAACTCCGAGCACAGGTGCAGCTCCCCACATGAGCACAGCCTCAGATACAGGAAGGACCAAAAAGAGAGAGGAAAAAACAACTATAACCGGGAGAGTGATAATAGAAATTGCGATAAGCCCTCTAACTCCAGTAAGGGTCATGATCTGAACTAAAATCCCTACACAGGTTAAAGTCCCGATCAAAGGCAGAAGTTGCTGGACGGTGTCCCGGGAAATCTTCAATATTTTCAGTTTTACGGGAGACGTCAGTACGGTGATGAAGGCAGCAAAGACAAAAATAAGCGGTAGTCCCAGGATCGGGAAAGAATGAGGCAGAACTCTACCCAAAATAACAAAAGCAAGGAAAAAAAGAAAAGGGAGGAGTACCCGTGTCCAGTTCATTCCTTTTGGAGCTTCAGGAAGTTCTGTTAATGCCTTTTCAAGATTCACCTGCTGGCCTTTCCATCCAAGGATGAATATTGTTAAAAGTGCCAAAACGACGCAGGGGATCAAGAGTGGAAGAAAAAAACCCACATAGGGCATATTGACCCCGGCTGCTGTTAGCATAGCCCAGAGACTGACCGGAGGAGCCGCGGCGCTCAATCCTGCAATGACAAAAATGATGGCTGCGATTTTTGGTTTTGACAGTCCCATATAGCCCAAAACCACAGAGATCATGCCCCCGGTGATCAGAACGGTTACACTTCCTGCTCCTGTTAAGGCACCTGGGATAAGCAGAAGGATCGTTATGAGGATAAACAGAATAGACCTTCGACGGTGAAACTTTCTAAGGATCCCTCGAATGACATAAGCCACTCCTCCGGATTCTTTGAGGAGATTCATAAATAGTGTCGCAGTAACAAAAATGAGGATGATGTCAAAGTACGTAAAAGCACCTTCTGCAATGTGTCGGGCCGGGATGCCAGCCCCTCCTGCCAGAGCCCCAGCAATAGCGGCAAGAAACATTGACAGCTCGGTCGAAATTTTCAGGGTTTTGGCGACAATGTAGACCACTACCATCACGGCCAGGATGATTTGGGTGGATGTGAACATACTCATGATTTATTAACCGATTTTATACTGTATAAAAAAAACTGATGTAAAATCAAATGATTTCAATGTAAGTAGCATCCACATTTCCATATCTATTTTAGAGTTGAATCCGGGACCCATTACGTATTCTGCCCCCATCACATACGAATGTGCATGGCGACAGACATACGACGTCCCAATGCGACTCAACTGCATGGCCTAGTCTTTTTACTTCGTTGTCAGGCCGATCATGGCTATAACTTCTTCTTCGATGCCCTGTGGGTTTTTCCTGAAAAATTGTATCGTAAGGGAGTGAGTGTGCTGTAGAGCTAGTCTTGGCTCTCCCTCGTCTTTCTTCTTAGTAAGAGTTCTTATAAGCTTATAGCCCATTAAAAGGGTATCGATAATGGATATCGTATTTTTTATCGGGAGTTCCCTTTCCCTCTCCTTAGGAACGTAAAAGGGATCGGTGTTTCGCGGAACCGTGGCGAGATCTTTCTGGATAGCTGGAATCATTTCCAGCTGCTTCATCCTGATAGAGACCAACTGGTTTTCTATATACAGAGTGAGTTTTTGCTCAGGAGTTTCCGGTTCTGGTTTTGTTTTTTTTGGAGCGTCCATGATGGCCAGCTGAATGTCCAGAACGATGTCTTTCCGGGTGACGGCTTTCTCTGTTTTGAGTTCCAAGAGAAACGAGTGCGTTGCCGTTTTTTCAAAAAATGACTTGGTGGGGATGGACAGGAAATTGACTCCTCTCGGGAGGTAGCCTGCACTTAAAAATATGTCTTCATTCGACAGCTTGTAGTAGGCAGGAGCGATCATGTTTAGGCTGATCCGGATTTCGTGAGGAGCCGTGACATATGTTTGGTTGGGATTTTTTATGAGGAAAATCTCCTTGATCAAGCCATCTCCCTGCTGGGCTGTAGCAAGCGAGCTTAAAAGGAGAAAAACAATGCTGAGCAGAGCCTTTTTCTTAAAAATCATACTCAAACTCAATCGTGAAAACGAGGGATTTTGAAGGGTACATCATGGGAAGGCCAGGCAATGGGAGACTTCTCTCGATAGCATTCACAGCGGAGTCATCAAGCACTTGATCTCCTGAGGACTTGATGACCTCCACGTTTATCATTTCCCCACTTTTAGTGAAGGTTACGGAAATCCTGACTGTTCCTTTTATTCCTTGAGGTTGTCTAGGATCGATAATCCAGTTTCTTTCAATCTTCTCGAGAACTTTGTCTGCCCAAGGAGCAAGATCTTTAGTCAAAAAACGTACAGATGTTTGGCCAAGTGGTTGTGGGGATGTCCCTTCAGAACTTTTAGGATTTCTGCCTCCAGCTAACCTGTATTGTGTGTTCAAACCATATGAAGAGAGAAGACCAACTGGCCTTTTTCTCTGAACCACTTCTTGTGGATCTTTCTCCAAATTTTTAAATGATCCTGGATCATAAACCAGAGAAAAACCTTCCTTTTCAACGCGATCCAGTGTGAAACGGCTGAGAATTTCGGGATCTAATTGAATTTCTGGTTCATTGGATTGGCTGTATTGGCTGGTGAGGTATTCTTCGATTTCTTCTTTAGAAAAAACCGGAAGATCTTGAGGTAAATCTCCAGTCTCCTCCATACTCAGATTGGTCTTTGATTCAGTCGTCTCGACATCTAATCCTGATTTCAGCTGAAGATATTCCAATTCTGATAGAAATAATTGCTCTTCGTTCACCAGAAATACAGCTCGAACTTCATTGTCTTTAAAGAGTTCACCAATAGGATGAAAGAAGGATACACTCAGCCATAAAAAAAACACATGGATTAGGAGTGAAAAAAATAGACTGAGCCGCTTTCTCTTCTTGATTTGAGAATCTTCTCTGCCAAGGCCGCTCTGCTGAAAAAGAATACTCTTCCTCCATTTCTATAATCCATCTTTTTTAAAAAAGTTTCAAATTTTTTGGGGACACTTCCTCTGAAACTGGGAATCTTTTTTTAGGGTTGAATAAAATCTTTCATTTTTATAATTTGGTTCCATGGACAAATCAAAACCTATGCGACAACAACCAGCAAGTGTCTAATGAAAGCTGTCGAAAATGCTTTGTCACTCCCTTTAAAAAACGAACAAAAGAAGGAGGCAAGATGAAGTTTAGAAGTTGGAAACTTATAACGGTAATCTTTATTGTTTTTATGGCCATTCCGTTAATATCAACCGAAACGGAAGATTTCTTTAATGCTGATTTATTGAAAAACTTTACGTACCGGAATCTGGGACCCTTCCGGAGCGGATCGTGGATCAGCGATTTTGCCGTTCCAGAAACTCCGGAGGAGGCACATCTCTATACCTTTTATGTGGCTGGAAGAAACGGAGGCCTTTGGAAGACAACCAATAACGGCACAACTTTTAAGCCTCTCTTTGATGATCAGGATATTTTTTCTATAGGCGATGTGACTCTCGCTCCCGCAGATCCCAATACAGTGTGGGTAGGGACTGGTGAACACGCCACGGCCAGGAGTTCATACTGGGGAGACGGAGTATACAAATCAACAAACGGAGGGGAGACCTGGGCACATATGGGATTAGAAGAGACACAGCACATCGGAAGGATCGTTGTGCATCCCCAAAATCCTGATATCGTCTATGTTGCTGCGATGGGGCACCTTTTTACACCCAATGAGGAAAGAGGGGTTTTCAAGACTGCGGATGGCGGAAAGACGTGGAATAAAATCCTCTTTATCAATGAGAATGTTGGTGTGATCGATATGGTGATTAACCGGGATTCTCCAGATATCCTCTATGCGGCCGCCTATGAAAAATACCGCTATCCATGGCATTTTGAGGCCGGAGGCCCAAAGAGTGGAATTTACAAAACCTCAAATGCCGGTCGGTCCTGGGAAAAACTTGGAAAAGGCCTGCCTGCTGGAAAAATCGGACGTATTGGCCTGGATATCTATCAAAAAAGCCCGGATATCCTCTATGCGGTTATCGAAAATTGCAACATGCGGCCTCCCACTGATTCTGAAATTGAACAGGATCGCAGGTTGGGAAGAGAAGCTCTTGAGCGTGAGAAAGGAGGAGAGGTTTACAGAACGGATGACGCGGGGAAAACATGGACCAAGATGAACTCCGTAAAAGACAATGTGGGAGGAAAAGCGGCTTATTCCTTCAATCAGATCAGAGTCGATCCCAATAACGACCAGAAGATCTATGTGACCACCATCAGTTTGGCCAGCTCCGACGACGGGGGCCGAACATGGTCTGATATCGACTGGCCGCCTGAAAAAATGTTCCCCAGCGCTTTTGGTGATATCCGGACCATGTGGATTGATCCGCAAAATTCCAACAGAATTTTTATGGGTAGTGATGGAGGCCTCTATATCTCCTATGATGGCGGTAAAACGAGCGATTATTATGACAATCTCCCCATGGCACAGTATTATGACATTGGGGTGGATATGGAGGATCCCTACAACATCTATGGAGGGCTTCAGTGCCATGACAATTGGAAAATCCCGAGCAATTCCTGGTCAGGACAGGTGACGATAGAAGACTGTATCCCTATGGGTGGTGGAGACGGGATGTACAACGTGGTCGATCCCCAAGACAGCCGCTGGGTGTACAACACTATCCAATTTGGAGGGCATGCCCGTGTGGACCAGAAGTTAGGAACCCGGACAAACATTGTTCCCCGCAGAAGCAATGGACAAGATCGCTACAGATTCAACTGGTGCCCGCCTCTTCATATCTCTCCGCATAACAGCAAGACAATCTATGCCGGCACACAGGTCCTTCTTATGTCTAAAAAAAGAGGTGATGATTGGCAGGAGATCAGTCCTGACCTGTCTTTGAACGATCCCGTTAAAATCGCGGGCCAGGGCCACATCCAGTACTGTACGATCACCACTATCTCAGAGTCTCCCCTAAAACAGGGTGTGATTTGGGTGGGGACCGATGATGGCAAAGTCTGGGTGACAAAAGATACTGGCGCGACATGGAATGATGTCACAAAGAATATCGCCTCATCTGGGGGACCTGAACACCTTTGGGTTAGCCGGGTCTTTGCATCAAATTTTGAGGATGGCAAGGCCTATGTCACAAAAACAGGATACCGCAGGGATGACTTTAGGCCTTTTGTTTTTAAAACGTCAGACTTTGGTGCCACATGGATCAACATCTCCTCCGGTCTTCCGGACAAACCTATAAATGTCATTTATGAGGACAAAAAAAATCCCGAGCTTCTTTTTCTGGGAAATGACAACGGTGTTTATGTCTCCATTTCAGGCGGAGATCAATGGATTCCTCTGCGCAACAACATGCCTACGATCGCAGTACACGATCTTCTCGTTCATCCCAGAGAAAACGACCTTGTGGTCGGAACATACGGCCGAGGGCTGTACATCACGGATATTTCTCCTCTTCAGGAAATCAACAATAAAATTCTAGAAGAAGATATCTACCTTTTTAAGGTGAAACCTACAGTACAAAGAGTGACGCGGGGGTGGGGGAACTACAACCTCTATGGGAACAGACATCTTTCGACTCCCAATGAGCCAAATGCTGTTGTGTTTAACTACTACTTAAAAGAGCCAACAGATGGACCGGTTAAAGTGACCATTTCTTATCTCAATGGGGAAATCCTGGCGCAACTAGATGGTCAAAACAGAGCGGGAATCAGCAAGGCATTTTGGAACATGCGCGGCCAGATAGGCAGCGAACAGGCTCAAAGGCAGAGAAGGTCCAGATCGCTCGTAGATCCAGGAGACTACATCGTTTCTATTGAAGTCAACGGAAAAAAACTATCTCAGAAATTCAGTATTACAGAACGGAAAGGGTGGCCCATCCTCTAAAACAGGAGGAGGATCTCTTTTATTTCAAAACTTCTTGAAAATCTTCCTGTGCTTTTTGCACATCGGGATCGTCGGCAAATTGTGAAGTCTTCGCCATGGCTGAAAACATTTTGGACCAAAGGTCTTCCATCTTGGCGGCTTCTTCTTTTAGCTCCTCGGGGGGGTCGGACATGTCTTTGAGTTCGGGGTATTTTTCCTCCATTTTTGTCATTTCAGTTCTAAAGTCTTTCATTTTATTTGTGAAATCAGTAAGAGCGGCAGCCACTTTTTTTGCCGTATCCGCTTTTTCCATGGTCTCCATCCATTTTTCCGTAGTTGTATTGAGTTTTTTCATCGTGGATTTGACGTCTGAGTATTTGCCTCCTCCACCACATGCTGTTATCCCAAAGACAAACAGACAAAGCCCAACAATTGCCATCCATCCTCTAATCTTCATTTTTCCTCCTGACGTATTTTCCTAGTAAATCTGTAAGTACAGTATTAATTTAATACAATAAAGTCAAATCAATTTTTTTCTGAGTTGTTATCTCCGGACAATGGAGTGATCCGGAACGAATACGTGTAAGGTTGTGCAGGCAGAGTGTATTCCGGATGGGGTCTGGCGCCCCAACTGTTGTCACCTCCTACACCCATCTGCTTGAAATCGATATTGAGAGTCACCAGGTTGCGAGGAATAAGCTCGAATGTGTGCTCTGCTCGTTCCAGATCGGACATGGAAAAAGGCCATGCACTGACACTCAATAGGGGCAAACCGGTGACCAGTAGTCCGACTCCATCTTCGTTTGTCAATGTCACCCACCGGACATCGGTTTTGTTTCCGACCTCTTGAGGTCTGATATAGGGATGTATCTGTTCCTCTACGGAGCCTGAATAGAGTCCGACCGCAGCACCTGTTTTCCTGTCCCAGTAGGACTCATGGGGACCGCGTCCATACCAGGTTATAGTGCTGTACTCTCCCGGAATTCCAATTTGCATCCCAAACCGCGGCAGGTTGGGAAGTTCCATCCCCGGCTTAAATGAATTTTCTACGACAATCTCTCCACTGCCGAATATGGTGTAGATAATGCACAGATCTGATTTTCCTGCGGGAAGAAGACAATTCACCTGGATACGAACTGTTTTTAGATTCAGTTGTTGGACATCCACTGAAGTCACTACTCTTCCCGGGCCCGCCGTTTTCCAGACAGACTGCCGTTCGGGCATTCTGTTGCCGTTGTCATTGTCAGTAGGTGCACGCCAGAAATTGGGAGCAAGCGGCCGGGTGACAAGCTCTTTTCCTTCAAATTTGAAAGATTCAATAGAGCCGTTCTCCTTGTCTATTGTGAGCTGGAACTTGTCACCAGTTACGATGCAGGCTTCTGTGGACTCTTCAACCGCTAAGTCCGGCATATTTTTGACATCAAGTTTAGATACCGGAGGTGTACTAAAAGGCAGATTGAATTGATCCCAAGCCAGAAGATACCCCTTATCTGCCCAGAGAGTCTCTTCAGAGAGTTTGAATAAAACCTTTATAAAATATTCTGCACCCGGTTTTAATTGGGGCTTTTTAAATGGGATCCGGATTTCTTGAGTCTGTTTTGGAGATAGAGTCATTTTTGGGAGAGAACCATTTTGAATAACTTCTCCGTTTTCTGTCATCTCCCAGGCAATGTCCAGAAAGTCGAGTGAGATAAAATCATATTTGTTCCTCACGAGGACCTTTCCCACTGAAAGATCGACAGGTTCGACAGAAACATACGAGTAGACTTTTTTAACTTCAAAAAAATGCGGATTGGGTCTTCTGTCGGGTTGGACAAGCCCGTTGCAGAGGAAATTGCCGTCGTTGAAGTTGTCGCCGAAATCGCCCCCGTATGCGAAAAAAGACCGTCCGTCTGAAGTTGTTCGGGCCAATGCCTGATCCACCCAGTCCCATATAAAACCGCCCTGGAGCTGTGGTTCTCTTTCGATCACATCCCAATAGTCTTGGAGATTCCCAACACTGTTGCCCATGGCATGGGCGTACTCACAGAGGATCAGAGGGCGGTCCTGGGGCTGGCCTGCGTATTTGACCAATCCTTCTATGCGCATGTACATGGGGCTGACAATGTCCACGTGAGCCCGACGTCCTGCTCTCTCATAGTGCACGGGCCTTTGTGAATCACGTTCATGAATCCACTTAGAACAGGCTTCAAAGTTCACTCCGTCACCGGCTTCGTTGCCCATGGACCAGATGATAATCGATGGATGGTTCTTGTCCCTTTCCACCATCCGGATAATCCTGTCCAGATGAGCGTCCTCCCATTCCGGATTATTGCCGAGAGTTGTATTCGGACGATATCCCATCCCATGGGATTCGATGTTGGCTTCGTCGATCAGATAGATGCCGTATTCGTCACACAGGTCATACCACAAAGGTGTATCCGGGTAGTGACTTGTGCGTACGGCATTGATATTGAACTGCTTCATGAGTTGGATATCCTTTAACATAGACTCTTTTGTCACATAATGCCCAGTGATGGGGTCATGTTCATGTCGGTTTACACCCTTGAGCAGAACGGCTTTACCGTTAACGAGAAGTTGGCCGTTTTTCATCTCCACTTCTCTGAATCCGAAGCGGTTGGATTCGACTTCCAGAATTTTTCCATCTATGTCCTTTAAGACAATGAGAAGGGTGTAGAGGGTGGGGCTTTCCGCCGACCATTTAGCAGGATTTTGTACATTAGTTTCAATGGTTATTTTTTTCCCATCACCGGAAAGAAAATTTTCGATGGTGTCCTTAATAAAAGGATCGCGTCCTAAAGGCTGTCCTCTTTTATCGAGTACACTGAATTCAATCTGGACGTTTTGCTTTAAGTTCGAATAATTTGTGAGTTTTGCGATCACTTTCAAATTGGCGTTGGTGTAGCTCTCATCCAAATCCGTTATAATCTCAAAATCACGGATATGAACGGAAGGCGCTGAATACATATAGACGTCTCTGAATATCCCGCTGAGCCGCCAGAAGTCCTGGCATTCCAGATAGGACCCATCTGACCATCGGTAGACTTCAGCGGCCAGAATGTTTTTTCCCGGCTTTAGATATTGAGTGACATTAAATTCTGCGGGTGTGCGGCTTCCCTGGCTGTAGCCGACTTTTTGGCCGTTGATCCACAAATAGAAGGCGGACTCTACTCCGTCGAAATGGATAAAGACCTGCCTGTTGTCCCAATTTTCAGGAATCTCAAATTCAGTTCTGTAGGAGCCTACAGGATTGTAGTTGTGCTGGATGTAGGGTGGGTTTTTCTTGAAAGGGTAGGGACTATTGAGATAGATCGGGATCCCGTACCCTTCCATCTGCCAGTTGCTCGGGACTTTGATCTCGTCCCAGTGTTCCACGTTGTATTCCGGCTTATAAAACTCTTTGGGTCTGTCTTCCGGCTTATTGACCCAGTGGAATTTCCAACTTCCATTAAGAGACTGAAAAAATGGAGATGAAGATCTCGAGTTTTTTAAAGCGGAGGCCATATCTGGATAAACCATAGGCATGTTGTGGGCTATTTCTTTATTGATACCGAAGATCTTAGGATTCTCCCAGTCGAAAGTGTCCTCTGCCTGAAGAAAAGAGATCAAGCAAACAAAAATGAATAGAAAAAACAGTATTCTTTTATAAAATGGAGCCATCTTTTCCTCCGCCATAAGATTTTTTTGTATTATATCATTTTTAAGAAAAACCTCTAGAGGAAGTTTTTATCCTTTTTTGACTTCTTGTCATAGCTGATATATAAACATTTTCGACTCGTTCCTGTATCGAAAAGAATCCTCTGTGTGAAAAGTGTTAGAAAAAACTCCAGAGCTTAAGCGGGCCATCAGACTCCCTCATGCCACAGCCATGGTGGTGGGCATCATTATTGGAGCCTCTATCTTTGTTCAACCTTCGGAAATTACTGGACAGGTGCCTTCTGTGGGTGGCGTTTTTCTTGTCTGGATTTTTTCTGGAGTTCTCACATTTTTTGGAGCACTGGTCTGTGCGGAACTGGCCTCCATCTTCACCCAATCAGGAGGAGTGTATGTGTATCTCAAAGAGGCATATTCTCCAGGTGTGGGTTTTTTGTGGGGTTGGGCCATGTTCTGGAGCATGCATTCGGGAATCATCGCCGCCGTGGCCGTCATATGTGCCCGGTATGTCGGCTTTTTTGTACCTCTAACCGATGCTGGGATAAAAGCCATAGCCATATCCGCTATTTTTGTCCTCTCAGCCGTCAATTACATCGGAGTTAAACAGGGGAGTTCTCTCCAAACGCTTCTGACATTGGGCAAGGTTATCGCTATAGTGTTTATTATCCTGATTGGCTTTATTATGGGCTCAAAAGTTCCCGGCCATTTTGCTGCCGGAGAAATTCCCCAGACAGGAATTCCCTTAAATGGTTTTTTTCTAGCTTTGGTGGCTGGCTTATTTGCTTTTGGCGGCTGGCACATGGTGACATATAATTCCGAGGAAACAATCGATCCGAAAAAAACGATTCCTAGAGCCCTTATACTGGGAATCATGATTGTGACGTTATGCTATATCGCCCTGAATGCGGTCTATATGTATATTTTGCCCTTGGATAAGGTGGCCTCATCAACACGGATCGCCGCCGATGCAGCGGATGCCCTTGTCGGATTTGGCGGAGGTGCCTTTATGGCTGGTCTTGTTGTCTTTTCAACGCTCGGAGGGCTGACGGGAATAATTCTCTGTGGCCCCAGGGTTTATTACTCAATGGCCCAGGATGGACTGCTGTTCCGATGGGTGGGAAAAGTTCATTCCAAATACAAAACACCTCATAGGGCGATTGTGATCCAGGCCGTTTGGTCCTCGGTTCTTGTCGCTACAGGGACCTACCGGACATTGTTTACCCGAGTCGTGTATACCGAGTGGATTTTCTTTGGTCTGTTGGCCATTGGTTTAATAATACTCCGGCAGAGGAAAGAACTTAAACGGGGATACAACATCTGGGGTTACCCAGTCATTCCGATTATTTTTACGCTGTCTTCATTTTTTATTGTGATCAATCAGGTCATCTCAAGCCCAAAAGAGAGTCTGTTCGGGCTGTCTCTTGTCTTACTTGGAGTTCCTGTATATTATTTATGGACAAAAAAGACAGCTGTCAGGAGATGAGATTATGAAAATCATCGATACGCACAATCATTTTTATCCTCCGGAATACTTAGAGGCTATCCAAACCGGTCAGAGTCGAATAAAAGTGACAATAGATTCTGAAGGCAATCCCCTTCTTCATTATCCTGGAGATTATAATATTGTTGTCCCGGGACACAGGGATATTGACTACAGAGCCCAGGTTCTGGAAGAGATGGGCGTCGATATGCAGGTCCTCACCTTCACAACACCGGGAGTTCATATCGAATCTCCGGAGAGATCGGTTGAACTGGCCCGGATGGTCAACAATAATTTCGCTAAAATCAAAGAGGAAAAAAGCCAAAGGTTTGATGCTTTGGCCACGCTTCCGTTGAACGATCCTGAGGCCTCGGTTATAGAATTAGAGCGGGCTTTCTCTGAACTGGGATTTTGTGGTGTGGCCCTTCACAGCAATGTGAATGGTGTTGCACTGAGCGATAAGCGCTTTTGGCCTCTGTACGAAATAGCCGATGAATTGGAAGCTGTCTTTGACATTCATCCCTCTTTCCCGGTTGGGGTAGAAGCTATGACAGATTACTGGCTTATGCCTCTGCTCGGATTTACTTTTGACACGACACTCGCGGCCGCTAAACTGGTTTTTAGTGGAGTCGTGGAGAAATTTCCAAAGATCAGATGGATACTGGGACACCTTGGAGGGGCTATTCCCTATTTAGCGGAAAGATTGGACAGAGGATATGCAGCTTTTAAAGAATGTCGGGAAAATATCTCTTTGAAACCCAGTGAGTATCTGAAAAAATTTTACTTCGATACGGTGAATTTTGATACGAACGCCCTTCAACTGGCTATAGATTTTGCCGGGGCCGACCATCTTGTTGCCGGGAGTGACTACCCTCATCAAATCGGGAGCTTATCCAAGATGGTCTCGAGTATCGATGGATTGAACATTTCTGATAAAGACAAGGACAAGATTTACGGGAAAAACGCCGGACGATTGTTGAATATTGATTTCTAAAATAAATAAACTTTTAACTTAAAGGAGACATAATGAACGTCGAGAGCGAAAAACTTTTTACCCAGGCAGATCCAAAGACTACGGCAGGAAAAATTCTCCAATTCCCTCTTATAAGGATCGTTCTTGTATTCCTTTATATCGGTCCCTATCTCCTGTTTCACAATAATGTGATTGCCGATGCTCTTGCGTCGTCTTCAGGAACTGCCCACTCTATTTTTATGGCGGTTGACGCCGTCCTGTCCATCGGAATTATTATGTTCCTCTACAGCCTTTACACGCGCTTCATAGAAAAAAGAAAAGCTTTTGAATTGTCCGGCAAACAGATTGTCAGAGAAATGTCCACTGGAATTCTAATTTCGATGGGGCTGGTAGGAGGGATGGCCCTTTTAATGACTATTTTAGGCTATTATCGTATCGAACAAATGGGCTCATTAATGGTCCTTCAAGATGGAGTGTTCTTTTTTGGGATGGGAGCTTTCCTTCAGGTGCTGGCCTTCCGGTTGGTCATTTTTAGACTTTCCGAGGAATTAGTGGGGACATGGTTGGCATTTGCTATAGTGGCCATAGTTTTCAGTGCGGTCCATCTTGGGAACCCGGATACCGGACTGTTGTCAACAGCATTTATGATCCTTGGAGATATCCTCTTGGCTGCCGCATTTATCTACACACGGAGGATCTGGATGGTTTGGGGGATTCATTTTGCGTGGAATCTTTTTCAGGATGGCGTGTTTGGGATGCCGAACTCAGGGATTACAGATCTTCCGAGCTGGATTCAACCGAATATTAAGGGACCGGAATGGATCACTGGAGGGAGTATTGGCATTGAAATGTCTGTTATTGCTACTGTGTTTTCACTTATGATTGGATTGTTTTTAGTTAAAAAGGCCATAGAAAAAAAACAGATCGTGTCTCCAGCCTGGAAAAAATAGATTCACGGAGAGCAGACGCCATGAATATCAAAAAATAAGGGGGAAAAATGAGAATTAATAATAGTTTTTTGGGATTTCAAAGAATTTGGCTGGTTTTTGTCGTCTTAACTTTATTTGTGCCTGTACAAAGTATAAATGCGAATCAAGAAAAAGAGAGCACCTCAGTTCTTTGGGCGAAGATTGATAAGTTGTGCGAAGCAGTAGAGGAAAAAACGATAGCCTGGCGGAGAGATATTCATGAACATCCCGAACTGGGCAATCGGGAATTCCGTACAGCCAAATTAGTGGCAGATCATTTAAAAAAACTGGGATTTGATGTTAAAACAGAAGTCGCACACACAGGAGTTGTGGGTCTCCTGCGCGGAACGAGTAATATGCCTGTTGTGGCGCTTCGAGCGGATATGGATGCTCTTCCGGTCGAGGAAAAAACTGGTCTTCCCTATGCCTCCAAGGTCAGAACAGAGTACAATGGGAGAGAGGTTCCTGTCATGCATGCCTGCGGCCATGACGCGCACACGGCCATTTTGATGGGAGTAGCCGAGGTCCTTTCGGGAGTGCGGGATTCGATTCCCGGTACGATCAAATTTGTTTTCCAACCCTCAGAAGACAGCCGTCCAGACGGAGAAGAGGGAGGTGCGGCTTTGATGATCAAAGAAGGTGTTCTTGAAAATCCCAAACCAGGTGCCATTTTTGGTCTTCATATGGGGCCTTTTGAAAACGGAGCAATCGGCTATAAATCCGGGGCTATGATGGCGGCCGTCAACTCGTTCAGAATAGTTGTTCGAGGAAGGCAGACTCATGGAGCATCCCCTTGGGCCGGTGTGGATCCCATCGTTGTCTCTTCTTTGATCATTCAAGGACTTCAGACAATTGTCAGCCGCCAAGTGGATATAACGGCGGCCCCGGCTATTGTCACCGTGGGGACGATCCGTGGAGGCACTCAGGGAAACATCATCCCAGAGGAAGTGATTATGACCGGGACAATCCGTTCCTTCGGCCCTGAAGTGAGAGAGGATATCCTCAAACGTGTGAGAAACACGGTCACCAATATTGCAAAAAGCGCCGGGGCAAAGGCCGAAGTTTGGATCAGCGAAGGACTGCCTGTAGTTGTGAATGATCCCGGCCTCACTGCGCTAATGATTCCGGTCCTCGAAAAAACAGCAGGAAAGGACTATGTGACCACAATCCCCCTTATCACAGGTGGAGAAGACTTCGCTTTTTATCTGCAGAAAGTGCCGGGGCTCTATTTTTTTCTTGGCATCAATCCAAAAGATTCCGATCCCAGCAAAGCGGCACCCAACCACTCACCCTATTTTTTTGTGGATGACAGTGCGCTTATTGTCGGGATCCGAGCTTTAGCTCATCTTGCAGTTTCTTTTCTCGAAAAAAATTAATTGGAGGAAATGCATGAAAAATATATCTCGACGTCAATTTTTAAACCAAACGGCAGCGGCGGCCTCTTCCTGGATGATTCTGCCCCGGCATGTTCTGGGAGGGAAACAATATGTAGCGCCCAGCGACAAGCTCAATGTTGCTGGGATCGGCGTTGGCGGCCAGGGGGGGGGCGATATTTCCCGGATGGCTGAGGAAAACATTGTAGCCCTCTGCGATGTGGACTGGGAGAGAGCGGCCCGCACATTTACTAAATTTCCCGATGCGTCAAAGTATCGTGATTTCCGAGTTATGTTGGATAAGGAGAAAAACATTGATGCTGTTGTTATTGGGACACCGGATCATGTGCATGCCGTGGCTATAATGGCGGCCATAGGGCTTGGAAAACACGTTTTTTGTGAAAAACCTCTGACGCACACGATTTTTGAAGCGAGAACGGTCACAAAAGCAGCCCGTGATGCAGGGATTGCCACGCAGATGGGCAACCAGGGTCATGCCATGGAAAGTATCCGTATTCTCTGCGAGTGGGTATGGGATGGCGCCATAGGGGACATCACCGAAGTCCATGCCTGGACACCCCATCCTGTATGGCCCCAGGGAATCGGCCGGCCCCAGGAAACTCCTCCTGTTCCTGAAAGTCTGAGTTGGGAGCTCTGGTTAGGTCCTGCACCAGAAAGGCCCTACCATCCTTGTTATGTTCCTCAAAAGTGGCGGGGCTGGCTGGATTTTGGAACGGGAGGTTTGGGAGATATGGGCTGTCATATTTTCGACCATATCGTGTGGTCGATGAAGCTTGAAGCGCCCTTAAGTGTTGAAGCCAGCTATTCTGAATTTGTGCCTGACAAGATGACTTGGGACAAACCAAAAAATACTGAAACCTATCCTCGGGCCTCGATTGTCACTTATAAATTTCCGGCCCGGGAGGGATTTCCTCCTTTGACCTTGACTTGGTATGACGGCGGCTTGATGCCGCCCCGTCCTGAAGAAATTCCTTCGGATTTGAAAATGGGAGACACGTATGGTGGCGCTTTATACGTTGGAAGCAAAGGAAAGATCCTGTGTGGATCTCATGGTGCCAATGGGCTTCGTATCTGGCCGGAAAAACGGATGGAGGAATACCAGCGGCCTCCAAAGACTCTGCCTCGTTCCATCGGTCATTATAAGGAGTGGATCAGAGCATGTAAGGGGGGGGAACCGGCCGAGTCCTATTTTGGCTATGCCGGCCCCATGACAGAGATCGTTCTCCTGGGGAATGCCGCTGTCCGCTCAGGTGTAAAGCTTTATTGGGATGCCGAAAATATGAGTTTTCCTAACTTTTCTGAGGCCGACCAGTTCCTCCACCGGCGCTATCGAGATGGATGGAGCCTGTAACAGAATTTAGGGGATCGGCTACTCTTTATATTTTTCTAACCAAAGTGTCTTCTCTTTTTCACTTGTCTTTTTTTGTTGACTTCTGATCTTAAGGTGGTTCTGGAGATTGTTCATAATTTTTTCCATGTTGTTTTTCATGCTGCGGGCGTTGCTTAGAGATTTGTTGATTTTTGATTGAACAATCCAATCAAAAATCAGGCCATCAAAAATATAATCGGCAAATGTTTGGAAGGAGCTGACATCGATTCCCAGCTGTGATTCGGGGCTGATTTTCAGATCTGAGAGTTCTCTCTGAAAGCGTCCGAGTAAATGCTGAACCCTATGTACAGCGGCTTTTCCTTTGTCTATTTTAGAGTGTTTCACGGCTGTGATGATCAGTCCTCCTCCAATGAGATCGGCGACTCCCCAGTTTCCCGCACTTTTAAAATAGGAAATGACGTTTTCCAGTTCTTTGAGAACCTCGTTTCCGGCATCAATGGCTTCTTTTGTTTCTTTTACATCGGAATTGAGATCTGCCAGTTTTTCGGAGAACTGAATCAGCTTTTTGTCTTCAGCGCTAATAATTTGAGATTCCTTTTGTTTAAGTATAGATCTGTATTCTGTATCCGGGTCACCCAGGTCTTTTATCTGGTTTTCTCTGTAATTGATTTCCCGTTCAATTGCAGAGACGGAATGATTGCACTGGTCATATTTGAGTTTTGCAGCGAGGAGTTCCTGTTTTTCTTTATTCAATTTCTGGTCTTTGCTCCCGAGCACTTGATGGAACATCCCAGTTAAGCTCAATCCTTCGAGCTTCCGTATATCTGCTTCTTCTTTTTTTAGATTGGCTTCCAGTTTTTTTAGCCGTTCTTTTTCCTGGACAAGATTTATTTTTGTTTCTGAAAGGATTTTGTCCAACCTGGTTTTTGCCCGGATATCTTCTTTTATCTTTATAAGTTGCTCATTCAGTTCTTTAAACATGCCTTTTCCTATTATGTTCTATTATATATACTTTTCATAGGGTTTTCATATTCAGGAATTTGAACATGTCAGCAAGAAATTCTGTGTCGAGAAAGAGATTTTCCAGTGATGTTGCTGTCATCAGCTATATCGCTGGCATAAAACTTGTTCTCCAGCTGGCCGCCATTAATGGATATGGGTATTTTAGGGATGAGTTCTACTATATTGCCTGCAGTCAAAATCCTGCCTTTGGGTACGTGGATCATCCGCCCTTGGCCATGTTGCTTCTCAGGATTATACGAACGGTTCTTGGGGAGTCGATTATTTCCCTCCGGATAGTGCCTGCACTGTGCGGTTTTCTGTTCGTTTTTTTAACGGGATTGATCGCTCGTGAGCTTGGAGGGAAAAAATTTGCCGTCTTGCTGGCCTCAGCTGCAGCCCTGGCCCCAGTGGGTAATTTCTTTATGCACTTTTATTATTCCATGAATGCGTTGGATCATCTGTTCTGGTTGGGGTGTGTCTATGTTCTGATCAAGATCGTCAAGACCGGGAACGACCGGCTGTGGATTCTCTTCGGGCTGCTTGCGGGTTTGGGCCTCCAAAATAAGATTTCGATTTTGTTCCTGGGATTTGGACTGGTTGATAGAGATGCATACAAATATAGGTTGTTTGGCTGGATGTTCCTGTCAATTTTTATCCTCTTCATGCTTCAGCATGCGAAAGATTATTATCTTTCCGGAGTCTATCCCATTGTTTTTGCTGCCGGTGGGGTGCAGTTCGAACGGTGGTTGAGCAGAATGCGTTGGGGAGGGATCAAAACTGTCCTTGTTGTGCTTGTATTGATGTTCGCCATTTTGCTTGCTCCCATGGCTTTGCCTATCCTTCCAATAGACATGTATGTCGATTACGCAAATAAAGTTGGAGTTTCAGGTGTTCAGGGAGAGAACCATGAATTTGGTGTTCTTCCCCAGCACTATGCAGATATGTTTGGTTGGGAAGAGATAGTGAGTGAAGCGGGACGTGTTTTCAACACTCTGTCTCCTGAAGAAAAAAAAGCATGCCCTATGAGAACAACAATCCCGTTTTCATCTGCCGGAGGATAAAAGGGCCTATCAGTGAATTCTGGTTAAAAGTGAATAATTTTAGCTGACCATGGGATTCAAACGAAAAATAGCTGAAATGATGTGATTGCCAACTTTTTTTTGTAATGTGTATAATAGAAAATCATGAAACGGAAAATTACTCTGACTCTATGGTTGAGTTTTATCTATATCATTTGTTTGCTTCCAGAGGCTTCCGGTCAGGGCACCAAGGAAACGACCATTCGCAACGTGACAGAAAAAACGGTGCGCTATTCTATTAATCCTGTCGATTCAGATCAAAAGCCTTTAAAAAGAGTTTTAAAGGTGGGAGCTATCGACAGATTTATTGAGTTCACAGACTTTTTTGTCATATATAAAAAAGGAAAGGGGAAAAAGACCCGCCGGATTTACCGTGGGCGTCCCTATTCTTTTCGCCTTGATGAGAATGATGAGCTAGAACTCTATGATGGTTCTCACGGGAGGCCGGATGCTCCGGATCTTGCCCCCTTTGTTCCCACTCCAGAGGATGTTGTTGAAAAAATGCTTGAGATGGCTCAAATCGATCAAAGTGACATCCTCTATGATCTAGGATGTGGGGACGGACGGATTGTCATCACAGCTGCAAAAAAATACGGAATCCGCGGAGTTGGTATTGATATCGATCCAACGAGGATTTCTGAATCAAATGCCAACGCACTATACGCCGGAGTGGAAGACTTCGTCGAATTTCAACTCCAGGATGTCATGAAAGTCAATTTTTCTGAAGCGACTGTAATAATGGTGTATCTCCTTCCTAAGTCTCTTGGACTACTGAGACCTCTATTTGAAACCATGCTTGCTCCCGGAACAATCATTGTTTCCCATAACTATGCAATTCCGGGATGGGAGCATAAAGAGATTGACTATGCCTATCTTGAGCATGATGAGGAGAGTTTCCATACGGTTTATGTCTACCGGAAATAAAAATTTTCCCCTGCCTTCAGTGGTTTCTGCAACACTTAAACACTATCTGAATAAAAAGCGTAATTAATTACAGAAGACGGAATTAATATATGAGCAAGAGACTGTTTATTTTGTTTATCCTTGTTTTTTCAATATTCCTTCATGCCGACAAAAAAAAACAGGGATAAACCGGCCATAGGTATTTGGGATTTTCAGCTGGAAAAAATTAAAAAAAAAGTCATACTTTTTTGTTTTTTAAACGTCTATATATATGAGGGTTAATTATGATCTGCCCCAAATGTTTAGGTGATTATATCGATGGCGTAAAAGTCTGTGTGGTGTGCCATGTCCCTTTAGTCGAGGAATCTCTCCGGGAACCAAAAAATGGCAACAGCAGATTAGTCCATTTTATCACTTATTTCTCTTTACATGAGGCGGAAATCGGGAAAAATCTCCTTGAATGTTTTGATGTCGATGCCATAGTTTCTAATGATGAAATAAGGGGTGTGCGACTGTGGATTCACAAAGAAGATACCCATAAAGCCGTTAGAATTTTCCAGGAGAACACCTGTACTGAAAAAAAAACTAGAGAAAACACATTAATTCTTCGAAAAATGTCCGATTTATGGACAGTTGTCTCTTTTAATAAATCATGATAATATCTCTTGACTTCTTCATCTATTTCTATATAATTGTCATTTTTTTAATTTTCTTTTTGTCAAATCCCCATATAAACAAAAGGAATGGAATAAACGTATATTAAGTGAAAAAGATGAAATTCCATATTGGCATGTTTTTTGCAATAGGAAAAAGTAGAGAGGAGTACTGAAAAATGCAATCAATTCAAACAATCGAACTTCAACAGCAGATTGAAGAGGCTTCGAAGAAGGCAAAACCAAAGAAAGCGTTGTATCTCTATGACGAGACCGGAAATAGAGAGCTCTTGGGAGTTTTCAGCCAGAAGAAGGCAGATCAGATCAGAAGATATCTAAAAAACAAGGGTTTGCTTAACCGTCTAACAGAGTTCGAGGTAAGAACCACAGAGCCGGATACAGAATTCGACTTTTAATAGCTATTCGTCACCGATATTTCGGTGATATTATAAATTGGAAGCCTATCAGGAAAAGGAAGCGGTTCACATATAATTTTTTCTGCGCTTAAATTTTGTCCACTTCAGTTGACAGTTCGCCGCCAGGTCCAGGCGGTGACATTCCAATCCCCTTTGCATAAATTGATTGCTTTTTTAAGTTCATACTGGCAGAGAAATCGTAAATGATCACACGGCTTGCCCGTATAATATTTATTAAGAACTGGTAGAGCCTTAGGATCTCCAAGCTGTCCCAGGGCCCACACAGCCCTATTTCTTTTTTGCAGGCTATATTCATCTGAATCAACATAATGCATAAGAGCCGTTACCGCATTTCCCTGATAAATTTCGAGAGCTTCATTGCTGATCGATTTAACACCGGCTCCGATATTCCAGCAGGCCAGCCCAAAAACAAAAACAATAACAACAAAACCTGGCAGGACGCCGAAGAAGAGGAGTTTTTTCAGAAATTTGTATAAATCCAATTCCAATCTTGTCACTTTGAATATTATTTTTTAGTCTATACTTTATGGCAGATCATGTCAAAGTTGAAAGGACCATCTCCACTTAACACGATCAGGGCTCTCATCTCTTTTATAGATATTTTCATATTTGAAAAAGTCTTTAATTCGTATTAAACTCAATATTTATCTCTGTCTATTAATAAACAAGGAGAAATAAGAATGAAGAAATTCTTTACGTTTAGTTTGGTCAGTCTTGTTCTTTTTAGCATTGTCAGTTCCCCTGGATTCAGCCAGAATGTCCAGAAACTTATAGACCAGGTGATTGAGGCCACGGGTGGAAGAAAAGTGATGGAGGCGATTAAGGACACCTCATTCTCAGGTACAATGGATTTAGTTCAGATGGGTATGAGTGCTACATATTCGTTTTACCATAAAGAACCGAACATGCTGCGCCAGGATATACAAGTGATGGGAATGGCCATAATCTCGGCATTTGATGGAGAAACGGGATGGACGGTTAATCCCCAGACTGGTGCCCGAGAAGATATGTCTGAGCAGGAGCAGGAAGTGTTAAAAACCGAGGCCATGGGATTCGGGAACAGCGGGATGCTGTACCCTGAAAAATATGGGATCACTTTTGTGGCTAAGGATAACGAGACGATCGAGGGAAAAGTATACCGCTTGTTTGAAATGACTTTTGAAAACGGCGACACAACTCTTTATTATATCGATCCTGAGACTTTTTTGCCGTTTAAAACAAAAGCCATAACCTTGAACCAGATGGGGATTGAGGTTGAACAGGAATCCATATTTGGAGATTATAGAGAAGTGAACGGGCTCAACTTTGCGCATTTGATTACCATCTTTCAGGATGGAGAGGAATTTGCTTCCGTTGTTGTGAGTGAACTCAAGTTCAACGCCGGCCTGGAAGACTCTTTATTTAAAAAGTGATATAAATCAAGTCGAGGTCTGCATAACATGAATAATTTCATGAAAAATCGAAAATTTACCACAATTATCCTTGTATTCCTTCTGGTTGGAGGGAGCCAGCTCAGTGCTTCATACCAAGATACGTCCACAAAAAAAAATGATTTTGTCTCTCAGATATCACAAAAACATATCGACCAATATTTTCAGGAAATTATTCGCCTTTCACCGAGACCCCCAGAATCAGAAATCTTTCAAAAATGTCGTCTTTATTTGGCAGACACCCTTAAATCTTTTTCATTAAAAGCTTGGGAGGAATCCTTCACGGCCAGCACTCCCAAAGGCGCCATTAAAATGGCCAATGTAGTTGCAGAAAAAAAAGGACAAGGGGATCGTATCATCTATCTGGCGTCTCATATTGACACAAAAATCATCGACGGCATCGAAATCCAGGGGGCTAATGATTCAGGATCCAGCACAGCAGCTTTGCTTGAACTGGCAAGAATTATTTCCAAACACAATACAAAATTCACATACCGATTTGTCTTTTTTGATGGGGAAGAATCCATCGGAAATGACATGAGCGACCGGGATGGTCTTTATGGAAGTAAAGAGCATGTCCGGAAGTTGACGAGTGACGATCTTATTTCGCGCGTTCATGTTATGATTCTCCTGGATATGATTGGAGATAAAGAACCCATTATCAACAGGGATCTTAATTCTTCTCCAGAACTGTATAATCTATTTGCACTCTGCTGCCGGCGGCTGGGATATTCAGGGCTCAGCACGGGAACAAGTTCTTATATGTTTGACGACCATGTCCCATTTCTTCGGGCGGGAATTCCAGCCCTCGATCTCATTGATTTCGATTACGGACCCAATAACACTTTCTGGCACACCGAAAAAGACACAGCAGAGAATGTCTCCCTGGAAAGTATTTTTAAAGTCACCCAGGTTGTTGCCTGCATGCTGGAAACCTTTGAGAATCAGAAATAATCTCGAACAATTTTCGAAGTTTTCGAAGCCAGGCCCGATGGCTTAAAAGCGCCAGAGATAGGAAATCTTGAAGAAAAAACCACGTTTGGTTTCCATGTACCGGTCGCTTTCGATATAGTCCTGTCCAGTCCACTCCAATTTTTCGAGTGCTGAGCCGTACCCGACATAAAAAACCGTTCCTGGGATATAGGTGAAGGAGGCCAACAAGTCCGCGGTCAAACGTTTGTTATAACTATTGTATTCTGCGATGGCCCTGAGAAACAGATATTTATTGACTTGGAAAGTGTTCCGGCTGCGGATGATGGTGTAGTCATAAAGCTTTTCCTTATCCATTTTACGAAAAAAGTCCACATAAGTTAGGGACAGAACAAACCTGAGTTTTTCTAAAGGCTGAAATTGGATTGAGCTGCCTAACCGACTTCCATAACCTTGAAAAGGAGCTTCAGGATCGTAGTAAACGGCACCTGTATTCCGAAAAAATAGGCTCATGAAAACCTGTTTTGTGATTTGCGAAGTTCCCTGGAATCCAAATCCGCTTCTTCCAAATCTCTGTCCTGCAAAGACTTCATTGGCAAGGAGAGCGTCAAAGCGGACCATTGTGTTTCTCGGCAGTCCGAAGCGGAGAGTCAGAAGGTTGACCGTTTCGAACATATTGTCTATGGTGTCATAAAGATGGTAACTCCAGTAAAAGGGTTCGATTCTCTGAAAAAATTCTGATTTGGGATAGAATCGGTACATGGCAAATGCGGACAACCGCCTCAATCCAGTTCGTGTCATGAATCCGGTATCAACCTGGAAATTTTCAGAGATGTCCTGGTATCCGAGATCCAGGGCAAACTTGCGGTTTCCGAACTGGTAATTCAAACCCAGGGCATGCCCGTTATCGGACCCTTCACTTCCATCCCTCTGAGTGAATGATCCAAAAATGTGATAGGAGGCCATAGATGTGCCGGAAAGTCGAAAACGGCCGTCCGAACCCACAACGCGGTTAGAATCCTCTCCATATTCCTTGCCGGTATAAAATCCTCCAATATAGGAATCTTCCTTCAAAGAATATTTATAGCGCACGATCATAAAATCTGGATGCTCGTCTATCGGATCGCCCGGCAAGTCATCATTGGCATAGATGGCGGCCAGAGTATTTTTGCGGCCAAGTTTACCGGACAGTTTGAAGCCGAATCTTGGATCGACGATTCTTCGCGTGTGGACGATCATGGCCAACGGACCATCTTCGACATTTCCAGCAAACTGAAAAAGCTCATTTCCTTCAAGAAAAAACGGACGTTTTTCAGGAAAAAATAGAGAGTAACGGAGGTTGACATCGACCTGCCCGGCGTCGGATTCGATCTGACTGAAATCCGGATTGTAAGCGGCATCCAGTGTCAGGTCGGAGGTGATTCCGATTTTTCCCGTCAAACTGAAATCCGTCTGTTTTTCGTCTGTTTTCATTTCCCCGGCATCGTGGGATTGCCTTTTGCTGTGGGTGAGGGCCGGGATGAATTCGTAGACCCGTTTGTATTTTAAATTCGAGACTAAAATTTCCTGAGACTGTTTGAGTAGACTCCCTTCATCAGCAAACATAGGCGGGCTTCCAATCAATTCTGAGCTGCGTGTGATTTGACGGAAAAATGCCACCCGCATTGGGATGACGTCCTTGCCTGGAAAGCGGATGCTTTGAAGAGGAACCTTACACTCGACAGTAAATCCCTCCTCGTCGATTTGGCCCTTGCTGTACCAGATCATATCAAAAGTGGCTTCCGCGTTTCCATCGGCGTTTACCATACCGTCACCTTGAATCCCCAGTGGATTCAAGAAAAATCCATAGGCCTCCTGCATGGTACCGAACGTATCCAGCATGATGGCCACATAGTCATCCTGGAACATGCCATCCCGGCTGCTGACTGAGGATTTAATTTTGTCAGGTTCTGTGTCAAAGCTGCGAAAGGCAAAATAGATATTTTCCGAATCATAGATCATATAAGCGACTGTTTTCTGGCTTGGTTCTTTGCCGTAATCCGGATTAAGGGTTTTAAAATTGTCAAATTTAAGGGCCTCTGTCCAAGTCGCTTCATCGATCTTTCCATCGATGACAGGAGGATATTCTGTTCTAGGGATGATTTGCGTTTCCTCCCCAAAAAGAGAGATGGAAGATATTAGGATTAAGATAAGGGTGCAGACTGAGAGGAATTTGTTCATTTTTACATGCCTCTTTTTTTTTGATAACACAGTAAAATTGACATTTTCACATGGAAGTCACTAGCTTATACGTTTATTTTTTGAGAAAGTTGCTGATCCATGAGAAATAAAGAAATTTTCATGGATAATATCATTGACTCTAACATGTTCAATCTCTCAGAATAAGTAGAGATACAACTTTGCACATTTGTCTTATTCGTAGGAGAAATAATAATGCAAATAGATATCGGTTTTTATAGAATTAGGGATTGGAAGACAAGTGACACATTTTCCATTGCCAAGTACGCAAACAATAAACAAATCTGGAAAAACCTGCGTGATGGCTTTCCCTTTCCCTATAATCTTTCAGATGCTGAGAATTTTCTATCCCTTGTCCAGCTGCAGGAGCCAAGGGCGTATTTTGCCATTGCTTCCAGCGAAGAAGCCATCGGCAGTATCGGATTGGGGATTGGCTCGGATGTTCACCGTTTTACGGCGGAACTAGGATTCTGGCTGGCCGAGCCGTTCTGGAACAAAGGCATTATGACCGACGCTGTAATCCGTTTCACTGAGTACGCATTTGAAACATTTAAGCTTCACCGCATCTATGCAGAGCCTTATGTTACGAATCCTGCGTCGGCGCGCGTGTTAGAGAAGGCCGGTTACGCTTTTGAGGGAACTCTTAAATCCAATGTCTTTAAAGACGGGAAAGTCCTGGACCAACATCTCTATGCTAGAGTTCAAGAGAGCCTTTAAATAGCAAAAAAAGCTTGGCGGTCCCCGAGAATTTTATTTTATAGTGTATGTGCTCTTGCTGCGCGGAGGCATGGTGCAGGCGCAGATTTGGCTTTCATTTCCGTCTTTTCCGACGGCACTCACACCAAAGACATATTCGTCAATAGTGACTTTATCCAGCGTGTATTCTGAAACATCACCCACAAAAAGTTCGTTTTCCCAAAAGGGAGCCGTGGTTTTTCTCCAAAAGACTTTATAACCTGCCAAGTTATCGGAAGGGACAGGATTCCATCTCAACTGAGCTGAATACCCGTCCTCTCCTCGCCCCAGAAGAGCACGGCCTCTTTCGCTTGTGATGCTGGGAGAGGGGGGGGCAGAGGCCAAAGAGGCTAAGATAGAGGAAACTATGCGGATGTTCCGTGTGCAGTAATCAAGGTCCATGTTATCAAAAGTGTCGTTGACCGTGTGCTGACGTGAATAGTTTTCATTGGCTTCCATCATGCGGATACCGGGCCATCCTTCGAGGACAAACGGTATGTGATCACCACCCCGCCCGAAACGGTCTGCCCTGAAGATACAATCAATTTCGGCAGAGGGGAAATACTTCTCTCCGATTCTTTTTGCGTACCGGGCCAGTTGCCTTGAGGAGGAGTCTGCAGGACCTGCAGAGAAAACTCGCATACGTTTGTTGTCGATAAGGCCGCTTCCGCCTTCGATATTACCGATCATGTCCAGAGTGATCACTCCATCAATGGTTTTTCCATCCTCTTTTAACCGGGCAGCCATAAGTGTGGAACCGACAAGTCCCACCTCCTCACCAGCGAATGCGACGAAATACAGTGTTGCATCAAATTCATAGCGGCTGAAAGTACGAGCCATCTCAATGAGGGCGGCCACGCCTGAACTGTCATCATTGACACCTGTAGCAGGATTATCATAACTGCCCTTTGGATAGGTATCGTCTGTCTTCCTGGCAACTGAATCGTAATGGGCATTGACCAGAAAAATCCGTTCCTGGTCACCCGTGAAGCGTCCAGGCAGCACGGCCACAACGTTGCGCATGGTCACATCCCTGTTGATTCGTCTTTGAGGCGGTAGTTCGTAGGTGTCGAAAAACACTTTGAGTTTAGGGCTTAAGCTCGAAAATTTTTCATGGATCCAATCGGCAGACGCTTTAATCCCGAATCCTTCTCTATCCGAGGAGAACACATGCCGTGTTTGGAAAGATTCCAGTTTTTTAAGGATGAGTTCGACATTGTCTTTAGATATGTCCTTTATGATGTTTTCGATGTCCGCAGGTGGAATGGCATGAACTGTCTGTATCAAAAGAATGGCCATACAAAACGAAAACGTCAAAACAAGTTTCTTGTTCATGAGTCCTTCTCCTTTCTTTTTATGTTTGGATAAACACAATATTATGGCAAAAGTGTTTCATTTCTCAAGTCCAAATCCTCGTTTATTTGAATAATTGACACTCTCCAGGGAGTGTGATACGTTTTTGTCACTTTTATAGGGAAGAGGCATGTATTATGAAGACGAGAAATTTGTTAATTGGATTCCTGTTTTTTAGCTTGGTCTTTCCATTTTTCGGGCAAGCTCAAGAAGCAAAAAGCCCGCTTTTGGATTCATGGGAACAGTATCTTAAACTCAAAAAAGAATCCACATTTAGACTGAAATGGATATCTCTCGGCCCGGTGATGAATTCCGCCAGAGTTGAGGCTGTCCAGTGTGATCCGGCCAGTCCTGGAACGATGTACGTGGCTTTTGGTTCAGGTAACCTCTGGAAGACCACCAATGGGGGTCTGACATGGAACCCTAAGTTTGAAAATCAATCGGCGCTGGGAATCGGTGATATCGCACTCGCTCCATCCAATCCAAATATAATCTGGCTCGGTTCCGGCGAAAGTCTCAAAAAGGCGAGAAATTTCACCATGCCCGGTACCGGGGTGTTTCGTTCCGAAGATGGAGGTGAAAGCTGGACCAACACCGGTCTGTTTGATTCCTTTCATATCGGGGAGATTGCTGTTCATCCTGAAAATCCGGATATTGTTTATGTCGCTGTTTTGGGACATTTTTGGTCCACAAACAAGAATCGTGGCCTCTATCGGACAATGAATGGAGGCCAAACATGGGAGCATGTGCTTTTTGTGGACGAACGAACAGGGGCCATTGATGTAGTCATTGCCCCATCCGATCCTCGGGTGATCTATGTCTCCATGTGGGAGAATAATCCGACAACATTTGGACCCCAAAGCGGTGTATATAAAAGCACAAATGGTGGACAATCTTTCTTAAGATTGAAAGGCGGGCTCCCGGACGGACCCCGGACGGGACGGATTGGGCTGGCTGTCTCTTGGTCGAATCCGAATAAGGTTTACGCTCTGGTCGATAATTTCAATAAGGACAACAGAATATATGCTGAGGTCTATCGCTCTTTGGATGGAGGGGCAAACTGGAATAGAACCCATGAAGAGGAACTCCAAATCTTTTCAAGCATTGGCTGGTATTTTGCCGACTGTTATGTCAATCCCCAGGATGACGAAGAATTTTTTGCGTTGGGTGTCAGAATGGCTCACACCACAAACGGTGGAAAAAGCTTCAGCTTGGTTGCCGGGGATGTTTTTCATCTTTTTCCCAACCGGGCGGAGCCGCTTCATCTCGATCACTGCGAGATGTGGATCAATCCCCAAAATCCCGATCATCTGGTTCTTGGCAACGATGGAGGACTATATGTGAGTTTGGACAAAGGAAAATCCTGGCTTCATCACAATAACATCCCCACTGGAGAGTTTTATGATATATCTGTCGATAACCAGGATCCCTATTATGTCTATGGAGGCAACCAGGATGATGCCTCTGTATTTGGTCCGGCCAAGGAGTGGAATCCCCAATTTGCGGACGGATGGAAATATATATGGCTTGATTCCTGGGCAGGTGGAGATGGTTGTTTTACTTTTCCTGATCCTGAAGATCCGAATACCGTCTATTTTTCCTCACAGAACGGAGGAGCAAAAAGGAAAGACATGAACTCGGGCCGCTCGAGGTCTATTCGTCCCAGGCTGCCAAAAGGCCATTCCGGCAGTCTGGCCTTTAATTTTGTCACTCCGTACTTTATCTCTCCCCATAACCATCTCACTCTCTATCATGCAGGAAATTACATTTTTAAAAGCCAGAATAGGGGAGACACGTGGACTCTCATAAGCCCGGACCTGGCTGTGTCGGCTTATGAGAAGAAAAAGTCCACAGCTACAGGGGCCATCGCAGAGTCGCTTTTAAAACCGGGGTTGCTCTATGTGGGAACGGATAATGGTGCCTTTTGGGTGACAAAAAACGACGGAAAGGAATGGACCGAGTTTTCCCAAGGGCTGCCCAATCAATACATTCGGAGTATCTGCCCATCCCGTTTCAGTGAATCCCGTGTTTATACGGCTGTTCCTGGCATCAACAACGACGATCTGCAGAATCATTTGTTCGTTTCAGAGGATTATGGGCGGAACTGGATGTCTATTTCGTCCAATCTTCCTGATGAGATCGCCTATGTCATCCTTGAAGATCCGACAAATGAAAATATTCTCTATGCTGGCTTGTACCGGGGTGTTTATGTGTCTGTGGACAGAGGGAAAAGTTGGTCTCTTTTGGGTCCGGAAATGGCAGCTACAGCCATCAGTGATCTTGTTATCCAGGAAAGAGAGATGGATCTTGTCGTGGGGACTCACGGCAGGGGAATATACAAGATGAATATCAAGCCCATACAAAAGGCGTTTGAAAATGGCATCCCAAACAGTCCGTTTTTGTTTGAAACACCGGTAGCGTGCAGACCATGGATCAATGATTCTCATCGGGACTTCAGGGCCAGCACAGCAGAAAAAGTCCCGATCACTTTTTATCTAACTCAAGAAGCCGAAGTGATCCTCAATGTGATCGACGGAAAAGAGACTAGCGTGTGGTCCAAATCACTCAAAGCTAATAAAGGCTTCAATCAGATTCGCTGGGATCTTGTCACAAAAAGAGTGGACAACCCGGAAGCCTATTTTTTCCGCTATCTCGAATATATCAATCCTGGAGAATACCAGATCCAAATTAAAGGCAGTGGGATAGATTTAAAAGGTCCTCTCACAGTCATCGACCGCCAATCTCCGGACTATAAGAATCCAAAGGAGTAATCCCTTACTTGTCGTTGAGGGGAGCGGAGGAGATGGATATCCATCCTGTATTTCCCTGATGTGTTTTGACAAACCAGTATCCTTCATAAGATCCTAAAACAGAAAATATGTTCCCGGTTGAGAGCACATCTTTGGCTGGAGCATACGGAAAGGGCGTTTCCCGCATTTCCTGGTTGGTCTGGGCTTGAAGATTTTCTATTGATGCATCGATAGGTTCGAGACTGTCTTCATAGACAAACCCCGATGTGCCGTCCGGAAGAAGGACACGGTACCATCTGTAAACAGCCGCTTGAACTTTCATAAGAGAGTACTGGTCAAGAGCTTTAATCCGGTCCGAGCGTCCGTCTGCGGCAGCTCTTAGAGAGACATCTGGTTCAGTGGACCTGGCCCATCCGCCGAGCATTTCGAGATTGGCCGACACAGTTCTGGGAGTCGTTTCCAATTTAGTTAAGTAGGGAGCGGGATCGACAGGACCGCTTCCCCGCGCATAAATACCGAAATGGAGGTGAGGTGGAGTTGTGCGGGCATTTCCAGTATTGCCAACGGTTCCGATTTTCTGTCCGGCTTTCACCTCTGTATTAGGCTCCACATCCTGGGTTTGCAGGTGTGCAAAATAAAGATTGATGGAGCGATCTGCGTCAAAGAGCCAGATGACATTGCCTCCGAGATCGTTTTCTCCCACATGCCTGACCCGGGCATCACATGGGGCCAGAACAGGAGTGTGCCGCCTGGCAAATATGTCGACTCCGTTGTGCACTCTCCGTCCTGCATCTCGGGGGACACCAAATCCACTAAGTATGGCGCTTGTTGTCTTTCCCTCTACAGGAAAATCCAGTGAGGCGTCTTTCCACAGCAGGACTTTGAAACGCCCTCCCCGAAGGAGTTCTGGCTGGAGGCGGATAACGTACCGCGCATCCCGACGGGGTTCAAAGACCAGACGCTTTTCTGTTTCATTAGCGCTGGCTACACGCACCCATTCGTCTTCCGATTCGCCCTGTTCGCGAAAGCAGTCGATAAAGAGACGCGATGGTTTTTCGCTGTCGACCGTTACGTTCAGTTCGATCCTTTGGCCCCGTTTGACATCGAAGCGATAAGCCAAGGCTATAGGTTCAGAAGGGGAAATATAGAAGACTTCTTCCAGAGGAAGAGAAATATCGATGGGTTTTTGAAGGGCCAATCCTGCGGCATTTATCCAGTCTTGACCTAGCGCCGAATCAGCAAGGTTTGCCTCAAGGAGAGAGTGACGGTAAGCATCATGAGCATGTGTGGGTTTGTAGGCTTCTGGTACGATCTCCTTCCGGCAGCCTGGAATCAGAAAAAAAACAAGCAGAAGAGAGAAAAAAACAGCGATTTTTTTTGTCATGATTTTTAATCTTTGATTATTTAATTCTAGCGTGTGCGAATCCATACATCAAGAGATGAACTCGTTAAAATTTCAATCTTCTTCGAAGTTGTTGCGGTAAAGATAATTATAGGCGATCGATCCCGAAGGATTTTTGACCTCCCATTCTCCTGTTTTTTCATTCTTTTTGTAGATTGAGGTATGTTCGTGAGGATTTATCGAAGGGGCTGAGGCATTTGATTTTTCAGAAGCAGCGAGTTCTTCAAGCCCGGATTTTTTTTCCATCTGTCTACCGCAGCGAGGCCTTGGTGAAAATATACTCTGGGATTGTGGCATTAAATTCGATGGTTTCGATTTTATACTCTGTTCCCCCCCCGCTTTTCAAGGCGTCTTTAAAGACCATATAAGAGGGGACCCATCTGTTCTGCATGCGTCTGACCTCCTTCACTTCGAAGATCTTGAGCAGTTTGCCGCTGCGGGCAAAACGTTCTTCCTTCAGGGAGACATATCTCTCCTTATCTACCCAGATTTTCCGTGAAGCATAGGAGATGTCTTCCACTTTGGCTGTCAGTTCCAGTATCCAGCAAGGACGTTCGAGGAAAATTTCTTCACCGATAACGTTGGCATTATAGATGTTGAGCAGTTCGGGATCTTCCATCATGTCCTCGTAGGACAGGTCCGATCCCATGACTGACTGCCTCAGCATATGCCCTGAAATTTTAATTGTGCGGTCTGTCGAGGGGATATAGGTCCACAGTTGATCTTCCAGTTTCAGCATCTTGGTGCCTGCCTCTCTGGCCGGAGCCAGGTACTCTGTAAAAGATTTCTCCTCGCCGGCTACCCATGTTTTAGATTTGATGGAGCGGCGTCCCCGGCGGCCGTTGATGATCATTTCGGCTGTGGCGATTTTATTGTCCGATCCGATGTTGTCGTCCACGCGCTTGAGAATTTCTTCGCCTGTGGGGGGAACTTGTGCTGTTCCCGCAATAGACAACAAAATGAGTATTAATATGAAATGTGTTGCTTTTTTCATACTTCGAGCTCCTTCATCAATTGGGCGGTCTTGCGTTTGTAAATGCCTATCCCGGCAATAGACGAGCCGAGGACATTGGCTAATAGACCGGGGATAAAACCAATCACAAAAGCAAATGGTGTGATTCTGGCACGGAGAACATCGTTAATGAGGAGAGTCGAACTCTGCATCATTTGGGAAATATTGATGCCTTTCTCCTGCAGCCAAAAAGCCAGGATCAATGCGAATGCCGTGCCCAAAATAGTTCCAATACAGCCCAGAATCAGGGATTCACCAATCATGGACCGGTAGAGGTGGCCCTTGCTTTCTCCCATGGCCAAGCGCACGCCGATCTCGCCGTACCGCCTGAGGCTGCCGATAAGGCCCGCATTCCAGAGGACAATGGACATGATGATAACAAAAGCAAAAACCATGACAGGCATATAGAGATTAATCATGCCCAGCATGTCCGCCATCCCTCCCTGTTGGTGGAGGGACTTCATCACCGGTGCGAACTCATCCTGGTTTTCCTCATATTTGGCGTTGAAATTTTGGCTCATCGAATCGGCCTCTTCTTCCCTGTAGACAAAGTCCTCGGAAAAACCGAGGATTTCACCGGCTGCATCTTCCATATCCAACACGGTTTGAATATCTTTCACATCAGCCACCATAGCCCCGCGGTCAAGGGCGGATATACCGAAACGGACAGTCCCGGACACGGTAAAATTGGCGGCAGCCATACTTCCGTACATGGTCGAGCCGATCAGCGTGACTCTCTCGCCAATGGAAATCCCCAGACTCACGGCGAAATCGTCGCTGATCAATATGTCGCCCGGTTTTTCGGGTGCCTTCCCTTGGACAATGGAATCCTCGATGCCCAAGAGCCTCCATTCCAAACTGTTTTCTGAGAAAAGATCGATGGCCAGCCCGGCCACAGGGCCCTGAGAACGCGTTTCTCCTTTTTCGTCTGGAACATCCAACAGTCCGCCGAAGCGGATCCGTGGTGTCCATACGTAGTTGGGGAAATCTTGTTTGAGTTCGCCGATCAATCCCCGGACACCGATAAAGGCCAGGTCGTTGGGAACCTGGTCTGAATTTTCGTCGTAGGCACGGGACATTATTTTTACGTGGCCGGAGTCAAATCTGGTTGCGGTGTCGGTGAAGTTGGTGATCGCCCCGCCCATGTAGCAGTAGAACGCGACGGTGAGGAAAACTCCAAAAAAGACGACGAGGATAGGGAACAAACTCCTGGAACGATCACGAAGAATGCCTTTGAGAATGAATTTGATCATGTCATTTTCCCCCTCAACGCATCGGTCGGTTTCAATTTAGCGATTTTTCGTGTGGGCATAAAACTGACAATTGTCGTCACCAGGAGGATCAATAATGTGGTGCCGACGACTAAACCCGTGCCGTATACAGGGAAAAGCGCTTCTCCCAGTGCCATCCCGAAGTCGTCCACAGCTTCAGGCATGGCCCAGCCGTTTTTAGCCGACCAGAGAAGCAGTGGTATCCCGTAAATGGCAGCCACAACAGCCGCCAGAACAGAGTGCATCGCTCCTTCCAGGGTAAAAAGCTGTATGATTTTTCCTCTCGTCATGCCCATGGACATCAATGTTCCCATTTCTTTTCTCCGTCTGAAGATGGAGAGAACCTGGGTGTTGAAAATGGCCAGCATAGCCAGGGACAGCAGTATCAAATAAACGATGGAGCCACCGGTCTGTTTACTCTTGACCATTAAATTGATATCTTGGAGCAAAAAATCCATGTCTTTATGTATCCAGCCGGAAACTTGAGGGAATTCTTTGGAATCTTGGGCGAGTATAACCAAGCTGGCTTCGTTTTCCATTCGGGTCAGTGACTGCAATTTATTCAAGGGCACCCAGATCTGGGCCTGGTCGACGGTTGGGACACTGGTTTTCATGATATGAACGATCTTGGCGTCCCGTGCATCGAATGTTCCCTGTACATCCCGCCAGCGTACGGTGACCGTGTCTCCAATTTTGAGCCCCGTATTTTTGGCCATCCGCGTTCCGATCAAAACCGGCAGGTCCTCGTCCTCTTGATCCAGAAACCGGGTAGGAAGATTGACAATGTCCTGGTCAGGGTCAATACCTTTCATTTTGATGGTGAGCAGCCGGCCTTCGGGATAGATAGTGGCTTGTGAGATGAGGATTTCGGTGGCCATACCGTTGTCTATGAGTGTATGCAAAGATTCGGGAACTTGGGCATGGGCATCTTGGAGTGTGAGAGGATCAAAAGGATCGTAATTTTCCTCCCAGTACTGGCCACCGCCGAATTCTGCGTCGGTCTGGGCTACTCTGGCCTGGTCTCCCATTCCTTTATAGAGGCCCTGCAGCCATATTATGATCACAAAACAAAAGGAAAGCACAACAACATTGAGCCAGGTCTTGAGTCCGGCACCCAGCAAGTTTCTTAGAGCCAAACGCGGAATGATCATTGTTCCTCTCCTTGTTCTGGAGATTTTTCATACATCTCATCTTCAGCTACGGCACCATCAATCAAAGTGATTTTTCGTCTTAAGTACTGAATGACCTTTTCGTCATGGGTGGCGAAGATAAATGTCGTGTCCAGTTCTTGGTTGATCTTTTCCAAAGTCCTCAGGATATTGTGGGAATTTTCCGCGTCCAGATTGGCGGTCGGTTCATCGGCCAGTATGATTTTTGGTTCTTTGACGACGGCCCGTGCGATAGCGACTCTTTGGCTCTCTCCACCGGAGAGTTGGGCGGGTTTGGATTTGATCCTGTCGGCCAGTTGAACCCATTCTAGCGCTTGCATGACTTTGTCCTTTCTTTCCTGGGGAGATAGACCAAGAAGGAGCAGAGGGAATTCGACGTTTTCGAATACGGTGTATACAGGAAGCAGGTTGAACGTCTGGAAGATGAATCCGATGTGATGGTTGCGCAGAGCGGCCCCCTGTTTGTGGCTCAAATCTTCGATCTTTTGACCGTTAACGATTGCACTTCCCTCTGAGGGGGAATCGAGAGAGCCGATGATGTTGAGCAGAGTTGTTTTTCCTGAGCCGCTGGGTCCGACCAGCCCGGAAAACTCAGCTTTCTTGAACTGGAGGTTGACGTGGTTGAGGGCTGTTATCTGGCTCTCGCCCATGGGGAAGATCTTGACCAGTTCGTACGTTTCGATTAAATAAGAATTTTCCATGATGACCTCACTTTTATCTCTATTTATATTACGGTTATATCCTTTTTTTTATTTAATACAAACTAATAGTTGAATATAAGCATGATTTGAAATCCTTTGCCGGCAAAGAGATTGTTCTCAGGGCGGTTCTGGTAGATCTGGAATTGATCAGGATTCCAGAATCCAATGACATTTATAATCCAATTGTCGTATGTCCGGCGCCAATTTAGAAAACTGTAAAGATCTTTGTTGTCCCAGTCATAATACACAATACAACCAAAATTATCGAGAAGACTCAGGGGATAATTAAGTGAGAATGCAGAAAAAGTGATTCCTTCACCTGTCCCAAAGGCTTCCTGACTGCTTTCATACTTAAAGTATTCACCAATGACATTCAAACCATTACCCAATCCGAATGTGTAATCCACACCGATATTGATGGCCCTCTGCCAAGGCGTTGGCAGCCAGTCGCTATCTTGATGGATTAAGGTGCCTTCGAACCAGAGCCCAATTCCCAGATCCCACTTTCCATCGATGGCATAACGGTTTTCAGGAAAAACAGAGCTGCCGGGACTGTCCGGGAGAAAGAGACCTGCGCTGGGATCAATATTCCTGTGGTGGTAGGAGAGAGCGAGTTCTCCATTTCCAAGAGGGTGTTGGATCCGTCCGCCGAATTCAACAGATTTAGGTTGTGTGGGCATGAAGTCCCAGCCCTTAAGATCCTCGTTGCCGGTGAGTCCCCAAATCCAGATATTGGCATTGTTGAGGAAGTAGTATCTTAAAAGAAGTCCATAAACACCGTTTGTCAGTTGCAGAGGATCGCGGGGATCTATACTGTCGAACCACATCAAGGGCCTGAGAAGACTGGCCGAACCAAAATTAATCTTCTGAAGTCCAATGCGGGCCTCAAACCGGGAGGTAGAGAACCGTCCCCACATCCGATAGAGATCGACATCACCGTTTGTAGGAGCATCATTCAGGAATCTTACGTGAGCAGTGCCATAGGCATTCAAAGAGAACTCAAAGTCTAGGGAATATTTTTCAGAAAGTGCTTTTTCCATGGTGAACTTCGGGATATAGCGCAGTCCAAAAAAAGGCTGGGCCAGCTTGTCTATATTGGCCGTGAGCCATCCGGTCAAAAGGCCGTTAATATTAAAAATGAACGGGAAGGCCTTTGTATTCAAAAGCAGGAGAACTGCTCCTAAAAACAACAACATGGCTGCGGAAGTCCTAGTTCTTTTCACTTTGAGTCTTATTCCTTGGTCAAAATTCCGTAAAAGAAAAAATTAATTAATTCTGAAGTGAAATCCTGAACCGTCTCATACATATTGACAATTTTATCGTCTGCGGCAATTTCCTGCATTTTACCGATAAAATAAAGGATAAAATGGGGATTGATATTTTGTCGGATTTCCCCCTTTTTTTGTGCTAAGGTCATGTCATCAAGAAATTGTTTAAGGGTCAGCTGAGTTCTTTTCTTCATATAATCGGCCACTTCAGGGACAGGATTTTGCCACAAATCGTGCAGCATTTCGGTGCTGACGTCTTTGCTTGCGTCCAGCTTCAATTTGATAATTCCCTTGACCTTTTCTGAGAGGGGGGCATCCTGGGCCATGATGTCTTCGTAGCGTTCCTGTGCTTTTGTGAAGATACTGTCGAGCACGGAGATAGCTAAATCATTCTTATTGTTAAAATACTTGTAAAAGGTCATTTTGCTGACGTCTGCAGTTCGGCATATTTCTTCAATGGTGACCCGTTTTATCCCGTAGCGCATGAACAGATCATAGCTGGTTTCCAGGATCTGTCTATGTTTTTTGCTTTTTAATACGTCTTTTTTTTCGTCCATGACAAACCAATAATTAGACTGAAGTGAATAAAATATACGATAAACGTAAAAAAATACTCATTACGTATATAATATGGATTAAAAGTAAGGTTTTGTCAAGTTTTATTCAAAAAAATATATAAATTTGAAAATTACACTTTTTTCTTATAGACTTCTAAACTATTAATAAGCAGCATGAATTCAAAATGTCGAGCAAAACAGCTTCCAAAATTGTAAAAATTGTCCGGCTTGTCTTTTCGATTGGCTTATTCCTGGCCCTCTTCTTTGTTCCCGCAGGAACACTCAAGTGGACGGAAGCTTGGATATTGATTGTTCTCTATATTGTTTCAGTATTTGGTGTTCTTTTCTGGCTGAAGAAGAATGATCCTGCACTCCTCAAAGAGAGAATGCAGAGAAAAAAGAATGTCAAAACCTGGGATCGGATTCTCATCCTCTTTTATGTTTTTTTCTTGATGATACTCCTTATCACTACGGGATTGGATGCTGTCCGCTTCCGCTGGTCGCACGTTCCTCTTTTTTTGAAAATTTTTGGATTTTTAGGTTTTATCCCAGCATTTATTTTGGGTTTTTGGGCTATGCGTGAAAATACCTTCCTGTCTGACGCCGTTCGGATCCAGGAAGACCGGGACCATACAGTCTGTCAAACCGGGCCCTACAAATATGTCCGTCATCCCATGTACGTTGGGATCATTATTATTATGCTGAGCCTTCCTTTTGCATTGGGTTCTTATTACGCATTGATCCCGGCTGTGATTATTATTGTTCTTTTTATTTTTCGGGCAGCCCTTGAAGACAAGACTCTTCAGGAAGAACTTCCCGGATACAAAGAATATACAGAGACAGTCCGCTTCAGGCTTATCCCAAGAGTCTGGTAAATCTCCCCCGACTTTTCCTAATCTTTGTATTTAATCTCTTTGCGCCTTATCGGCGGGCGAGAAAGACCTCCCCCAAACGAATTTTGATCTGAGGTCAAGATTGTCTCGATCAAATAGGGTTCACTGTTTTTATCGTAGAATATGTATTTTACACCGGAGTTTTTTCTCTGTGTGAAGAGGAAAATTTCTTCTTTTCTCTCAAGGGCCCGAATTTTAAGAGGATTTTTGAAGCTCATTAAGATCTGGAAGTTAAAATCCCTGGTTTTATAGGTCTTCACAAAGGATTTTTTTTTGGTGCGGTCTATCTTGATATTTAAATCTTGGATCAAAGGTTTTTCTATTTCAAAGGAGACCGAA
>CAZWHQ010000036.1:0-44158 GCA_964633715.1 uncultured Eubacteriales bacterium
ACCTGAAAGAAAAGAACTTAAGACTTTTCTAGCCTATTTTTTGGGGGATGTCCTGGATTCGATTCAAGGAGGAGATGTCCAATTGACTTTCCTTATCCAAATTGATATTTTTTTGGCATGGCGGCTTAAACTCAGATGCCTTTAATATTTACTCCAGGAGGGAGCTCAATGCGTATACGAATTTTATTGACTTTAATCCTTTTTTTTGCTTATCGCCGATAATGAGCATAAATCCATGAAAAAAATAAAGGTGTTAACTAAATCAATTGTTTTAATAATTCTTTTCACATTTGTCTGTGTGTGTACCCTCTTAGAGGGAGGACAGAAGGATTCTTCTCTGTTGACCTTGGATCGGATCTTTTCGGACGGGGAGTTTGGTGGTGAACGTTTTGGCGGTGTGCAGTGGCTTGAAGATAGTTCAGGTTATACAGTGCTGGAATCTTCGCAGGTTTTGGAAAAGGGCAGGGATATCGTCAAATATGATCCTTTAACAGGAAAAAGGGGGATTCTCGTCTCTGCCGAGCTGCTCGTGCCGGCCGGAGAATCGGAAGCGTTGGCTGTTCAGGGCTACACCTGGTCAAAGGGCATGAAAAAGCTATTGATCTACACCAACAGCCAAAGAGTCTGGCGGCGAAATACCAGGGGAGACTATTGGATTTTAGATCTTGCCACCGGAAAACTAAACCAAATGGGAGGGAGGGCCGAGCCGTCCTCTCTTATGTTCGCAAAATTTTCACCTGAGGGAGATCGAGTGGCCTATGTCGTAAAAAACAACATTTTTGTTGAAAATATCAGTACAGGGCTTATCCAGCAGCTGACTTTCGACGGATCTGAAACGATCATCAATGGGACCTCAGACTGGACGTATGAGGAGGAATTTGGCATTCGCGATGGTTTTCGCTGGAGCCCGGACGGCCATCACATTGCCTTTTGGCAGTTCGACAGCAGCAGGGTCGGGGAATTTACTCTGATCAACAATACGGATTCCCTTTATCCCAAAACCATCACTTTCAGGCATGCCAAGGTTGGGACGACCAATTCAGCCTGCCGCATTGGTGTCATTGACTCAAGCGGGGGGGAACCCCTCTGGTTCGATCCGTCAAGAATAAATTCCCGCAATCACTATATCGCGCGGATGGAATGGGTGGATTCTGAGGAAATAGTTTTACAATGGTTGAATCGACTCCAGAATTTGGATTTTGTTATGGTGGGGGACATCGGAAACGGAGAGATCCGGACGATTCTTATAGAGAAAGATGACGCCTGGGTGAATGTGCAGAATATTACTTGGATTGATTCAGGTCAAGCTTTTCTCTGGTTGAGTGAGAGGGACGGCTGGCAGCATCTTTACCGGGCAGGCAGGGCCAAAGGCAGTCTACAGCTCTTGACCCAGGGGGAATTCGATGTTGTGGGGATGCTGTCCGTCGATGAAAAAAACGGATGGATTTACTTTATCGCCTGTCCAAAAAATCCTACTCAGAGGTATCTCTATCGAGCTCCGCTCGACGGCAGTGGAAAAATTGAACGGATGACTCCGGACGGAGAATTTGGTTCCCATAGCTATCAGATTTCGCCCGACGCTCAGTGGGCCATCCACACAAAAAGCTCTTTTGGGGTGCCTCCCTATATTGAACTGATCGAACTTCCCACTCACAAAACTATCCGTACCTTGGCAGATAACGGTAAATTGACAGCTAAACTCGATAGGTTAGCGAGAGGAAAATCCGAATTTTTCCGCGTGAATATTGGTGATGTTGAACTCGATGGTTGGATGATGCTTCCTCCGGATTTTAATCCAGAGAAAAAATACCCTTTGTTGTTCCACATCTATGGAGAGCCAGCCGGATCCACCGTTCGTGACAGCTGGGGAGGACGCAATTATTTGTGGCACCTGATGTTGACTCAACAGGGCTATATTGTAGCGAGTCTGGATAACAGGGGGACAAATGTTCCTCGCGGACGGGCCTGGAGAAAGAGTATCTACCGGCAGGTAGGAATCCTGGCTGCTCAGGATCAAGCCGCTGCCTTGCAGAAAATGCTCAAGGACAGGTCCTACATCGACCCAAATCGAATCGGGATTTGGGGTTGGAGCGGCGGTGGACAGATGAGCTTAAACATGATTTTCCGTTATCCCGAGCTGTACAATACGGCCATGGCCGTCGCCTTTGTGAGCCACCAGCTTCTTTATGATACTATCTACCAGGAACGGTATATGGGACTTCCCGCTGACAACGAGGACGGATACACCAATGGATCTCCCATCACGCATGCCCATAATTTAGAAGGCAACCTTCTGATCGTTCACGGGACTGGGGATGATAACGTCCATTACCAGAGTTTCGAGCGGTTGGTCAATGAACTTGTCAAACACAACAAGGCCTTCACGATGATGGCCTACCCCAACCGGAGCCATGGCATTTCAGAGGGAGAAAACACAACAAGACACCTGTTCAGCCTTCTGACCCGATATCTATTGACCAACATGCCTCCAGATAAAAAATCAAAATGAAATTAACCAGAAGGGAATTTTTGTCTGCTCTAAGTATAGGCGCAGTAGGGACAACACTGGGGGGCTGTCGGCAGCCCCAGAGAATCGATAAACCGAATGTTCTCTTTATTGTCATCGATGACCTAAATGACTGGTCCAGTGTCCTCGGAGGCCATCCCCAAGCCATCACGCCAAACCTTGAACGTTTGGCTAGGAGAAGTGTGACTTTTACCAATGCATACACGGCTGCTGCGGCCTGCAATCCCTCTCGGACTGCAATTATGACAGGTCTTCCCCCTTATCGGACTGGAATTTACGAAAATTGGGTGCCGTGGCGGGAGTATATACCCGAGGCCGTGACCATTCCACAGTATTTTACTAAACACGGTTATTGGTCAGCAGGGGCAGGCAAAATCTTTCACAACAGCTTCCCCGATCCAAAGTCCTGGGAGGACTACTTCCCCTCAAAAACCAAACATTTCCCACCATACATCTATCCTGAAAATAGGCCGGTTCATATGCCCTACTACGAGGATATGTATAGGGAATTTGACTGGTGGGGGCATGACCGGCCAGACGAGGAGACGGGTGATTATAAAAGTGTCAGATGGGTGGGAGAACATTTCCAAGGATCTTTCGACCGCCCCTTCTTTCTTGCCTGCGGCCTTTATCGACCCCATCTTCCTTGGTTTGTTCCGAAAAAATATTTTGAAATGTTCCCCTTGGATACCGTAAAACTGCCAGAGATTAGAGAGGATGATCTAGACGATCTTCCCGAAGCAGCCATTCAGCTCATTCAGCGCCAAAAGGTCAAATACCACGACCGGATTATTCAACATGGCAAATGGAAAGAGGCTGTTCAGGCCTACCTTGCGTCCATAAGTTATGCTGACGCCATGTTGGGCCGTCTTTTAGATTTTCTTGATAACAGTCCATACACCGATAACACTGTAATCGTCCTCTGGTCGGATCACGGGTGGCAGCTCGGGGAAAAAACGCACTGGCGCAAGTATGCCCTCTGGGAAAACATTGCCAATGTCCATTTCATGATATCCGTACCTAAGGGGGCCCCGGGTCTACCGAGGGGAACGCGGAAAGGTTCACGCTGCCACCGGGTGGTGAGCCTCCAGGATATCTACCCAACCCTTCTCGATATCTGCGGCCTGCCAAAGCGTGATGACATTTGGGGTGACAGTCTTGTCCCTCTCCTCAATAATCCGAATAAAAGTTGGAACCATTCAGCGGTCACAACGGTTTTTACTGGTGATCTGGCGGTCAGTTGGGAAAACTGGCGTTATCTCAGCTACGCGGATGGAGGAGAGGAACTTTATGATCTGGAGAGCGACCCTAATGAATGGAAAAATTTAGCGGATGATCCGGGATATAGTGACATCAAGATAAAGATGAAAGCCAAACTTCCAAAAAATCCCGCTGCAAGAGTGCAAAGGGAGAATAAACCTTAATTTATGGCCGGCAAAGAATTTTCACAACCTGTGATTGATTTGATTCAGCGGCGGTCATCCTGGAGAAGTTATGAATCGCGTCCTCTCGAAACTCAAACCCGTGAATTGATACGCAATTATTTGGGGGCCCAAACTGGGGGGCCGTTTAGCTGTAAGATGCGCTTCCATTTGGTTGAGAAAAATGATCCAGCTGTTTTCGATAATGTTCGCTTAGGGACTTATGGATTTATAAAAAATGCCCAGAATTTTATTGTTGGGGCTGTCATTCCCGGAGAGAAACATTGGGAAGACTATGGTTATGTTCTGGAAAAAATCATATTGAAAATGACCGACTTAGAACTGGGGACCTGCTGGATGGGAGGAACCTTTAAACGCAGCGAATTCGGCAGGGCTATAAATATTTCAGACGATGAGGTAGTTCCTGCCATAACTCCTGTTGGTTATCCTACGCTCAAGAGGAGTCTTCGAGATGGGATTATCCGAAGGGGAGCGAAATCACATTCGAGAAAAAACTGGGAGAGATTATTTTTCGTTGACAATTTTGAAACGCCATTCATTCAGAATGAGCTAGATGTGTATGGTGTTGTACTGGAAATGGTCCGTTTGGCCCCTTCAGCCTCGAATAAACAGCCGTGGCAAATTGTAAAACAAGGCCACAGCTACCATTTTTTTCTGAAGCGCACAGCAAAATATTCAAATGGAAATATTGGTGATCTGCAGCGGATTGACATGGGAATAGCCATGTCCCATTTTGAATTAACAGCAAGACAGTTAGGATTAAGTGGAGGCTGGGAAGATATTCACTCCGATTTAGAGTGTCCTAAAGATTTGGAGTACTGTATCACTTGGAGAGATGCTTCATTTCTTTGACATCTTTTTTAAGTTTTGCATCCGGAATTCGATAGCCTTTCTTGTTTCAAAGTAGACCTGAGATATTAAGCGGCTAAATGATTTTTTTTCAGCATGATCAGATGATGCCTTTTGAATTTCCCTTAAGATATCTTCTACAGTCAAGGTCGGATTGTATTCCGGGTGAATTGTTGTGATTTGAGTGAGGATCGAAAAACAGACCAGCAGCCTGATGGTTTCTGAAAAACTGATACTATAGGCCTCTACTCCAATGTTGATGTATTCCTCAAGCCAATCGGGAAGGAGGACTTGATATCTTTTTAGCATTTTTCTCTCCTGAATAAAAACTCCCTTTGTGTTGACAAATGGTATGTCGAGTAGTATATATTATACTATATAGTGAAAAATTAAAACATTATAATATTGATATAGATAGAAAATAACCTAAAAAGGTGGAAGCCCAAGGGGATCGGCTGAAGGGAACCCCTGAGCGTGCAGGTCCTATTCATAGAGTTTCAGAATCCTTCTCCATTTTAAATTCTACGGTTTTCCTTGTCTCGAAATAGAGGGCTCTTTCTCCTCTTAAAACAAGGGGCAAGTCATTTTTCTAGCTCAAGAAGCCTTAGGAAAAGAATGGCTAAAAACAAAACAAAATTTGAAGGAGAGCTGGCATGATTTATATGTTAAAGAGAAGCTGGCTGTTAAGGGGTTAATAAGCAAAAGGGGGTTTTTGAAGGGAACCTGCCCAGCCAGCGCAACAGGTCTAAAACAACATTAGCACATCCTATTATGAAAATCAATACTAAATTGATGTATTTAGTTAAAAAATTAATATTTTTTGTAAAGAGCTCTTGAAACTTGAGTGAATGAATTTTAATTTATATGATTTTGCTTTGATTAGCTCTAAGGTATGGACTGGAATTTTTGAACAGAAGAGGAGCAAGGTTTTGAAGGGAGAAAGGGCAAGAATGGCTATCGAACTATTGACGGATGGAAGAACAGCGGAGTGCCCTACACGCATAATTTAAATGAAAAATTAGTTTATAAATTTAAATAATTTAGATTTCTTCTGGAGTTTTGTCGTCGTAACATTCGAAAGGAATCTTCATCTCTTCGGCGAGGGCCTTCAACTCTCCGAGATGGTCTCCCAGAACTGTCATCGGATGATTTGAGGAGATGTGCCATTCAATCCGGCCGCAGAGTTTGAGATACCAATGAGGCCAATCCGAACTGCAGTGAGCAGAGCGTTCTCTCCAGACTTCTTCCGTAGGGACATCGGTAACACCACGTCCAGCACAAAGACAGAGTTGATGATTTCGGTAAAAAAAACGGGCCCATGTAACGACTCCTGGAATGCGAACAACAACCGAACTTGTCCCTCCACCTTTTTCGTGATAGATAAAGGTCTGTCGTTCAGACCAAGCTCCTTCGAGAGACTTATGGCTTCCGTGTGCAAAAAAAGGAGCGAGTGCTCCTGAATTGACAAACCAGTACAATCCTTGTTCTGTATCCCAATATCTGAGGTCGTTAAATCCAACCGGTTCCCCATGTTGAAGAAGTTTTAAAACCTGCATGGTTATGGCGGCCCCGTCATCGGCCTCTGTGGCTGCAACGACGGTTTGACCATCGGATTCCGGCCTGAGTCTATTATTTAAAATTCCTAAGCTCAAATCAGTAGATGGATAGTGTTCAATCCAGTCTAGCTGATCCTGGACACCCAAGAAATCCAACCCGAATTGGTCTTTTAGCTCCAGAAGTGCAAAATAAACTTTCATTTGAAAGAGAACCATGTCTGTTGTTAGGTGCTGAACCGGATCTTTGCCCAGGCGAATGTCCATTCCCTTATCCTGAAGAAATTGTAAGGCCTTTTCGGCTCTTTTGTCTTTGATCTTTTCCGTAAGCTTGAGAAGGCGGAGTCCATCAAATCCTTCACGGGAGATTCCAAAATGCCTTAAAAAGTCGGCTTCAGAAATCTTATTCCACATCTGCATGGATCGGGGGCCAACGGCTCCGTAAATTTTTCCCTTTAACTGCAGGATCACTCTTTGGGCATTTTTGCGGTCCTCAGGAGAGGGAATGATTGGAACGGGTGTAAAAGGCGGAGGATTGAGGTGTCCATTCTTGAGAAAAAACTCGAGAGTATCTGTGTAATTTTTTTGATCTTCGAATTTTTCTATAAACAGGCGGCTTGTGGAGATGCCCATATGTTCTGTTCCGGAAGCGGTGGCAAGAAGTCCGACGTTTCCTGGATAATCTGGGATGGAACTTCCCAGCATTAATTTGGGGATGTCTGGGGGCAGCTGCCACATTGGGCTGACGGAAAAATCGGGATAGGCCCAACCGGACATAAAATTGATAAATCGATCCCCCTTAGCCTTTTGGATAACAAACATTCCTTGAGAGACACTTGCAATCGGCAAATCTGGATTGAGCACATTAGCTGTCCATCCGCATCTTTCTATGACTTGAATGACATGTTTCAGCTGAATTTTTGCTGTGGGCCATACGGATTCGTTCGGGCCCTTTCGGCTGTCCAATGGCAAGTAGATATCGACAGTTTTGTTCATTTAAGCCCTCCACATAGGGGACAATTGGTAAAGATGGCTTATCATCGAGATAGATCTTGACAGTATCACAAAAAATCGTGAATTTCCAGATCCCGAAAACGCAGTTGTTCCCCTTACGCTTAAGGTGAAGTTTTCGAGGCCAGGCCCCAAAGTTTTTGCCAGAGGGAGTTGAAACTTGCCTGAAGATCTTCGTAGCGAGAGAAGGTTTTTGGTTCGGGCTCAACAATGTCCTTGCCTTTCTTAACCATCACATCCGTTAAATCTTTGATAGAAACTGGCTCTTTTCGAGTGTGAATAAAATAGTTCCAAATAGATTGAATCGCAGCGCCGAAGGCTGCCGCCTCCTCTTCCAAGAGTTTTTTAACCGGGACTTTTAGTATATTGGCAGCGATTTGAAGCCAAAGATGATTTCCGGCTCCTCCTCCCGTTGCTCTGATCTCTCCAGGATTTATGCCGAGAGACTTCATTCGAGAAAATCCATATCCCAGGTTCAGAATGGTTCCTTCCAGAACAGCTCTGGCCATATAGGAGGAGTTAAACGTATCTTTATTCAAACCAAAAAAAACACCCTTGGCAGAGGGGAGGGCCGGGACTCGTTCTCCATCGATAAATGGCAGGAAAAGAAGACCTTTTGCTCCAGCTTCGGCCGCAGAAGCACAAGCCTCCAATTCTTCGTTGGTTATCTTTAAAAGATTTTTAAGATGTTCCGTGGTGTTGGTGACATTCATTGTGCATAACAGCGGGAGCCATCCACCCGAACTGCTGCAGAAGGCGGCAATCTCACCTTCGGAATCGATGACTGGTGTATCTGAAAAAGCGTAGATGGTCCCGGAGGTTCCCAAACTTAGAGTGACGACACCCGGAAGAACATTTCCCGTGCCAATGGCGCCCATCATGTTGTCTCCCCCCCCGCTGGAGACCAAAATGTTGTCAAAACCAAATTGTTTGGCGAATTCTTTTTTCATGAGTCCAATGGATTCTGAAGGATGGGATAATTGAGGAAGATGTTTTTCCAGTTCCGGATCGACCGCTGTAACAGCCTCTTGGTGCCATTGAAGCTTTCTTATATCCATAAGCCCCGTTCCGGAGGCATCCCCATACTCCATCGTTTTTTTCCCGGTGAGAGCATAGTTGAGATAATTATGAGGGAGAAGAACTGTGGAAAGCTTGGCGTAATTTTCCGGTTCATATCTCTTCAGCCAGAGAATTTTTGATGCCGTGTAGCCAACAGCCAGATTGATTCCGAGCTTTGAGATATACTGTTTTTGGCCCCCCATTTTCTCCAAAAGAAATTCAGTTTCTCTAACCGATGACGTGTCATTCCAAAGTTTAGCGGGACGAATGGGAAGTCCATGCGCATCCAATGGGATAAAACCATGCTGTTGCCCTGAGATTCCCAGACAAGCGATTTTATGAGTGTCGATCGCAGCTTTTTTCAAAGCCTTGACCAGTGCTTTTTTTAACGCTTCAAGCCAGACTTGTGGCGCCTGTTCGCTTTCTCCGGGACTAAGTCCCTCTATGGACGCATGTGGTGCATACCCTTTCCCTAAAATATCTCCAGAGAAATTCATAATGATAACTTTTGTTCCCTGTGTTCCTGAATCTACTCCAATTGCGTACATTTTCCCTGTTTTTTGGCAAAATTATATCATTCACAAATAAAGTGAGCAAATTGTCAAAATAAATGTTGACCTTTTTGGATAGTCTGCTATAATAATAACAATTCCTTGTTATGCTGGCTGGGCAAGGACAATATCCCTCCTTCATTATCCCTTTTGCTTATTTTCCCCAATTAAAAACAGCCAGCACTCTTCCTCTTCTTTCTGACAAAAATGTCTTTACGCAGGATAGATGATTTATTAGACTATTGGATTCAAAAGGGTTTAAAGAGATGGCTGCGGATACCATGAAAGAACTCAAAAAAATCTGGAATCGAAATTTCATAATTGCCCTTGTTGGCTTTTTCTCTCTTTTTATGAGCATAACTCTGTTCTTCATTTTCCCGCTGTTCTTTGAACAATTCGGAGCTACAAAAAGCCGGATCGGTTGGATCATGGGGATTCACAGTCTTACGGCCATTATCATTCGACCAATATTTGGGCGGCTGATTGATATAAAAGGAAGAAAAAAAATATCACTTGTGGGTATCGCTTCTCTAATTCTTATTATGCCCTTGTTCCATTTTATTCAGGATGCAGGAGCTCTCCCGCTGGTGTTAAGAGCATTGACCGGACTCGGATGGGGCGTCAGCATGATGGCGACCATGACGATTTGCTCTGATTTGGCCCCTGTGAATCGACTCGCTCAATCCATGGGGATCATTGGCGTTGCCGGGCTTGTTTCTGTTGCGCTTGGGCCTTTGATCGGAGAGGAAATTGTCAATAGATTTGGTTTTGGAGGAATATTTAACCTCAGCCTCATCTTCCTTATAATCTCCTTCCTCTGCGTGTTGGCGACAAAGGAAACCATAACGTTGAATAATGGATCTTTTATTCCTTCTTCAAAATTCAAGCTGAAGATTTCTGTATTTGCACTTGTTCTTGTCGCCTCTCTCCCAATTGCTCATGGCGCTGTACGAGGTTCAGTCGTGTATTTTATTGCCTTGTTTGGAAAATCCATTTCCTTTGATCGGATTGGAGCGTTTTTTGTGGCTTTTTCTGCGGCAGCCATTTTAACTCGTCTATTGATGGGAGGCCTTTCAGATAAATACGGAAGGAAACAGGTCCTGCTTCCTTCGGTCTGTTTAATCAGCTTAAATCTGATTGTGATTTCTCAGGTTCAATCCTTCTGGTTATTTGTCCTAACAGGATTTATCGGAGGATTGGGTCAAGGGCTAATTTTTCCGGCATTGAGCACATACACAATTGAAATTATTGGACGACAGAATAAAGGACTGGCCATCGGTCTTTACCAGACGTTTTTTGATATCGGGATGGGATTTGGATCAGCATTTTTTGGCTGGATTTCAGATATGAGCGGGTACCGCCAGATGTACTTGTCTGCCGCCATCCTTCTTTTTGTAATTGGAATGGTCTTTATCTGGAAGGCTCCCCATCCAAAAACTCTTGAGACTTCCTCTATCTCCTGATACGTTCGAATCCCGAAATACCGACAAAATCAAGTTTTTCTTCTTTTTCGATCTCGTCAAAAAGAAGGTTCAATCCTAAAGTATCACTGGAAATATGGCCTGCGATGATAACGTTCAGCTTTGCTTTTTTGGCATTATTCAGATGTTCTTCGCTCAGGTGCATGCCCACTAAAGTGCTGACACCACTTGTTGCATATTTTTCGAAGATGTCTTTTGATCCACCAGTTCCACCCGTCATATCCACAAATATTTTTCCACATTTATTGTTTTCAGATCCGCTCACTATTTTTGGCGGGACTTGAGCTTTGGCCGCCTTGTTATACTCCGGGATAGTTTTGAAAAAAGCCATCACATCTTTTAGCTTGTAAGGCTTCTCCTTTTCAAAGGTCTTTGTAAGGTAGTTGGTGACACAATTGTCTGAAGGTGTGTGAATGCACATCATGGGGATTCCTAAAATTTTAGCTGCATCGACAGCACGGGTGTGATTGACCGGTAAAAGCCTCCGTTCGATTTCCCCAATCCTTTGTTCCATGAGCTGCTCGGCGACACTGATGTTGACACCGTATTGGGCCAACAGGTCGGATTGCAATTTCATCACGTCATAAAGCTGGGCGAGTGCATAACCTTCCGGATGATGGGAAATGATTAAATCGATGTTTTGAGAATTCTCTTTATTCAGAAGATAGGTCAGCAAAATCTCACCAATCTGCATATCGATTCCGACAATGACCTTTTTGATTTGAGTGGACGGATCTCCAAAGAGAATCCGTGTGTCAGAATATGGATTAAATAGCTTGTCCTTATCGTAGCACTCTTTTTCATCGTCTTTGAATTTATTGAATTTATCCTTTTCTTCACTCAGCAATGTTTTAATATCCTGTTTTTTCCGCAAGTCGTTGCGGATACCAATCTCAATGGCGTTTTTGTATAAGTTTTTTAGCTTCATGCCGAATTCTCCTTTAAAACAGATGTTTTCTGAAAATTCAAAAATAGAAAATGTTATTTTAAAGAATTTATTACCGTAAAAGCAATATTTAGAAATTCTTCTACGATCAGAAAGAAACCTGTGGGCTAGAAAGACCCCAAGAAATATGTTATAAACTTGAGGTATCATGAAAACGAAAAAAAGTTTTTTTTGGATTTTAATCTTTGTTTTATCTGTTCTTCTAAATGGAGTTAAATTAAGAGCGGAAGAACCAGAGGGCCAGAGTGAAAAATCCTATTCGTCTTCCACAAGTTTTTCCCTGTTGATCACTTCAGGGAATACTCGGGAGCTGACCCTCGGATTTGATACGGAGCAAAGTCTGGTCGCAAAAAAAAATCAACTTCTGCTCAAGGGAAGTGTGATCTACGGCCGGAGTGAAAAGATTAAAAATGCCGAATTTTATTATGGTCATTTAAAGTACAAACGAGAGTTGACCTCTCAGGTTTTTCTCCTTGGTTTAGGCCGCTTTGAAAGAAATATTCTGGCCGGGTATAACCACAGATTTTCTTTTTCTGCAGGTGCGGGCTACATATGGGTAAAAAAGGAAGACATTGAAGCCATTTCTGAGGTTTCGCTTGGCTGGGGTCACGAAAACAATGTTAGCCAAGATTCCAGGATTTTATCTTATATGTCTCTTCTTGTTGCCAGTTCAGTAAAAGTGGCGCTCTCTCCCACGTCCCACATTTCCTGTCAGGAGCTTTATGCCCTTAATCTGAATGATCCAAAAGATTTCCGTGTGACGTCTTTTATTTCTGTTGCGGCAGATATCAGTAAGGCTCTGGCTCTTAAATTCAGCTACCAGCTTTTCTACAGCCATAAACCTATCTCCGGATTTCAGAAGATGGACCACTATTTTATGAGTTCTGTAGTTTTGAATCTATGAACGACTCTGAGAAAACAAAATGGCTCTTCCTTCTCTTAGTGATTTTGTTTTTTTCGCTGTGTTTAAATAAAAGGGAAGTCAATATTACGGATTTTGTCGATCCATTTATCGGCACAGACGGTTTGGGGCACACATTTCCTGGGGCCAGTCTCCCTTTTGGTATGGTTCAGCTCAGCCCTGATACAAGATTGACAGAAAAAGATGGATTTATCGGATACCACTATTCAGACGATACGATCTATGGTTTTAGCCATACACACTTGAGCGGGATAAACCAGGTGGAATATGGAGATATTCTGCTCATGCCCTTTGTTGGCCGAATAAATACACAGCAAGGATTTGCGGAAAATTCAGAATCAAGCTGCAAATCGAAGTTCAATCATGAAAAAGAAGAAGCTTCGCCGGGCTATTACAGAGTCTGGTTGGAAAATTACGGCATAGATGTTCAGTTGACGGCAACTCAACGTGTTGGATTTCATAAGTATACATTTCCTCAAAACAGTAATGCCAATGTTGTCATTGATCTCGCGCATGGAGACCCTGTCCTGGAATCTTCGATATCTATAGTCAGTACGACTGAAATCGAAGGGACACGAAGATCGAGGGCGTGGGCAAAGGACCAGGTCGTGTATTTTGTCGCCAGTTTTTCAAAACCATTCGATGGATATGGTTGTGCTGTCGACGATAAACTCGAAGACGGTTTGAACAATGCTGAGGGCCAGGACATCAAAGCCTATGTTCGATTCAACACAGACAATCTTGAAGAGATCCTGGTCAAAGTCGGGATTTCTGCTGTGAGTATCGATGGTGCACGGACAAACCTTGAGGCTGAGATTGCAGATTGGAATTTTGAAGAGATACGAGGAAAAGCAGAAGAACAGTGGAAGCACATCCTTGGAAAAGTAAGTGTAGAAGGAGGAAGCAGAGAACAAAAAAAAATCTTTTATACAGCTCTTTATCACGCTCTCCTTTGTCCTAATCTTTTTAGTGATGTGGATGGATTCTACAGGGGAACCGATCTGAAGATTCATCACACAGATGAGTTTGATGTCTATACGGTATTTCCTATGTGGGAAACCTTCCGTGCAAAATTTCCTCTGCTGGCGATTATCGAACCAGAAAGAATGGTCCATTTTATTAGGACATTTTTATCCCAATACGAACACGGAGGGATCCTGCCAATCGGGGAAGTGGCCGGAAACGATACAGGGTATAAGATTGGATACCACACGATTCCTGTTATTGTCGATGCTTATGTTAAGGGGATCCGAAATTATGATGCCGAAAGAGCCTACGAGGCGATGAAATTCAGCGCAGAGCAGGACGGTTTTGGACTGAAAAACTACAAAAATATGGGTTATATTCCCAGAAATGGGGAGATCGAATCAGTGTCCAAGACATTGGAATATGCCTATGACGATTGGTGCCTTTCTCAGATGGCCAAAGCTCTGAATAAAATTGATGACTACAAACTTTATATCCGAAGAGCTCAGTTTTATAAGAACATCTTTGAGCCTGACGAAGGATTTATGCGGGCTAAGGAGAATGCTTCCTGGTTTGTTCCCTTTGATCCACTGGAAAAGAGTTCTTCTTTTACGGATTCGAATTCGTGGTTGTACAGCTTTTTTGTTCCTCATGATGTAGGAGGTTTGATAACGCTTATGGGAGGAAAAATTAAGTTTTCCGAAAAATTAGACAAATTGTTTTCGTCAAATTATCCCCCCACTTGGTGGAAAGGAGAAGAAGAAACAGAAACGGTTGGTTTGTATATCCATAAATATGCCTCCGTTCAACATGCGGCCTACCTCTTTAATTTTGTCAATCAACCGTGGAAAACTCAGGAGAAAGTCTGGGAAATAAAACACACGTTCTATTCTTTAGAACCGGACGGGGACGGTTTGTCCGGGAATGAAGGCTGCGGACAGTTATCTGCTTGGTATGTTTTAAGTGCTCTAGGTTTCTATCCGGTTTGCCCTGGTCGAGATGAGTACTTGATTGGGACTCCATCATTTCCCAAAGTCACAATCGATATTGGGGGAGGGAAGACGTTTGTTATAAGGGCTAAAAATATCTCCCCTTATAATGTCTACATCCAGCAGGCGACACTCAACAACCGGGTTTTTGAACACTCTTTTCTAAAACATATCGATCTCATAAATGGAGGAGAGCTCCAGTTTACTATGGGTAGGGCTCCGAATAGGCAATGGGGAAACAGTCCTGGAGGACTCCCTATCTCCGCCATCTCTGAAAATCAGATTGTACCGGTCCCCTTTGTCAAAATAGGTAAAAATTCGTTCGTTGAATCAACACTCATCGTTCTCGAAGCGATCGGTAAACTGACAAAGATTCACTACACCTTAAATGGAGGAGAACCAACGCTTCAATCCTTTGTGTACACAGAGCCTTTCTATATAACAGAATCAACGACGCTTAAAATGTTTGCGGTTCAAAAGGGGAAGTTCCGAAGTCCAACAGTGACGGCCCGGTTCAACAAAGAAGAACTGGATGTTAACATCCCTCTCTATCCGAAAAAAGAATGAAGGAGAATTTTATGCAAAAAAAGATTTTTATCCTATCGGCGATTGTGCTGGTCGTTGCTGCGGCATTCCTGTTTTTCATTCTTAAGCCAGCTGTCTCGAATGTGGAAAATACTGGGGTCGGGAAGCTTTCCCAAAAAAAGGAGACCACTATTCGTAATGTGACAAAAGAAACAGTCTATTACACAGTGGAATTTGTAGGGAGAGCAGGTGAACCGGAAGAGAGAGTCATTGAAGTCGGGGCCATCGATCGCTTTCCAGGTACATTCGATATCGATGTGACTTTTATCAAAGATGGAGAGCCGGAGACCTATAATCTTGATGGAGGAATGCCCTATTCCTTCCGCTATGACGAAAACGATTCACTCGAACTCTATGTGGGTTCTCACGGAAGGGAAGATGCTGAGGACCTGGCTCCATTTGTTCCCACACCTATGGAAGTCGTCGAAAGAATGCTTGAACTGGCTGAAGTTAATGCCCAATCAATTCTCTATGATCTGGGCTGTGGAGACGGCCGGATTGTGGTCCAGGCAGCGAAAAAATACGGAGCTAGAGGAGTGGGCATAGATATCGATCCGGTTCGGATCGAAGAGTCCAAGACTAATGCAAAAGAAGAAGGGGTTGAAAAACTTGTTGAATTTCGTTTGGGTGATGTCATGAAGGTCGATTTATCTAATGCGACCGTCATCAGTCTCTACCTGCTTCCAGAGTCCAATGAAGTGCTGCGGCCTCTATTGGAAAAGTATCTAAAACAAGGAACTTTTGTTGTGTCGCACAATTATTACATTCCAGGTTGGTCAGAAAAAGAGATCTCTGTCGATACGGTTTATACAGATGACGGCGAAGAACATGATATTTATCTCTATAAGAGATAATGAAGAGAAACGGTTTAATATTTTTGGTATTTGAGGGCGGATTCCCTGCCCTTGATGGCAGAAGGCAGCTTGGGATTGAGGGCCAGGGCCTGGTCGGTTTTATTCGCTTGGTAATCTTCGACCGCCTGGTGAAGGTGAGCGATAATCGGAGCCAGTGATTTGAGGTCGTCCGCGGTCCCGTAGGTTTTCTTTTTCGTGGGTTTGCCTGAGACATAGCCGAGACTTTGCATTTTGCTCAGGATGTCGGCGTCCTTGCCCTTCGGTTTTTGTTTTGCTCCTTTGCCCTTTTGTCTATTCATCAATGTTTCGAGGTCCTTAACAAGTCGGGGGATATCAGAAGTCGGTGCGAGGTTTGTCTCTTCCAGGGGATCTGTGTCCAGGTTATAAACCTCCTTAATCGGCAGGTCGATAAATTTGATGTCACCCTGGATGAAACCCCGCAGAGGGGCGCAGTCCATCGAAAAGTGAGGAGAGAGAGACTCAAAATAAATCTGCTTTTTTTGCCGCTTCTTCAAAATCCAGAGCGTCCCTGGAAGCTTGCGGCTTTCAGCCAGTTTGCTCGTGGATTCTCCAATCGATTTATGGGGAGATCGATACGCACGGACCGGTATCGTTTTATCGAGTGGCGGGAACGGTTCGACAACAGTTTGGTTGCGAACGAACTCTACGACCATAAAAGTAATCCTCAAGAAAATACCAATATTGCAGGCAATCCTCGGCATATAGAGCTTGTGGGTCAGCTTTCGGCCAGACTAGCATTAGGCTGGGAAGCAGCCCTTCCAAAATGAATGGGACTTTGAAGAAACCGTTGTCACTGGCTATTCAATATTTTTTTCAATGTCTGCAGAAGTTTTTTTCTCTGAACAGGCTTTTTTACGAATTCAGCTGCACCCAATTCTTTACTCTTTAGGTCATAATCTTTATCATGGTGCCCTGTTATGAATATCACAGGAATATGAATTTTTTTTTGATTCATTTGTTCCATAAGTTGAAAGCCATCCAGGTTCGGCATCTCAATGTCGGAAAGCACTAAATCAAACTTCCCTTGGGCTATCTGCATCAGGGCATCGATTCCGTCAGAGGCGACTCTGACAGTATAACCGCCATCAGCAAGGATTTTTGATATCAGCCTCTGGTCATTAGGATTGTCTTCTACGAACAGAATGGATACGTCGTCTCTCCTTGATGACCTTCTCTCTTTTGACGAGGAATGCATAAGTTGGCCAATAAGTTCATCAAGAGAAACCGTAACGAATGAAGCCGCATAATCGGACATGCCATAGGGAATAATGATTTCTCCATTATGGATTAAGGATCCGCAGGAATAGACCACATTGGGCACGTAGCCTTCCCGCTCTTTCTCATTCGCCGTGAGCAGTGGTTCTTTTAATCGGCCGATAATCTGTGTGGGATTCTCTAAATCCAGCAAAATGGCTCCAAGGCAATATGTGCGCATAGGGCCCACACCATGTGTTATTACAAGCCATCCGTATTCCGTTTCAATGGGAGAACCGGCGTTTCCAATTTGTACAAATTCCCAGGGATAGACCGGCTCCTGGACTTTTTTTGCTTTAGACCAGATATTTATATTTTCTGAGAACATCACATAATTGTTCACCCCATCTAACCGGGACAGCATAGCGTATTGTCCCTTTATTTTTCTGGGAAAAAGGGCCATGCCCTTATGTTGGGTGTGCTCTCCATGTATAGGTTCCACTTTAAAATGATAAAAATCTTTCGTTTTGATAAGTTTCGGCAGGATGCTGTATCCATCATAGGCTGTATAGGTGGCATAATAGGTAATGCTTCCATTTTCATCTGAAAATCGCACAAAACGCGCATCTTCAATACCGTTTCTTTCGGAATATGATATCGGAAAAAGTACCCTTTCGGAGATAGCCGTATCTAAAGAAAACATGACTTCATAGTGAGAACTAGCCAGCCACCGAATGGCTTGTATGACTTTTTTTCGCGTGAAGGACAAGTCTTTTTCCTTTATGACTTTTTCAATGGCAGCCTGCAGCTCTCCATATACGAATTGATTTCCCAGCTGATCCATAACCGAGTCAATAACATCTTTTTTTATATTCATCTCTTTGAGTTTGTTGAGGAATACTTTTTTCTGATAAACATATCTGGTGACAATGCTGGGAGTATCCACAAAAGGTTTGGCCGGTTTAAAGGCCAAATTGTTATTTTTGTCAATGACACCGCTGCGGAAAACCAGAGAGGAAATATGCCCTTCGCCCGTCGCCCTAAAACTTGCGATGATTCTTTTTTGTCCAGGAGAGAGACCTCCTTGATAGGGATCTTCTACAATGGAAGGATTAAAAAAGGCTGCCGATTCTATGGAGAATTCCATGGTGAAATAAGCGCCGACAATAAGCTTTTTTTCATTGTCTAATTTTTCTGGATCCATTCCGAGACTGCCGACAATGTCCTTTACATATCCATAATTTTTTTCAAAAATTCTGGTGATGTTCCGGTGGCGGTATGAAAAGTTCCTTAGGATCTGATTAAAAACCTTCTGACGATCCTCTCTGGGCATATCCAGGATGATTTGAATAAGATTCTTTGTCCTCACATCATCTCCTGGTTTAAAAAACCGGGCGATGACTCTTTTCGGATCCGGTGAAAACCGGATTGTTTTTCTCTTTATATGGATGGACATCAGTGAACCTCAAAAAAAACTAGATTCATTCTTGCACACATAAATTTCATCGCATCATTTTATATCATTATCTCCAATTTTGCATTATTATATATAAAGAGTTGAACACTTTAATTTCTAAAACTGTAGAAAAATCTTTTTCTTTGAATAAAATATTTCAATCAAAAAAAATGATCCCATCATCCCGTTGAATTTGAGTTTTGGAAAGAGAGAAGATATATATCTACGATGCCTTGTTTATAAATAGGAAGGAATCATGACAGGTAGATCAAATCTCGAAAATCTCAATACGGCCTTTATTGGCACGTATTCTCCTCGAAAATGCGGTATTGCCACATTCACATTTGATCTGGTTCACGGCGTGCAAGAATTTTTCCAGGCCGGTTCAGCGCGAGAAGGCAAAATTCAGGTTATCGCTTTGAACAACACCCCTCACAGCTATGTTTATCCCCCTGAGGTAAATTTTGAGATACGCGACAAACATATCGGGGATTACCGCGAAGCGGCTTCATTTCTCAACCTCTCTACTGTGGATGCCGTTTCCCTTCAGCATGAGTACGGAATATTTGGGGGGAATGACGGAAATTATGTTGTAAAACTTCTCGAAAATCTGAGAAAGCCGGTGATCACAACCCTGCATACGGTGCTCAAAGAGCCCTCCCCGGGGCAGAAAGAAACGTTGAATGCCATCATAACCAATTCAACCTTTGTGGTCGTGCTTGCCGAAAAAGCCATCGACATATTGAAGACTGTTTATTCCATTCCGGAAGAAAAAATCATAATGATACCTCACGGTGCCCCAGATGTTCCTTTTTTGGATTCATCTTATTACAAGTCCCAATTCCAGGCGGAAGACCGCCCCGTCATTTTATCTTTTGGATTACTTAGTACAAATAAAGGTTTTGAATACGCCATCGAAGCCATGGACCGGGTTGTCCAGGATTTTCCAGACGCACTCTACATCATTCTGGGGGCGACTCATCCAGAAGTGAAGCGGCACTCCGGAGAACAGTACCGGCTCTCATTGGCAAATCGAGTGAAAGAATTGGACTTAGAACACAATGTTGTTTTCCATAATCGTTATGTTACACTGGAACGGCTTGTGCAGTTCCTTGTGGCTGCCGATATCTATATCACGCCTTACCTTTCCAAGGAACAAATCGTCTCAGGCACTCTGGCCTATGCCCTAGCCTGTGGGAAAGCGATCGTCTCTACACCCTATTGGTATGCTGAAGAACTATTGGCAAAAGGGAGAGGCATACTCGTTCCATTTAGTAATAGCAAAGCGATTTCTGATAAAATCTGTACGCTCTTGGATAATGATTCTCTGCGGAACCGGCTGCGCAAACGGGCCTATGAATACGGACGACACATGATCTGGAAAGAGGTGGCGGCTCAATATGACAGTGTTTTAGAGCAGGCCGTTAGCGAATATGGGAGAAGAAAGACTGCAGAACATGCCTATTATTCTCATCTCTCTCCACCTTCTCTGCCGGAAATTAAAATGAATCATCTCTATACTCTTTCTGATGATACGGGAATTCTTGAACACGCTTTATTCAGTACGCCTAACCGCTTTAAAGGGTATACGACGGATGACAACGCCCGGGCCTTGATGGTCGCTATCAAAAGTTATAATCTTCTCGATGATGAGAAGATTCTTGCCCAGCTTCAAACCTATCTCGCATTTCTGAATTACGCTATGGATCCCAAGAGCGGTCGGGTGCACAACCGATTATCCTATGATAGGAAATGGAACACGAAGGATTATTCAGAAGATTGCCACGGAAGAACTCTTTGGAGTCTGGGCTTCACAATTTTGAATGCCCCGAATGAATCCATTCTGAGCATGGCCAATTTCTTGTTTAAGCAGGCCATTAAAAAATGTGAATCGTTTTCCTCGCCAAGAGCCTGGGCGTACAGTATCTTGGGCTGTCTGTTTTATCTCCAGCATTTGAGTGGGGATTCGGAAACAAATAACATGGTATCCGTACTGGGAAAGAAACTTTTCAAACTTTATAAAAATCACATTTCAGAGGAGTGGCCATGGTTTGAAGATGTCGTCTCCTACGCCAATGCCAGAATGCCACAGGCTCTGATCGCCTCCGGGCACCATTTAAGAAATCGCGCTATGGTCAAACAAGGTATCGAAGCTCTTGAATGGTTGATAGAGATTCAAGAAAATCCGAAAACAGGGTATTTTTCTCTCATAGGGAATTCTGGGTGGTATCAGAAAGGGAGAAAAAAAGCCAATTTTGATCAGCAGCCTGTTGAAATTGCTGCGATTATAGATGCCTGTCATCAGGCTTACTTGGTAACGGGAAAAAAAATATGGATTCAGAGGATTAAAAAGGCTTTTGCTTGGTTCTTAGGGAGAAACGATAAAAACGAATTTCTGTATAATTTTAAAACAGGAGGCTGCTACGACGGACTTCACCGGGGAGGAGTGAATCTCAACCAAGGGGCCGAATCTCTTCTCTCTTGGCTCGATGCCTGGCATGTCATTTACCAGATATCACATAAAGATGATGATCCCCAAAGAAAAAGGGACAAAGGAAATAAAGAATAATGGAAGAAAATCTAAAAGAGAATAGTAGCGAAACAGCTAGAAAGCCTTTCGATTTAATAGATGGAGCTACCGCTCCTGGTTTTGATCTGGAACTGGATGTAGAAAAACAGAAAATAATCATCCGAGATCAGTCCTATTCGCTCGAAGAAAGAATTGAAGCATTCGAAGATGTAATAGACTCAGAAGTGGGAGACACCTCTTTATATCGTGCCCGCAACATAGAAAGAGAGATTGGACTCCGCCAGATTTATCTAAAGTTTGAAGGCGGAAATCCGACTGGTACTCAGAAAGACCGGATTGCCTTTGCGCAGGTGATTTTGCCCTAGATGCTATAAGAAAGACAAAAGGCTGGGCCGATGAGAGTCTTATGAATCTAGCGGATGCCTTTCGATTAGCGAGAAATGGGCTTGTTGATACGGTTTATGACTCAGACAGCGGGGAATACGATATTTATCTCAGCAAGAGTTTATTTGATTATTAAAGAAACTGTCTTTTTCACGAATAATCGAAGTTAAGAAGGAATTTTTATCGCATCGAGATATTCTTTGATTTTATCTTTAAGGGCTTGATCTTGAGTTATGGAATGGAACTTAGTCAAGATCTGACGGGCATTATCGAGTTCTTTGGTGTTGATATAGGCAACTCCCAGGTTTATCCCTGCAATGACATTGTTTGGATCGATGTGTATTGCGTTCTGGAAGCTTATAATGGCTTCTGGATAGCGGCCCAATTTACTAAGGATGGCTCCCTGTGTATTAAATGCTTCCGTTGATTGCATGTTTTGAATAATAGCCTCTTCTATATATCCTAAAGCTGTTTCGAGTTCATTTTTTTTAAAATAGTAGTTGGCTAAAGTAAAACTGGCATTGAAGTTTCTATCAAACTCAAATATTTTTTTATATTCCTCTATGGCTTTATCGATTAATCCCAGGTTTTGATATACAGACACAAGATAGGAATGGGGATCCGATTCGTTTGGTTTCAGTTCGGCGGCTTTCTCTAGAAACTTCCTGGCCTCTAACCAGTTCTCCTTTTTAACATAGGCTACCCCAAGGAGATAACAGGAAGGGAAGTGTTGAGGCTCCAGAGACATAGCTTGATGCAGGTATTTGATGGCCTCATCGATAAGGTTATAGTTCATGGATAAAACGGCTTTTTCGTAAATGTATTGAGGATCACGGTCTTTGCTGATTTTTTGATTATTTTGGGTTGAAGCACAAAATACTAAAGAAAAACAAAGTCCAGAGATGAGCAGAATTTTTTGAATATTCATATGGATATTGTAATGGAAATAGCCATGTTTACACAAGCAGAGTAGGATGCAATATTAAGGCTAATTGGGGGAAAAACGAAGGATATCTCTTTCAATAAAAAATGAGAGGAAAAAATACTCGATAAACAGAAAGGAGGCAAAGGCCAGAAAAAAACCGATCACAAGAGGAACGCCGGAGAGATCAAAATACCATTTTCCAACTCTCGTGCTTAAATAACTCCATAAGATGATCGTTCGGAGGACTAGGGAGAGTGCTCCTCCCCAAATCGAAAAAAGTTTTGGATGTCTGAGTGTGTTCTGTTTGTCTCTAATGTTTTCCTTATAGAAAGTGAGAAAAAAAACGAGAACAAAGACTGCACTCAACCAAGGGATCACCGGCTTAGCGGCTTCAATCAAGCGGGAATTCAGGATATCTGAAAGAAAATTGATGTGGAAAATGTTGAGAAACTCCGAGGCATAAACACAGGACATGGCAAGATAACCTGCTATCGCCCAGTTTGTAGATCTTCTCAACGTCTTTTGGTTGTCTTCAATATAGGTTCTTTTAAAAGTGACGAAAAAAAACATCAGGGCCAGGCAGAAGAGAAGAGATAAAACAGAAGCAGTCTGGAGGATTGTTTGAGAAGAAAATAGGTCTGGAAAAACCGTTCCCATTGTTCGTAAAATAAAAAAGTACGCCGTTGCCAGGATGGCCAACAGAGTTGTCTGTTTTAAACGTTTTGTAAAAATCATCACTAAATATACTTTTTAACTTAATGTTACATTCAAAAAATTTGAAGAGCAACCATTGAATTGTTGTGGAGTCTATATTAGTGAACGGAGGGATGTGAAAAAAAAGTATTGGATCGGGATAAGGGATAACCATGTTTAAAAATTATTTTAAAATTGCCTGGAGGACGATTCAAAGACATAAAGGATATTCCTTTATTAATCTGGTCGGACTTGCTCTAGGGATGGCCTGCTGTATCTTTATTTTGTTATGGATCCAGGATGAAATCAAATACAACACCTTTCATGAGAAAATTGACAATCTCTATATGGTTCGGGCTTGGTCTCTGTATGGAGACCAACGAACAGCCCATTCTGGAACACCTCCGGCTTTGGGGCCAACACTCAAGGCCGAATATCCAGAGGTGCTCAATGCAGCACGGATCAACAACGGCCAGAGCGAGATGGTCCTCACGTACGATAAAAACCACTTCTATGAAAATGTTCAGATGGCAGATCCTGAAATATTTGAAATGTTTACATTTCCTTTTTTACAGGGAGATCCAGAGATGGTCTTTTCCGACCCGTTTGTTATGGTTGTCACAGAAGAGGTTGCTAGGCGAATATTTGATCAGGAAGATCCGATTGGAAAAATAATCACTATCGATAATCGATATGATTTTCAAATTGTGGGAGTCCTTAAAGATCTGCCTCACAATTCAACTATACAATTTAAGGTATGGATTCCTCTGGCTTATGCAAATGAAATCTGGAGGCCAAACTATACAAGAACCTGGTCCAATGCATCATTTGTGACCTTTGTTCAACTCGAGGGAAGCGCGTTTTATCAAGATGTAAACCAGAAAATTAAGGGAAGGATTATCCAGTCGAATAGAGACACTCAAATGGAGCCCTTCCTTTTTCCCTTCAGCAGAGTCTATCTGGAACTCTATGGACGAAAAAGCCAGATTCTCATATTTTCTCTGATCGCTCTTTTTGTCCTGCTTATTGCGTGCTTTAATTTCATCAATCTCACAACGGCCCGCTCTGCAAAACGAGCCAAAGAAGTGGGATTACGGAAGGTTGTCGGAGCGCACAGGCCGCAGCTTGTAAAACAATTTTTTGGTGAATCCATTCTGCTGACATTTCTTGCACTTTTTTTAGCCATCTTGTTTTGTGCTGTTTTTATTCCCTTATTCCGGCATCTTTCAGGTAAACCATTAAATTTTCTTCAGTTAATGAACATTAAATTCGTGTTGAGCCTTGTTGGTATAACCGTCTTCACAGGTATAATTTCTGGGATATATCCGGCTCTCCTTCTCTCTTCTTTCCAGCCCGTATTTATCATGAAAGGCCAAATTTCGGCCGGGGCTAAAGGTGCTCTTTTTAGAAAAATCCTGGTTGTGTTTCAATTTGTTTTTTCCATTATTCTGATCATATGCACTACAATTCTCTACAATCAGGTCCGCTTTATGCAGAACAAGAGCTTAGGTTTTGAAAAAGATCTGCTCATCTACACACAATTAAAGGGAAATCTGCAGGAGAATTTTGAGATTCTGAGAAGTGAACTTCAAAAAGATCCGAATGTGTCTCACGTCACCTTCACATCTCGAACACCTGTCTATGTGGGAACAAACGGTCACGGTTGGGACTGGGAAGGCCGGGAACCAACGGTCGATCCCTTAGTGACCTATTATGCTGTCGAACCAAATTTTTTAGAGGCATTCGAGATGGAGATGGCCCAGGGACAGTTTTTTGCTCAAGGTCAGAAAAATCGAAATAATGTTGTCATCAATGAACGGTTTGCCGATATTATCGGGATGGATAATCCTGTCGGGAAAGGGCTGCGTAATGATGAGGACATGTTCACGATTCTTGGGGTTGTCAAAGATTTCCATTTCAAATCCATTCACGATGAAATTGGTCCTATGCTGCTTTACTATGGAACCATCGGGAGTTTTTTGAAATACAACTATGTGTTTGTCAAGATTCGTCCTGAAAAAATGCAGCAAACCCTTGGATTTATAGAAGAGACAGTCAAGAGGCTCAATCCTGAGTTTCCATTTGTCTACAGGTTTTTAGACGAGGACTATGGCCGGTTGTACCGCTCGGAAGAACGAGTTGGCGCTATTGTCCGCACCTTTGCAAACCTGGCTGTTTTTGTCTCTTGCCTTGGTCTTTTTGGACTGGCGTCTTATATGGCTGAACGGAGGACAAAGGAAATTGGAATCCGGAAAGTCTTGGGAGCTTCCGTCACGGCTATAATTTTTTTCTTGAGCCGGGAATTTACCAAATGGGTCGTTTTGGCCAATGTTGTTGCCTGGCCAGTGGCCTATTTTGTGATGCGCAGTTGGCTGCAAAATTTCCCCTACAGAATAAATATGAATATTGGAATTTTCTTTCTCTCCGGAATTCTGAGTCTGGTTATCGCACTTTTGACTGTGAGCTATCAGTCCATCAGAGCTGCTCTTGCCAATCCTGTCCAATCACTAAAATACGAAACTTAATTGGGGACAGTCCCTACTTTTTTAAAAAAGTGGGGACTGTCCCCAATTAAGTATGATGTCCCACTAATTTTTGACATGGGATATCACTACCTCAAAAGTAAAATTTATGATAATGTATTTTTATTCGGCATAGGTGTACAGAATGAAAAAAATCGGAATACTCACGCGTGATTGTGCTGGGATTAACGCTGCCATCCGGGCTGTGGTCAGGGTGGCTGACCACCATGATGTTGAAGTGTGTGGAATTCAAAGAGGCTACGAGGGATTGATTAATGGAGAGATGGTCCCTCTCGATAGGCTTTCTGTTTCCGGGATTATCAGTCGGGGAGGCACGATTTTAAAAACTGTCCGGTCAAAAAAATTTCTCACTCGTGAAGGACAGCTTAAAGCTGTAGAGACCATCAATAAGCATAACATTGAAGGCTTGATTGTCATCGGAGGTAATGGTTCATTAACAGGTGCTCATGTCCTGGTGAGTCAATACAACATACCGGTGATCGGCATCCCCGCAACAATTGACAATGATATCAATGGTGTGGATTGCTCCATTGGGTGTGATACGGCTGTCAATGTGGCGTTAGATGCTTTGGATAAAATTAGGGATACGGCCACAAGTTTAGAGCGAATCTTTGTTGTAGAAGTGATGGGCCGGGACTCGGGTTACATTGCCATGCAGGTGGCTTTAGCAGGAGGATGTGAGGAAGTTCTTGTTCCTGAAAGAGAGTTGGATATGAACACGGTTGTCGAAGAAATTTCTGCAGGTTATAAAAAAGGGAAAATCAGCTGGATCATTTTAGTAGCCGAAGGGAAGGCCAAAGCCCATGATGTGGCTCAGACAATCGTGGATAAAACAGGATATGAAACACGTGTCGCTGTCCTAGGATATATTCAGAGAGGAGGCTCTCCCACAGCCTTTGATCGAATTATGGCTGCACGACTGGGAAGTTATGCTGTTGAAGTGTTGAGGGGAGGGGAGAGTGGCAAGTGTGTGCATATCAACAATAACAGGATGAGTACAATCCCTTTAGAGGTAGCTATCCAGCCCAAAGAGATTGAAATAGACAATGACTACAGATTGATAAAGATACTGACATGAGTAAAAAATTTTGCGGAAAGAAAAACCAATGATTTATAGAGACAGAGAAAATCTTCTTGTAAACAGCGGTATTCAGGTAGAGGAAAACCACCTGAAGCTGGGTGACCTTGCTTTTTTCAAAGAGGAGGTTGTCGACAATCTTGTGGAGACCATTGTTGCCGGCGATTCCATCCCTCTTAAAGAGCTGTGCCACAGGGTGGTAAAAGCAGCCGCCAAAGAATATGGGATTTTTCCGTCATCCATTCAAAATTTCTATAAATTAAGAGCAAAAGAGGGGATAATCCATTTCACTATCCCGGCAATTAATCTGCGCACCTTGACTTTTGATTCCGCAAGAGCGGTCTTTAGAGCGGCTAAACAAATAAATGCCGGGGCTTTCATTTTTGAAATCGCTCGCAGTGAAATTGCTTATACCGAACAAAGGCCACAGGAGTATTCCTCAAATATCCTTCTGGCTGCCATAAAGGAAGGTTTTGCCGGTCCAATATTCTTCCAAGGAGATCATTTTCAGGTCAGCGCCAAAAAATACCTTCAAGATAGAGACTATGAAATTAATCAGCTTAAAGCACTGATTAGGGAAGCTATTCAAGCCGGATTTTACAATATCGATATCGATTCTTCCACATTGGTCGATCTGTCAAAATCGACTCTTACAGAACAGCAGAGAGCAAACTATGAAGTATGTGCTTTGTTGACAAAGTTTATCAGAGAACAACAGCCTAAGGGACTTGAAATTTCTGTCGGAGGTGAAATTGGGGAAATTGGAGGGAAAAACTCGAGACTTGAAGAGCTTCAAACCTTTATGCACGGATATCTCTCTAAAATGGGCATGTTAACGCCGATCTCTAAAATCAGCGTTCAAACAGGGACATCCCATGGAGGTGTTGTGAAACCGGATGGATCAATTGCAAAAGTTAGAATAGATTTTGACACATTAAAAGCTTTATCCCAGAGTGCGAGAATTGAGTTTGGAATGGCCGGGGCCGTCCAGCATGGTGCATCGACACTGCCTAAGGATTCTTTCTCTTTGTTTCCAAAATTCGAATGTGCAGAGATCCATCTCGCCACACAGTTCCAAAACATCGTTTATGAATTCTTTCCACCGGCTTTAAGAAACGACATTCAAAATTGGCTCCATATCAACTGTGCAGGTGAAAAAACCCAAAACATGACAGAAAACCAGTTTATCTATAAAACGAGAAAAAAAGCTTTGGGTCCCTTTAAAAAAGACATCTATTTTCTTTCAGACGACATAAAAGCAAACATCTCTTCGGCTTTAGAAAAAGAGTTTCTCTTTCTTTTTAACCAGTTGAACATTAAGGATACCCTTGTTCTAGTTAAAAAATTAGTTACTCCCGTTGAAAGGAAAAGATCAACGCCTTCATAACACTCTAATTGATTAATCTCTTTTGTAATGATATACAAAAGCTATACATACACATGAACAGTGAAATTTGCGTTAATAAATTTTTAAACAATTTTTTTTAGGGAGCACGTTATGACCTTCATAGGGAGAGATATCGTTTCGATTCGAGATTTTTCCAAAGAGGATTTGCTCCATGTCTTGAAAGTTTCGCAAGATATGGAAGGGGATAAACCTCAGCTGCTTGCGGGTAAAATATTGACATGCTTATTTTTTGAACCCTCCACACGAACTCGTCTAAGTTTTGAGAGTGCGATGTGTCGATTAGGTGGAAAGGTCATAGGATTCTCAGATGAAAAAGTTTCTTCGGTTAAGAAGGGAGAAACCATTTGGGATACCGCCAAGATGGCCGAACGGTATAGCGATGTCATAGTTATTAGAAGTCCTATAGAAGGATCTGCAAGATTGGCTGCAGAAGCGACATCCGTACCGGTCATTAATGGTGGTGACGGCGCAAACCAGCATCCTACCCAGACACTCTTAGATTTATACACGATTCAAAAAGCGAAAAACAAAATAGATGGATTGAAGATCGGATTTTTAGGGGACCTTAAATACGGGCGAACAGTCCATAGTTTGGCCATAGCTCTGAGTCATTGGAAGGTGGAACTCTATTTTATTGCCCCAGATGCACTGCAAATGCCAGATCATTACCTTAAAGATCTTCTGGAAGTGGGAATCAAATGTTACCAGACAGACGATGTGTTTGAGTTTAGTGAAAATCTGGATATCCTCTATGTTACCAGGATCCAACAAGAGAGATTTTCAGATCCTTTGGAATATGAAAAATATAAAAATGTCTACCGTTTGGATCAGTCGTTATTAGGCCATATAAGAGAAGATATGAATATCATGCATCCCTTGCCTAGAGTCGGCGAGATAAGCCCTGAATTGGATGAAACAAAACATGCGATTTATTTCGAACAGGCAGGCAATGGGGTAACTGTGAGGAAGGCTGTGTTGGCGTTGGTTTTGGGAATGCTGGAATGAAAAAATAGGAGGAGTTAAAGAATTATGGAGAAAATGGAGAGAAAAATTCCGGCCATAAAAGATGGATCTGTAATTGACCATATTCCCAGTCGAGAGACATTCAGGATTTTTAGAATTTTAGATCCTCAGGAATTTATTAATCCGATTACAGTGACATTAAATTTAGATAGCAAGAAAATAGGCAAAAAGGGTGTGATAAAAATTGATGACCGGTTTTTAACGAAAAAAGAGGTGAATAAGATTGCCATCCTTGCTCCCAATGCCACAGTGAGTATCATAAAGAACTATAAAATCGTGGAGAAAATTGAAGTCAAGATACCTAAGGTGATGAAGGGTGTCATCAATTGTTCCAATCCGGTCTGCGTGACGAATACAGAAGAGGTCAGCACAAATTTTAAAGTCGTAAGAAAAGATCCTTTAGAAATGAAGTGCCAATATTGCGAAAGAGTGTACGGGAAGGATGAGATTGATGTCAAAAGAAAGTGAATTGGGAATAAAAAAAATCACATCGTGTCAATTTCCATCCTAATCTAGGTTGATTTGCGCTTTTGATAGACTCAATGTTGTCTTTCTTTTGGAAAAACCCGTGAATGAGTATATCAGACCTGCTAAATTGACCGCCTTCGAGGGAGATGCAGAGGATGTGTCGATCCGGCATATTCTTAACCACACTTCAGGCTTGCCGGAGCATTATACCTGCTTTTACTTTGACGAGCCAAACCGGCAGGCGCCGCCGGCACCGGAATCAATCAGACGATACGGAATTCTTGTGCATGAAGCCGGTGAAGTTTACCAATATTCAAATTTCGCTTTTGCACTGACTGATTTTATTATCTCAAAAGTTACAGGTAAAAGTTACTCTGAATACATGAAAACCGAAGTTTTTCTTCCCCTGGGAATGACCCATGCATCCATAGACATTGGGCCGGGGCTCGAAAAATTTGCTGCAGAACGCTATCACACAGATGGAAAACCGGTGCCATTTTACACATCGGATCATCCTGGAGCTTCTCAAGTTTTCTGCAGTGCACACGATCTGATTAGATTTGCACTTTTTCATTTAAAAAGTCCTCTTCCCGAACAAAAGAAAATTTTGAAGGAGGAAACGATCACTTTGATGCAGACCGAAAGCGATCCCAATCCCGAAAATAACCGGTACGGCCTTGGGTGGTTTATAAGAGCCGACGAGTATGGCTATTCTACTGTCTACCATACCGGCAGTATGAGGGGTGTAAATAACATCGTTAAACAGGAGTCTGCACTGGCACAATATCTTCCGGAGATGCCCACCGTTTTCCACAGGACATTTCATTCAGAATGATATTAAAGGGAGATAGTCTGAGCGGATTTGTAACGACACGGTTTAAGACCGAGAGGTCATACGGATCCTATTCTTCCTATATCCGAATCACCAAGACCAACCAGAATTAGAATTCATGCCCCCCCAGATCAAGATCTATTCTTTTTTTTTAACCGTAGTTGAAATACAAACAAGAACGGACACTTTTTTTTCGTGTGTTTTTCTATTATTTCGTGAGTTCCCTTCGAGAATACGAATTTTATTCTGAGAAAAAGTGAAGATTGTAATGCCGAAGGGGGGACTCGAACCCCCACGAGCTAATCGCTCACATGGCCCTCAACCATGCGTGTCTACCAAATTCCACCACTTCGGCGAATTGGGTGGTCGTTTTGAATTTAGAATCTATTTCTTTTTCTCTGCTTTTGGAGGCGCGGTTTTTTCCTTTTCTTGAGGTTCCTGTTTGACTTCTGCGGGGGGTTTGATCTCTTGGCCTTCAGTTTTTTTTGTGGGAACGGTTGTTGTCTCAGCGGCTGCGGCTTCGTCACCTCGCACAACGGAACGGGCTCCTTTTGAAGAGAGTATCCACAGCCCCATCGATGTGACCATAAAGAGTATAGCGCTGATTGTGGTCACTTTTGATAAGATGGTCGCAGCTCCTCTAGGTCCAAAGACCGATTGGCTGCCAGCTCCGCCAAAGGCACCGGCTAAATCTCCGGCTTTTCCTGATTGGAGCAGAACAGCTACGATGAGAATAAGACAAACCACAATATGTACAATTGTCACTAATGTATTCATTTTTCTTTATACGCTCTTATTCCTTCTTTAATTATTTCAGCGAATGAGTCAGCCTTGAGAGAAGCACCTCCAACGAGCGCTCCGTTTATGTCTTTTTCCGATAAGAGAGAAAACGTGTTATCTGGTTTGACAGATCCGCCGTAAAGGATTATAGCATAGGAGCTTACATTTTTTCCATATTTTTCTGCCAATATATTTCTTATGAAACGATGGACATCTTCAGCTTGATCTGGGGTAGCGGTGAGTCCTGTCCCGATGGCCCAAATGGGTTCATAGGCAAAAACAATCTTTTTGCATTCTTCGGTGTCTATGTCTTCCAAACCTTCAAAAATCTGAGATTTGACTTTCTCCATTGTTTTGCCGCTCTCTCTTTCTTCAATAGATTCTCCCATACAAAATATGGGAATCAATCCATGGGACAATGAGGCCTTAATTTTTTTATTGACGGTTTTATTCGTCTCTCCGAAGTACTGGCGTCTCTCTGAATGGCCGATCACGACATAGGTGCAGTCCACATCAAGGAGCAGAGAAGCAGAGACTTCCCCAGTAAAAGCCCCGTGATCTTCCCAAAAAAGATTTTGTGCTCCGAGTTGAATGGGGCTGCCCTGGATGAGGGATGACAGAGGATGGAGTGCTGTGTAGGGAGGAATGGCGACGATTTCAGCTTCATCGTTACGGATGTCATGGCAGGCCTTTTTTAAAGAAGAAATGAATTCAAGGGCTTCGGAAACTGTTTTGTTGAGTTTCCAGTTTCCTGCAATAAAGGGTTTTTCGTTTGTTATTGTCATCTTTTACTCCGATAAAACTTCGATTCCGGGCAGGGATTCTTTGGCGATATATTCCAGCGAAGCACCCCCTCCTGTAGAGATATGAGAAATAGAATCACTCACACCGGATTTTTGTACAGCAGAAACAGAATCTCCACCCCCAATGATAGACAGAGAGTCTGAAGCCGCGACAGCTTTTGCGATCTGTGTCGTCCCTGTGGAGAATGATGGGATCTCAAAGACACCCATAGGACCGTTCCAGAGGATCGTTTTTGCTAAACGGATGATATCCGAATAGGCCTTGACTGTCTTGGGTCCAATATCCAGTGCCATCAATTCAGAGGGGATTGGGAATGAATCGATAGTTTGGATTGACGTAAGGTCGTCCATAGATCGAGAAACGATATGATCCTGGGGAAGTAAAAAGTTAACTCCCTTTTTCCTGGCTTTGACTTGAATTTGATTGGCCAATTCAAATTTGTCTTTTTCAACGAGAGATAAACCCACTCCGTAATCCTGTGCGGCAAAGAAGGTATAGGCCATGGCCCCGCCTATAAGAATATTTTCGGCTTTAGTCAAAAGGTTTTCGATGACAGGGATTTTATCCGAGACTTTAGCGCCACCAAGGATGGCCACTAGCGGCTTTTCTGGATTATCGATGATCTTGTTTAAAAACTGGACTTCCTTTTCAACGAGAAATCCGGCCGCGGCCTTTTCAACAAATTCGGTTATGGCCACTACTGACGCATGGGATCTATGACAGGCCCCAAAAGCATCATTGACATAATAGTCTATTTCTTTGGCCAGCTCTCGGGCAAAATCACGATCATTTGTTGTCTCTTCGCTGTAGAACCTCAAGTTTTCAAGAAGCAGGATCTGTCCGTCGAGAAGATCGGATTTAAGTTGGTCCACCCGGGTTCCAAAAACATCAGGAGCAAGGATGACTTCACGGGACAGGCGGCGTGAGAGCCGTTCGGCTACAGGTTTGAGGCTGAATTGAGGGAGAAATTGACCTTTTGGACGTCCGAGATGTGAGGCAGCTATAACTTTTGCCCCATGTTCTAATAAGTAATTCAGTGTTGGAAGGGCGGCCTTGATCCGCGCATCACTTGTGATTTTTAAATTTTTGTCCAATGGAACATTAAAATCTACACGGAGGAATACGGTCTTACTCTTTAGATCTAGATCTCTGATCTTTAGCATGGAATATTAGATAAATTTTACGAGGTCAACAAGCCGGCAGGAGTATCCCCATTCGTTATCATACCAGGCAAGGACTTTTACCAGGTTGCCTTCCGTGATTCTCGTAAACTGGGAATCGATGATGGAGGAATGTGGATTGGCCATGAAATCAACGGACACAAGTGGTTTGTCTTCCACTGCGAGAATTCCTTTCATTTTTCCATTGGCTGCAGCTCGGAACGTCTTATTGACGTCTTCAGCAGTGGTCTTTTGACTCAACAGTGCCACGAGATCGACAACTGAAACATTAGCGGTTGGAATCCGGACAGCGATGCCGTCAATCTTTCCCTTCATTTCCGGAATAACCAAACCAACAGCTTTGGCTGCACCAGTGGTTGTTGGAATTTGGGACACAGCCGCCGCACGGGCCCGGCGCAAATCACCATGGGGCTGGTCGAGAATTCTTTGATCATTTGTGTAGGCATGGATTGTGGTCATAAAGGCCTTTTCGATTCCAAATGTATCGTTGAGGACTTTTGTCGGAGGTGCCAGACAGTTGGTCGTGCACGACGCATTGGAAATGATGTGATGGGAATCTCGGTTGTAAGTATTTTCGTTGACACCGAGAACGAGCGTTATGTCGGGTTCTACGGCCGGTGCTGAAATGATGACTTTTTGTGCCCCACCTGATTCGATATGTTTGGAGGCATCCGGTTTTTTCCTAAATAAACCTGTTGCTTCAATCACAATGGAAACTCCGAGATCTTTCCAGGGAAGATGTCCCGGATCCCTCTCGGCAAAAACTTTTACAGATTGGTTATTGGTTATGATTGCATTTTCAGATGCCTTAACATCTGGTTCAAAAATACCGAGAACAGAATCGTATTTTAAAAGATGAGCAAGAGTAGCGGCATCGGTGATATCGTTTACGGCGACAATCTCAATATTTGGATCGTTATAAGCAGCCCGAAAAACATTCCTCCCGATGCGGCCAAAACCGTTGATTCCGACTTTTATACTCATAAAAAAACCTCCTCAATAAATTCAAGTCCTTAGTAACATAAATAAATGATTATATCAATGAACTTCAATAAATTTTGGATTTATGGAGACGCAGAGATGTTTTATGGTAGAATTCAGGGTGCTCATCAGGATATAAAGGTAGGGAATAACAATGAAAGTTTTAACATCTCAGCAGATGAAGGGAATTGACCGCCGGGCCATTGAGGAATTGGGTATCATCGGACCCATTCTTATGGAGAATGCAGGCATTCGGATCGCACAGGCAATGAGACAGAGATTGCCTGATCTTAAAAGAGAAAAAATCGTGGTTGTGGCCGGCAAAGGAAATAATGGAGGGGATGGCTTTGTGGTTGCCAGGCATCTTTTTAATTTAGGATGCCGTATCAAAGTTCTGCTCCTGTCTAAAAAGAGTGATCTAAAAGGAGATGCGGCACTGAATGCCCATATTGTTGAGAAAATGGGCATCCCTCTTATTGAAATCAACACTGAAAAACGTTGGATATCCCACAAGAAGAAGCTGTCTAACAGCACCGTTATATTGGATGCTATTTTTGGAACAGGATTGTCCAAACCTGCTAAAGGGCTATATAAGACGGTCATCAATAGCATCAATAGAATAAAAGCCACTATCGTTGCAGTAGATATCCCCTCAGGATTGTCTTCAGATACATTTGAACCTATAGGTCCTTGTGTCAAGGCCGACCTGACAGTGACTCTGGCGGCGCCGAAGGTAGCTCACATTTTTCCGCCGTCAGAAAATTTTGTGGGGGAGCTTGAAGTGGCAGATATCAGCATCCCTCCTTTTCTCTTTGATGAAGAGAGCTTGAAGATGGAATTTGTTGAGGAATATTCCATAAAACCCCTTTTCTCTAAGCGCAGGAAAGATACGCATAAAGGCACCTATGGACATCTTTTTGTGATTTCAGGATCGCGTGGAAAAACTGGTGCTGCCGTGATGGCAGGGAAGGCTGCCCTGAAAATGGGCGCCGGACTGGTGACTGTTGGAACACCAAAGAGTTGCCTGTCTATAGTGGCCCGGTCTATGGTTGAATTGATGACAGAACCTCTGCCTGAAACGCCAGAAAAAACTTTTTCTGAAGAAGCTCTGGATCTATCTCTCAGTCTTCTTGAAGGGAAGGATGCGTTCCTCATTGGTCCTGGAATTTCGACTCATGATTCTACCACTAGATTCGTTAAAGCACTTCTTCCTTTTGTCCGTGTTCCGGTTATTTTGGATGCGGATGCATTAAATATTCTTTCTCCTCATCCAGAAATTTTAAAGACATTAAAAATTCCTGTGGTGCTCACCCCACATCCCGGTGAATTTGCGCGTCTTCTTGACTGTTCCACAAGCGATGTTAAAAAAAATAAACTGGAACTTGTCTCACGATTTGCTCAGGACTATGGTGTGTATCTTGTCTTAAAAGGCTACAGAACTTTAACGGCAACTCCTGATGGGAATATATTCATCAATCCAACTGGCAATCCCGGGATGGCCACAGCTGGGTCAGGGGATGTGCTTAGCGGGATGCTGGCGGCCATGATTATGCAGGAGAAAGACATACTGCCGGCTGTACTTGCAGCTGTCTATGTTCATGGATTGAGCGGTGATATTGCCGCTCAAAGACTGGGAGAAAAATCTTTAACAGCTCGAGATATCATCAGATATATCTCTTCTGCCGTAAAGGCACTAAGCGGACCACATACTGCATAAAAGACAATATGATCAAGGATATTTTTACATCTTCTGAAAAGGAAACCTTTGCCCTTGCCAAGCAGATTGGACAGGATCTAAAAGGAAGAGAAGTGATTTTACTGTCCGGTGAACTTGGTGCCGGAAAAACCGTTTTTGCCAAAGGGATTGCGGCTGGCTTGGATATCGATGATGTCAATTTGGTTTGCAGTCCTTCCTATACCTTAGTCAATATTTACTCCGCTAAATTTCCTCTCTATCATATCGATTTATACCGCCTTGAAAATGAATCCGATATTGATAATCTGGGATGGGAGGACTTCTTGGATTTAGGTGTCATTGTGGTGGAATGGGCGGAAAAACTCAAATTTGAATTAGAAGCCATCCGCATAGAAATTGAGATTCTTGGTGATCAAAAAAGGAGAATCCGAATTTCTCCATATCCAATTTCATAATTTTTAAGAATTACGGAATTGCGTACAGTTCTGTTGAAATCGTTCAACTTATCAGGTATAAAAGTTATACTCGTTAGATCCTTTGAGGAGTCTTGAGATGAAAGCATTTACAGATGTATTTCAGTTTATATGGGATAATAATTATTTAAGATTTTTGTTGATTGCTGTTTTTTCGTTTATTGGAGCTTTTCTGGCTAAGCTGATTGTCGCAAGAATCCTGAAACCTCTAGCAAAAAAAACAAAAACAAAAATCGATGATCTTGTCGTAAAGAGTATTTCCTCGATTGTCTTTTATTTTTTCTTTTTTATGGGGATCAAGATCGGCCTGCAGCATTTTGAATTCGAAAGCCCCACCCTAAAGAATTTGACTGAAACCATAATCTTATTCATCATTCTCATTTTTATCCTGAGAATTATAGATAATTTTTCGAAACAATGGCTCAAAGACTGGAAAGCCAAAACAAAAACTTCGGCGGATGAAAGGTTGATCCCTCTTTTTCAGAAATTTTTAAAAGCCGTCGCAATAATTTTGACTGTCTTCTTCGTTTTGTCAGTTTGGGATGTCAATATCGCACCTCTGCTGACGACAGCCGGGATTGCGGGGATTGCCTTAGGCCTGGCTGTTAAAGATCCCATCGTGAATATCCTCGGTGGGATTCAGCTCGTTCTGGATAAAACATTCAAAGTGAATGATAAAATCCAGCTAGAATCTGGAGAAATGGGAACCATTCTTGATATCGGTTTGAGAAGCACAAAAATAAGAACATATGATAATGAAAGCATCTATGTGCCAAACGGATTTCTTGCCAATTCAAAGATAAAAAATTTCACGCAGCCCGATGTCTCCGTCCGTGTCAATGTCAATTTTGGGGTTGAGTATGGATCGGATACTGAGAGAGTCAGGACAGTCGTCCTCGAAACTATAAAAAAAATTGACATGGTCCTGGAGGAGCCGGAACCTGTTGTCCAATTCCTAAATATGTCGGATTTTTCACTCGATTTTATCGCAAGAGCTTGGGTCAAGGAATATACAAATGCCTATTTAGTGAAAATGGAGATGACAGACAAAATATACAAAACTCTCAATAAGGCCAATATAGGAATTCCCTTTCCTACTCGAACTGTCTATACAAAAGCTATGGATTGACTTAGATCTCAAGTTATTTTTTAATGGAGTCAATCCAGATATAGAGGTTTCATCATGCTCAACCGTGTTAAAGACATTATTTGTGAAGTCAAAGATTTTCCCAAACCTGGAATTGGTTTTAAGGATATCACTCCTTTGGTGGAAGATGCGGCCTGCTTCCGATTTGTGATAGAGCGAATAGCGGAATGGGCAAAGGGCAAGGGAGTTGAAGTTGTTGCGGGGATTGAATCGCGAGGATTTCTCTTTTCGGCTCCAGTTTCATACCAGCTGGGTCTAGGTTCAGTATTGATCAGAAAAAAGGGAAAACTTCCGAGAAAAACAGTTTCTGTAAGAGCTCCCAACGAGTATGCCGTAGAATACTTTGAAATACACGAGGACAGTGTTCACAAGAATCAAAAGGTGGTTATCATCGATGATCTGATCGCAACAGGATCTTCAACCATCAGTGCCATAGATCTGGTGAAAAAAATAGGGGGAGATGTTGTGGGATTTGTGACAGTTGTGGAACTGTGCTTTCTGGGGGGGAGAGAAAAAATCAAAAAAGCTCATCCTGAAGTGGATATTTTTTCTCTGATTCAATTTGAAGATTAGGAGGGATTGGAGTGAACTTTCTCGACCGTATTTTTAAGCTTAAAGACAATCAAACTTCAGTCCGGACTGAATTGCTGGGCGGAGTGACGACTTTTATGACTATGTCCTATATCATCTTTCTCCAGCCTGCACTCCTCTCATCGACAGGGATGGATCCGGGGGCAGTTATGGTGGCCACCTGTATTTCTGCAGCACTGGCGACGCTCCTCATGGGTTTTTTTGCCAAATATCCCATTGCTCTGGCTCCAGGAATGGGACTCAATGTTTTTTTTGCCATCACGGTGTGTGGAACCATGGGTTATCCTTGGCAGGTTGCGCTTGGTGCGGTATTTATTTCAGGAGTTCTTTTTCTTATCCTCTCAGTTTTTAAAGTATGGGGCCGCCTTGTCGAATCTATCCCTGACTCATTAAAGCATGCCATAGCGGTCGGCATAGGACTTTTCATAGCTCTCATCGGATTGGAATACGGGGGTATCGTTGTCGATAATCCGGCAACCTACGTGGGGATCGGAGATTTGAGCAGCAAACCTGTTCTGCTTGTACTGCTGGGTGTACTGGTGACATCACTGCTCATGGCCATTAAGGTCCGCGGATCTATTCTCATTGGGCTTGTCTTTACGGCTGTTGTGGGGATTCCTTTAGGCATTGTCAAATACGAGGGAATTGTTTCTGCTCCTCCAAGCCTTATGCCCACTTTTTTAAAGCTCGATATTTTTGGAGCTTTGAAGATGGGTTTGATCACGGTGATATTTATTCTTTTTTTGATTGATCTTTTTGACACGATGGGCACATTGATTGGAGTCAGTGGGCAGGCTGGATTTCTCAAAGACAGGAAACTGCCCAGAGCAAATCAGGCTATGTTTTCGGATGCTGTTGGAACGGTGACTGGGTCTCTTCTTGGAACATCCACAGTGACCAGTTATATCGAGAGTGCTACAGGTATCGCCCAAGGCGCGAGGACGGGATTGGCCAATGTGTTTACAGCAGGTCTCTTTTTTGTTGCCCTGTTCTTTAGCCCCTTAGCCAAAATGATTGGAGGAGAGTATGTGTTTAATGGTGCCGTTCTCCGTCCAGTCATTGCTCCGGCTTTGATCTTGGTGGGGTATTTGATGATGAAGTGTGTCAAATGGATCAATTGGGATGAAATGACCGAGGGCATCCCGGCTTTTTTATGCATCATTATCATGCCCCTAACGCTGAGTATAACAGAGGGCATATCTTTTGGATTCATATCCTATTCCTTCTTGAACATTATCTCTGGAAAAGGGAAGCAGGTGCACTGGCTCATCTACCTGTTCTCCATTCTGTTTATAATCCGATATATAGTAAAATAGTCCGCCGTGATCAAATTATGGCTGAGGAGGAAAAGGTTTTGACCAAGTTCCTTAAATTCTGTTTCCTTGTCTTCCTATTATTATTTTTGGGGACTCAAACGAAGCTTCATCCGAGGTCTGCGTTAGATCTTGGTCCACCCGAGGCCCGGTGGGTGAAGAGGACTATCGCAAAAATGACTTTGGAGGAGAAAGTTGGCCAGATGCTCTGTCTGGGTTTTTATGGTGATTTTATAAACGATAGATCTGAAACCTGGACAAAGTACAGACATTGGGTGGAGGAACTCAAGATTGGAGGATTGGCCATCTACAGTGGTGAGGTCTATGAAACAGCCCATATGATGAATTCTCTACAGTTGTTATCAGATATTCCCTTGTTGATTGCCGCGAACCTCGAGAGAGGACTTGGCAATCAGATGGAGGGGGCCACACTCTTTCCTCCCATCATGTCAATCGGAGCCACCGGATCGGAGAAACTGAGCTATCAGATGGGGAAGATCACTGCCCTGGAGGCAAGAGCCGTAGGGATTCATATGGCTTATTTTCCAGTCGTAGATGTCAATATCAATCCCGATAATCCGATCATCAACACCCGTTCCTTTGGAGAAAATCCTCTGGATGTGGGCCGCTTGGCGGTTGCCTACATCAAAGGCTGTCAGGAATATGGCCTCATCGCAACAGCCAAGCATTTTCCTGGACACGGAGACACAGAACGGGATTCTCACAATATGTTGGCCACTGTCCAAGCGGACATGAATCGTTTGACCACAGTGGAGCTTTATCCATTCCAAAAGGCCATTGATGCTGGAGTCCAGGCGGTGATGACTGCTCATATTTCCATTCCAGCCATAGATCCGACCCCCAATCTTCCTGCTACGCTTTCAAAGCCTATTATAACGGATTATTTAAGGGAAAAAATGGGTTTTAAGGGTTTGATTGTCTCCGACTCCATGGGCATGGGAGGAATCACAACTCTTTATGCCCAGGATTTGGCTGCCGCTATGGCCGTCGAGGCAGGTGTGGACATTATATTATTGACACCCGAACCTGAGATTGTTCTATCGTCTCTTGTTGGTGCCGTAAAAAACGGCCAGATTTCTGAGGCGCGGATCGATGAATCAGTCAACAGAATTCTCCAGGCAAAGGCAAGATTGGGTCTTCATAAAGAACGATATGTGGATATCAATATTTTAGATACGATTCTGGCTACAGAATCACATCTACAATGGGCCGATCTGGTGCTGGAGCAATCCATGACCCTGGTAAAAAATGACAGCCAGATTCTACCGTTGAGCCCAAAAAAAGAACTCGCCGTGTTTTCCCTCAGCAGTGATCCTGGTGACTACTATGCAGGAAGGCCTTTTATCAGAGAGATTAAACAGAGAAATCCTAAAGCATTAGAGTTTTACGCCGAAGCTTCTACAGGAAAGGAATATTTTGAAAAAGCTCTACAAACGGCCGCAGAGGTGGATGTTTTAGTGATCGCACTTTTTTCCAGCTTGAGATCGGGGAAGGGGAGTATTGGCTTGAATGAAGGGCAAGTTGACCTAATCCAGAGAATCGTTGCACAAGAAATCCCTGTTTTGGTCATTTCATTCGGAAGCCCCTATTACTTGAGGCACTTTCCAGATATCAATGCCTACCTCTGTGCCTACAGACCGTCTCCGCAGGCTCAAAAAATGGCTGCAAAAGCCGTCTTTGGAGAAATCCCTATCCGAGGAAAATTACCCGTATCCATTCCAGGGTGTTTTCCTCTTGGTCACGGTGTCCAACTCCCCAGAGTGACTGACAAACAATAATTCAGATTACCGTTAACGGCATAGGCTCCATCTCGTTGACACACCTGGATTTTTTTTTTATGTTATACCCACCAGTGATTCTCCCTAATTGAAAATTTTAGGTTTCATGTTCTGTCTTTGAGGAGGGCATCATGTCAGATTTTTTCCAAAATGGTGTAATCACGACGTTCCATAGACTAGGCCTTCAGGATACGAAACGGCTTGAGGCGGAACTTAAGCAGTTTTCAAAAATTCGGCCCATTGCATTGGTTTTGCCTTCTCTCTACAGAGAATATACCAGTGGTGCGCTGCCGGATATTTTTTCGATCTTAAAAAAAGTCCAATATTTAAACGAAATTGTCCTCTGTTTGGATAAGGCTAGTGAATCTCAGTTTTTTAAAGTGAAAAATTATTTCGCGGATATAAAAAAGCTGTCTATCATTTGGAATGATGGTCCCCGTTTAAAAGAGCTTTATACACTTCTCGAAGACAGTAACTTAAGTCCTGGAAAGGAGGGCAAGGGACGTGCAGTCTGGATGTCTCTAGGATATGTCCTTGCTGGTAGAAAAAGCAGGGTTATTGCGGTGCATGACTGCGATATTGTCAACTACAAGCCTGAACTTCTTGCCCGCCTCTGTTATCCCGTGGCTTCCCCCAATACAGAGATCGAATTCTGCAAGGGGTATTACAGCCGAGCCACAGATCGTTTATACGGACGGGCCACACGGTTATTCTTTACTCCGTTCATACGGGCACTCCAAAAGATACTGGGATATCTGCCCTTTCTTGTCTACATCGACAGCTTCCGTTATGCTTTGGCCGGAGAAATAGCCATGCGTCGTGACCTGGCTATGGCCATGCGTATTCCCAATGATTGGGGATTGGAAGTAGGGACACTTGCTGAAGTTTACAGGAATATGGCTCTAAACAGAGTCTGTCAGGTAGATATTGCCGATACATATGAACACAAACATCAAGAACTTGTTCCCAGCAATCTGGAAAAAGGCATCTTGAAGATGAATGTGGATATCTCCAAATCCATCTTCAGAAATTTAGCCCTCGAAGGGGTAGAGTTTTCTGTGGGATTTTTTAAAACACTGAGCAATATCTATCTTAAGGTCGCTCAAGAAACAGTTATACGATATGAAAATGATGCCGCCATCAATGGCCTGGAATTTGACCGGAACAGCGAATTTTTGTGTGTGGAAGAATTTGCTTTGGGAATCGAGAAAGCAGGAGAAATATTTTGGCAGAATCCAACAGAGACCGTCCTGATTCCCAATTGGCATAGGATAACCGCTGCCCTGCCTGAATTTTTAGACCGGTTGAAGGATGCTGTTCATAACGATAATAAATAAAATGACACGATTTCAGCGTTTTATCGTATATACTTAAGAGAGCCTTCAGTTTTTGAATTAAGATGGACTGTCTTGGAGAAAATAAAATGATTATACCAAAGAAAATCCTGGTGCTTTTTTTAGTCATCGTGATAGGCGGTTCTCTGGTCTATTTTCTGATTGTGAAGCAGGGAATTTTTTCTTCTGATAAGGAAAATCAAGAAAACGTTTCAGAGGAAGTTGTGGAAACGACAGAAACTCCACTGCCTGTCAAAGTCCAAACTGTAAAACATGGGGATCTTGTCATCGGGCTGAGATCTCCGGGAGAGGCAAAGACCGATCAAATGGCTGTTCTTAAGACTGAGGTCAGCGGGAAAGTGGAAGCGCTCCATGTTCGTGAGGGCCAGTTTGTAAAGAAGGGTGAACTTCTGGTCGAGCTGGACGATAGAGAATTTCGTTTGGAAGTCGAAAGGGCGGAGGCCATTCGGTTGAAAATTCTTTCGGAACTGATGCTCGATAACCAGTTCGCTGAAAAGGAAACTTCAGAGAATGTTTCATTTAGTAAAAAAATTGAAGATGAAAAAAAGATATACGAAAAAGTCAGCCAGCAATATCAACAAGGTCTCGTATCGGACGAAGAGTTTGAGCGCGTTTATAAGAAATATGAGACCTTGATGATCGAATCCGGTCAAAAAAAGGACGATATTATTGCAGCCACCAAAGGGCTGACACAGCAGGAAATAAGTGTCAAAAAAGCCGAGTTGAATTTGGAAAAAACCAGGATAACTGCTCCATTTTCTGGAATCATTACGGATATTAAAGCGTCAGAGCAGCAGCAAGTGATGGCTTCCTATGAACTTTTTACGCTTGTCAATACAAGCCGTGTGAGCGTTCATTCGAGAGTGTTGGAGAGCGAAATCGGGAAGATGAGGATTGGCCGGGAGGTCAATTTATTCTTTAGCGCTTTTCCGGATGAAGTGATCAAGGGAAAGGTGAAAGTGGTCAGTCCTATCGTTAACAGTGAGGATAAAACATGCAAAGTTATCATCTCTATTGCTCAATCTGGTATTGAAATTAAACCGGGAATGCATGCTGAAGTGGAAATCGAAGCCGAAATATTTAGAAACAGGCTTCTTGTTCCTCAGGAATCGATTGTTGTGAGAAGTGGAAATAAAATGGTTTTTGTTGTTGAAGAGGACATAGCAAGAAGACGATATATCGAAACCGGACAGGAAAACGAATATTATGCTGAAGTGCTTGAAAAGAGTGAAGAGGATTCAGGATTAAAAGAGGGAGATGTTATTATTGTAGAAGGGCATTACTCCCTTGCACAAAACGCTCGGGTGAGAATATTGGAGGATTAGAAGCAAGATACTGGATGAACAGTAATTATTTGTACTCTTCAGCCAGTCTGCCTGCGACCATATATTCCTTTTTGGACATTTCTTGAATCCATACACGAATGGTTGGAAGAGGCGAACCGATGGATTCATGAACGGCTTCTGTGATGGCCGCAAGGAGAGCTTTTTTTTGTTCCTCTGTCCGTCCTTCAAGCATGTGGATTTCTATCAGCGGCATTCTATGCTCCTTTTTCAAGATAGTAAAAGTTCACGTTTATTCTAGCAAAAAAAAATAAAATATGTTCAAACTTTTTTTATTTTTTGAGAAATAAATCTTTGATTTTGAAAACAGAGCTGTTACTAGAGAACGACTTTTATTTTAATTTAAAAATAACAGTGACAGTAAAAATAACTCCTCTTGGGCGACCGTTGATAACCATAGGTTCA
>CAZWHQ010000037.1:0-43794 GCA_964633715.1 uncultured Eubacteriales bacterium
TTGAAGAAAAGCCTATGAATCGAAAGACTGAAAATCCTCCTAAAAAACCTGAACTTATAGAAAATGAATGTGCAAGTGAAGAAGATATTGGATTTGCCAAACGTTTTGTCAGCTCTGTAATGAACAGCCTTCAAAAAGTGCGGTCCGGGATGAAAAATGAATGGCACGAAACACAGGAAATGGCTCAATCTTTCTTTAAAATGTTGGAACATAAATTGAATTTGAATGAACGAAGTGATCCCCCCAGTAAGGAGGAAGTCCAAAAAGCTGTTGAACAACTGGTGGATGTGGCCCGTTTCTCATTTTTTGCTTCAGTATCTATTCTGCCGGGTGGGGGAGTGTCATTAATCGGCCTTGAATTATTGGCCAGGAAATTCGGGATAAAAAATTTTTCGCTGGTGCCTTCTTCCTTCAGAAAAAAGCAGGAAGATAAGCACCGTTGAGAGCAAGAAAATTCCCTTAGTATAAGTACTTAAATATTTTATTCTTTTTTGGTCAATGCGGAAGATTATAAAGAGAAAAGTTGTCTAAATAGATAAATAGACGAAACACGCACTTTTGACTTCATGAGGAGACGTCGAAAATGAGACAAAAAAGAAAAAAAAAGAAAAGGAGACTTCTAGCACAAAGCCTATTCTGGGTGCTGGTTTTTCTTCTCGTCGCAGGATTCACTCACCGGGCCTTTGCACAGGAACTGACTTTAGAAAAAGCTCTGGAGATTGCATTTAAAAACAGCCCGTCCATTCAGGCCGCCGCCTATAATCTTGACATCAACCAGCATAATCTCGCCGCTCAGCAGGCCGGACTCAAATCTCAATTCAACCTGACGCTCACACCCTACCAGTATTCAAACGTCAAAGTGTTCAATGAATTGGCATCAAAATACAATGTCCAGGAACTGACAAAATCAGAAGCCCGATTGACAATCACCCAGCCAATCATATGGACTGACGGAGAGATCAGACTCACCAACCGGTTTGGCTGGCAGGAAGCGGCGAGCTCTTTTACGGGATCTGTCAAAGAATCCACATTCAACAATTCTCTCTTTTTAACATTGACTCAACCTCTCTTCACGTACAACCGCAAAAAGATGCAGATCACAGAACTGGAACTATCCCTGGAGAACGCGCAGTTGAATTATGCCATCCAGAAGCTGCAGATCGAACGATCCGTTACCCAGCAGTTTCTCAGTTTATTTTATTCATGGAGAAGCCTGGAAATCGCTGAGCAGCAGCTGGCTAATGCGAACGAAAGTTACAAGATTATAGAGAACAAAGTCAACGCGGGCATTTCGGCTCCGGAAGAGCTCTATCAAGCCGACTTGACCCGTTTCAACAGCCAGGCCAGCGTTCAAAATCTGAAAATGCAGTACGAAAATTCTCAAGATAACTTCAAAATTCTTCTGGGCCTCCCATTGGAAAATGAGTTGACCATTGTCACTGATATCCGTAAATCTCTTGTAGACGTGGACTTGTCTAAGGCCTTAGATCATGGGCTGGAATACAGAATGGAGCTGCGGCAGAACGATATTTCCATCCAGAATGCCCTCCACAACCTTATCGAAGCCGGCGCCATCAATGAATTCAAGGCAGAAGTGAGTGCGACATTGGGATTAACCGGGACTGACTCAGAGTTTGGACAGGTTTATAATTCCCCAAATATCGATCAGGTTGTCGCTGTTTCGGTCGATATCCCTCTTTTTGATTGGGGACAAAAAAAACATATACTTGCGGCTAGTCAAGCCCAGGTTGACTCGCAACGATTGTCTGCCAGCGAAGAGATCAAAAGCATCAAACTTGAAATTCGCGAAGCATACCGCAGTCTTCTAAACCAGAGGACACAGATCGAGATAGCTGAAAAAAACGTGATCAACGCCCAGAGAACCTACGAGATCAATCTCGAGCGCTACAAAGGCGGAGATCTCTCTGCTTACGATATGCAGCTCTATCAACTTCAGTTGACCCAGGAGCAGCTCGACGAAGTCCAGGCTCTCATCAACTATAAACTCGCTCTGCTGGACTTAAAAATCCGCACTCTCTGGGATTTTGAAAACAATCTCTCGGTTATCGACATGAAAACAGGAGAAATAAAGTGAAAAAAACCGTCATTTTAATTTTACCCATCGTACTTCTTTTGACGCTATCCGGCTGCAAAGAAGAAATGATGAACGTCGCGTCGGAGTCGACGATCCCGGTGAGAGTTGAAGAGTTGGGGCTGAAATCGATCAAAGAGTATATCACAGCCACAGGCACGGTCGTTGCGGCCAAGGAAATGCTCCTTTTACTCGAACAGGCTGGGTATTACCACCTGCAGACCAATCCCCGTACAGGGCGGCCCTTTGCCATGGGAGACAGTGTCAAATCCGGGGAAAAACTGATCATTCTCACAAATCCTGAATATGTCAATTCCATCGCCTTCGATTCAAAAAAACTCAACTTTGAAAGTGCAGAACGTGAACTCGAAAAGCAAAAGGCCATCTACGACAAAGGCGGCATCACACTCAGTGAACTGACCGCAGCAGAAAGTGCCTTTATCAATGCCAAATATAGCTATGAAAACGCCAAGCTCTCCCTCGCAAAACTCGAAATCAAGGCCCCATTCTCAGGTACAATTGTCCTCCTCGATCACTACACCCAAAACCAGTGGGTGGCGGCAGGCGCCAGCGCGGTCACCGTCATGGATTATTCCACTCTCTATTCCGATGTTTCTCTGCCGGGAAAGGAAATGGGCAGTGTCTCCCGTAACCAGACGGCTGAAGTGACTAATTTCAGCTCTAATGTCAGCACACTCAGCGCCCGGATCGATCAAATTTCGCCAGCACTCGATCCGGAAAGCCGGATGTTCAAACTGAGACTCAAAATTCCCAATCCCAACCTTTCTTTTAAACCCGGAATGTTCATAAAGGCGGATATCATCGTCAATGAAAAAGATTCGGCTCTAGTGATTCCCAAGGACATCATTCTCGAAAAACGGGGACGCCCGACTGTGTATGTGGTCCAGCGAGGGTTTGCCCAGGAAAGACGGCTTCAGACCGGAATGGAAAATCCTGATGAGATCGAGGTCATTGAAGGATTACAAGAGGGAGACAGTCTGGTTATAGAGGGATTTGAAACACTGAGAAATCAATCCCGAGTCAATGTCCTCAAATAACACTCCTTTAGGTGTAACTCATGTATAAACTGGCCCGTTTTTCAGTCAAATATCCGACAACAATCCTTATGATCGTTCTGGCCATAGGACTGCTGGGATACATCTCCTTTCAGCGGTTGGGTATGGATCTCCTGCCAGATCTCAACAGCCCCAAACTGTTCATCAGCGTCACTGCCGGAGAATTCCCTCCGGAAGAGATGGAGCAAAAATTCACGTCCCCCATGGAGTCTCAAGCCGCTCGCCAAAAAAATGTGACCAATGTCTCTTCAGTGACTCAGGTTGGACAGTCCTTGATTACGGTCGAATACGCGTGGAAATCAGATATGGACGAGGCTTTTCTCGATCTCCAGAAAGCCATGAATGTGTTCGCTCAGAATCAAGATATAGAAGAAATTTCTGTGAGCCAGCTCGATCCCAACGCACGCCCGGTGGTGGTGGTTTTTCTCTCCAACTCTCAGGTAAACGATCTAGACCAATTGAGGCAGACCGCCGAGACAAATATCCGTAACGAATTGATCCGCCTTCCCGGAGTTGCGGCTGTTGAAATCCTCGGAGACCAGAAGCGGGAAATTGAAGTCAAAACAGATGCCTACACACTCGAAGCCTACGGCCTGACTCAAGCACAGTTGGCCAGTGCCATCAGCAATTCAAACCAAAATATGTCCGGCGGATCGATTGTGGAAATGGGTATAAAATACACGATCCGGGGTATCGGTGAACTGACTTCTGAAGACGACCTCAACTCCCTCATTGTGACGTACATAACGCAAACTACAGCAACCGGAACCACCGAAAAAACACCCATCTACCTTCGTGAAGTCGCCGATGTCAGCACTGTCCTCAGGGAACCGGAAAATATCATCCGCCTCAACGGTCAACAGGGATTGGCGCTCGAAATTTACAAGGAAGCAGAAGCCAACACAACGGCATCTTCCAAAAGTGTCCATGAGCAGCTGGATTATATGAGAAAAGGTCTTGCAGGCTATGATCTAATGGTGATCCAAGATCAGGCCCGTTTTATCCAATCTTCGATCAAGGAAGTCGAGCAGGTAGGCTTGATTGGAATATTTCTGGCCGTGTGCGTTCTGTATGTCTTCCTCCGCCGCATAGGAATTACAGCCGTCATCAGCCTGGCCATTCCCATTTCCGTAGTGGCCACATTCAGCTTGATGTACTTTAACGGTCTCTCTCTCAACATCATGACTCTTGGAGGCCTCGCGCTCGGGGCCGGCATGCTGGTGGATAATGCCATTGTGGTTGTAGAAAACATAACACGCCACCTTGAAGAAGGTCTCTCCCTCCGCGAAGCCGCCATCAAGGGCACCGGAGAAGTCGGAGGGGCTATCACAAGCGCCACCCTCACAACAATCATTGTCTTTCTGCCCATTGTGTATCTGCACGGCGTTGCGGGAGAGCTCTTCAAGGATCAAGCCTGGACTGTGGCCTTTTCACTTCTGTCTTCTCTGTTTGTGGCCATGGCCGTCATTCCAATGCTCTGCTCCCGCCTGCTCAAAACCAAGGAAAGGGCAAAATCTTTCAAGTCCATTCATTTTCCGGCTTATGGCAGGTTTTTATCTTGGGTGCTTAAAAGAAGAGGGATCGTTGTCCTCCTAGCAATTCTGCTTGTGGCTTCAGCCGGCCTGATTGTTCCCCAGATCGGCAGCGAATTTATTCCCCATGCTGAACAGGGAGAAATATTCATCAGCCTTGAACTGCCCGAAGGAACTTCACTTGAACGCACCCACGGCGCCGTCAAGAATCTGGAGGCTGTAATCGAGCAGAAGTTCGGAGACCAGCTCAATTTTATATTCTCAAAAGTGGGTCCAGCAGGAACGGTTCTTGACCAAAGCAGTGCTCTTATCGATGAGAATAACGCCCTTATCCAGTTGGCCTTTGATCCGGAATCCTCTATCTCAACTGACGAGATCATTGCCTGGGTGAATACAATGCTTTCTGAACTTCCGGATATGGATGCTCAGCTTATCCAACAACAGACCGCCCTTCAAACAACTATAGGTACAGCAGCTGCACCGCTTATTGTAGAAATCAAAGGCGAGGAGCTTGATATTTTGGCTTTGCTCGCCGAAAACGTACAGGAACAATTGAGTGGAATGCCAGAGTTGTCCAACATTGAAACCGGTTTTCAGGATGGAAGACCGGAGATCAATATCGAAATCGACCGTATGGTCGCCGCCCAGTTTTCCCTCACAGCCAACGATATCTCCACTCAACTGAGGAATTTGCTGTCCGGACAAGAAATTGGAGAAATGCAAGACAGCGGCGAATTCATAAACATCAATCTCAGTACTCCAAAGGTGACATTAAATGCCCTGGAAGGAGTGCTCTTCCAGTCATCGACGGGAGGCATGGTCAGGCTTGATGAAGTGGCCAGGATAGTCAGGTCAACTTCTCCCAGAGAAATTATAAGAAACAATCAAATTCGCGTAGCCGAAATTAAAGCCAATATTTCAGGAGGGATTCCGTTCAACCGGATTGTAAATAAAGTGGAGGCCTCTGTCCGAAACATAGCCATGCCGCAGGATTACTCTTTTTCGATCACAGGAGAAGAAAAATTGCGTAGGGAATCTTTCGGAAATCTCAAGTTTGCACTGCTGTTGGCTATCATCCTCGTATACATGGTCATGGCCTCACAGTTCGAATCTCTCCTGCACCCTTTTGTGATTCTTTTAACCATCCCTCTGGCAGGTGTGGGGGCCATCCTTCTGCTCTGGATTCTCCGGATGCCGTTTAATATCATGTCCATGATCGGTGTCATTATCCTGGTAGGGATCGCTGTCAATGATTCCATAATCCTCATTGACCGCATTAACCAGAACCGGAGAGCAGGAATGGACATTCCTTCGGCCATCATCGATGCCGGACAAACCAGGATTCGTCCTATCCTCATCACCAGCGTCACCACCATACTGGCCCTGCTTCCACTGACTTTTGGTATCGGTGAGGGGGCTTCACTTCGCGCTCCTATGGCTTTGGCTGTTATTGGTGGTCTTGTGACCTCTACGGTGTTGACACTTATTGTTATTCCGGCCGTTTACTGCCTCATGGCCGGAAAAGTCAAAATAACATGATTGAATCTATTATCAAGAGACCCGTTTTTGTAGCGATGCTGCTGATTGGGCTCAGCCTGTTGGGGCTCATCTCTTACACACAGCTTCCTCTAGAACTGTTCCCTTACATAGAACCGTCCATGCTCATTGTCAGAATAAATGGCCCAAGCAATGCCGACCCCACCTATGTGGAGCGTGAAGGTGTCATCCCCATGGAAAGCGCCATTGCCGCTCTGGACAATATCGAACGTATTGAGTCATCTATCAACCAGCAACAGGCTACAATTTTTGTCTACTACACACCAAAGAGCAATCCAAAGTATGCCTATATCAAACTCCAGGAATGTGTTGAAACGAATCAGGCCCAGATGGGTGAGGAATTTAATGCCGTTGTTCAAAAAACCAATCCCGATCAACTGTCCGATCAGTTCATCTCATTCCAAGCCAGAGGGGATGGCGGCCTCGATCAAATCCGGCAGGTTGCCGATGAAAAAATCGTTCCGGATTTAGAAATGATCGACGGCATCGCTAATGTGGAAATCTACGGTGGACAACAACGATCTATCGAGATCATCCTGGATGAAGATGAGCTTAAAGAGTACGATCTCACCTTCTCCCAGGTATCCTCAATAGTTTCCCAGGGAGCCATGGACCGGCAGTATATGGGGCAGGTCTATGAAGGCAGCCGAAAATTCTTTGTTAATGTAGAAAGTAAATACACGTCTCTTCAAAACATCGAAAATATCGTGATTCGAGCACAGGGTCCAATTCTTCTCAAGCACATCGCCACGATTGTCGATGGTGTCGCCGAAGAAGATTCCATTTCCAGAATTAACGGTATGGAATCCGTGACCATCGCTCTCTTTCGAAACAGGGAGGCCAACCTGCTCAGTTTGGCAAGACAGACCCGAAAGATTATTGAGGATCTCAACCATGAGGTCAAAGCAGAAGGGGTCAACCTCGTCATCCAGCAGGATGCGGCCTTGGAAATCGAAGAAAATATCGACACCATTCTTCTGCTGGCGCTTCTCGGAGGGATTCTGGCTGTAGCCGTCCTGTTCTTCTTCCTCAGGAATATCTCGCTGGTTTTGATCGTGGCCCTGACCATCCCTATCTCTGTATTGATCTCCATGAACCTGTTTTACGCCCTTGGAATCACGATCAACACTCTTTCACTTGTAGGTGTTGCTATCGCCATCGGAATGCTGCTGGACAACAGTATTGTGGTTCTAGAAAACATTCACCGTCATCTCACACGGCAGGAAGATGTTCTTAAAGCTGTTGTCCAGGGGACTAACGAAGTGGCCCGTGCGATTGTCGCGGCCACACTGACCACCATCTGTATCTTTCTCCCCTTCGCTTTTTCGGCATTCCGGGAACTCAAAATACTGGGATGGCAAGTGGGTGTATCCATCATTTCAACACTTCTTGTCTCGTTGGCCGTCGCTTTTCTGCTTATCCCGGCCTTCAGCTACAGGTACTTGTCACGAAAAAAAAGATCTGTAGAGGCATTCAGTGCCGTCGATAAGAATAATCGTTTGAAACAGATCTATAATGTGCTTCTAAAATCCTGCCTCCGCTTTCCAGCACGCACCCTCATTATTGGATTAGTGGCTTTTTTTATCAGCATCTATCTCTGTTTTACCCTGAGTATCAATGTTCCGAGAGAGATCGAGTTGAACAATTTTTTTCTCTATGCCACTTTCCCTTCGGGGACCACTCTGGAAACGGCCGACAATCAGGTCAAAGAAATGGATGCCCAGATTCAGGATTTTACTGAAATCGAGGAACGTCTGGCCACCATTAAGGAAGACAATGTTGTCTTTAACTTTAAACTCTCCGAAAATTTTATAAAAAATTCCAACTCGTCTCTTGATGCTTTAAGAGAGGCCGTGTTTGAAACACTTGAGGATTCGTTCCGCAGATCCGGAATCGAGTTTTCCTACGAAGAACCCGAACAGAATGTCCAGGGACGCGGGTCAGGAGGTGGGGGCTCTAGAGGCAACTCTTTTTATCAGATTCTCGGCATCGGATCCAGCCAGGAAAAAGTCGTGATTCATGGACAGGATCTCGATCTGATGCGTGACATCGCAGATGACATCGAGTACAACATCGAGGAATTGGAGTTCGTGAGCAATACAAATGTGAGTGTTGTCAATCTTGCACCAAGCATCGACCTGCTCCTGGATAAACCGGCCATGAGCCATTTCGAAGTGAGCCTGCAGTCCTTCCGGAGTGAAATCGGGAACTTTCAAAAAGAATTATCTTCCGGCGCTACTCAGCAGCAGGGCACAGAAGAGGTCGCTATCATTATCAAGGGCAAGGTCAAAGAAGGCGAGGAAGAGGAAGAAAAGACTTCTGAAGATCTCCGGAGGCTCAATATCCCTTCAGCAGCGGGTGGAACGATACCGATACTTCAATTGTCCGAACTGGTTTACACAAGAGGCTACTCCAGAATCAACCGAATCAACCAGGAAAAACAAGTCGCAGTCACTTACTCATTCGATTCCGATATCGAAGATTCAAAACAGTTGTTGGAGACAGCCAGAACCTCGATAGATCAAATTGTAGCCGACATTTCGCCCCCTCCTGGAATCCTCATTGAGGTTGAGCACGCTGAAAATGATCTTTCGGAGTTTTATTATCTTATTTTAGTGGGCATCCTCCTGATCTACATGGTTTTGGCCTCGACGTTCGAATCCCTATCCATCCCCTTCGCTATGATGCTGACACTTCCTCTGGCTGCTGTCGGTGCTTTTTGGGGACTCATCCTCACCGGGAATTCCTTATTTAACGCCAATGCTCTGATAGGACTATTTATTCTTTTAGGAGTGGTGGTGAATAACGGCATCATATTGATCGATTATTCCCGATTGCTGGAAAAAAGGAACTACCGGGTCACACGGGCATTGGTGACCGCAGGTTTAGCCAGGGTCAGGCCAATCCTCATAACAGCACTCACGACAATCCTCGCTATGCTGCCCATCGCTCTTGGAAAGTCTGCGTACGTCTCGGCCATCGGCGCTCCTTTCGCCATCACAGTTATCGGCGGGCTCGGTGTTGGAACATTGTTTACGCTGCTGCTTGTGCCCACGGTGTCCTTCGGCCTGCAGAATGCCCTCAAGTGGTGGAAAGGCCTTGAATGGAAAACTAAAGCTCTTCAAGGCCTGGCCTTTTTAGCAGGTTGCTATATGATATTTTCCCTGGTTTATTCCTTTCCGTGGCGAATCGGGATCACACTGATTCTATTTATGGTGATCCCATCCGTGACCTATTTTTTCCAAACGAGTTTAAGGCGCACGCACGCTGATCTGATCACACAGGGTTTGCCTATCTCCATCACTGTCCGCAACATCACTAAACTCTACGATGACTTTTCGCGATTTTCGAAGGAATGGCGGAAGGATAAAAAAGATAAGCCCCACTCACTGAATAAAAATCTCATCTGGCAAATTCCACTCTATATCTTTCTTTTTTACTTCACTTATTTTTACCTCTCCAGAGGTTTTTGGATCCTGTTTTTTTCGCTAACCCTTTATCTCTCCACACTCAGTCTGCTTAAGGGACGGCTCAAATCGCTGCTTTTTAATTTGTTGTACTGGGGCCTTCCCATCCCAAATCTTTTGTTTCTCCATCGTCAATGGGATCAGTGGCAGCCTGTGTGGGCCATTGCCTTTCTGTGGTATTTTTGCCTTCTAATCTATTCCACTTCTCAGAAGCTCTCTCGAAGAAAGACAGACATTATGCGCCTGAAGGGACGGTTCAGGAGAGCAAGGAAATTTTACTACAGATTAGTCAAAACTATGCCGCTGATTGGCAAGACGCGAAAACCTTTCAGAGCCTTGGATCGCGTCTCACTTAAAATTGAAAGCGGCATGTTTGGATTAGTGGGCCCAAACGGCGCAGGAAAAACAACCTTGATGCGGGTCATTTGTGGCATTCTTCCTCCAACCAGGGGGAAAGTCTTTTTTAACGAGATCGACCTCAATGCCAAGCGCGAAGAACTCCAGTCGCTTATCGGCTACCTTCCTCAGGAATTTGGAACTTACGAGAATATGACGGCCTCCCAATTCCTCGATTACCAGGCTATGCTCAAAGGGATTTGGAAGACATCAACAAGAGAGAAAGCCGTAAAAAATGCCATCCGATCAGTCCATCTTGAGAAGAACAGCGATATCAGGATTAAAAATTTCTCGGGCGGCATGAAGCAGAGAGTGGGCATTGCACAGACACTCCTCCGCCTGCCGCGTATTCTGGTCGTCGATGAACCCACAGCCGGACTCGACCCCCGCGAGCGGATCAGGTTCAGGAATCTGCTTTCAGAGCTCGCCAAAAACAGGATTGTCATATTTTCCACACACATCATCGAAGACATCTCCAGCTCATGCAACCGTGTGGCTGTTTTGGACGAAGGAAAAGCCAATTTTATCGGAACTCCCCAGGAGATGGTCGAGCTCACATCGGAATTTGTTTGGGAAGCCAATGTCACAGAAGAGACATTCGCGAAAATTCGCAGGACAGAAAACATCGTCCATCAAATGCGAACGGCCGACAAGGTCCGCGTACGTATCCTGGCCGCAAGGAAGCCTGTCCGGGATGCTGTGCGGGTGACACCCACTCTTGAAGACTCCTACATATGGCTGATCGGACAGAAGGACACGTCATCATGAGAGACAAATCCGTAATGCAGAGGTTCAGGACCAGATTTAAGTCCCTGGCAACATTTTTTCGTTACAATGTATTTACGAGCTTTTCAGGAAAATTCGTCTATGTTTTAGGATTAGCCGTCGTCCTCTTCTTGGTTATCGTTGTGCTCCATGTCGTCAACAATGACGCTTCCCCCTCGGCAGAAAACATCTACAATTTTCTTTTAATCCCTGGAATTCTTTTGATTTTTTACCCATCGGCCTTCTCTATACAAAATGACGTTGATTCACGGATGATCGAAACTCTTTTCGGTATACCGGACTACCGGTACAAAATTTGGCTGGTGCGGAACTTGACGCAGTACATCGTCATTGCGGCTCTTTTGTTCGTGCTGATCGTGCTGTGCCGGCTCGGGCTGGCGGAGTTTCCTATGGGATCCATGCTGTTTCATCTGATGTTTCCCGTCATATTTATCGGGAGTTTAGGTTTTATGATCGCCGCCCTTACGAGAAGCGGAAACGGCAGCGCGGTGATTCTTGTCCTGCTGATCCTCTTTTTCTGGATTGCCTTGGAATCAGTCCAGGGAAGCAGTCTGTATATCTTTTTTAATCCCTTTCAGGTCGTCGAGCAAATTAAAACCCTGGCTCTGCTTGAGACGACCCTGCTGAACAGAGTCTATCTGATTATCGGCGCCGTGATCGCAACACTTTTTGGGCTTCTGAGGCTGCAGCGCCGGGAAAAGTTCATCTAGCAATCCAGGTCTATAATTCACCATTTTTTGCTATCTTTCCAATTCCACCATTTAAGCAGTTCCGGATTGTGGTTGGAGTTGCTTGCGTAATACACTGCACAGCGGAAAACATACAGGACACAGCGGTCAATGTGTGCTCCGCGGAGAGACATCAGCTTCCGATACATTGTCCCCGGATTTTCACTTCGGAGTTCCTCAACAGATCTATAGCCCAGATCCACTAAATCCTGTGCAATATTTGGCCCTACACCAGGAATAGCCTGAAACTCTTTTATCGATTCCATTTCCGCTCCACTATTTTATACTCATATTTCCTATTTTGTGGTTCTACTATAAAACATTCAAAACAATAACTCCATTTCCCCCCACAATCGACTAAACAATTAAAGTGACAAATCAAACTAATTGAGGTGTTTAATGAGGGTGACAGTTTACTTAATTCACTTAGCATCTTCAATGGAGCCGGATAAAAATTGGATTTCTGTCTCCATGAACAGTTTATGTGATGGAGGCAGAATACCCATGAGGATTACGGGTTCGGCGCCAAAATAAATTGAGCTGTTCTTGATAATTAGGACACTATTCTGTACATTGGAACTCATCGATGGAGAAGAGTTATGCTATCAAACTACTTTAAAACCGCTTTCAGGAATTTCCGCAAATACAAAGGCTACTCCTTTATCAACATCGTGGGTTTAGCTGTCGGGATCGCCTGCTGTATCCTGATTTTGCTCTGGGTGTTCGATGAGTTGAGCTACGACAGGTTCCATGAAAAAGGTGACCGATTGTACAGGATCATTGTGGAACACACCTTTGCAGGCGGTGCAGTTTCCAGGTACTCCAGCACACCTGCACCTTTAGCTCCTGCACTCATCGAAGAATTCCCTGAAATCAGTGCGGCCTTCCGATATACGACAGCACCACGTTTTTTGGTCAAATACGAAGATTTTCGTTTTTATGAGAGTGGATTGGGCATGGCCGATCCGTCAATCTGGACCACTATGAGTTTTCGTTTGCTTCAAGGCGATCCAGAAACCGTTTTTCAACCTATTAATTCAATCGTACTGAGTGAGACCATGGCCGAGAAATACTTCGGCGAAGAAGATCCTATCGGGAAACTCCTGCGAATAGAAAACCAGTTTGACCTGATTGTTAAAGGCATTATGGAGGATGTCCCTTCAAATTCCCATCTGCAGTTCGATTTTGTGATGCCCTTTGTGCTGCTCGAATATGGAGGTCAGCGCCTCGATCAATGGGGCAGCAATTCCTACCTCACGTATGTCGAGCTGGCTCAAGCGGCCGATCCTGATGTCGTCAACGAAAAAATTCGAGACTTTATCAAAAAGCACAATCCAGGATCCACGGCAACCATAGAGCTGCAAAAGATGGACAGGATTCATCTACACTCCGATCTAACTGCGGATTTTGCCGAACGCGGTGACATCCGGTACGTCATCATCTTTTCTTTGACGGCCTTTTTGGTTTTGGTGATCGCCTGCATCAACTTCATGAATTTGGCGACTGCCCGGTCCGGCAACAGAGCCCGCGAGGTGGGAATGCGGAAGGTTGTAGGCGCCTACAGATCAGACATCTTGCGGCAATTTCTCAGCGAATCCGTACTCTATGCAACGCTAGCCTTTATCCTGGCTGTGGGGCTTGTTTTTTTGCTGCTCCCCACATTCAGCAATATTTCGGGCAAAGAATTGACCTTGAATTTTTCACAGGGAGGAGTCCTCTACTTGAGTTTAATCGGCATTGTGATCCTTGCAGGTTTGGGAGCCGGACTCTACCCCGCACTTTTTTTGGCTGGTTTTAATCCTGTTTTCGTGCTTCGCACTAAAAGCTTTTCAGGACCTAAGGGCCGGATGTTCCGCCGCATCCTCGTTGTCTTTCAGTTTGCCCTGTCCATTGGCCTGATCATCATCAGCCTTGTGGTCCAGGGCCAGCTCAATTTCATCCGCAGTAAGCCATTGGGATATAACCGCAATAATGTCGTCTACATGCGCTTTGGTGTTCAAACAGCCAATTTTTACGAAGCCTTCAAGCGCAGCGTACAAAACGAACCTTCTATCCTCAGTGTAACATCCGCCGACCAATTGCCCACCGCAATGTACAACTCCACAACCTCTATCTCTTGGCCCGACAAAAATCCAGAAGATAAAATTCTGTTCCATACAGCCACCGTTACGCATGACTATACCCAAACCCTGCAGCTGGAGATGGCTGAGGGCCGATCCTTTTCTAGAGAATTCCCCTCGGACGAAAAACAGGCCTATATTCTTAACCAGGCTGCCGCACGTATCGTAGGAGGAGAATCCTCTCCACTCGATAAGCCCTTCACTCTATGGGATGTGGATGGTATTGTGATCGGTATCGTAAAGGACTTTCACTTCCAATCACTCAGCACTCCTGTTGAACCGCTCGTGATCCGCCTGAGACCTGTTGAGCCCTATACTTTTCTCCTCATACGAATTAAAGGAGAAGACTTTCCCGATACCCTCCAGAGGATCTCATCTGCATGGGATAAGGTCTCCCCTGCCTTCCCTTTTGATCCTTCTTTTCTTGATGAATCCTTTGATGATATGTACAAAACTGAACAGAGATTGGGAACCCTATTTGCAGCGTTCACTTTTCTGGCTATCCTGATCGCCTGCCTTGGCCTGTTAGGTCTGGCTTCTTTTATGGCGGAAAAACGCACAAAGGAAATAGGCATTCGCAAGGTTTTAGGAGCAACCGTCCCCAATATCGTAAAGATCCTATCTGTGGAGTTTTTTGTACTGGTGTCGGTGGCCAATCTGATCGCCTGGCCTGTTGCATGGTTTTTCATGAAACGATGGCTGCAGAACTATGCATACAATACAGGACTTAATCCCCTGATCTTTATCGGGGCATCGATCGCAGCCCTGATTTTTGCCCTCCTGACTGTGAGTTTTCAAGCCGTTCGGGCCGCCAGTGCCGATCCGGTCAATTCTCTTCGTTATGAATAAGGAGGATATTGTGATAAGAAAAAAATATGTCGGGCTTTTTATTCTATTTCTTTTTATCTCGAGTGTTTCTGCTCAAGAGGAAGCAGTCAGTTTTGATTCCGCACGCTGGACTCTTTACAATGCCGAAATTGTCGATTATCTCGACCAAAAAGCTCTGCGCGGCGCCGCTATTTTGAAAGACGTGATGTTCACGGACGGCGTCATCGAAGTGGATATCGCCTTTCAGGGAAGCCGGTGTTTTGCAGGCCTGATGTTCCGTATGACATCGGAAGCCGAATATGAGGAGATCTATCTCCGGCCTCACCAGACAAACAATCCAGATGCCCTTCAGTACACTCCGGTGTTTAACGGCATATCCGGTTGGCAGCTCTACAACGGAATTGGATTCACCAATGCGGTCAAGATCCCCTATAAAGAGTGGATTCATGTCAAAATGGAAATTTCCGGCACGCAGGCCAGAGTCTATGTGGGCCAATCCAAAAAACCGGCCCTAATGATTCATGATCTCAAACATGGAAAAGCTAAAGGGTGGATCGGAGTAAAAGGCCCGAATAACAGTTTGGCTCATTTTGCAAATTTTAAATACATAAAAAACGACCATTTGGAGTTCGAGCCTCCCCCTTCACCACAGATACCTTCAGGATTACTTTTGGATTGGGAACTCTCTGAACCTTTAAAAATCACCCAGGTCGATAGAGAAAGTACTCCACCGGATGATCTTTTAAATACCCTTAAATGGAAAAATATTTCAGGAGAATCCACAGGCCTCGTTGATATCGCCCGCACCTATGCCAAGCAGGGAACCGATCCGGACTGTGTCCTGGCAAGGACAAAGATTCATTCCGATAAAGAGCAGATTAAAAGGCTGGTATTTGGGTACAGCGACGAAGTGAGCATCTTTCTGAATGGAAACATTCTATTCCGTGGAAACAGCGAATACCGCAGACGAAGCGCACGATTTTTAGGAATTGCGGGTTTGAATGACTCCGTCTTTTTGCCTCTTAAAAAGGGAGAGAATGAACTTCTTCTTATGGTGACCGAAAACTTCGGGGGATGGGGATTTATCTGCCGGTTAATTGAAGCAGGAGACAAACCTCTTATTTATGCAAAAAATTTTATAAAAGAATGGGAAACACCAGGTCAATTTCTCACTCCGGAATCCGTTCTCTATGACAGCCAAAGAGAGATTTTCTATGTCTCGAACTACAATAATTTGACCTCCGGAGAAGGAGCGGATGACTTCATCTCAAAGGTCAACACATCAGGGGAAATCGTAGAACTCACATGGGTAACCGGTCTCCAAGATCCCACCGGATTATGCCTTTTCAAAGATAAACTATATGTGGCAGAAAACACGTCTCTGGTCGAAATAAACATCGAAAAGGGAACCCTTACTAAAAGATATCAGATCCCTGAAGCCAAATTTCTAAACGACGTCGCCATCAGTTCTTCGGGAGAAATCTATATCACCGACAGTCTGGGTAACTCCATCTTCAAATTCAATAAGGGGATAATAGAGGTCTGGCTTCAAGGAGAAAACCTCAAACAACCCAATGGGATCCTATTGGATAATGGAAAGCTTTTTTACGGCAACTCAGGAGATGCCAGTCTCAAAACCGTCAGTCTTGCCGATAAAAAAATTGAGACCATAACTGTTTTCAACAATGGAGCCATCATCGATGGAATCAAGGCTGATGGACGAGGCAACTATCTAGTCTCTGACTGGAACGGATGGCTTTATCTTGTTTCCCCAGCTGGGGAAAAAAAGGAATTGCTCAGCACAAGGGCCGCTGGAATCAATATCGCTGATTTTGAATTCAGTCAAAAATTGGATCTAATTGTTATCCCGACATATTCCGGAAATAGGCTGCTGACCTTCCGTACTATTTTTCGATAATCTTGTATTCGTAATATTGGCTGCCGCGCATTTTATCCAACAGGTAGATCTTATCTCCATTAATGAGGATGTCGTCGACAAAATGCTCTAGCTGTACCTTCCCAAGCAATATCCCATCAGGGGAATAGATTTCCAACCGGAACGCATCGGTTTTTGTGACATCGGTATTCCCTTCAGGTTTCATATTCATCGAACGCCGCCCTCCGGCATCCATCATCACCTTGATTGAGGTTTGAACCTGCTCTTCTTCCTTGATCTGTCTGTTAAATCCGGCCACCCAGACTCTTCCCTTGCCATCGACGGCAATCCCATTTGCACACCGGTTCATATCAGGCATCCTGATTTCAACACGGCCTCCACTCCTTTCCCGAGTGCCGGTTTTTTTCTTGGGGGGAGTGGCTTCAAAATTCAGCTTCCGGTCGGATTTCCACAGGAGCTTCCCTTCAGGATTGTATTTTTCAATGCGGTTTTGTACGTCGAAGGCCACATACACATGCCCTGCTTTATCGACTGCAAAGTGATACCGATTTCCGCTCCTGTTCATAAGGAAGTCTTTGTAATCCAGTTTCTCCCCAAATTCTCGTATAATCTCTCCCTCTGTATCCAAAACTGTCAGCAACTTGCCTAGATCCTCATCTTCACTCATGTTTTCCGGCCCCATTATCATCAAAGCGCCACCACCTCCCATGACAATCTGCCCAGCAGGACTCCACCTGATATTTTCGATGCCTCTCTCGTTCATTTGAACGGTGTGGTCCTCACCCCCACCAGGTTTTAAGACATGGATCTTTCGATTTCCCATATCGGAAATATAGAGATAACCTTCAGAATCAATTGTAAGAGATTGAGGATATTGAAACTCTCCAGGGCCCTGCCCCTGCTGCCCGATTGTGGCCAAATACTTTCCATCGGGTGAAAACTTCTGGATACGGTGATTTCCTGAATCCAAAACATAGATATTTCCCTGGCTGTCAAAACCAATATCCGCAGGCATAAAGAAAATTTCTTCGTCATTTTCGGAATCCATTTTGCCGATGGTTTTGATAAATTCAAGTTCAACTTGAGGAGTCTTCCCCCATTGTCCTTCGTTTTCGTTGTGGATGATTTGAACACCATCAACAGTCTCGACCTTTTGCGCATAAGATATCGAAAAGACAAAAAGAAAAAGGATAAGAAAATATGCACCAAATTTAATAAATTTTTTCATGTGTTTTCCTCCTAAATAACAAAAACATAACTGGCGATAATAAAGTTGCATTTCATTTGTTTAAATTATCTATTATCAGTTTCAGAAAAATCGACTCTGAATCCAAATGCAATACTCCTGGATTTCATAGGGTAACCTGGCTCTGTGGTGTAAAAACCGTTTAAGAGGTTTTCCCCTTTGAGGAAGACCTCAAATCCCTTTATTCTTTTATATATCACCGCATTTAAAACAAAATAGCCAGGATTGAAAACGAGATTGTCCTTGATTTTCAACTCAGACTGAGACACCGCCAATCCCCACACCGAAATTTTTAAATCCACAGGAACAGAAAAATCAACCATAAAATTGAATTGGGATTTAGGCAGAAGTTCTAAGGTGCGGTTCTCATCAAGATTTTCTCCTTTAAGATAGGTGTAATTAAGGGAAACTCCTGTCCAACTCCATGCCTTTTGGATGCCCACTTCAAAACCAAATAAACGGGCATTGCCGATGTTTAGATTTGTGTTGTATCCGTCAGGGAGCCGTATCGACTGAATAAGATCCTTGATCCTGTTGTAAAACACGGCGCCTGAAAGGAAAATTTCCTTTTCATAGCCCAGTCCAAATTCATAGCTGGTGGCTCTCTCGTCCCTCAGATCTGGATTGCCAGACGACGTACTGTAAAGAGATTTCATGGGTGGAAATCTTGACTTTTTGGATAGAGTCAAATGGAGATCAAAATAATCCGACGGATTGAATTTGATGCCTCCGATCGGATTCAGTGATATTTTGTTTTCTCCCGTCTGCTTTTTTAGATAATCCAGGCTCACTCCCCCTACCAGCTTCCACATTTGTCCTATATTGAGATGATTCTCTGCACCAAGGGAGAAGGTTTGATGAGCATATTCAGTCCATTCCATTCCGATATCGTCTTGAATCCGGACTCGATCATCCCTGAAGTTCAAGCTGAACTTGAGTTCATCTTGAGACATATAGGGCACAGTACCTATAAGAAAAAGACCATAGGATGCGTTGGCATAGGTGGATTCCCACTGCAGTGCCGAAAAGCTCGAATCCGTGTAGGCATCCAGAACATTGTCATGCCGGACATAGTAGCTCCTGAATTTTAATGAGCTAGTCTCAAAAAGAGAGAAAGTTCCACCCAAATTGATTTGAGTTCGATTCCACTTGTTGAAGCGCCAGTAACGGGAGGAATAATACTCTTGAGCGGAAGGGATTCCAAATCGAGAGACATATTGTGCCACTTCAAGAAGGATCTCATGTTTTTTTCCTGGGTAAAAATACACCTTTCCCACGGCATTCCACCTGTTGTAATCACTGTTCTCCATTCGGATATTTTCACCCTCTCTGCTCCATTTGAATCCATCCGATTCATCATAGTCCATAAAAACGGAAAACAAAATATCCTTCCAACGCAGTGATCCGGATGTCGAAACACCGTATCCTCCATTGGTATCATACAAACCCCTCAGGGAAAACGAAGGAGGCTGAGGCCTTTTGGTGATGATATTGACCACCCCTCCAAGGGCGTTGGGCCCATAGAGAACAGATGAGGCGCCTTTGACAACCTTAAGATTCTCAATATTCTCGACAGGAAGGGTTTTAAGATCAAAAGAATTGAAAAATGGTTCATAGATAGGAATTCCATCGTAGAGCAGGACGATCCTCTGTCCTGAAAAACCTCTGATTTTCAACCGATACTCGTTTTTGGAACCAGAGGTCACTAATGTTCCCGACGTAAAGGAAAGCACTTCTGAAAGATCCCTCGGGGTCAGTGTTTCTATCTGCTCTTCTCTGATGGAGGTTGTGGTGGAGATAGGAAGGTCTTTAGGCCTCTTTGCTTCGACAACAATTTCTTCAGTAATTTTCTCCTGATTCTTCTTCTTTTCCTGTTTTTCGCTTTTTTCCTGAGGATTGGCCTCATTTGCGGATGCAGGATCACTGAGACAGAGGATCCCGAAGGATATTAAAAATAGAAAACTCCATGAAAAAAGATTGTTCTTGATTATCCGTTGAATCATTTAAGTCTTTAATAAAAAATTGATCGTTCAGTCGAGCATCGTCTTCCGGGTTCCGAAAAACTTCTGGAACCAGGATTTTATATGTCCATGATACTTCTTTGTGAGAATGATAGGGATGTCAAATTCCTTGGCAATACGATTGGGCAGATCCCCAAATAGGGCTCTTTTGAGTAATCCTTCCTCCGGAGCTCCCATAATGATCAAGTCATAATTTGGAACCTCATTGAGAATGACTTCCGATGCCCGGTAAGTCTTCCGGATGACAATCTGGAATCGATTGGGATCGATCTCGTCCGAATGCTTTTTAAGATCTGCGGCAAATTTATTTCTGACCTCTGAAATATCATCAAAAGGAGTGGCATGTAAAAGAACGATCTGTACATCTTGCCCATCAAACATAGCTTCGGCAACCTTTAATGAAAGAAAGGCATACTTAATATTACTCACCGGGACCAGAACCTTTTTTATATCGGCGTCCTCAACGGGGGCTTTGCATACAAGAGCGATATCACAGATTGTATTGAGAATGAGTTCATCCAACTTGGTGCCAAAAACTCGATTGTGTGCAGCCTGGGCACCCTCCCAACCCAATATCATCATATCTATCTTCCTCTCCTCACATGTTTCAATGATGGCCTTAGGGACATTATGGGTGAGCTTGACAAGAGAATAAACAGGAATTCCCTGGTCTTCGGCCACAGTGATGGCTTTTGACAGAAGAGCCCGCGCCGCTCCTAAATACTTTCTCCCCTCACTCGGAGGTGTCTGGGAGGGGACATGGATGGCGTTAAGGACCGTAATATCAGCGCCATAGGATTTCGCCAGTATGGTGGCAAACCGCTGCAATTGGTGAACTGTCTTTGTATTGGCCACAGGAACCAGAATGTGGAAATCACATGCATCCGCCTGGACAAGGGGATGTTCGGCATAGATGATCGGTTCAGCTTTTGCCGAAAACTCCTTCCTTCTGGAATAGAGATAGTAGATGGTAATTCCAAAGAGAAGGTACCCCACACACACCCAAACACCTAGAGGTCTGTAGAAAAAGAGAACCACGGCCAGTGCAAGATTGATGACAGTGGCCAGGATGGGAATCAGAGGAACAAGCGGCACTCGAAATCCGCGATCCAAATCGGGACGGTTTTTCCGGAGGTTGATAAGAGCAAGGTTGACAAAGACAAAGAGGAGCAAAAACATGGCATCGGTAGCGCTGGCAATGTCTTCAATAGGAAGCGTGACCGCCATAAGAGCGATAAAAATTCCAGAAATAAAAACAGCCATATGGGGGGTTCTTTTTTTAAGATGAATTTTTGCAAATAAGCTGGGTAGATTGTGATCCCGCCCCATGGCAAAACTGACCCTGGAAGAAGAATAAATTGTCGCATTGAGTGCGGACATAGTTGAAAACAGCCCGCCAATAAGAAAAATAATCCGCCCGAGCGAACCCATCATAAAATGCTCGGCGGCCTCGATCATGGCCAACTCACCTTTTTGACCCAGATACTGCCATGTCGGCACACCACCTTCGGGAGCAACAGCTCCAAGGGCGACAAAGGCCACCAGAATATAGATAGGAACAACAATCGCCAGAGAAAGAAATATCGAACGGGGGATGTTCCGCTTAGGATTTTTAACTTCTTCTCCACACTGGGCAATGATTTCATATCCTTCGAAGGCAATAAATGTCAGGCCCATCGCCATAATAATGCCCATGACCCCTTTCTGAAAAAATCCAGTAAAATGTGCCGGCCACGGTTCAGGTGTTTTACCGGAAAAAATGGCCACACACCCAAAACCGATAAAGAGGGCAATAACGATAATCTTGATAATCGTGACCAGGGTTTCAGCCTGGCCAGTTTCTTTGGCCCCCCGAAAGTTTATGTAGGCAAACAGCAGTGTCACGATAACGGCAATAAGCTTTGCAGCCGCATTGTACGGCTCAGGGCCCAAAACAGAGGGCATCAACTTCGTTAAATCAACATGTGCCATGTGGAGAAGATCGACACTAAATGTCCCAAATGCCACAGCATACAGACTGCAGGCCACAGCATGGGCAAACCAACTGATCCAGCCCGAAAGAAATCCGTTGGGTTGGGGAAGGGCTTCCTTAACCCACAGATAGCCTCCCCCCGCCTCAGGAAAACAGGATCCTAATTCGGCATAAGACATGGCGGTCAAACCCGTCACAAGGCCATTAAGGGCAAAAACCAGAATTAAAGCAGGACCGGCAACCCCGGCCGCTAATCCGGTCAAGACAAAAATTCCTGCACCAATCATGGCCCCCACTCCAATCATGGTGACATGCATCAAACCCATGTCACGTGCCAATTCGGTGACAGGTTTCTTCCCCATGTCCGTACCTTTGTCTGATTGGTTTTTTGCCATCTTTATGATTTGTAAATAGATTGGGTTTGCAGCCGGGCAGAACCTATTGTTTCACCTCTTCTTCTTTTTCCACTTCTTCTTTTTCCACCAGCACGTCAGCTTTCTTCATGATATTTTCTGCTTCCCAAGATGTGAGGAAGACAACATAGGGAGTCTCGGATGTAACTGCAGGGTATTTATCTTCATCTTCATCTTTTGCATATATCTGAAGAGAATAGTCCTTGCTGCCAGTAATTTTTACTGAATAAATAGCTTCTACAAAATCTTCAACTGTTTTGTCCTCGATAAAGCTGTCGCATTTTAGATCGGACATCTGGTTCACGATAGAATCTATTTCTGTCTTATTGCCTTTTGTTCCCTCCGCTGTGATCCAAGCTTCCAGTTCCTCAGCCGGTTGTGCCGCTTGTTCTTCTGCCGTTTCAGGAGATGGGGCCTCTGCAGGTATTATCGTTTTGCTGAAATGAAAAGTAGAATCCCCTGGCTCTATTAAAATCTCGGTGACCTCATTCACATCAAAGCTCATTACAGTTTTATCTCTCAAATCAGCCCTGTCCACCTCAAATGTACTCCGGAAGGATTCCCGAGCAAAATAAACCCTGGGATCATCTTCCACCCTTACAAATGTATGTCTGTAGGTCGAGGAGACCTTCCCCACATCAAACGATCTGACCAGTTCTTCATCACTGTATGCATAAACAGAGATTTTTTTCTCATCATCCAGCTCATACCTCTGGTAACCTTTGGTCTCAGCGGCCAGCTCAGTCAAAGTCAAATTCGCCATGATATCCAACATGTTTGAGACCTTCTCGGAATCTGCCGTGTATTCTTGGGGAAGGATTGTCCAACGGTTTTCGTTCCCGGATAAAACGATAGTATCCCCTGCAGAGGTAATTTCGATTTTTGTGATGTCTTCCTCATTGAGGACGTCTAAATCAGGCACACGGTAATTCATTTTCCCCTTTTTCCCCCCAGCTAATAAAATCACAAAAAGGACAACAATCACACCTAAGAGTATAAGATATTCTTTTTTGAATTTCATGATTAGGCCTCCATCCGTTTAGCCTTTGAATTAAAGAGGTTTTGAATCATCCGCCTTTTGGCCTTTCGGCGAACCCAGACATAAAATCCAAAAAGAATGAATAAGATTGGAACACCCGCTATGTTAAAAATTTTGACCAACGTCCTCGTGGCCGCTTTCGTATCTTTAAGTGGATTGAATCTCTGGTTTTTACTCCGCATGACAGCCATATCTTCCCTGTTATTTAAATAGTCCAAAGAATTGAGAAGAAAGACCGCATTGGGAGATCGACCTTCATCATCGAGAACATTGTCTTTGAGTATGTCTCCTGAACCGATGACCAGCACTCTTCCAGGTTTTCCTGTGGCCAAGACATTCACACTGTCCTGGACTCTTGATTCCTCGACAACCGGCTGTTCCTGTTCGGTTTCCAAATCCTGACCTTCTTCTCCAGCAGGTTCTTCCTTCGGTTTTTCAGGTATGGGTTTGTCGGCAAAATAGCTGGGCATTTCTCCTTCTAAGAGGTAGGCCAGAGGAATAATTTTTTTCTCATCCGGATTGGCCGGAGGACGAATCATCCAGGGCATCAAGTTAATTTGTCCTGTCATTTCCCATGAGGCTTTAGAGGATGAAAAGAGTTCCGTGACCCTCAGTTTATTCGCATCTGTTTTTTCTTTATCGATTTCCACTGGAGAAACTTTCAGCATCTGGAGAACTCTAATATTTTCCAGGAAATTCAGCCTATGATTGATGTTCTCATCCTTTATGATCGGAGCAAAAAAGAGGGGCATCTCTCCAGCGGTGGGATCCTGGCTGACAAAACAGTTTTCATCCATCACGTAGGCTTTTTTCACATTTACACCGTAGTGATCCAACAGTTTTTCTAAGCCTGTATTTATGGGAAGAAAGACAGGTTGATTCATGCCGTACATCTGCTGATTGGCATTCTGCTGAATCTCATTAAACGTTTCGACAAACACGGCCAGAGATTTGCCTTTCATCAGAAACTGATCGATCTGAAATAACTCCCAATCTGAAAACTGCTCCTTGGCTCCGGCTATAATAAGCGTATCTATCGTTTCCGGGATTTCATCTGTTTTTAAGTCAATTTGAGTTACGCTGTAATTTTCGCTTAAAAGAGAATCAAACTTTGTCAGCATTCCTGTCTGTGGCTGCATCTGCTGAAACTGGGGTGGAAGTGCGGATGACAGAGAAAGGCTTCCATGGGAAGACAGATAACCGATCTCCTCATGGATATTGATCAGATTGTCGATATTGCTCTCAATGAAATCATCGATTTGCTCCATCTCGACCAGCCTGTATTCCTCTTGAAGACCCATGCCTGTCAGTTGGAGAGTTTTATCGAGGAGCTGGCGTTCAATAGATTTATCCCCATATTCCAGACCCAAGGCAATGATCGCCTGCCCTGCCGGAATCAGTGTTCCATCTTCTTTTTTCAATTCGGGCCATTGGAGTCCAAAGCGTTCATAGGCTTGGATTTCTTCCACAGGAGGAGTTGTGGTGGTCGGATCGACAAACACAAATTCAAGTTGATCATAAACCTTGGCGTTTAAAACATTTACTCGGCTCTGGATTTGGTTCCGCAGAGTCTCGAGTCCCGTGATATTGATTTCATTTGCGATCTGGAAAAGGGAGGACGATTGAACAAGCTTAACCCTTATCTTTTCATCAAGATTCAAAAGAGCAGAAATTTTGTTGTTCATCTTCTGCAGAGTGCTAGTGATTTGGTACTCCAATCCATCCGTACTCGTGATAGCGGGAATTCGTTCGACGATGTCTCCGTGAAGAAACACCATCCCCATGTAGGCTCTCTGTATCGTGGCTTCATCCTGTTCAATCGTTTGGACATTGACAGGATAAATGCCATAATCCTGGGCCTTCTGCCGGTTTTCTTCTGCTCTTTCACTTAGGTCGCCTTCCTTTGCGTTGACATCGAAGAATCTGTAGCTCAAATAATTCTTTGCGTAAGAGCCGTATTCATCCAGCATGTCACGGAGGTAGTTTTCAATGTTGTTATAGGGTGCAGGCAGGTTTTTTGAAAAAAAGACGTTGATAGTCATTGGTTCCTTGAGGGTGGCTACCGCCCTTTTGCTGGCACGGGAGAGAGAATAGAGACCATTGGATGTCAGATCCAAACGGAAAAAGATTTTCATGCCCACCAGATTCACAAGAATAACGATGATCAGATAGAGAAAAAACCTATAATATTTTGACATATCTTCTTTTATTTTCATTTTAGCCTCTCACTTCTTTCCCTGCATAATAAGATTTGTCCCATACAGAACAACAAAAGACACCGAGACAAAATAGAGAATATCCCGGAGATCGATCACGCCCTTGGCAATATTTTGAAAGTGATAGTTCGCACTGAGATATTGAAAAATCCCTACAAGAAAATTCGGGAGGAAAAAGAGCATAAAGTCAATCAGCAACGTGAGTGACAAACAGATGGCCATCCCGATGATAAAGGCTACAACCTGATTTCTTGTGACCGACGAAGCCAAAAGCCCTATTGAGCAGTAGGTAGCCCCAAGAAGGATGGCCCCAAGGTATCCCCCGATCACTGGCCCCCAATCCAGTTTCCCCAGAATAGTCGTTGACAAGGCATAAAAAAGTGTCGGCACAAGCATAACACCAATAAAACCGACGGCAGCAAGGAACTTCCCGACAATGATATCCCTGAATGTCACCGGCATTGTAAGCAATATCTCATAGGAACCGATATTGATTTCTTCAGAAAACAACCTCATGGTTACAGCCGGCACAACAAAAGCAAATGCAACAGGAAGAAGAGAGAAGAATCTAGTCAAATTAGCCTGGCGGTCGAGAAAAAATGTGGAATAAAACAACCAGCCGATGATGATAAGAAAGACCGAAATCACGATATAGGCAATGGGGGAAACAAAATAGGACTTGAATTCCTTATTAAAAATGTGTTTGATATTTTGCATCTTAATGTCCTTTTGTGAGTGTGAGAAAAATTTTTTCAAACGACTGAAGCTTAAGGGATTTCCTCAGGTTTTCGACTGTATCATCCGCAACTTTTTTTCCCTGGTTGATGATCACAACCCGGTCACATGTGGCTTCGGCTTCACTCAAGATGTGAGTGGAAAAAACAATCGTCTTCTCTTTCCCGATGCGTCTGATGATGTCCCGAGTTTCCACGATCTGGTTGGGATCCAAGCCTGAAGTTGGTTCATCCAGCACAAGTATTTCAGGATCGCCCATCAAGGCATGAGCGATGCCCACTCTCTGACGGTATCCCTTTGACAGCTCATTGATAGAAAAATGCATGACTTCATTGAGACTGCAAAGGTCCGCGAGATCCCGGAGATGAGCCAGTTTATTTTCTCTGTCCACTCCTCGGATGTCCGCCACATAATTAAGATAGTCAAAAACAAGCATGTCTTGATAGATCGGAGCCGCTTCCGGGAGATACCCGATGAGCTTTTTTATTTCGATGAGATTGTTATAGATATTAAAATCCTTAACCTGTATCGATCCGGAAGAGGGGCTCAAATATCCCGTTAAAATACGATATATGGTGGTTTTTCCCGCTCCATTCGGTCCAAGCAGTCCCAAAATTTCACCCTTCTGGATCTCAAAACTCACGGAATCCACAGCCTTAAGATCGCCGTAATATTTGGTTAAATTTTCAATTTTGATCATAAGCCACTCCTCATTTTCTCTATAAATAAATGCTTATACAATATGTTTAATTTCAAGTCAATATCTTGGGGTAGTCCCCTCACAGCAATGACCCAATATTTAAACTCAAATTCGAAAAAATCGATGCAAAATCTTATTAAAAAAACTAAAAGCCCCGGGCAAACATTGTCCAGAATAAATCTCCAAGTTCCCAGTATTTGTTCATAGCTGCACGCGCAAAGTCGTTGGTGTACTGCGTGAGGTATCTCTTGAGTTCTTCGGGATTGTCCTTATACAGCTCTTGAGCCTTCTTTTCGAGACCAGGGATTTCCGCAAAAGCTTTATCCTCAAATTCCTTGACGGCTTTGGCAATAATGTCTTTTGTGGCTCCCCACCGAATTGTGGCCAAACGGTTGGCTCTCCGGAAGTACCAGCTGGCCGCATCTGTGCGGAATTTTTTTTGGCCGCAAATTTCAAAGCTGGGCAGAAGTTCTGTTACACCCGCAAAAATCGGAATCCGGGGACTCTGACCGGGATTATCGAATGAAAACCACGCTATTCCGCCCACCTCATCAGGCAGCCAGTCCCTGCACTGAAGAACTTCTGAATAGGAGCAGCCCGCAATGGCGATTTGGCGCTGACGAACTGCGGATTCCGGTTTTAGGGTATTCAAGAGGTTCAATAAATCATAGTTCATCCAAGGATTTACTGCAGGACTCATCACCATGTCTTCACTGCGGCGGTCTTTGACCATAAGATTTTTCAGCACATCCAGATCCGTGCCTTCATAGGTCTGTCTGTAGTAGGCAAAGACATCCTGGACCGAAACCTTCTTATCAGGTTTGACAGAAAAAGGAAGTTCTTCAGCTTCTGAATCGAGATTGAGTGAAGGAGCCATCGTGCTGAGGATAAAAAATTCTCTTGTCGAAAAAGGCTTGCGGCCGCTGTACGCTTTCCAGAACTTAAATGTTTCATCGCTGTTGGGATCCCACCATCCCATTTCTTCCGCTAAACTGTAGACATTCTCTGAGGCCATATAATTGTCTTTATCATCCAGATCGAGCTCACTGATCCTGGGGATATTGGCCGAAACGCCGACATGGTCGTCGGGAATCCGCACAGCTGCCCAAACTGCTCCAATCTCGAGAGGCCCGGCACCGAAAATTTCAAAGTGCCAGACTTCTTTGGGATCGGCAATTGTGATGCATTCTCCCCTGTCACAGTATCCGTACTCCTTGACCAGTTTGCCTATGAGCCGTATGGCATCACGGGCATTATCACACCTTTCAAGAGCCAGCCGTTCGAGTTCCTCAATAAGGAATATGCCTTCGGTGTTGCGCAGCTCCCTGCGTCCGCCAATGGTCGTCTCTCCGATAGCCAGCTGTTTTTCATTCATGCAAGGATAAGCCGTGTTGAAAAATGCATATGTCTCCTCAACCTGAGGTATCTCTCCAGCAACAGTGATCCGCCGCATATCTCCCGAGAATTCATTGTGCAAAAGGCCATGATATATTTTGGTTTTTTCTGCTTTATCGTGTTTGAGATGCGGCTCCATCTTCACCCAAGTTCTGTAGTTGCCGTCACAGGAATGAGCCGTCATCACTGAACCATCCGTGCTCGCCAATCTTCCCACCATAATACTCGTGCATCCGGCTTCCCAATCTTCCCAAATCTCAGCTTGAGGATCAGAAGACTGGAAGGAAAGAAGAAAAAGAAGAGGAAACAAAACAAGGAACGTTAAAAGGCCTAACCGCGTTTTTGTCTTTTTACTGAAAAATGTCTTCATGTCAGAACTCCTTCCTTTAATGTCCTTCCATTATTGTCATTCTTTCTCCCGCTGTCAATTCTTCAAATAGAAGATTTCTTATTGCTCTTTCCATGAAAACTAATGTCTTGGTTAGTGATTAGAAATCATTTCAAAAGAGATAGTGATTCGAATTGACAATAATTAATCTGATGTTATTAAATATCGACAGAGCCCTCGATAAGGAGTAACTATATGGCAAATGAAAAAGTGTCACTTGCCCCTCCCCTGGATGAAGCAAAAAAAAACGCCAACTTTCGTAAAGTTCTCAACCAGTCCCTTAAAATATTCTTTAAAGACGCCCTGAAAGTCTCTCTTAAAAATCCTAAGCATGCTCTCTTTTTCTTCCGGACTGTCAAGTGGCAAAAAAAGGCCGCTCAAGTGCGCTCCTTACAGGAACAGGAAGGAATCCATGTGCCTCCGATAATGATTTTCAGCATCACTAACGAATGCAATTTACAGTGCACAGGCTGTTATCACAAAGCATTGGCGCGAGAATCCAAGCCCGAAATGAGTGACGAAAAAATCCGCAGCATTTTATCCGAAGCCAAAGACCTTGGGATTTCATTTGTGGTGCTGGCCGGTGGAGAGCCTCTGGTTCGAAAAAATATTCTGGATATCACAAGGGATTTTCCCGAGATCATCTTTCTTGTGTTCACAAACGGCCTGCTCATCGATGAGGAGTGGCTGGCAAAACTAAAAGGCCAGCACAATTTCGTTCCAGTAGTCAGTCTCGAGGGATACGAAGAGGAGACCGATGGACGCAGGGGTTTGGGAGTGTATGAACGCCTCCTCAAAATTGTCCAAAAGATAAAGAACGCGGGGATATTCTGGAGTGTTTCACTAACAGCCACACGGTCCAATTTTGACTCTGTCACCGAAACCGGATTTATACAATCTTTATCTAAACTGGGCTGCAAACTGTTTTTTTTCCTCGAGTATACACCTATCAAAGAAGGAACCGAGGACTGGCTCCTCACAGATAAACAAAGGACAGATCTTATCACTAGAAGGGACGCGTTCCGCACACAATTCCCGGCACTCTTCATTGCAGTCCCTGGTGACGAAGAAGAAATCGGAGGATGTCTTTCCGCAGGAAGAGGCTTCGTGCACATCAGCGCAGAGGGGAATGTCGAGCCCTGTCCGTTCGCCCCATATTCTGATGTGAGCCTGTTGAACGTATCTCTTAAAGAAGCACTTCAGTCAGAATTTCTAAAAAGAATCCGGCAGAGCGACAAACACCTCAATGAAACAGGGGGTGGATGTGCTCTCTGGGTTGAGCGTGAATGGGTTAAATCTTTGTTACATGAATAAATCTAAAAGAAATTATCGAATTTCCACATCCCCTCACACCTATGGACAATAGGGAAGATGGCGTTTTGAAAATTTGTTATAGAATCCTATCCCAGAAAAAAGAACCAACCCGGCAAAATTGATCCAAATGGGTTTCGGCCAGAATAAAAAATGGGCACAGGGGATGAGGAGGATCCACTCGACAAAACTGAGAGGATGGAAAAAATATCTTGTCGTAAAAACGGCAAAAGCAAAAAGTCCAATGAGAGAAAATCCAAAAACAAGAAATCTTTCTCCCCATGTACCGCTGATCAGATTCGTAAAAGCAAACAAAACCGGGAGAATATAGAGGCCTTTAGCCAGCTTCCAAGCAGAGAACCCTGTTGCCATAGGCCGTGAACCGGCAATGGATGAGGCCGCAAAAGCCGCGAGGCAAACAGGAGGTGTCACATTCGAATCCTGGGACAACCAGAATATGATCATATGTGCAGCCAGCAGTCCCACGCCCATTTCAGTCAGAGCAGGAACCGTCAATATGGCAATCATCACATAGGCCGCTGTCACAGGAAGACCCATCCCCAAAAGCAGGGAAGCGATCGTGATGAGTAGAAGGGCCAATAGAACACTCGATCCCGACCATTGGACAACTAACTGAGAAAATGAGATCGAAATACCTGTCATATTGATTGTCCCAATGACTATTCCAACAGTAACCAATAGAATCCCGGTCACCACCATATTTTTTGTCCCTGAGGCAAGAGCATCTCGGATATCGTTTAGACCCATGCGGTTCTCCCGTTTGAGCCAAGAAGAGACAATGACAGATAAAATTGAGATCCCAGCCACATAGGTGGGAGTAAAACCAACGATTAATAGTGTGATCAGGACAGATATCGGAATGAGAAAAACAACCCCTTCTTTGAGAATCCTGCCGACAGGTTCAAAATCCTCCATTTCCGGTGTGCAAACCCCCTGCTTTTTGACTTCAAGAGAAACGGCAAAAATCACGGAAGCAAAGTACAGCAGTGCCGGCAGAAGAGCCGCCCCGATGATAGTGACATAAGGGATCTGGGTCCACTGGGCCATAATAAACGCACCTGCCCCCATAATCGGCGGCATCAACTGACCGCCTGTAGATGAAGCGGTCTCGATAGCTGCAGCAAATTTTGGAGAATAACCGGCCTTTTTCATTACAGGAATTGTAATGGAACCCGTTGAAACCGTATTGGCCACGGCACTTCCTGAGATGGTTCCCATAAATCCTGAGGCAACTATGGACACAAGACCAGGACCGCCTGTAATCCTGCGGGTCATCCTCCGTGAGAGCCGAATAATAAAATCCCCTGCTCCAGATTTCAGCAAAAAAGCGGCAAAGAGAATGAACATAAAAACATAGGTTGATGAGATAGTCGCAATCATTCCGAATAGACCTTCATCTGTAAAATACATCCTGTAGAGAATCCTCGTGAGACTCATGCTTCTCAGCCCAAAAACACCTCCGATAAACTGCCCCCACCACAAGACATAGGCCAGAAGAATTATGGCCAGAACCGGAATTACGATCCCTGACGTCCGCCGTGTTAATTCCAGAGCCAGTACAATGGCTATTCCGGCAAACAGAAGGTCAGCCAGCACAGGGACTTCATTCCTTTTATGAAGTGCGTCTTCGAAGAGAATTAAATACCCGGAGGACACAAGAAGAAGGCCTCCAAAAATAATATTCAAGCGGTTTGATACTTTTGAGATAGTTTTTTTTTTCGCCCAGGAATAAGTAAGGTAACCCAAAAATCCAAGAAGACCCAAATGGAGAGCATTCCTCCACAGGTCATTCAAATTTCCAAAAGTGTTCGCCCAGATATGAAAAAGAGCTACTCCGGCAGCAAACCAAGTCAGAAGATTGTTTGTGTTGGAATTCTTTTCAGCGAGCATAACTAAAAGTTATTACTTTAACTTCGATGGAATAGATAGCCCCATCTCTTCATAATACCGAACTGCTCCAGAATGGAGGGGAATAGACAGCCCGCTGACAGCTAAATCCAGCGACATCACCTGCGTCGCTTGATGAATTTTTTTTAGATAGTCCAGGTTTTCATACATCGTTTTGACAATCTTGTAGACAACATCCTCCGGCAGATCCTGATGAGTAACCAGAAGATTGGGTTGAGATATAGTTTGTATGGCAATGTTTTGTCCAGGATACGTCCCCTTTGGAATCGCAAAAGGTTTCCAGACAGGGAAGACTGAATTGACGGATTTGATCTGGTCCTCTGTAAACTCCAATATTTGGAGATTTTTCGCGCCAATGGCTGCATAAGCCTGAATGATCGCACTTGCGGGCGGACCTGCAGGAATGTTCATCCCGACAATTCTCCCGTTTTGCAGGGCATTCGCAGAGGGAGTATAACCCAGGAAAGAAAGCCTGAAATCTTTTTCTGGAGAAAAACCCAAGGATTTCAAGATTTCTCTTCCAGAAATCTCCGTCCCGGATCCCCGTCTGCCAATGGAGAAATTCTTCTTGTGGATGTTTTTTAAATCGGACATATCGCCTGATTCCACAAATTTTTTCAAAATGACAAAATGTTCCACATTTTCCCAGAGAACAGAGACCGATCGGAGGAAAAACTGAGGTTCGTCCTCATACCGGCCTTTTCCCTGCCTGGCCATCTCACCATTAAGACTCTGGATAATGGCCAGATCAGCTTCTCTGTTTTTAAGCAGCTGGATATTTTCACCAGAACCCGCAGATGTAATCGCTGTCATTAAAATGTTATCGGTTTCTTCCAAACGAGTGGACGTTAAAGTGGCGATGGCCACTCCCACAGGATAATAAGTGCCTCCAGTCGTGGCTGTGGCTAGGATGAGCTGCCTCTTTTTCTCTCGCACTTGAGACAAACAGAGTATGGACAAGACTAAGAGGCACACAAAAAGTACGACAAAGAACCTTTTTGTCATGTCCTTTTATTGTCGATCAGACAGTGTTTTCATAAACAGAACGATGGCCTCCTCCTCTTCAGGAGTTAACCCTAAATCTCCAAGCTCCTCAGTATTGACATTGGCCTCAATTTCCGGGGGGGGCCATTCTTCTTCAGCCAGGTCTCGTGTGTTGTAAAAGTGGACAACGTCTACGAGCGTTAAAAAGGCACCATTGTGCATAAAAGACTTGACAAAGTCATCTCGAGGCCTCAAGTCCACATTTCGCAGCGTGGGGACTTTTTGTTTCCCGTAATTCTCCTCCCCATATTTGTCATATTTTTCTGTCCCTTCAAGAAAACCCCCGAGTCCCCTATCGATCCAATCTTCTCCATCTGGGTTCCATTCTTCTGCCATGGTATAGAATGGAAGATTTGGATTTTTGGGAACCCCCACATTATCATATGTGAAATCTGTAAACAAAGGAGGTTTCCCTTTTACGGATGTCAGGACATGGCATTCCGCACATTTTCCTTTTGTGGCAAACAGGATGAATCCTTCAAGCTCTGCACCATTCAGACCAAGATCTTGAAAGTCCTGCCAATTGTCCTCGTTGATATCGGCCACATCCAGTTCTCTGCCTTGAGCATTGCTCCAAAATTCATCAAATTTGGAACTGAAGGGATTCACTTCAGCCGACCGCTCATAGGCTGCGATAGACCGCGCAATTTTTTCAAACGACCCGTCGATATCCTCCTCGACGTCCAGCGATCCCGCTCCCCATAATTTTTCAAACAAGTCTGCATAGTCCGAATCTTTTACTTTTGTGATCACTTCTTTTTTATCCGCGGCATTCATCTCAAGAGGATTGAGAAATGGCCCCATGGCTTGTTCGGTGAGAGGATCTCCAAGTTGCTCACCCGACGCCCGGCCATCCCAAAACATTCCGCCGACAAAGTTGCCTTCTTCATCGACATGAAGCACTGGACTATCTCCGGCATACGCGGCAGCCGGCGGTTTCCGGTTTCCAAAACGGCCCTTGAAGGCACCCTCATAAACAGCTCCAGGCTGATTCGATTCCTCCAATGGACCAGTAAAACCCACCATTGGCCCATGACAGAAAGCGCAGGCCTGGCCGGGTGGGCTGGAGAGGTTGGCATCAAAAAAGAGTTTTTTTCCAAGTTCTTCAATAGGCGAAAGAGAGGATGAAATCGTATCGGAGTCTAAGGTAGCTTCATCATGTTTTTTACAGTTCTGGGCCAGAAAGATGACCATAAAAATCATGACAAAAATGCTGTAAATTTTTATAACTTTTCTCATCCAATTTCCTCCATATGTGCTGTCTTTTTAACGCACTATTTTAATAGGCTTTAACATTATTATTGGGGGAGATTTGTTTGTCAAATATATGTCTTTTTTTGAGTCGGCCAAGAACACCCCCATGTCAAGGTATAGCTTCCCATATCTACAAAGACCTGTTATAATTTTTTCATTATTAAAAAAAGGAGAAAATGGCATGGGAAAGAAAGGCATTAACAGACGGCAATTTATCGGAAAAACAGCTGCTGGAGTCTTTTCCGCAGGACTTGGATTTCCTCTTTTAAAGGGAAAATCTCTTACGCAGAATTCAACAGAAGAGATCCCAACTCGGATTCTCGGAAGAACAAAGCTCGAGATTCCAATTCTCAGTTTTGGTGTCATGAATTCGGACAGTCCTGACTTGATAAGAAAAGCCATTGAAATGGGTATCAAGCACCTGGATACCGCCAGTGTCTATCTCCGAGGAAACAGCGAGATGTCCATCGGAAAAACCCTGGACGAGGACAAATTAAGAAACAAAGTCTACCTCGCTACAAAGATGCGTTTTGCCCGGGACAATAATAAAAAAATATTTCTCGACAGCGGTCCGGCTCGGGAACCGCTTGCCACTAAAGAAAACTTTCAAAAACAGCTGGAAACCAGCCTCCAGCGTCTGCGGACAGATTATGTGGACATTCTTTATCTCCACAGCTGCGACAGCCCTGAGATGGTCACTTTTGAACCCATGATAGAGGCCCTCGTCCAGGCCAAAAAAGAAGGCAAAACCCGGTTCATCGGCACATCCTCCCACAGCAACGATCCCAATGTCCTCCAGGCAACAGTGGATGCCGGTGTATATGATGTTATCCTTACCGCCCAATCCGTTACCATTGACAGAAAAGAGGAGATAAAAGAGGCCATCGCCTACGCCGCTTCGAAAGATATCGGTGTTGTAGCTATGAAAACCCATGGAGGCGTAAGGAGAAACAAAGAAGCCGATTCCGGAATCGATCACGAAAGCGCATACAAATGGGTGTTGAGTGACAGCAATATCTGCACCACTATCCCGGGAATGACCACATTTGAACAGCTGGATTTCAATTTAAATGTGATAAAAAACTTTACTTTGACAGCCAGAGAAGAAACAGCTGTCCGTCAAGCCTCTTTTATTCAAGATCCACTCCACTGTCAGAACTGCCGGACGTGCGTGGAATCCTGCCTGAAGGGAGTTGAAATCCCAAGTCTCATGCGGGCCTATATGTATGCTGAAGGATACGGAAACCTGCTTCAAGCCGAAATGACGACCGAGATCCTGCCTGAGAACAAAGGGCTCAAGACCTGTGCTGAATGCTCAATCTGCACGGCGTCATGCAAGTACGGGATAAAAATTTATGACCGGCTGCAATCTCTTTTCGCTCAGGGATTGACACAGACTTGAATCATGACTTTAAAAGACAAATACGTTTCTAGCTGTCTCTCCTTTTTAAACCTGATAAGCCTGAGTCATCTCCATCCCTATTACAGGTCCTCTGTTCTTGTCAGAATTTCCTGAATCTGCTAACTTAAGTTGGGCGCAGATAAATGAAGAGAGACAATGAAAAGAATATTAATCGTGTTCATCGTTGTGGGTTTATTTTCAGGTTTGAGTTTTCCCCAGCTTGCTTTCCGGTTCTATGGGGGGATGACTCATGTGATGTCAAAAGATAACAACTCTTCTGTCGAAGCCACCAACGAACTTCTCGACCTCTATGATCCAGGACACAAAGGTTATTTTGAAAAATTCTGCTGTGGGATTAACTTAGGCGGTGAACTTTTCTATTTGATCTCAAAAAATATTGGAGTGGGAATAGGAATCGAACTCATTAGGTTGAGGAGCGAGAGCAATCTATCATATGGTCTAGACGTACCGATTGTTCAAACGACAACATATGGAATAAAGGCCTTTCCAATCACTTTGAATGTGCACTATATTATGCCTGTAACCTCTCTGCTTAATGCCTATATATCTTTGGGCACAGGTCTTTACTTTATGGATTTGGATTTTACGTCGGATTTTCTCTGGGATTCTGGATCCTTGGACATTGAGGATCAAACCTATACATTCCAAACTAAGAAGGGAACTCTCGGCATTCAGGTTCGATGGGGAATTGAAGTTTTCGTATTCAAGAATATTTCCTTCCAAGTCGGAGGAACAGGAAGATATGCAAAATTTTCTGACATCAGCGGTGATTGGACAAGACAGGGATATAATCTCGGAGAAGGTCACTTTGACGAGAGCGGTTCAAACCACTTTTTCTGGTACTATGAGGAATCAATCGAAGGGACAAATTACCCTCAAGTCGTTTTCAGTGAAACTGCTCCTACCGGAATGGCGAATGCCAGAAAGGGAAAGATTCACTTGTCCGGTCTTTCCTTTACAGCAGGCATAAAGATCGGCCTGGATTTTAAAAAAAAATAGATCAGCTTCCCGGCATCTTACGGATTTGAGCTATCTGAGTCAAGCTGCTATCCCCGATTTGGAGAATAATTAAATATTCTCCTGGTGCAACCATTGGACTTCTTCGAAATCTCGTCTGTCCGGCTTGATTAGCCTCAGAACCTCCGCGCATATCCCAGACGGCTTTCTGGAGCCCGGCCTTGGCGCTCCCTTTTATGGAGCGGATTTCATTTCCAAGGGGATCCATAATCCGAATAACAACATCCTCACTCTGATCATTTTTAAGATAATAATTGAAAACAACTCCGGCCGGCTCATTGGGAGCATGAAATTGCCTCTGCCCGGAATGTCCTCCTCCATAACGACCCGACCACTGGATCTTCGGCTCGACATTAAAAAGATGGGCCTCTTTGTCCAAAAGCTCATTATTAAATTCCTGGAGAGGCGATATATCGGTCACATAAATTCCTCGACCATAGGATCCGACCACCAGATCGTTTTCCCGGGGATGGATAAGGAGATCGTGCACGGGGTTAACAGGCATATTGTTTCTGAAACTGTGCCATGTTCTTCCCCCATTGAGTGTCACATATACGCCAATGTCCGTTCCTACAAAAAGCAGCGCTGGATTTATTTGGGACTCAAAGATAACATAAATGATTTCCTGTGGAAGATTAGATGAGATCGAAAACCAACTGGCCCCATAATTGTCAGTTTTAAAAACTAAGGGTTCAAAATTATCCCTCTGAAATCCGGTTTTTACGACGTAGGCCGATCCTTCATTAAAATTGGAGGCAAACACTCTGCTGACATAAAAATCCAAGGGGGCCCCCGCCTTTTCTAAATTCTTGGCACAATTTGTCCAGTGTGCTCCACCATCCTGAGTGATCTGAACATTACCGTCATCAGTGCCTACCCAGATGATCCCGGCTGTGACGGGTGATTCCGAAATAGAGGTGATGTCACAGTGCTCGATATTTCCCTTGAGTTTTTCCGGATCGTTTGTGGTCAAATCAGGACTGATTTCCTGCCAGCTGTCACCACGGTCGATTGAGCGGTGAAGAACTTGGCTCCCTATATAGATGATCCGGCTGTTGTGAGGGGATATGTGAATGGGAGAATTCCAGTTGAATCGAAGCGGTGGTTCATCCTGTCCTCGTCTGGGTTGGATCCGAACGCTTATGCCTGTTTTTTGATCGAGCCTCTGCATAGAGCCAAACTGTGAAGAATTATACAGCCAGCGGCTGTTGTTGGGATCGGGTTGGTTAAACATCCCATCCCCGCCGCCCACAGACGCCCATTCGTCCACCGTCACCTGGCCGGACTTACCATTGCTCGGAACTTTTACGGAACCTGTATCCTGCGTACCGCCGTAGATGTTATATGGCTCGTCCATATCCACTCCAATAGCATAAAATTGAGCTGCAGGAATATTTTCAAAGACATCCCAGGTTTTCCCAAAATCGTAAGTAATGGCCAAACCCCCGTCATTCCCTAAGATGATGTGTTTGGAATTTATAGGATTGATCCAAACCGCATGATGGTCAACATGGACTCCTGGAGCATTATTGGTTAGGCTGCGTCCTGGCCCCCAGGTTTTCCCGCCGTCCGTCGACCTTAAAAGAGGAGTACTGGGAACATAGATAATTTTGTCATCGTTAGGATCGACAAAAATCTGACCATACCACTTTCCTCCCCCCACCGATACGTTATCCGGACTCATCTTTGTCCAGGATTCACCTTTATCTTCGGTCCTGTAGACTTCCCCGCCGATTCGTCTTCCCTCAGCCTCCTGATTGCGCTGCTGGGCCTGTTTGATCTCAGCTTCAGTGGGGGGCCGTGTGTTGAAGTTGTCGATAGTCGCGTAGATTATATTCGGATTTTTAGGGTAGATGGCCAATCCCGACCGGCCAAGTTTTCCCTCTGGCAAACCGCCTGCCAGTCTCTTCCATGTTTCACCCCCATCTGTAGATTTGTATATGCCAGTCTCCGGGCCGGCTTCCTCAAAGTGCCAGGGCACACGCCATTTGTCATAGGTGTTGGCATAGACAGTATCCGGATCAAGGGGATCGATGGCGACTTCGACAACACCAACTTTATCGCTTATGAAAAGAGATTTTTCCCAAGTTTTTCCACCATCTGTTGTTTTGTAGAGACCCCTCTCTTCATTAAAAGAAAAATGGAGGCCAAGAGCCGCCACATAAACAATATCTGGATTTTTTGGATGAATGGCAATCCGGCCGATATGCCGAGTCTCTGTGAGTCCCATATGTGTCCATGTTTTACCGGCATCAGTCGATTTATACACACCATCTCCGATGATCGTCAATCGTCCACATGCCGCATCACCAGTGCCAACCCAAAGGACATTTGGATCTGAAGGTGCAATGGCCAATGCACCAAAAGTCAGACGTCCTGCATCATCAAAAACAGGAGTGAATGTCGTTCCATTATTGACCGTTTTCCAGACACCTCCGGAAGCCACTGCCAAATAAAACGTAAAGGGATCGGATTCATGTGCCACAACAGCCAAAATACGTGCGCCCTGTCGCGCAGGACCAAGTGCCCTGTATTCAAAGAATTTCAACAGCTCAGGATTGATTGAATCCTGTCCAAAAATCTCCGTGCCCGCTCCGAAGATTAGAAGAGAGATGAGGAGCGAAAGGACAAAATTGTGTTTTTTGTGTTTCATGATGCCTCCTTTAATTCGCTTTTATTCAATACTATTTCTTGAAGCATCTCAATTTTGAAATCATAGAAATTGAGTTGCATATTTATTTAATAAGAAAATATTTCTTTTGAGAACCGTCGATAAACCTGCATCCATCTTGAGTGTAAACACCAGACTCCTCAAATCCAATCCGAAGATCCTGCCCTCCCCATTCAGGGATACTTGTTGTGCAGCTGTATTCGATGGCGTAACACGTGTTGGGATAGAGGGGGTACTCACCCCGGAAAGAATTTCCTTCGGGCACATTCCCTAGAGGTCTGGCATCCATGGGTGGCCCTGCTCCATGGCCGTGAATACCAAGGGGATGGGAGTAGATGAGGGGCCGCAATCCCTTAGACGCAGCTTTTTTCATCGCGGATTGAACGATAGCATTTCCTGATCTTCCTGCCTTAAATTCACTCCGGAAAATGGTACCCACTTCAATTGTCCGGCGCAGAGCTTCTTTTAGTCCATCGGGAACATCTTCCTCTCCTATTCTGCACACGTAGGCCTGCAATTGCATATCCGTACAAAGCCCTAAGTAAACAATGCCTACGTCACAATGGATGACGTCTCCTCTTTGGATAATTCTTGGATTGTCTTTATACATAGCTGCATCTTTTTTTGATCTCTGGATGGAAATCGAAGGCTGAAACCAGGTTTCCAGACCAAGATCGGTAATTTTCTGTCTAATCCACCAGACAACATCGTCCGTTGAGGTGATCCCAGCTGTAATAACTTTATTGGAATAAAATTCAGCAATGATATCGTGGGCAATGCCAGCAATGTGCCGGTAGACACTCAATTCCTGAGGACTCCTCGTTTCAAGCCATCCGATACAGAGGTTTTCAGCAGAGACAAACCGAGAAGACAGTTCAGGCCCAAGAGCTTTGTCAAGTTTTTCCTTTAAACTTGCCGACAGGCCATCTCCAAAAGCCCAGTCCTGAGATGTGTTGATGCCAATTTTTTTTGGATTGAGTTTTTTGACGACTTCTGCAAGGCTTTCAAACTGCTTTTTTGTTTTGTCCACCCAGGTTCCCTCATACCAATCCCTAGTACCGTAATAACTTCCGGAAAGACGCTGTACGCCTCTGTCTGCACCCAAATTATGGAAAATAAGAATCGATGTACGACGGGCATACATAGTAGGTTCAGGCATCATACTCATATAGACCGGATCCTCGTTGTACTCGCGGTTGATGACAAGCCACATATCGATCCCTTCCCTCCGCATCAATTCAGGGACGATGTTATCCAACCTCCATTTGAGCCAATCATTCATGACTTCTGCCCTCTTCCTCTCTGGAAGAATATTGACACTGTCTTGAGCATTCGTCAGCCCAATATCTTGAGCCAGAGACATACAAATGCAGACTGTACAAATAAAAAAGGCAAAAATAAAAAACCTGAAGATTCTGTTTAAAGTAATGTTAGGCATAAAATCCTCCTCATAAAAACTTCTATCGGCAATCACACAGATTACGAAAATGGCGAATCGATGGCAACAGCTTAAAAATCCTCTCACTCCGGCCCCATTGGATATTAGTGAAATAGGTAAGGTTGGGACTTCCAGATAAAAAGAGTCCGTCTATTTTGTTCTCGACCATTTGCTTCTGTGCCTTGATAATGCGTTTTTCATAGTCAGCGGCATTAAGAGGTTTAACTCCCGAGACCATATTTTTTAAAGTGGATTGAGTCTGAGGTTTTGGCGAAGTGAAAAGACTCTTTGTATACCCACTGGCAGCTATGGACAATCCCCCGATTTTTAAAAAATCACAACGGGTATGTGGCATTTGTTCTTCTCCCTAATCTCTCAAATCATAGGTGTACATCCCGATAGGAGCACCCGGAGGGGATGAGAGCGGAAGGGTCAGCTGTATTTGACTGGGATTTTCCAGAAACAGTTTAATCTGACTGGCCGCATAAAAATAATGAGCTTTCTGATATTGATCGACAACGGCATAATATGTTTTTATCAACCAGTTTTTTAAATCTTCCAGTTTGAGAAATGCAATTGCTCTTGCCTGTGAAAGGGCACTTCCTTCCACGGCCAGCCTCATGACATTGAGCATCACGACATTGTCCACGACACGCTGAATTTCACCAAGACTTCCTTGGCGGCGCTCACCTTTCCAGGTTGACTGAATGAGTCTGTCCAGCACTTCTGATAAACCCGGAATGTTTTTGTCACGGGAGTGATAGTCCACCATCCTGGAGGCTCTCTGAGGATGAAGGATTAATCCAACAGTCAGGTTGGCCGCTGATTCGGCCGCGGCCAGCGGGTCAAAGGTCGATCCCGTATACCCAGGAAAAAGTTCTCGATTCTGCCTGTATCCCGGAGGCCGCGGGGGAATGATACTGAGCAGCTTATCATCGATAGCCAGATTTTCAGGTGCGATTGTTTTCAGCAGTGAATCCAATGCGCGACGCTGTTCGTCTGCGGGGACGATGGTGGGAGGTTCTTGAGGGTCTCCACGCAGTGTATGATTGTAATAAAGGCCACCCAGTTTGCTGGAAGCGGCCTCAACCTGGTATCTGTGGAACAGGTAAGTAGGAACGAGGGCCTCTTCCAATGTGGCCATGGGTGCACCTATGGGGATTCTTTTTTCTGAAAAAGTCCGGAGGGCAATAGCCCGAATTTTCATTACTCGATTTAGCTCATCGACAGGATCTTTTCCATTATCCCAGACATTTGCTAACGGATGAGCACTGGATGGTCCGGCATCCTGTCCGGCTAGAAAATACATCCCATCCGTAAAAGCATTGTCTAAAATCGCTCTCAGCTCTTTTTCTTCGTTAACGCCTTCCGGGAAATCCTGGTATCCAAAATTGATGGAGACAATGTCCCATTCTCCGATGCCGACATCATAGGCATCAGAAAGATCGAGGGTTCCATCGCTGTTGATCTTGATCAACGGATGGGGATAATCCATGACCGAAGCCCGGTCATTGACACTGGCCGCATAGTTGTGCCCCATTCCAAGTGTGTGGCCGATCTCATGGGCGGACAGCTGCCGGATTCTTGCAAGAGCCAGCTCACGAATTTGTGGATCCAGCTCTTTTCCTTCCTCATATTCGGCAACCAAACCTGAGGCAATGAGAAAATCCTGACGGATGCGTTGGGAACCTAAGGCCACATGGCCCTTGATGATCTCTCCAGTGCGGGGATCTGTAACAGATGATCCGTAGGACCAGCCTCGTGTCGAACGGTGGATCCAGTTGACCATGTTGTAGCGGATATCCATGGGATCCGCACCCTCTGGAAGAATTTTGACCAGGAATGCATCCCTATATCCAATGGCTTCAAAAGCCTGGTTCCACCAGCTGGCACCTTCGAGAAGGGCGGATCGGATGGGTTCCGGAGCGCTGTTGTCGATATAGTAAACTATGGGCTCGACAGGTTCACTGACTTCGGCGCTGGGATCCTTTTTGAAAATTCTGTGCCTGTTTGTAAATCTTTTCAAAAGCGGTTCCTCGATCGGGGCGGCAAAATCCATGTAGCTGATCCCGGAAAAATTTGAACGAGGATCAAACATTCTCGGTTTGTATTTGTCATCGGGAAGCTCGATAAAAGAATGATGCTGCCTGACCGTAATGGCTCCTGCATCCGGAGAGACTCCCCGGACTCCACTGCCGGGATTATCACTGGTGAAGGTTAAAAGGGCTTCAAATTCTGAATTTTTAGGAAAATTTTTCGTATTCGGCAGATAGATGGCCGAACGAGACATGTCGAGTCGGTAATTGCCTTGATTGCGCCCTCGAAGGGAACCAATCACATTATGGGCATCCTGCATAAAGAAGGAGGTGGCATCCACATACACACATCCCTCTGATTCTGCAGCAACCTGAAATCCCCAGATGACCGACTGTGCAAAACCGTCCTCGACTGCCTTCCTCTCGGCAGCACTGTCGCTGAGAGCCCGGAAAGAGAAGTTCGGCCTGATAAGCAGGATTTTTGGCCCTATGCGATGAAATTTGACGACTTGAGTTCCTCCCAGCTGGCTCCTGTCCAAACCGATGTCGTTGGACCCCAGTCCTGCAGAAAGAGAGTTGACATAGAGAAATTCCTCATCAAACTTGTCGATTTCAAGGAAAATTTTCCCGGAATCTTCATCCCAATAAAATGAAAAATAACCGGAATACTTGTTCATCTTTGCTAGGTTTTCAGAAAAACTCTGGGCCTGTAGAGGAACGGCCGCCCATATAAAAATTAAAACAAAAAGGACACACATTATTTTTTTCATCATATACCTCCTTCCTCGAAAAAAAGTCTTATCACACCCCCTCCCCTATGTCAAAGAATTGAAGTTTTGAGGCCTGGCCTGACAAACATGAATAACTTTTTTTAAGGACCTGAATAAAAGGGATATCATTCTTAATTTTTTTATTAGAATTATGTATGATGTCCCTTTAATTCTTTTACATCTTTAAGGGCCAGGCCCCAAAAGGAGGGAATATGGATTTTCACAAAATAAAGGCAAAACTTCAATTGTTAGATACAGCATGTGTGTGTGATGCCGATAAAAGCCTCAAGGTTATGG
>CAZWHQ010000038.1:0-43713 GCA_964633715.1 uncultured Eubacteriales bacterium
CCTGGGTTGAAGTCAAGCCATATACCCAATAATATTAAATTGACTTGACACTAGGTCTTTCCATCCCAAATCATCAATAAAAATAAACACGATGTTCGGCTTATCGTTGGTTGATGGAGATGTTTGATACTTACATGAATTGAGCAACGGGCCAGATAGCAATGCCCCTATTGCAGCTGTAGATAAGTTTAAAAATTCCCTTCTCTCCATAGTATTATAACCTCTAATTATTTTTGAGTGATAATATCTTCGTTATAAAGATTCCCATCGACTCCGTGATGCCGAAAGAAAATTGTCGGTTTGTCGTTAATTCTCTCAACGGTTATAGATAAAAATCCGCCTTTTATGTTCAAATATTGATGTTTAGGCGACCTGTCTTCTTCCTTGAATCCGCCGGCATGTATATCGGTGGTTGGCCCGCAGGAATACTCTTTTGTCCCTGTAGCCGGATCGATGGATACGTACTGCCAGTGCCGGTCCCCGCAGATCACAAACATATTCTTCTGTTTGCCGATGAATTGGCGCAGTTGATCTCCTTCATGGGTAAAACCTTTGTTGGCGTGGTTGTCGTTTTTGCTCACGCGGTCAGGCCCTACGATCGGCGTCGGGCTTATCAGGATACGAAATGTCGCATCTGATTTTTGGACCGTATCGAAGAACCATTTTTTTTGCTGTTCTCCCCAGATGGTCTTTTTGGGTCCATCGGCCATGGTGTTGGGACTCCTGAAATCCCTTCCCTCAACAAGCCATATCTGTAGATCCTTGCCCCAGCGTACGGTTCTGTAAGTCTTGTCCCCCATGGGAACCTGCTCACGAAAGATTAAAAGCCCGTCCTCCCATGTCAGGTCTCTTCCATAACTTTGCCCCGGCCAACAGTCATCTTTCAGTGTGTCGTGATCATCCTTGATAAAATAACTGGATGTTTGATTATGGAACGCCCGCTGAAAGGGCATCGCATAGATCCGGTTCCACTTGAACCGCGCCAGCTCGATGTTGTCGGCATAGGGGTCGGGTTTATCGTAGTATTCGATATCCCCGGTGTGCACAAAAAAGTCCGGGCTGAGCCCGAGCATAAGCGGATATATTTTGTGCCCGTTATTCGGATCGTCTCGGCGGGGATATTCCTGCCCTGTCACAACCGTAAAACGAATTTTTGCCGGTGTTTCGGTCAAGGGAGCCGTCTTAAACCCGCCTTTTACTTTACATGAAGTCTTATTGTTTTGACTTCGGCGTCCCTCTGCTGCTATCGAATATTCTGTTCCCGACAAAAGCCCATCAAGCTTCATCTGGAGCGTATAATCCATATCGGACAAAATCCACTGCCAATCGGTCTTTTTTCTTTGTTTTTTACTTCCCGTTGGCCAGTAAGAGAGCCGCACCTGACCGTTTATTCCCGGCACAGCTCCATCCATTTTTTCAAGGTCGTAAACATATTCTCCACGATTTTTATCATTCAAGGGATTTTTTCGATCTGGAAAAGGTGTGCCGTCTATAATGCGTTCGGGATGTTTTGTCAGGCGTATCCAGACAATAGCTGAAGTAGAATCCACCTCGCCGATTTTAATTCCATTTGCCATATAAACAATTATTGTTTCTGTTTTCGTTTGTCTGGATTTAACACACGAACAACCGCTGACAATCAATCCGATTACAAATACCGTAATTAAAGCTCTCGTAAATTTCCTTTCCATAAGTCCCTCATGTTATTCTTTATCCATAAAGCAGGCTTTATTTCTTGGCCGTTTCATTATTTTTCTTGAATAAAATCTCTACTTTACCCATCAAACCTGAAGCTTTTAAACTGAAAGTTTCATCACTGTTCTCTATCCAGTTATCATAGCCCTGGTCATCACTTCTGATGTATGGCTGGTTGGTACGGCAAAAACGATTCTTGGGATCTGAGAGCATATCTCCTGTAAGTCTGTTGACCCATTGATTTACAATTTCGACCTTCAATTCATTCTCACCGGGTTGTACCCAATCTGTGATATTGAGCCTGTACGGTTCCTTCCACAGTATACCCGCAGATTCACCATTCAGATATACTTCTGCCACATCACAAACCTCTTCCAGGCTTAATTCAATCATCGCACTATTCTCAAAAAGTTCCTCCGGTAGGATAATAGTTTTAAAATAGGAGGCTGTCCCGGAAAAATATTTAATTCCCTCCTCTTTTGATTCTGTCCAGGAAATAAGCCTGTCGAAAATTGCCTCCGGGGGAGCTCCCCAACCTTTGGGGAAAGTAACCCTCCAGCTTCCTTCGATAGTCATGATTTCACAATTGACCCATGATTTTTTGGGGATGACGGGCAATAATCTTTTGTTTTCACTGAATATTACAAAAAGCGAAGCACCTGGATCCAATTCAAGCGTGATATTTGTCCTTCCATTAGCTTCTGTAAACTCTTCTAGACCATACTGCTTCCCGGTGGATGGATCCCAGAGTTCCGGGTGCTTATCCTTTACTCTGAACGAACAGTCTCCGGAAAAATGCTCTCCTGAAGTATTCCGGATAAAGAAGATATCTGTCTTACCGGAAAGCCTGTGTATATAATCCAGATCTTCTGGGGTTTGGGAACTGAAATCTTTCCCGATACCATCAGAGGATAGAACCTCCTTTGCGCTCAACCCATAAATCATTCGACCTTTTCCATAAACATTGATTTTATTTTCCTTGCCGTCAATCCCTTTCCACATTTTATCAGCCAGAGTTGACAGTTCGGTGTTATCTGTCACGTAATCATTCAGGTATGGAACTTGGACGGGCTTTTTCCCGATAACAGTTGCCCCCTGGTTGACCAGTTGTCCAAGCTTGCGAAGAACCTCAAGGGGCATGTGATCCTGGTCTGGCAATACCAGCAAGGAGTAACTCAGTCCGTCAGGTAGTACAATCCTCCCATTCCTGACCGACATCCGATTTAAGATCACATCGCTGTTGACGACATCATAATCATATCCCTGCCCCAGGCTTTCAGGAATAATTTTTTCAGGGACGACATGAAAAGCCGGGTAAAAATTAGGGGCCTGGTCCCCATAGTAATAACAGGCATCGGCCACGAATAAACCCTGCTGAAGCAGGTAACTGCACCGTGAAAGGTAATCCATAAAAGGTTTGGATTTATTCCACCAGGTGTTTGTTTGATTGATATCAGAACCGGCATGATAAGTCCTTCCGGGTAATCCATCCTCTGGATTTGTGCTGGCAAATGTATGGAATGTGACGCAGTTCAATCCTTCGCAGAAAGCCCGATCGACTATTTTTTTCAGATCATAGGGACTGTCTTTCCATCTTCTCCATGTGGTGAATGATTCGGCATCAACAATATTTTTCCCATAAATATGCGATGCACTGGCAATCTCTTTCACGAGGAAAATATCCCTGTGTCGCACCCAGAATTCGCCGCGGGGGACTGTTACATTACCCAGTGCTTTTAATGCATCAACCGGGCAGGTACTCCAGGTCGGGGGCCCTGGGCCGCCTGCTTCGGCCACAAGGTCGATGTTGTATTCCTTGAGAAACTTCCTTCCTGTTGAATAGTGGCTGAATATGAGTTGATCGCTGACCGTCTTTTTCCAGTCGTATAAAAACCTTTCCGTTTTATCCTGTATGTTCCATCCTGCCAGTACTGGTAGGTATTTGACCAGATCATAACCTCTGCGTTTTTTGAAAATATCGGGCATCGAATCGGTCCAGACTATCCCTTCTGCAAGTTCCATGCTGTCAAACTCAATATATGCTAACCCGCCTTTTAAATTCTTCCTGGGTTTTATTTCCAGTCTTTCCATGAAATGACGCAGATGTTTTCTGGTTGCCTCAGGATCCAGGAAATCTATGAAAAGCCCGCCTGAATTAGGGGATGGTACGATCAGCCTCTGGCCGTTATTTGAACAGATAAACCTCATAATCGTCCAATCTCCTTCCGGCAGGTCAAAAGAAATAAAATCGTCATTGAGCATATTACTCAGATCAATGATTTCTCCGATATCCAAAATTTTCTTTTCTTGAAGGCCAGAGGGTAGAGCCAGAACAGCTACTTCTTTGAAGAATAGAGGTCGTCCATCTGTATCTTTTGGGCACCGGGATGGAAGTTCGGGAAATGGAATTTTAATTAGGGCATTTACAGGTCCGCGGATTTTCAAGGTGGAATAATACAATGCTTTGGATGCCCAGTCGGGTTTAACCCAAGTCCCTCCTGCGTTCCATCCGCTTGATCCAATCATCCCAATTTTAATACCGTGTTTTTCCCCTTCATCCAGGGCATATTTGATCATGGCAACGGAGCTGTCACTTAAAAAGGCAGGGCCTGCCGGAATATAGTCTTCCGGATTATTCACGGCTGCCACATCCCATATCTCTGCCCGTCCCATTCCCTTTTCACTCATCTCCCTCAGGTCGCGTGTGATGGCTTCCCTTGTCATATTGCCGTTAAGCCAGCACCAGAAAGCACCGGGACGGAAAGAGGATGGAGGATGTCTAAACTCTGTCGTTAATTTTTCTATTCCTGCATCATCTTTACGAGCTTTATTGTTTCTGCATCCAACCAAAAAGATAAACTGAAGAAACAGAAATAAAAACACGATTAGATAGCTTGAATACAATCTTCTCTTTCTAAAGTACGTCCGCGTCCGTTTCATATCACGATATCTTTTTTCATTCTTGAAATAAAATTAATAAAATGAAAATGAATCAAAATTCAGAAGGTTACTTGTTTTCCCCTTGAATACAAAACAAAGACTTACAGCACTCTCCTGTGGTGGGAAATCGAAAACGTGAACATCAGAACGGATATTATTTTTATGCTTTTTTAGAAGACATGTAGCCAGAATCTCTCCTTCGAGTGAGTTAAAACGTATCTCAATAACTGCATCCTGAAGAACGGTAGCCTTAAAGGCCATCTTAGATTTTTGTTCCAATCCATGGATATTTGGAAATATAAGAAAGTCTCCACTCTCGATATTTGCAACACTAAAGCCTCCCCCTTTTTTTTCAATTTTTTTAATCTTAGAGGATGAAAAATAGTCTTCGGCTTCAATGCTTCCCTTGTTTGCATCATATTGTCCAACCCCTGTTCCATCGACTCTGATGGGAGCTATCTCGCCGTTTTCTTTATAGTGAACATAACTGATAAAAGAAGACCTGAAAAATCTGTTGCCTGTTTGACTCATATCATCATAGCTGAAATACCATTGATTAAACATTTCAAAGAATGATCCATGGCGTCCCTGTCTGAATCCAGTCGGCCATGTTGGTTCTTTATATCCTTCTGCAAAGCTCGAATCATTCAGGATTGCATCGACGTACTCATAGGGTCCGTAGAGATTGTCGGACATGGCATAAAAACAGCCCCAGGAAAGATAGAATTTCCCTTTGTATCTATGAATGAACGGTTTGTCATCTGTGGGGTGTTCCTTATTCATCCCATCCAGGTTGTAGGGACCGCGCGGATTGTGGATGGTAATTTTTTTTGGATGATCTGCCAGAGAGATCATATCCACATTTAATTTGGCTATGTAAAAATCCCACACTCCAAAATAGATATAATAATCCCCATCATATTCAACGATACCGGGATCATAAGGATCAGTAGGAACCAAACCTTCTTCCAGCAAAGGCTTTCCTAACGGATCCGTCCATGGGCCTCCTGGAGATTCAGCAGTCATCACTCCCACACCCAAGTTGTGTTGAGAGAAATACCAATAGTATTTATTGTCTCTTTTTACAAAATCAGTGGCCCAGCATTGATTGTAAGGCTTTCCTATATAAGTCTCCTCCGGATGCAAAGTATATTCCAGTTTCCAGTTAACTAGATCTGGTGAAGAATACATGGCCCAGTGATCGATATCGAACCATGTGTTATCCATAGATTTGTCATGACAGACTGTCATGTAAGCCACCCCGTCATATAAACGAATATGAGGATCTGTCATTCCTTCGCTTGCCGGTATAATTGGATTTTGGCTGAATCCGAAACATGGAAGCAGGAATAAAGTCAGAAATAAGAAAATTTTGTTCATCATTTTCATTTTGAAAAATCCAAAACGATACGGTTTTCCTCCGGAGATATTCGTAAACCGGAATCTGATCCGCGTGTGAATACACCTTGTATCGCTGATAGGGTATAGGGGGCATTCTTATAAGTACAGGATAACTTTTTGCGGTCAATTTTTCGGAAAGGCAGATCTGCCTTCTTATCGCCGGAGAGTTCGAGGACCCAGTTGTTTTTCATTTCTCCCCTTGCGGTCATGCTTAGGGATGTTTCATTAAATGTGATGACGATTTCTCCCTCCGGTGAATGAACAGGCCACCGCACCACAAGTTTACCTTCAGCACTGTCATCTACGATTGGAGTGCCCCCCTTTATCTCCAATCCCCCTTTTGACTTTAGCCGAAGACCTGCGACACTTTGCAAAGAACTCCAGCGAAATCCATCAACAATAGGCAGGGTATAATAGTCGCACTGGGTGGAAGTGCCTTTTTTTGTGAGATAATTGGAGGCAACGGATTCGTCAAAAAGATGAATATCCCTGAATCGCAGGGTTTCCTGATCCCAGAGCAGATTGGCCCTGAAGAACCGCGAGTTGAACCATACTGTTTTCAAATCCTTCTCAGAGTGATCTTTCAGTGCCGTCACCGAGGTCGGCGGAGTCACTTTAAATTTATCCTTAAACCATTCACCGGTCTCTGCAAGAGTTTGCACTGCAACTTTTCCTTCTTTGAGCAACTCGGCGATTTTAGGCATTTGAATCTCAAATCCCTGGCCCATCTTTTTCCAAGTGAATGAGTTCTCCTGCCCGGCCTGAACATAGCCGTAGCCCATTGCCGCTCCCTCGACAAATGTTTCAAAATACCATTGACACCAATCTGGATCGCCCCCTCCCTTCATATAAACGGGTTCAAGGGAAACAACACGTTGGCGGTTGCCTCCAAGACCACTGTCATACTGATGAATAGGATCACTGCCAAGCATCCTGAATATGGGAACCGGGATCTGGTTTTTTGCATTCTGGGCGGGCATATAAGCATTTTTCTTGCTGGGGTAATATCCCTGGTTCCAATAGCCGCCCCACATTGTGTATCCATCGGTTCCTATCTGGTCTTTACAGTTACATGAAGCAACAATGCCGTAGCGGTCATACATATATTTTAGTGTGTGAGCATCAATGAACCATGACCCCACCGATTTTGGATAGGTGCCGAAAATCTTCTTAAAATCGGCCATATACGTATCTGTAAGTGTCTCTCGTTCCTCCGGTGAGTAGCCAGTAGCAAACCCAACATCGGCATGCCAGTCCCAGGGAAACCGCCCACGCCAATGGTAACCACTGTTTTCTACCAGAGGTTGCGGGATTTCCCACCAAGCACCGATCTCGAACATATCGGAGGGTAATTCCTTCAGCAGTTTCTGGTACCTGGTATCTAAAAGCGCATCGTACTGAAGAAGAAAAGTTCCTTTCAGCTGATACTTCTTCATAATTTTTATTTGCTCGACAACAGTTTCGTACAGAACATCCTCGGTTATCCATTCAATTCGAGGTTCGCACTGGCGAATGAAATTTATTATATTCACAATTCGGGGCGAACGGTCTGCCATATCTGCCTCTTGCGATAAGCTGAATCCGCATGTAATGGTTACAATCAATATTAAACTAAATAAAATATTTCTAAACTTCATTCTATTCAATCTTCATTGGCCACGATCGCACCGCTGGAATCCTGTTCGTATTTTTCGATGTCATCGGTGAGTTCATAGTAATCTCCTCCCTGTTCCAACCATATATGTGCTATTGTTTTGAGACCCGTAGGTTGATCAAGCGTTCCTGCTGAAATGTACATATGGATGTCTCCTCTCGCATCCCAAAAAAGGCTGCTGCCGCACTCTTTGCAAAAACCGCGGTATACATCGGGAGTCTCGTCTGTGACAGAACGATACCATTTAAGTCCTCGTTGTTCCACGAGTTTTAGATCCTCTTTTTTCGACGATGCGAAAGCAGAAAAGTGACCGTGTACACGGCGGCATTTGCTGCAGTGACAGTTGATCACATTGTACAATGCACCATGGACTTCGTATTTTACGGCACCGCATAAGCATCCACCTCCACCTCTGAGAGAACTGTCTTTGTTTGCCATTTTCTAACCTCCAACTTTAAATTAAAATCCTTCCACCAAAATCATTTCATTTTATTCTTCGATCAATGTCATTATCTGCTCACTCAGAGGTGCCGGATAGGCTGTTATCCACACTTCGGGTTTGAAATTGTCCGGACTATCTTTCATTCCCAAAACAACAGCATCGATCTTTGCCCCTTTCATATCCTCTGTCAGCCCTATGTAATAGGTATAATTAGAGGATCTTTTTCGCACTGGATATTCCCATGTATTGGCTAGAAATGACACACTTCTATCCGGAGATCCGATGGGTTCGCCATTTACACGGATCGCCGCATAGGCCCCTTCTACACCATGCTCGCCGCTCAAAGCGATTGCGAGATAACTCCCCATCGGGATTTCATCGAGTTTAAAGGAGAGCTGCCATGCCTTCTCAGGTTTGACGCGGGAATAGCGAGAGAATAGGTTGGATGCACGCCATTTCGAGCGGTCGAGTTTGTTGCTTCCGAGATATCCTTCGATCTCGACTATTTTATCAGGAGTGCCGTTGAAGCGGACATATCGCAGTTTTGTCTCGGGGGCAAGGTTCATCACTATTTCCTTATCCGCAACCAGCCCTATCGCGGTCCAGTTTTTCAGATCGTCCGATACAAAGGCCCTAATGGTTTCATCATACTTGAACGGCTGCAGTGCATATTCGCTGCCTGGCCTGACGATAAGTTTGTCTAAGTGGATCGCCTCGCCAAAGTCAATGCGCAGTGAACCGCCATTAAGAGGTGTTACGCCAACTCTGCGGGCAACGTAAAATGCTGTTTTGTCATCACTGTCGAAGAGGTTTTTGTCCCACAGCCCTCTTTCGATAAAGAGCTTCTGATTGAGAAAAGCTTCCCTTGCCCTCTGCACTTGTGGAATCTGTGAAGGCCCGGACCGCTGCAGTGCTCGAACTTCAAGGGCATTGTTGTCCGCGGCAAAACATGTCGCCTCGTATAGGGCTTCGGCATCAGTGGGCACGTCGCACGGTGTTAAGTCGCCGAGTTTTCGGTGGTACTTCTTTTTAAGTGGTGTACCGGGAAAAGATATGGCTGCACTTTTACCGTTGACAAGACTATCAAAGTGGAGTTCGGATATCTGTGCGGATTTAAACCTTCTGTTCCCGGTGATCAGTTCGATATTTCGTTTTTCACCCGGGAGCGCCAAAAGCTTTATTTTTATCGGTTTGCCGGGTATGTTTCGAACCACCTCGTAATCACAACCTTTAATCCCAAACTCAGTGTGTTTTGAAGTTGCCATCAACAAACAAGATCTGAAGGGCAGAACTTCGACAGAGACGACGTCACCTTTTTCGAAAGTTCCGATCACTCGCTCCGTGGGAAAATACTGCCGGAGCTCGACGTTGGTCTCAGTTGACAAACCGATTTCTTTGTCAAGTTTGACCTTGCAGACTATCGGGGTCCAGCCGAGGTTTCTTAGCGTCAGTAACCGCGTGCTTTTATCGCCGCGGGAAACGGCCTTTTCTCCATAGCTTTCCTCGGGCAAAACCATACCATCGACAAGTATATTCCGGTATTTTCTGGCCAGGTTGAATATTCTTGCCAGCTTCGGATACTCATCATCACGTAAAAACCATGGATTGCCGTACAGCTGAGGCGCAAGGATAAGGTTCCTGTTAAAAGCCTGCAGGATCAAATCGTCCTCCCAGTAATTTAGACACGATGAGATGCAGACGCCGTGATCCTCAGTGAGCCTGACCAGGTCTGGAACGACTCTTCGGGAAATGGCTCCAGCCCTGTGATGCGGTGCGGTCTGGTTATTGACCATATGGACGTCGATATAGGTTTCTGCCCCGCCCAAAAGATAGGTCGTTGCATGCGGCAAACCCTTGCCGAGATTGAGCCGGTGGTTCAGGAGAATCAGGTCAGGTGAGTATTTACGGCACTCGGTCATCATGCGGACAAAAGCATCCTGTTTTTCAGGACGCAGCCTACCGACAACCCCGTCGAACTTGAGCAGTATAAACTCGTAGTCCCGGCAGAGTTTAACCATCATGTCGATCCTGGCCTGCTCTTCTTCAGGTGTATCCCCGAAACCATCCGGGCCGCCCCATGTGCCCAGGCGTGTGCCCATTGTCTTTGCTTTTTTGTATATGGGCCCAAAGCCATTGGGGAACTGGCGTCTAAACGCATCCGAATCCATTTTGCCATACCTGCCTGCTTTGTCTATCGCACCGGCACTTATGACATAAATGTCCAGCACCATTCCGTATTCATCGTGCAGCCATTTAAAAAAGTCTAGATTCACCATTGTCTGCTCTTCAGTGCTTCCCTCGTTGGTGTTATTTATCCATGAAAAATACTGCGAATAGGATGGTGTTCGTTCATCGGTGCCGGGGTAAATTTCTTCAATATTCAGCAAAACTTCGCTGGATGTCAGGAAAGCAGTCAGCAAAGTCATGACAAAAATTTTTGAAATTATTTTTGTATTTTTTTTCATCTTTATATTAAACTCCAGCTCAAAATTGCTTCAACGGCTGAATAGTCACCTTCGATTCATAAGAATCCGGGAAGTGTTGGTTGATTTATATTCTATCCAGATAATTAAATCTTCTCTGTCCAGTCCACTTCTTCTGCCTATCCTATAATCCTTTTTTTCCTGTAAAACTTTATCATTCATTTGAACAGTGATGTTATCCGCTTCCCAACCATTTAAAATCATACACACATTCACGATGGGGGATTCTTTGTCGGCAATAAGTTCCACTTCCAGATTATCGGGATTTTTATCCGTGCAGTTTAGAATGTAGGCGCGTTGTGTGAAATCGTAACCTTCATCGGCGAAAGTTCCTTTTATAATTTTTAGTGGAGGTGGTTGGAGCCAGGATCTGGCAAGGATAGACAGTTCTTCAGGTGTCTGTTTTGACGCTCCATACATCCAACTTGACCAATAGGTCTTTACGGTTTTGCCCTCCGTGTTTTTTGCCATTTTTAATTCGCCTTCGCTACCGCTTTCTCTGGCTTTAATGATATTGCCGGCTTCGTCATGAAAAGGAGGCCCTCCCCATGCAAGCGAAAAATGAGATGGTCTGTCTGGGGCCTGACAATATCTGCCATCTGATAGGTTTTGCGCTACGGGCCAATGGTTCCACCAGGGAAAATGAGACACCTCAAGGCGTTGTTCAATTCCAAAAACTTCCATATTGTTTTCCTTCTCTAATATCGTGAAAGGTTTGTATTGAGATTTTAAATTCACAATCTGAACAACAGGATTTTCGGGGTTTTCTCCTTTTTTAAAAGCCGGGGCACCATTTGCCCATGAATAGGTATGACTTTTTCCCGAGAGATTCACAAGTGTCATGGCATCAAGAAAGACATTGTCTTCCGGTGTTGTTCCCGGTTGACACAGCACTATCGACTCCGAGGGAGCTAATGGCTCTCCTGAAGTGTATTGCACGACCTTCCTGATGCCAATTCCATCCGGGAAAAACGTATAATACTCGTCAATACAATCAGACCATCCTGTTTTTTCATCCACCTGTGACAGTTGTTTTCGCACACTGACAGGAATATATCTCCAGTGAACCACAACTCTGGCTGGAGTATTTTCAATAATACGAACATGTGAATACAGGCAATGTGGATCCAGCATATGTTCGAAACAACCATTGGTCGTATCAAAGTACTCAGCACTCTGATCAGCCATCCACTGTCCGTTTTCCATAACCCAAGCGGGAGAATACCTTGTGCCTCTCCAAAATACGACACGAATGGGAGAGTCCGTGAACTGAACAACAACATCGGAATACGATCCAACTCTAAACAGAGCATCCCATTCTTCATAATATTTCAACTTAGTATAATATGCGCCAAACTTGCCTTTACTTTTTGGTCCGCTGGGCATTATCCTTTCCGGAATGTCTGGAGGGAGAAGATTAGCTGCTTTTATCGATTTGTCTTGTATTGATGCTTTGGAAAGGGCTTCATTATAGATCTTTATTTCATCAAAAATGCCATCAAATGAGAACCAGGCTGGGAGTGTCGCATAAGTTCTTACAGGGTTTGAAGGTATGAGCTTTTCACTGTTCATCCCAATCAACAAATCAGCTTCTGCTGCAAAAACGGGTTTTCCAGAAACATCCAGCTGACCGGACAACTTCCCATTGATGTAAATCCTGAATCCGATTTTTTCATCAAAAGTCGCGGCTAAATGAATCCACTCCTTGAGTGGGATTGGTTCCTTTGTTTCGCAGCGTTGCCAAACTCCGTCAACAGAGGCAAAAATACCAATCTGTCCCTGAGGCCCTACACCAAAATAAAATCCTTGTTCCTTATTTTTTTCCTGGGCAAGTATGGGGCACCAGTTCCAGGGATACGTAGCCGCCGCAATCCATGCATCAAAAGAAAAGGAATCACCAAGATGAGGAACCACATCGGATTTACGGCTAATACAAGTGGTGAATCCATCTAATTTTAAAGCCTTGCCTGAAGTCCCATTGACCAACTTAAAATTTCCTTGTACAAGGTCTTCAACATTAGAAACTTCATCAGTAAAAATTCTTGAATCTTTTGAATTAAAATTCCAATGTGCAACGAGATTTTTTTCTTTTGTTTCCTCTACAAATGGGAGACTGAAGACAAATCCATGGTAAAGAAACACAGTCAAGCAAAATACGATACAGTATTTTTGTACGCTAATCTTTTTCATTGTTATCCTTCTTTTTACTAGCTTCCCATTCCCTGCGAATTTCCAATATTTTTACTTTTAGATATCCTAAGCTGAGACTATCTCATCAAAAAAGACAAAATCAATCATTGGAAGAGTGACCTTTTTGTAGTCATCCAGTTCGTTCTGATTCATGCCCCACACCAAAACCTCTTTGCAGTCGATGACAGGCGCTAAATATTCGACCTGCATCCGGCCTTGAGTGCCCGCGCCTAAAATACCTATGCACTCGACATTTTTTGGAGCCAGGTATTTGGCGCTCACAGCACCTGCGGCTGCTGTGCGTACATTCGTGAGAAGGCACTCGTCCAGAAGAGCACAGGCCAGCTCACCTGTTCCCTTCTTAAAAAGCAGTATAAGTCCATCACTTGTATATCGGTTAGAAGGAGGACTGCCAAAAAAACCGGAAGCAATTTTGATAGCATAAAAATCATCATCAAAAAGATAGCCGTATTTTATATGGACATCTCCCGGAGGTTCTTTGAATGACAACTCCCCGACAGGAGGGATTTCTGCTCTACCTGCAGAATAGGCAACAAACCCGTCTTCGATCTCTTGGATGGGTTGAAGAGTCACAGGTCCCATCAAACCCGAGGGAACCAGTGGGCTGCTTTTTGTGTGTTGGCCCTTCATGTTAGTGCGGGTAAAACGCTCTTCTTCAGGAAGGAACTGGTCGCCCACAAGGCGATTGTTCCAGACGTTGGTGACTTTGACTTCGAGCAAGTGGGATCCTTGACTGAGCAGATTTGCCGGGACTTTTACGCGGAAAGGAAAGGTCCAGACGGTGCCGAGATTATGTCCGTCAACGTAAACTTCGCCCACTTCATTAACTTTGCCGAGGTCCAACCAGAAGTCTGTTTTAGGGATTTCAAGCATTTCAAACTGCATGAAGTATGTGGCGGTGCCTGAAAAATACCTGACGCCTGGTTCTTCCGAACTTGTCCAGTCAATCAGTTCATCCCATTCAACAGATTCGGGGGCAAACCGACCGGGCTGAAACTTCACCTTCCATTTCCCTTTGATCGTGGTTTTATCTATTGATGTCTCTGAGAAAATTGGCGCAGGATTCTCTGGCGGATGTCCATCGCGGCGGAATACGACGAAGGCCGAACCGAACGCCGGAAGCTCCAGCTCAATATTGCAGGAATTGTCGGGCTGGCGTGTGAAGGCCTTAGGCGAACATATTTCGCCGGTAACGGGATACCAGATTTCGGGTCTTCCCTCACCATCACGGAATCGGCAGAGCAGCGTTTTTGTTTCCAATGCACCATTGCAGATAAAATAGACATCGGCATTGTCTGTGCGGCGGTGAATGTAATCCACTCGCTCGGGTCCTTCCTGTGTTCCGCCTTTAAGCACGATAAAATCAGGTGTCACGCCCATCTCTGCCAGCATCTGACGCAAGGTCAAGTTTGTGAAAACCTTTCCTTTTCCAAATTTCATGTGGCGAGAAGCTGTTTCTTCATCCGAATTTTCGGCTCCCCAAAGTTCTGTGCCGATTTGTGCGACCTTTTGGTCTGCCTCAGGATAATCGGTGAGAGAATTGGTTCTGACCGGCTGTTCCGGCCCCAGGATGGCTGCACCCTCTTGAACAAGATCGCGGATCCGTTTCAATACATCGAGGTTAATAAATTCTTGCTTCGGCAGGACCATCACTCTGTATCTCATGTTGTTGACGACCAGCTGTCCGCTTTCGGGATCGACTTTCATGCGATTGAGAATCGAGTTTGCATCGATATAGTCGTAGTCATAGCCGCTGCCTAGCTGTCGAAAATCTATGGGTACCGGACGTCCACAGTGAAGGCATTTGTCGAGTGTGTAGAGGGGCGTAATGTTGGGATCGATCCGGCGGGAAGGCACGAGATTCGGCGCTTGGTCTCCGTAATAAAAGCAGACGTCTGCAACAAAATTACCTTGCTGCATCATATATGAACATCGAGACATATAGAGGAGCATCGGGCCAGACTGCTTCCACCAAGTATTATTGGCGTTAAAATGTTCGCCGGCGTGGTAAACGTAACCGGGCAGTCCCGCCTCTGGGGGATTGTGGGCAAAAGTATGAAAAGTCAGGCGGTTCAAACCTGCGCAAATGGCGACATCGAAGAGCTGTTTGTAGTGCAGAGGACCGTCCAACCAGTTGCGCCAACCGGTGAAGGATTCCGAATCTACAAACCGGCGCCCATAGAGATTGGCTGCGCTGGCCGCCTCTTTGGTCACCCAGAAACGCTTGCCGTTCCAGAATTCACCTCTGGGAATATCTGCCTGGCCCAGTGCCCAGATAGGATCGACCCGGGCAAAGCCGCCGTGACCCGCTTCGGCGCAGAGTTTCATTCCGTAACGATTCAGCACTTCGCGGCTTACGCGGAAATGACGTTCGACGAGAAGCTCACCGACGGTCTTTCGATAATCAGCAATAAAGCGAGTTTGTATCTCTTTATCTGCCAGCGTCCATCCTTCCAGAAGGGGCATGTATTTTTCAGGATCATAACCGCGACGTCTCTTGAACTCATCGACAAAATCCTCGGTCCAGTCGTTTGCAGCATGAACTTCGTAACTATCATGGGACATTATTTTTATAATTTTATGTCCCGGATCGATTTCTCCCAGCTTGTTTATCATGTGCATCATGTGTCTTTCGGTAGCCTCTGCACTGAGATGGTCAATCAGCAGGCCGTCGGAATTCGGGCTTGGAACTATCAGCCGTTGATTGGTGCCGCGGCAGACAAAGCGCATGATTGTCCAATTCCCTTCGGGGACATCCCACTTGAGCCGGCCCGTATTGTCCATCTTGTTGGTCAAATCTATCCCGAGATCGGGCGAGGCGAGCTTTTTGTCTTTTGACTGAGGAACCGCCAGTACTGAGATGTCGGAGTAATAGGTTTCTTTATCGCAGGGTAGGGAAAGTACATCTTCGAATTGCTGTGGTCCAGAGACCGCGAGTGAACTGCTTTCGATCCTCTTGCTGCCGTCTGACTTCTTCACCCAGGCGCCGCCGGCGTTCCAACTGCTGGCCGCAATTAAATTGAGTTCGAGTCCCAATCTGTCGGCTTCTGTCATCGCATGTTTGATGCTCTTTAAGGATTCTTCGCCAAGAAAAGCCGGCCCGGCGGGAATCATGCCAACAGGCCGGTAGACACCGATATCCCAAATCTCGAAACCGCGCATCCCAAGCGCCTTGGCCTCTTCCATTTCTCGGGTCATCTGTTCAAGATCAACCGTGCCATTCAGCCAACACCAGTACGCTCCAGGCCTTGCTTCCAGGGGGGGATTTATAAACGCTTCCGGTGAAATCGTGTCGAGGGACCTTGATTTGGAGTTTTTGTTTCCATCTGAACATCCGAAAACCATAATGGAAACAGCCGTAATTAGGATGACTTTGATGAGTGCAGTGATATATGGTTTCATAAGTTCCTCATCTAGTTTTTCTTTAATTTGTTCTTGGGGCTTTGCACCTTAAAATTTTCCGGCATTTTGCCGGAGAAGTATGGAATAGCTCCGTTTCGATTCACGTCATACCCCCATTCCTTCAAATAGTGTTCTTTTGGATTGAATTTATCCCCTGTCTGTTGGAGCTTGGATTGAAGCTTATCCTCAAGTTTATGCTGCAGCTCAGCATGTTCAGCCGCACCAATCAAGTTATTCATCTGGTAGGGATCCACCTGGTTGTCATACAGCAGCCATGGACCTTCTGAATTGTGGACAAAAGTATACCGTGATGTACGGATGCCTCTGAAAGCCGATCTTTCAGGGAAATCAAAGGGGCATACATTCATGAACAGAACGGCTCGATCTTGATCCAACGGCTTATGCAGAATAAGGTGTGAAAGGTCCTCTCCTTCCACGGTGTCGGGAACTTCGATCCCCGCAAGCGACAGTAGAGTTGGCAAGATGTCCGGTGTATTGATCGGTGCTTTCACTGTCTGTCCTTTATTCCCCCTGATTGCAGGATAGCTAAGCAGGAATGGAACCCGTATGGATTCATCCCAGGGGCGTTGTTTACGCTTGGGTGGTTGGCCCTGTGATCCGAGCATTTCTCCATGATCTGAGGTAAAGACGAAGATCGTATCCTCTGCCATACCGGTTTCTTCCAGAGTCTGTTGAAGATCCCCTACACAACGGTCCAAAGCAGTGCAATGAGCGTAATAGCCTTGAGATTCTTTTCGGGCGAGATCCATCATGTCTTCTGGCACATTGGGCCGCAACTTGATGGAATCAACAGGATACAAATCCTTGAGTTCCTCCGGTGCGTATCTGTGTGGAAAATGGGGAGCCCCAAAGGCTATGACCAGAAGGAAGGGCTTGTCATCTTGTGAATGGTCCCGGATGTACTTCTGTGCATCTAACGTTTGCGAATAGGCATCATATCCATTCCACTTGAGCTTGGTCGGATTTTCACCAGAATAGTAGTAGGATTCGTTGTATTCATGGGTGCACTCCAGAACTTTCCAATAGTCAAAGCCCTGGCGGCGGTTTTTAGGAATAAAGACGTCACGGCCATGTCCATCAAGATGCCATTTCCCGATATAGGCCGTTTCATAGCCGGCTTCCTTGAAAATCTCTCCCATACACAGCTCATTGTCCGGTAAATAGAGATCATTCATGAACATTCCTGTGCTGAGTGGATACCGGCCCGTCAATAGTGAAGCGCGATACGGAGTGCAGACAGGGCACACCGAGACCGCATTCTCAAAGTTGATGCTCCGGGTAGCTAGAGCATCCAAGTGAGGAGTCTTTACATTGGGGTCCCCGGCATATCCGGTGGCCTGGGCTCGCCATTGATCGGTCAGCACAAAGACAATATTTGGTTTACCGACCTTTCCGCCTGTTCGCCTTCCCGGATTGCAGCCTGACATGGTTAAAGACAGCGCAGTCCCGGTGTAAACGCTCCGCTTTAAAAACTCACGTCTCGAAATGTTATTTTTCATCACAATTTTCTTCCCCAGACATCTTGAAATACGAGTATCACAATCAAAACGATTAAGTCAACGAATGGCTTCCGGCTTGGAGAGGTTTAGGCGAACTTATTCAGTTTCTTCTTGAAGATGGCGACAGCTCCGGCGCTTAAGAGAAGCAGGACCATGATAATCAGGAAGAAAATTGTCCGGTCGAGTTTATTGTAGAAAGAGGCGAATAGGCCAGCTAGTAAGGATCCTAAGCCAGTTGCTCCAAGCCATAAGCCCATGATGCTGCTGCCCATGGATGGTGGAGCCACTTTAGACACGTAACTCATGCCCAATGGGCTGATAAGAATTTCAGCTATGGTGACCATGAAATAAGTTCCGATGAGCCATAATGGTGACATGCTGTTTGGGGCGATGCTGCCTTTGTCAATATATGAGGCAATCGCCATCACCAAAGGAGCCAGGCCTGCAGCAAGGAAACCGAGCATGATTTTATCCGGAGCGGTCAGGTTAACTCCTTTCCGAGCCAAATAGGCCAGATATCCGATCAAAAGGGGTGTGAGTGTGACAATAAAGATCGGGTTAAAGGTTTGATACACCTCCGGGGTTAGCCAATTAATTGTTTGAGTGGAGTATTTTGCGAAAAAGGTCAAAGCAGTACCGTTTTGGTAGAAAGATACCCAGAAAAATACGGCAATGGCAAACAGGATGCTCAACGTAATGAGACGTTCAACATATTCAGAACGAGGAATTTCGATATGATGTTTCGGTTGATCTTCAGATGTTTTGTCTATATTCTTCCTAAGATGAATGCTGTCAGCATAATCATATTTTTTTTGCCCAAGGGTTGAAATAATCAATGCCACAATCATACCGATCCCTGCCAGAGCAAAACAGGCATGGTAGTTGTCTATCCCGAATTTGATGAAGGATTCCGTATTCTTATTATAGGCTTGCCTCAAGAGCAAGGCCGCCCATGGACTGATAGCGGCGCCTATATTGACACCCATATAGGCTAGATTGAAACCATTATCTTTGAGGTGCAGGTTATTTTTACTATAGAGATTGCCGCGCAGAGCATTTATATTGGGTTTAAAAAGACCTGTTCCAAAGGCGACTGCTGTGAGACCAGCAAACAACAAGGGTATTCTTTCTGGCGATGAAAAGACCAATGAGAAGTATCCAACCATTGCGATAAATGCCCCAACGCGAATACTATTTTTCTGGCCCAACCATCGGTCTGAAATAATACCGCCCAAGATCGGAAAAATATACACTGCTGCCACGAAAAAACCAAAGATGGGAGAAACCTTTTCTTCTGACCAAATAAAATCGTCGAGCATAAATAAGGTCAATACCGCCATCATGGTGTAGAAGCCGAATCGTTCCCACATCTCGACAAAAAACAGTGTGTTAAATCCCTTGGGGTGGCGTTTAAACATTTGTTTTCCTTAATTCTCTATTGGACGAAATAGAAAAAAGAATATCAATTTCTAAAAAAGGAGTCAATAAACGGGTGAATGGATATAATAAACGCCATAACTTCAGGAATATTTACTTTGAATAAATCCTGGCAGCCCAACCGCCTCCTGGCGCTAATCTTATTTCTGTTGTATCTGATGATGTGATCTGTTTTATTACTTTTTTAAAATCCATGGCATTACGATCTGCATTTATTCCGTCCTGGTAAATTTCAATTGTATAATTTCCATATTCAAGAAATGAAAAATCAATGGTAAAATTACGTGGTGTCCAATTTGTTATGGCGCCGATGTACCAGTCTTTGTCTCTTTGGCGGGCACTTATAATATATTGAGAGACTTTTGCATCCAAAACATGGGTGGCATCCCAAACTGTTGGGACCTTGGATAAAAATTCCATGGCTTCAGGTTCTTTTAAATAATTGGAAGGGGCATCACAAAGCATTTGCAAAGGACTTTCAAACAGCACATATAAAGCCAGTTGGTGACAGCGAGTTCCCTGGCTCATCGGTTTATTATAAATGATGGAGAATTGTCCTTCAGTCGCATTGATCATAGCTCCAGGTGTGAAATCCATTGGACCGGCTAGCATTCGTGTAAAAGGGAGGATGCAAGCATGTTCAGGTGTAACATTTTTGCTCCATTTGGAATGTTCTAACCCTAAAACACCTTCTCTGGTGATTAAATTAGGATAGGCACGACGCAGTCCTGTTGGTTTATAAGCACCATGAAAGTCAACCAATAATTCTCGTTTTGCAGCTTCTTTGGTCACACGATCATAATAATTCACAATTTTTTGATCATCACGTTGCATAAAATCCACTTTAATTCCCTTAATTCCCCATTCCTCAAATTGATCAAAGGCATTATCAAATTGCCGATCCAGGGCAACCCAAACACACCAGAGAATCACACCAACATTTTTTAGCTTGGCGTAACTTAGAATTTCTTCCATGTCGATTTTTGGGTTAATTTTGAACAGATCAGAAGGATTTGACCAGCCCTCATCCATGATGATGTACTCAATATTATATTTTGACGCGAAATCGATATAATATTTATACGTTTCCGTATTGATTCCAGCGCGGAAATCCACGCCTTCAAGATTCCAATCGTTCCACCAATCCCAAGCAACTTTTCCAGGTTTGATCCAGGATGTGTCTTTGATGTGTAACGGTTTACCCAAACGAAATACAATATCATTCACAAGCAGGTCCTTATCTTGATTTGCAATCATCATTACACGCCATGGGAACTGTCTAGTGCCATTTGTTTTAGCGATGTATTCTGCTCCTTTACTGACTTCAATAGTTCGGTCTCTTGTTTGTTTTTCTTCCAAGGCAACAGGGGGAAACTTCCCAAATAAGCTTGGTGAATCACCATCAGACCCGGTCAAATACATTCCCGGGTAATCCTCCAAATCAGCTTCTGTAAATGCAAGAATTGGCTTTATGTCATCATAAATTAAAACTGGAACACAGCCCATTTGGTCAGAAGTCACATCACTGATTTTCACATAAGGGTATTGACGCTCCGAATGAGTAAGAAAACTTTCCTCAAAAGGAAAATAGGAAGAACGATCTTGAGGAAGATAAAAAGTGACCTCTTCATTGATAATGGTGATCTCCCCATTTATTTTGGTGTAAAACCGGTAGGCGACTCCATCATCATAGGCGCGAAAAATCAATCCGTAATGGTCCTTAAATTCCAGGTCTATTTCATTAAAAATATCTGGGATAATCTTCCTTTTTTCTGGAACCACCGGATAAATTTTCTCTGAAACACTGCGTTTTTTTTGACTTATTATTTTTGGATTTAGGCCTAACTGTTTTCCTCCATCGATTTTCAAAGACAGTGGAGAGGGTGATAAAACAACCTGTTTATCAAAAAAAACAGAATAAGAAATAGTATCTGACAAATCAATTTTCACATGAATATTTTGGTCTGGAGAAAACAAATCAAATGTTTCTTCAGCGGATAATTGTGAATTTGCAAATACGAAAATGAAGAAAAAAATCAGGCCTATGCTCAATTTCATTGCTCCTCCAGAATTATGTTTATTTTTTCTTATGGAAATATCGCATTCCTCCATTTATCCCCCTTTACCTCCTTGGGATTAGGATATTGATTTAGTGGGGAAGAGTCAAACAGAATATAGGCCTCTCCCTATTTGTCACCAGTTTGTCATGACCTGCCCCCTTAATTTTAATACATGCATTTTTCTTAGCTGTTATATTGACAATGAAATCGGGCAGTTAATGCTTATCTGTTGTTATCCTTTTTTTAATAACCGAACACATTTTTATCACTACAACTTGACATTCATCCTATTGTGGAATATATTCCTAAATAGTTATACCATTATGGAGAAAGATCCTGAAATGAAAAAAGTTAAACGAATACTAAATATGGATATTCCTCAAGGAAAATCAGCATTTCTCTGGGGGCCGAGAAAAATTGGGAAATCATCTTATCTCAAAGAAACTTTTCCAAACAGCTTAACGTACGATTTTCTAAAGACTGATCTGGCTCTTGAATTAACCAAGAGGCCTTCATTATTAAGAGAGCAAATTCTGGCTAAAGATGAGGAAATTCTCAATCTTCCAATTATCTTAGATGAAGTCCAAAAGGTCCCTCAGATATTGGATGAGGTGCATTGGCTGATCGAAAATAAAGGACTGAGCTTTATTCTTTGTGGATCAAGCGCAAGGAAGCTGAAAAGAGGAAAGGCGAATCTCCTGGGAGGCCGAGCTTGGAGATACGAGATGTTCCCGTTGGTGTCGAGTGAAATAGGAGATATGGATCTGCTGAAAGCCTTAAATCAAGGCATGATTCCAGACCATTATCTGAGGGATAACTACCAAAAATCACTACGCGGCTATGTCCAAGATTACTTAAAGGAAGAAGTTTTTAATGAAGGCCTCACACGAAACATTCCGGCATTTGCCAGGTTTTTTGATGCTGTAGGATACTCACATGGGGAATTAACGAATTTTTCGAATATTGCCCGAGACTGCGGAGTTGATGCCAAAACAGTAAAAGAATATTACCAGATTCTTGTTGATACATTGCTGGGATGGATGGTGGAGCCTTTTAAAAGAAGACAATCCCGCCAAGTTATTATGAAAGCACCAAAATTCTATCTGTTTGATGTTGGTGTCGCTGGCAGCATGGTGAAGAGAAATATACCGGAAGAAAGGGGAGAATTGTTCGGTAGAGCCTTTGAGCATTTTATTTTTACTGAGATGGCGGCTTATTCTTCATACAGTGAATTGGATTACAAAATAAATTTTTGGAGAACTAAGTCAGGCTATGAAGTTGATTTCATTTTAAGTGAAGGAAAAATCGCTGTTGAAGTAAAAGGAACTGACTATGTCGAAAATAGAGAGATGCGAGCGCTTGCAGCATTCATAGATGAATATGCTCCACAGAAAGCTTTTATTGTCTGTAACGAAAAGACGGAACGTGTGTATGGACAAATTATGATTCTCCCTTGGAGAAAATTCCTCGAAGATCTTTGGGGGGGAGAGATTATTAGCTAGGCTTGATGTCAAAAACAAGGCGTTTAAGTTGACATCTGTCAAGTGGATGTCAACTTTGCTTGGAAAGCTGGAATTCCGTCTTGTCGAAAACGCCCTAAAATAAGGGAGGGGGAATGGACGATGCAGGATTTGAACCAAAGACTTCTACCGTGTGTAAAAGGCACACATAGACGAAAAAGCGGAAAAAATAAGATATTCCTTGCGAAGGGTTATGGCTTTGCAAATCGAGAAATGGAGACTTTGAACAATGCAGAGACCTTATATGAAGTAGCATCCATCACGAAGTTATTTACTGTATGCGCTATTCTCCAGCTAGCAGAAAGTGGTCGACTTTCTTTGGAAGACAAACTAGAAGAATATCTCGGGGATTTTGACGAACCCAAAGATCAAGCTACTATAGGCCATCTACTCCTTCACACTGCGGGATTAGTGCCTCGTGGTCATGCATTGAATTATGATAGTCGGGAAGAATTTGTTAAAAGTGTAAAGTTAGCGCCACCGGAATCTAAACCCGGAGAGAAATATCGTTATACTAATGCGGGATATACGATGTTGGCTGCCATTATAGAAGTGACAAGCGGAATATCCTATGAAGATTACCTAACTAAACACATCTTCAAACCGTTAAATCTTACTCATACAACTTATTGGTCCAATGATACTCTCAAGAATATTGCCATTGGATATACTGGCAAAGCAATAGACTCGCTGCAAGCTTACTATACACCTGCAGCAGTGTGGGGAGATCGTGGTCCTAGCGGCATAATAACCAACGTAGGTGATTTGCATAAATTTTTGATTGCCCTGGAACGGGAGAAGATCCTTACAAACGAAAGCTTGCAAAAAATGTTTAGTGAACAGATTGAAGGCGAGGCTTATGGATTTCATGTTATGCGAAAACCGAACATAGGTAAAGTACTAGCAAGAGGTGGTGGGCTTCCCCATTTTGAGAGTCAGATCGCATGGTATAAAGATAAAAACATTAAATTAATTCTCACTATAAATAATCGGTTGCGATTAAGGCAACCAGTTTGGGATGGAATTGAAGAAATTTTATTCAGAAATTTGAGTAGATAACAGCACCCCTCAAAAAATGCATAACATTCATTGCCAACGGACGACACCGCTCCGGCTACTTCTAAAGTTGAAACTTCAGTGTGTGGTTTTGCCGGCCAAATGCGCGGTTAGGAGCCAATCAATTCTTTAGAGAAACTCCAAGGAATGAAATGAAATCACCGTCAAACAAAGATGCCGTAATCGCCCGATACTTTGATGGACCGAAATTACTCGAGAGAGCCCTTGCAGGCTTACGAGAAGCTGATCTTGATACTGTTCCCTCAAAAGGTGGTTGGACAATCAGGCAAATTGTGCGCCACCTTGTAGACGGAGATGATATTTGGAAGATGTGTATTAAGCAAGCGTTTGGAAACGACCAAAGCGAATTCTCATTGGATTGGTATCGTGTATTGCCGCAGGACACCTGGGTTGACCGTTGGGCATATGCACTTTTTATTTCAGCCCAATTTTTTAGTCAGATAGAGAGTTCTTATAAATGGACTCAAAAAGAATTAGAAATGCTATACTGATTTATGAATCCAAAGGCAGCCGGAATCCTTATTCCGACAGGCCGGCTCCATTAAGGATCTCTCATGAATAATTTCGAAACAAAGCTTCAAGAAGAATGCGGATTGAGTCTACAATCCTTAGAACTCAAGGTTCTGCAGGTCAATCTGGGATTTAAATGCAATCTGAGCTGCACTCACTGTCATCTCGAATGCGGTCCTGAGCGGACAGAAATGATGGATGGAGAAACTTTATCCCGGATCGTCCAAATTGCTGAAAAGTATCGGCCTGAACAAATCGATATCACAGGTGGTTCTCCGGAACTCCATCCCCATTTTCAAGAATTTGTCCTGCAATTGTTAAAATCGGGGAACTCTGTTCAAGTCAGAACCAATTTAGCCGTCCTTCATGAATCGGGTATGGAAAAAATGCCCGATTTTTTTGCCTCTCACAAGGTGGGTGTTGTGGCTTCAATGCCGTGTTATCTTGAGGAGAACGTGCGGAAACAGAGGGGAAGGGGAGTCTACGAAAAAAACGTTCAGATGCTCAAAAAACTCAACAGCTTGGGCTATGGTCTGACTGCCGATCTTCCTCTTCACCTTGTCTATAATCCAGAAGGGCCTTTCCTGCCTCCCGATCAGGCATTTCTGGAAGCAGAGTACACGAGAGAACTGAAGCAGCAGCATGGCATCAGTTTCAGCGACCTCTATACGATCACCAATATGCCTCTTGGACGGTTTTGGGAGGACTTGAAGCGAGAAAAAGCGGGAGAGGATTATTTACGGATTTTGCAGGACAGTTTTAACTGCCACACTGTCCATGGACTCATGTGCCGCCATCAAATCAGTGTCGGTTGGAATGGAAATCTTTATGACTGTGATTTTAACCTCGCTCTCGGAATACCTCTTTCGGCGGGATGTCCACAAAATATCAACGAGTTCGATTTACCCCGATTGATTCCCCGCTCGATTGCATCCGGTCTGCATTGCTTCGGCTGTACAGCCGGCGCAGGATCTTCATGTGGAGGGGCCTTGGCAGGCGCTCCATCATGAGTCTTTCAGTGAAACGTTCTCAAAAAAGCCCGGCTGCCGCCATCGTTTTTGGAATTTTTCTTGTTCTTTTGATTGTCGCCGCAAGAATTTTTAATCTTGGCGAACGGCTGGGGGAGCTCAGGGAGTGGATCCTCTCTCTTGGCGCCCTGGGGCCCTTTGTCTATATGGTTCTTTATGCCGTTGCGGTGGTGCTGGCTCTTCCCGGATCTGTCATAACGATTTTGGCCGGAGTCCTTTTTGGTTCACTGATCGGAACTGCCGTCGTTAGTGTTGCATCAACACTGGGAGCGTCTATGGCCTTTGTGATTGCACGTCATATCGCAAGGGATGCCGTAGCTGAAAGGCTTTCAAAGAATAAAAAATTTCACCGATTGGACCAGATGACGCACGATTATGGTGCTATCATTGTGGCCATCACCCGGCTCATTCCGCTCTTTCCTTTTAATCTTTTAAATTACGGATTCGGACTTACAAAAGTCTCCTTCAGAACCTATCTTTTTTGGTCATGGCTTTGTATGCTTCCCGGGACCGTGCTTTTTGTTGTGGGAGCGGATGCTGTCACTAAGGCTGTCTCAGAAGGCCATATTCCCTGGGCATTGGTCGTGATATTTGCTGCCACTGTGAGTATCATCGTGCTGCTGGTTAGGCATGCAAGGAAACTTCTAAAGGCAAGGGAAAAAGAAATCCACCATGAAAGATAGATTGAATGTTCTCTCGGAAGATCCACACGACCAAAAACTCCTCTCACAGGTCCATCCTTCCAGCTGGAATAATCCATATCCCGCTCCTCGATACAATCTGGTGGTTGTGGGCGCGGGTACAGCAGGATTGGTGGCAGCAGTGGGGGGAGCCAATCTGGGAGCTCGGGTTGCTTTGGTGGAACGGCAATTTTTAGGAGGAGATTGTCTGAATTTTGGATGTGTTCCTTCTAAAGCTATTCTCCGCCCAACTCGAGTGGTAGGAGAAATATTAGCATCAAATGATCTGGGGTTGAATATCTCCCTCGATGATTTGGACATTGATTTTTCCAAGGTTATGGAACGCATGCGGCGGCTTAGGGCAGGGATAAGCTCTCATGATTCTGTAGAGCGGATGCAGTCTCTTGGAATTGATGTTTTTTTGGGAGAGGCTCAGTTTGTCGGGCAAAAGTCCTTGAAGGTCGGAACTGATACTCTTAATTTTAAAAAGGCTGTGATCGCCACTGGCGCACGTCCCGCTGTACCCCCTATTCCAGGGCTTTCCGCGGCGGGCTTTTTTACCAATGAATCTGTGTTCACTCTGACCGAACGCCCCGAAACACTCGTGGTCATAGGTGGAGGTCCGATCGGCTGCGAGCTCTCTCAGGCGTTCAATAGGCTGGGAGTAAAGGTAACTCTTATCCAGCGAAATGTCCAATTTTTGCCCCGAGAAGATCGAGATGCGGCCCAACTTCTGTTCGAAGTGTTCAAAAGGGAAAATATCAACTGTTTTCTGGGAGCTCATATCGAGAAGGTGACAAAGAGGGCAGGGAAAAAGGTCCTTCAACTTATCACCGAAGGGAAAAAGTCGGCAATCGAAGCCGATGAGATTCTGGTCGGGACCGGGAGAATCCCCAATGTGGAAGGATTGAATCTCCAAGCCGCTGGAGTGGCCTACGACAAGAAAGGGATCAAGGTCAATTCCTTTCTGCAGACAACCAATCGGTGCATCTACGCTGCAGGCGATGTGTGTCTCGATTTAAAGTTCACTCATATGGCGGAGGCGGCGGCACGGATTGTCATTCAGAACGCTTTGTTTCTCAAAAGCAAAAGGATAAAATCGTTGATTGTTCCCAGGTGCACCTATACGGACCCTGAAATCGCCCAAGTTGGATTGGCGGTAAAAGAGGCCGAAGAAAAAGATCTTCATGTGGAGACTTATATCCATTCATTTCAAAAAGTGGACAGGGCGATTTTGGACGGAGAAGAAGAGGGGTATGTGAAGTTCCTCGTCAAAAAAGGAAAAGATAAAATCCTCGGCGCAACGGTTGTGGCCAAACACGCCGGCGAAATGATCAGTGAGATAACACTGGCAATGGTGTCCGGAAAAGGACTGAAAACCCTTGTCAATGTGATTCATCCCTATCCCACACAGTCAGAGGCGTTCAAGCGGGCTGCGGAGTTGTACTATGCCCACAAATTCAAACCTTTTTTCCAGCGGATTTTACGGAGATGGTTTGTCTGGAAGCGCCGAGGAAGTTGATGTGGCGCCGCAGATTGATTGTTTTTACCCGCTTTCCTGAAGCCGGGAAGGTTAAAACCCGCCTATTGGACTCGCTTACTGAAAAAGAAACGGCTGCCGTCCATAAAAGAATGACCGAACGGACGCTCCATTGGGCTGAAGCCTGTTTCCCTAAAAAACAAACCGACATCGAGGTCTGCTATGAGGGAGGAGACAAAAAACGGATGAAGGATTGGTTGGGCAGTAAGTATGACTATGCCTCTCAAGGTCCGGGGGATTTAGGCGAGCGGATGGGGGGGGCTTTCGAAAGAAATTTTGCACTGGGGATCGAATCCGTTGTCCTTATCGGAACAGATATCCCACAACTGACGGCTTTTCATGTCCGAATGGCCTTTAAAGCTTTGAAAAAGCATGATGTCGTGATTGCTCCGGTTCAAGACGGGGGGTACTGCCTTATCGGAATGAAACAGCGTTTCCCCGAGTTGTTCAAATCGATCAACTGGGGAACGCGGTCCGTATTTACAGAGACGCTCAAACGTGCAAAAAATAGGAATTTGTCTGTTCATGTATTGGAACCTCTGCAGGATGTGGACAAAAGCGAAGATCTGGTCTTGTGGGAGAGAGTTGAGAATCAACATCTCTCCATAGTCATCCCCACCTTGAATGAGGAAAAAACAATCTTGCGTGTTTTGGACCAACTCAAAGACATGAAAAAGGGGGAAGTGATCGTGGCTGATGGGGGAAGTCATGACAGCACTGTTGAATTGGCAAAGAGATGGGGTGCGCAAGTCTGTCGCTCCAATGAGGGGAGAGGATCCCAACTCAATGCCGGCGCCTCGAAGGCAAGCGGGGATATTTTTCTCTTTTTGCACGCAGATACACAGCTCCCCCAAGGATTTGCGGGCCACATACGAAGACTCCTTTTGACTCCTGAGATTATTGGGGGTGCGTTTTTAGTCAAACTTTGGCCCTCATCCCCCCTTTTAACGTGGATCGAAAAAACGATCAATTGGCGGACAAAAATATTCAAGCTTCCCTACGGCGACCAGGCCTTTTTTGTGCGCGCCTCTGTCTTCCGGCAGATGAGGGGATTTGCTGAAATTCCATTGATGGAAGACGTGGAATTTATCCGGCGGTTAAAGAAGTGCGGAAAGATGGCGTTGATTTCAGATCCAGTGATCACGTCTTCGCGCTTATTCCTGCAGCGAGGGATTTTACGCACTACCCTAAAAAATAAAATCATATTTTTCGGGTATATTCTCGGCGTCCCGCCCGAACGGCTGGCGCGGACGTACAGAAAACGGGATTGACAATTCTCTCCAGAGCGGAAGGGCTCTATTATTTGATAACGACGGTGAGGAGAGGCCAGTCGTTGGTGCCGTCGTAATGGTCCGGATCCTTTTCCTGCTGAGAATTCCCATGGATATCGGTCGCCCGGACATTAATGGCGTATTTTCCCGGCTGACGCAAAGTCAGCACCGCTTCCCAGAAAACCCAGACATGGTCGGCATCCATGCTTTTTATGATTTCGGCCTCTTTCCAGGTTCTTCCTTTGTTGGTGGTCACTTCCACTTTGGCGATCCGTGTTCCTCCAAAGGCCGCACCGCCGATCCTCAATTGATTTCCCCTGAGATTAATCCTTTTTTTGGGGAAAAATATCGTCGAATCCACGGCCATAGGAGGGGAACAGTCCCAGCCTCTTAGTTCCCAATAATCCTGTATCCCCTTTTTGAGCACAGTGATGGTTGTAATCCAGGCCGGCTGTTTGACGCCGTGGAAGCCGGGATTAAGGATGCGAAGAGGGAATCCATGCAGAGGGGGAATGGTTTCGCCGTTCATGTATAGAGCGGCAAGGACATGATTGTTTTTGATTTGTTCGAGTGTGTGGGAAGCGAAATAACCGTCGGCCCCCTCGTAGCGAACGGCGGCCGCATTGTCGTCCAATCCCAGAGATGACAGGAAATCATAAAGCAAAAAACCCTTCCAGACAGCCGTGGAAAGCAGAGGTCCGTTTGGGGAATTACCGATACATTCAACAGTCAGAGGGAGTTCTTGCATGGGCAGTTCGTACAATTCCTCAAGGGTGTAACTCTTCGGATTTTGTATGGCACCGTTCACCTGAAGCCTATAGTTGTCTTCATCGATCTTTGGAACTCTCCCGATGCGCGTGACGTAATAATCGTCATTTTTTGTGATATAATCCGGAAAATCCTCCGTTTCCCTTTGGCTGCTCATGCCTAAGAGCATGACCACAAGAGCCATCAAAAGGGCTTTTGATTTCATGGCCTCCCTCCTTCCTTCATGATTTTAGTATATTCTAACAGAACCTGATAAACAAGGGAGGTTGTGTCAAGGGATGTTTGAATCATCAAAAAACCGTTTCTATAACAAAGAGAATAGGTGCATAGCTCCATGGGCTCTATCAAACCTAAATAGGGAATTTCGAATGCTTCATGTATCCGTATTCTCTGGGCATGATTGAAGAGGAAGTGGATCCACCTCGTAAACCTTGCGGATCACCCCGGCCCAACCTAGCCCCTGCCCAGCCTTTGGAAGGCACATAGGCCGGATCATTTTCAATGATGAGAGGAATCATCCTCTGCCTTATGAATCTTGCCCCCTGTCTTATAGAAGAACAGAACCAAAGACTTCTACCGTGTGCAAAAAGCACAAAAAAAGGGACGGAGGAAAATATAAGGAGTGACCTCTTTTGTACGTTGATATTTCTGGTCGCTAGGTTTTAGATATTTTTAGATATATTTGGATATTTTTCGATATTTCTGACGAATTTTGGGCACAATTTCTAAGAGTCAGATATAGAAATTATTTTTTGATAGGAGAAAATTTGTAATCCAAGGCAACTAAATCCTCTGGGGAAGTTTTGTGTTGTCTCGCGATACCGGACTTCAAAATAGCCGATTGAATTCACAGCTGATTTTCGGAGGGCTTTCAAAGGCGAGCTGAAAACATTTCGGTTGACGCTTACAAGTGCCTCTAAAACATCAGCCGCTTTTTTGCGCAGTACGCAGTTCTCGCATCAACTCAGACGGGCTTTTCCCAAAGTAACGCTTGAATTCCCGACTGAACTGAGAGGAGCTGTCATAGCCCACTTTGTTCGCGGCGATATAGGATTTCTTATTATCCAATACCATTAAATTTTTTGCTTTGGCCATGCTGAGCCAGTGAAGAGAGGACCGGTGCCCAAAATTTGGGATTCTGTTTTGGACTGCAGGCATTTGATCAACCTGTTCGTGGCATCCAACATGTCCTCATCTATAACGGCAAGGCCAAGCCCGTAGTGCAAGCCCTTTTGGTTGGTATTTTCGATCTCAAACTGAAGACCCATTCGGCCGGCATCGTTACAGAGACAACCATGTAATTGTTGGGATCGTATTGAAAGACATGATTTCCCAAGTAACCAATCTTACGACCTTGAGCAACGATACAAATACCTGGATCGTAGACCAATGGCGTTCGGGGAATGGGTTATGTTGATTTAAAAAAGCGCACCCCATGGAGAAGCGATTCAGAAAAACCACCATCCCAGAGAGTCTGAATACAAGGTTTGGAACTCAAAACTGGGCGCCTATAGCGCTTGCCGATGGCAAACTCCTGATCCGGGATCAAAGCCGGTCAATGTGTGTCAAAGTGGTGCAATAATTTGTTGAATGTTATAAAATAAAAGCACCGAAAGGGATATCACTATGAAAAAATTCATAACAATTATTTCTCTTTTCATTTTTGTATTATCCGCTAATGCCCAATTTGGAAGCGGGAATCAAAATTTCCAATGGGATGCAAGTTGGGTATGTGCCCCTGAATCAGGAGAGAATACGGCCGGCCTCTATTTGTTCAGAAAAACAATTTACTTGGAAACAGCCCCTCAAAAATTTGAAACCTACGTTTCTGCGGATAACCGTTATAAACTTTATGTCAATGAGACATTGGTTTCATTAGGTCCCGCCGTGGGAGATATTAAACACTGGAATTATGAAACAGTCGATCTTGCGCCCTATTTGAAACAGGGAGAAAATATTGTCTCGGCAGAAGTGTGGAACGAAGGAAATTTAAAACCCGTTTCCCAGTTTTCCTTCAGAACCGGTTTTATATTGCAGGGGACAACAGATGAGACCAAGACTTTAAACACAAACGAATCCTGGAAATGTATTGAGGATAAAAGTTATACGCCCGTGAGACAGAGTGTCCGTGGTTATTATGCCGCCGGAGCCGGAGATAAAATTGATATGAACCTCCGGGTGAAAGGCTGGAAAACGGCCGGCTTTATTGACAGCAACTGGAAACAGGCGAAACCGATTTTTGAAAAGTCGGCAAGAGGCATGGGATTTAATACAAGAGGCGGCTGGGCTTTAATCTCCTCCATAATCCCACAGATGGAAAGGACCACCCAAAGACTTGTCACAACACGAAAAACGGAAGGTGTTTCTGTCCCTTCATTTTTTCCTGCAAAGAAAGCAACATTGAGTATTCCTGCCGGCACAACGGCAAAAATCCTACTCGATCAATCCTTTCTCACCAACGCCTATCCCACTTTGATTTTTAGCGGTGGAAAAGACAGTCAAATTGTGATCACTTATGCCGAAGGGTTGTACGATGAGAATGGAGCCAAAAACAACAGGAACGAGATAGAAGGCAAGACAATATCCGGGCGCCAGGATACGATTATTTCCAACGGTTCACAAAACCAGAATTTCACGACACTGAGCTGGAGAACCTACCGTTATGTTGAGATCAATGTTGAAACCAAAGATGCACCTCTGGTCATTGAAGATTTTTACGGGACATTCACGGGTTACCCCTTCGAAATGAACGCCAAATTGAACTCCGAGATTGAAGAGTTGAATACAATAATGGAAATAGGCTGGCGGACAGCGAGATTGTGCGCCGTTGAAACCTATATGGATTGTCCCTATTATGAACGGCTGCAGTATATCGGTGATGCCAGAATTCAGATGATGGTTTCCTATTACAACAGCGGCGACGACCGTCTGGCCCAATATGCGCTCAACCTCTGGGACAATTCCCGTCAAACCGATGGATACACCTTAAGCCGTTATCCCGACACACAAGGGCAGGTCATTCCGCCCTACTCACTCTGGCATGTGAGTGCCCTGTATGACTACCTCATGTATGGAAAAGACAGGTCTTTTCTCAAAACGAAACTCCTAGGATCACGGCAGATTATGAATTACTTTATCAGTTATCTGGATGAGGACGGTTCGCTCAAAAATGTGCCCGGCTGGAATTTCATCGACTGGGTTCCCGGCTGGAGAAGCGGCACCGCTCCGGCGGCTGAGGATGGAAGCTCTTCTTTGATGGACCTGCAGCTGCTGCTGGCTCTCCAGTCGGCAAGTGTTTTGGAAAAAACAATCGGTTTGTTGGATTACGCGGCACTTTATGAGAAAATTGCCAAAGAATTGGCCGTAACCATTCAGGATAAATACTGGGATGAAACGAGAAAGTTATTTGCCGATACCCCACAAAAGGATAAATTTTCTCAACATGCCAGCTCCCTGGCCATTCTCGCCGGGTTGGTGGATGGTCACAAGGCCAATGAAATCGGAATATTGCTGTTATCGGATACTACACTTGCTCCCGCTTCCATATATTTTAAATATTACCTTCATCTGGCTTTAGTCAAAGCCGGGATGGGCGACAACTATCTCGATTGGCTGGACATATGGCGCAAAAACATAAACCTTGGGATGACCACCTGGGGAGAAGATTCTGAAGTGGAAACCACCCGGTCCGATTGCCATGCCTGGGGTTCCAGCCCGAATATCGAGTTTTTCCGTATTGTTTTGGGGATCGAGAGTGATGCTCCATATTTTGAAAAAGTCAGAATTGAGCCGCACCTTGGATCCATTGAAAAAATCAGCGGAGAAATGCCCCATCCTGACGGTAAGATCTCTGTTGCGTACGACCACTCAGGAGATAGGCTGAAGGCTGAAATCAGTTTGCCTGATGGGATTGCCGGAATATTAATCTGGAAAGGCAGGAGTTACGATTTAAAGGGCGGATTAAATAAAATAGAATCCAGTTTATAACTAATCTGATCTATTCATAAATTTTAATAGAGAAGAAGGATTGGTTCGAGAATATCCAAAAATCTCAATACATGAGCGGCTGTGATTTTGCGTCCGTACTGAAGTTATAAATTTAGGATAAATACGATGATTTCTTCTCCTAAAGAGAGTCTTTATCCTGAACACACTAACTGGTTTTCCCGAAAACACAAGACACTCGCCTAAGCTTGAGCGCTAGACTATCTTTGGGTACCAAAAAATAGAGACGACACAAATTTACTCCCATTTGATAAGCGAGCATTTGAAAGATGTGTCTGACCACATGAAAATCGCTTTAGGCACAATGGATAAAAATAATCATCGAAAAAGCAGAGAAGCAAGGCAGGCTTTTTGGGGCAAAAGAATGGTGGGCGATGCGGGATTTGAACCAGTGACTTCTACTGTGTGTAAAAGGCACAAAAAGAGGAAAAAGTAAATAAAATGATGGATTTTCCCTGTAATCAGTTGCGAATCAGACGTTTGGAATTCCGAAGCTTTTCGATATTTTTATGGATTTTTCGAGATTCTTGACAAATTTTGGTCACACTTTAATCACAGTTTACTTAAATATGTCGTGAAATTTAACGACGTATTGTTCAACGGCTCTTCAACTCGTGCAACCTCTTCCTGGCATCCTCAAATTCAAGGAAGTAAGGCTAATCTCCGTTTGTTAAATTTATGCGCTTCCATATGAATCGCCGCTCTCTTGACGGAAGTGTAAGGATCAACCGATCACCGGTAAACTTAAAGAACCGTTTAGCACTAATGCCAACTTGTTTTGGAAATAAATGACCTCTCCGAAGATGGACAACAAAACCTTCCCTTTCATTCACTTCGTAGGTACCAAAGTAAGCGGTGTAGCCAATGATAACAGATCGTATCTCCTCCAAAGTCACTTCACCTGATGTTATACCCGGATGATCAACAGAAGGGCGGTTGAGGCCCAGGATTTGTACCGCCATATTCCCGGCAGAATCATAAATAATAATGCCAATAGGATCAGGCCCAAACCTGCTGTCTTTGCAATGACTCCACTCTCCATTGGATTTCTGGATTTCGATCAACTCGAGTTCCCATGTTCCCACGAATCGATCACTTCCAGCCGTCATGCTTGCTGTGCCGAACATGCTATTCGATGAACTAAAAAAGACAATCAAAATGACCGCTCCAATTAACCGGATGTGATTCATCCCCGTCTCTTTGTTTGATAACAATTTGCGTTTGATTAATTCCCAAAATAGGAATAAAATTTATAGGTAATAGAATTATCAATAATCGAACATCCGATCACTCCCCACTGGCCCTGAAGATTCGTGACGAGATAGAGACCACAAAGAGAAGCAAGGAGCTGGCCGCTGGGGCCTCTCCGACTGAGTTCCGCAACGACATTGACCCCATCCAAACCGCTTTGAATCACACGTAAAGATTTCCACGTCATTTGCCCCTCTTTGATTTGCGTGTCGAACCGAGAGCGATCGAATCGAGCGACATCTTCCGGGCCCTTGATTTCGTCGAGTCCCCCAACCCGGACATTCACAAATGGATAGCAGAGCGTCGAAGCCCAATCTGAGCTTTCACCCCTATAGAATGCATTGAGATAACGATCGACTGCCTCCAAGGCTGCAGTTTCGGCTCGTCTGCTTTCTGTTTTCGTTTCGTATGGTTCACCTGCGCTGAACCGAGCCTGTATGCCCCACTGCTCATCCAGTCTCGTTACCAAATAAGTGACTCTGGTGGTTCTGATTATGTCTCCTTGCTCGTTGTAGCGGTGGTAGAGAGCGGCGATGTGGGCCTTGTCGCCGGTGATATGAACGATGCTCTTTGATTCGATTTCTGTGTGATCCCATCCCGTTCTCATGATCTGTGAATAGTCAAAGCGACTCGCATAGTCCTCGGCACTCAAGCTAGGTTCACTGGGACGCACGGGTTTCCCCACTCCGGGCTTGCGAATATGGGGGTAGTGAAGCGAATTCGCCCACAAAAGGGGGTTTCGGGAGTTGAACGTTTCAAAGAATCGGTCAACCGCCTCAAGGGCACCAGCAGAATCGATTGAAGTTTGTGAATGCAGTGAAAGAATCAATGCAAACGCTGCAAAGATATAAACGCCTATCCACTTCGACTCTTTCACCATTTACGTCTCACTTAGGGAAAAGAAATTTCATTTCGCTTGTGATGTTCGATTGCGAGTCCTTGCCACAGTTTTCTATCCAATCATTATTCGGAATTATAAATAACGAATCAAAAAGATGTCAAAGAGAGATTGAGAGCAGGTGATATGTCCCCGAAGATTTCGAGGCGGCCATAAATATATCATCCCTTTTTATTTCTAATTTATTGGATGCGGATGATCAAGATTGTGAATTCGACGGGCTATCTTCCAAGAACCATCATTTTGCCTTTGATAAAGGTTGATGTACTTCCCCTGGGTAGCGTTCACATCGCCTGTCGACCTGGTTGTGATTTCTGCGACTTCATTTCCGCGTTCAAAAGCCCAGTCTCCCAGAATGATGATCTCTTCAATGGCTTTACTCAACTCAGCAGAATATTCGCTAAAGCGTTTTTTGAACCATGCTCGCAATGCCTTTCGTCCGATAATCGAGGGAGTATTCGGCCACATGTAAATTACGTCCTCAGTAAATAATCTCACATATGCGTCCACATCTCCTCTTTTCACTGCAAGAGCTGCGGTTTTTTGAATCTGTTTAATCTCTCGAATAACCTCTTCTTTCTCCTCCAGTTCGCGCCATTCTTTTGCCAGTCTGGACATAATAATACCAGACTCTCGGCTGAAAATGAGATCCCCATCCGAATCGATAAATTTCGCTCTCTCTCCTGGTTTTTCTTCTCTAATCCATTTACGAAAGGCTTCCCAAATTCTCTTATCGTTCTCAGAGGATTCCGCGTCCTTTTGCCAGGGTTCTTTTCTTATAAACAAACCATCTCTGTAAGTGAATCGTGGATAATGGTGCGCACCTTTTGTTCCTAATGCATCTGAAATATCATTGCGTTCTATGAGCTCAAATTCCACCGAATTCCCTTTTACAACCACATTCCTATATTCAAACCTGGTATTTGCTCCTCCATCCAGTTTGTTGGGTTCTAGCACATTTTCTTTACCTTCAAGTTTATAAGGTCCGAGTAGCCACACGGCGTCATCGGCAGTCATAGATGCTAGTGTCTCGATGTCATGGTTGTTACTCGCCTGCATATATTTTCTGAGAAGCTCTCGCATTTGAGATTCGGGCTCATCCTTTTGTTCGATCTCACAAGAATGCCTTGCTAAAAATCGCCATTGTCCATCTTTTTTGGCAAAGACACATGTAAATCTGCGAAACGGAAGGTCAACCACCTGACCTTGCCGTCTTATTTTGCCGACTGTCTGACCTGTGACAACCGCAGTATCCCCGAGAACTCGAATTTCTACATCTGTCGTTTGTCCTTCAAGATAGTCCAGCTCGCCAGACTTCAGTTTGGCAATCCTCCCAGATTTTGTGCTAGTTTTTCCTTTGCGGGTTGTCAGAATGTAGTCATCAGCATAGATTCTTTCGAGCGTTTCAATATCACTATCCAAGACTGCTTTTTGGAGTTCCTTAAAAACATTTTCCACTTCCTGTTTTGCCTGCGAAACAGAAACAGAGCCTATCTGCTCCCGCAATCCCAATTCATCATAGATCTCCCATCCCTCAGTAAATTTGCCATCGACCACAGTGTCGATTGATATAGAGGGATAGCATATGAGTTCGTTTGTGGGCTTAATTCCTAGGTATTCTCCACGATGCGTACCCTTAATATTCCACCGAACGACGACCTTCTCCCCCTTGCTAATGATATCTTCAGGAATAAGCTGAATGTCAGGGAATCCTTTATAAAGATGAATGAATGATGCTTTCACTTTATCTCGACCGATAACATCTCTCCCAGGAAAGTGCCATACATAATCTTCGTCCATCAACTCATCCATCTTGTCAAAATCTTGATGTTTCACTGCTTCTGCCCAACCTTGGACTAGTTCCTTATGCCCATTCAGGTTAGTATGTTGACTTTGCGATGACATTGTTAGCTCTTTGTTCTGCTCCTCAACCTCTGCCGTCACATCTTTTCCCTGGCAGGCGATCACCAGGCATAAAATCAGAGCCAGGAGCAAAATTAGACAAAGTTTTTTCATATTCCCTCCTTATTCCTTTTTTTCTAGAATTTTACCCGAAGGAAATACAAACTTGACACCAAGCTGATACAAAAAACCTCCAGCGTTATAATAGTCGGCTTGCCTCTTTACCTTTCCATCCTGATATTCAAAAATTGAAGTTCATCTTATGGAAAATTTATTACCTGTTGCCTCTATCACACCTTCAATATCCCCAGTTTGGGTACCGCTCCAAATCCATTCGACAACTGCCCAATCCTTGCCTAAAAAGGTTGCATTGATTTCAACATTTGTGTCTGGGGAATAAATAAATAATTCGCCCATGAATTTTCTGATTTTTTCCTTCCCTTTATATGTGGCAAGATCTGGCACATCTTCAAATATAGCCTCGTCCAGATATATATCATCAATCATATTAAGATCTTTTGTTCTCCACATTTTTTTCCATTTCTGAATAATTCTTTCTGATACAGGGAGAGCTTCTCCTCTATTTTGAGAAGTACAGTCGAAAATAATCAGAAGTGTAAAAATAACAAGGATGAAGTGGCTCAGTCTTCTCATTTTTTCTTCCTAACAAAAAGTAGAATTTCGAGGAAGATCGTATTACAAACGAACCAGAACAGCCTTAAACTTCCACTGAATGTCTCCCGCCAAGATCGGTGGAGCGGCAATGTGCAAAGTATCACCTGAAATCTTGAAAAACCGGACTTGGGCTGTTCCTACCCAGTTGGGGAACTTACTGCCTTGCACATTATGGGTGACTTGGGATTTTTCTGCATCAATGATATATGTCCCACAATAAGCGTCAAATCCTTCGAAGGCTGCTTTAAGTTCTTCTGGTGTGCCCTTCATCATATCGCCAGAAGCAAACTTTGGGCGATCGGGATTCATAAGCAGTGCGGACATATATCCTTTGGAATCATACATGAGCATTCCAATTAGATTTTCTCCGTATGGATGATATACTTTGCCCTCAGAGCTCTTCCCTACTAAAGAAATAAATTTCCAGGTTCCTACAAGTTGATTGGATGGGATTGGAATTGTTTCGCCTTCAATGATTCTCGTATTATCGATGGTAATTGTCTGGACTGAGCCAGCAGTAAAAATAATCGCCATAAATACAAGCATAACGGTTTTCATATTTCCCTCCTCATTTAAATTGAATTAAACTCGATTTAGTTTTTTAATTCAACCTAAAACTGAACAGCCTTGTGTCCTTCTTTCGGGAACCGACACCTCTGGTTGTCAAAATTGATCTTCCATCGTCAACATCTGATTACATCCAAGAAAAAAATAGTCTGGCTTATTGTTAAGACTTCCCAGGCCTAGCGGTTCTTTGAGGCTCTTTTTTGCACCTGGTCCATTTCAAGAATCATCCTCCCTGCCATGGCAGGGAGCTACAGACAGCGTCATCCGGAACATACGGTTTTTTATCAGGTGAAATTCCTCCACACAGCCACTGGTTTTGAGCTTATGCCGGGAGTGGTGGCTGTTATCCAGACCTTCGGCGACCGCATCAATGGCCTCTGCACTCTCCTCTCCCCCTATCATTGAAGATGATCAGACCCCTGTGCCATCCAAAGGCTGGGCCGAGATGATCCGTAAGGTCTGCGAGGTGGACCCGCTTCTTTGTCCTTCATGTGGAGGCCGGATGTCCATTATTTCTTTCAAAGATGATCATAATGTTATCGACAGGAATATCCGCCATCTCGAACTGACCTTTGAAGCCGAACGCCCACCGCCTCCCCATCATGTCCAGCAGGAACTCTTGATGGCAGCCGGGGATAGCGGGGAATATTTCTGAGGGCTTTAGGGATTGTTTCTTTCTGATTCAAGGGCGGAGTTTATCTGAAACTTGATGGTTTGGAGATTTCGGGGAATTTGTTTCGCTTGTTGAGCCCTTGATCTGGCCGTTTTGGATGTGATAATCTTATTTTGGGTGGAAATTGAGGAAAATTGTGAGGGATTTGGAGCAAACCCAAAAACGAAATATTTCACTGTGAGTATACGACTCAGTATGAAGATGCATCCTCCGAGGCCGACGAGTAGTCGACGGAAAAGTTTCCTATGGATTCGACGGCTGATTTTGAATAGACATCCACCTGCGAGCACAATAACAAGCGCGAGAACGATACCAGCCCAGTCATGACTCAATAATTGATACATTTTGTTTCTGATTTACAGAAAATTCCTTATTTGTCTCGTATCAAACCCTATCAGATGATCTCCCCTTAAATGGTATTACCACTTGTTTTCTTTCTTAAAAGCCAATTCAGGTGAAGATTGAGATGAGCGTGGACATGCCAATAACAAGAAAGAGAATTCCGACGAATTTCCCCATAGCCCTTGCATTTACGGCTTTAGATAATGCCACCCCGATCTGGGCCCCGATTATGACTCCTGGCACAGTAAAAAAGAGAAGAGGAAGAATCTCTGTTAAGATCCCATGTTCTCGGCTCAAGAAGAATGCATGAGACAGCGAACCCACCGTTGCACTCATCGCTACCAGGAAAACAGAAGTCCCGGAGGAGAGAGAAGTGGGCATGCGGAGTTTCCTGAGGAAGTTGTACTCATTCATTTCTCCCAATCCTGATGAAATCATGCCGAGCAACAGCCCGCCGAACAGCGTAGTGGCTTTGATCATCGGTGTTAAATCCTTTTGGCCGGATGGCCGGGCAATGCCGGTGCATGCGGGGTGTTTGGGGATGCATTCTTTTCCCGCAAAAAGAAATTCATATGCAAGATACAGGATCAATACTCCCAACATGGATTTCAAGGCTAAAGCGGGAATGATCCTTCCAAGAACGACTCCGACGACCGTGGCAGGGACCGTGAAGACAATTAATCTTTTGATGATCTGGAAGTGGATGGATTTCCTAGACCAGTAGCCGATAAGCCCACTTGAGAAACCGAAAAATTCGATGACCAGGCCTGATGCCAGAGCAACAAGAGGATCAATCTTCAGGATGATGATGAAAAATGGGGAAAAAAGAATTGCTCCTCCGATACCTGCCATCATGGCTATACTGGCAAAGACAAGGGCTACGGGAAACATGAACCAGAAGCTCAGGTTGATCATTTTTTACTCGACTGATCTGATGTTGTTCTCGGGAAAGCATATCACTTAACCGCAAAAGTTCCAATAAATCTTTATGAGGCGACTTTAAAAATACAGGATCGTGGTTATCTTGATTTTGATCGCCTTTATATCCTGGAGTTGCTCCATGCGTTTTTTATCATTCGAGCCAAATCCAATCTTCGATTCCGTCGACTCTATTCGCATCCCGTCGATAAATCGACAGGCCTGCGGTGTGATCAAACAATCGTGCTTACGGGGATTAATTCCTCTATGAATTATCCGGAAAAGCTGCGCCGTGTTCGTTTCTTTGATGAGGAAACGAATAACCGTTTGACCTTTCTGACCAATAATTTTATCCTTTCCTCGATAACGATTGCTCAGCTTTACAAATGTCGGTGGCAGATAGAGTTGTTTTTCAGATGGATCAAGCAACATCTTCGTATAAAATCCTTTTACGGAACATCGGAAAATGCAGTAAAAATCCAAATATGGATTGCTGTTTCTGTGTATTTACTTGTAGCGATTATTAAAAAACGCCTGAATTTAGATATGAGTCTCTACACTTTTTTGCAAATTTTGAGTGTCACGGCTTTTGAGAAAGTCTCTATTTTACAAGTACTTAGAGACTTCAGCGGCACAAAACAACAGGACGATTCGTCTAACCAGCTGATTTTATTTGATTTATGATGGGACACTAGTGATGCGAAATATCTTTATTGTGGTTTTCATATTTTTATTGACGGCAAATATAAATGCCCAAACCTCTCACCAAGAATCATTATTCCCCTTCTCAAATCACGGTTTTGGCGGGTTTGGAGGCCCGCATTTCAAGCTAGGCAAAATCCATGGAGAATTTTCCATGATCGGTGGGGGTCCCATTGGAATCGTCATTAATCCTTCATTTTCTGTATTCATGTCATTCAGCTACCTTGAGGCAGATATCGAAGATATCGATATGAGGTATGGGGGGATAGGGGGCGAATACACATTTTTCCCCCAAAAAAGATTTCAACTGTATTTGAAGGGATTTGTAGGATACGGCTGCGCTGATTGCGATTTTGAACGATCGATTCATAGATCAGGATTCTTAGTTTTTGAGCCTGAATTGCTAGCAGGTTTAAAAATTACAGAATTTGATAGGGTAAAATTGGGCATCGGATATCGCCAAATTATGGGAATTCATGATTTGCCTGGGCTATCAAACAAAGATTTTAGCAGCGTCTATGGTGTTCTCGAATTAGACTATGGCATATTTGACAGTCAAAAACGAAAAGAGCTTCTTCAATCGAGGGAAAAATTCAACATCCTTTCCGGCACATATTCTCTTAAATTTACCAGAATCAACAATCAATCTGTTACTCTGGATGGCGGTGGGACACGATTCATTGTTAATCGGAAATACGCTGTTGGGATATCCGGGTACCGTTCCATAACGACTTTTAATCATGAAGGCAAGGAGCTTTCGATTGCATACGGCGGAATATGGGCTCATTACATCATGTCACCGTTGAAAAAAGTACATTTTTCCTTCAGCACTCTGACAGTCATTGGAGGTATCGGATATGTCAATCAGGAATCGGATGAATTCACAGGGAAAGCCCTGTTTGTTTTCGAAACAAATGTATTTTTAGACATAAATATCACGGAATTCATGAGACCGGGATTGGATGGGGATACCGTTTGATGACAGGGAGTTTTAATGGTCTTAACACCTGGGATCTGAGCGATAATTCTGCAACCATACAGCTCAGATTCGGCGGCTTTTGATCTTGTTAATAGATAATTTATCAATAGATTTTTTATCTAAGAGCTGTTATACGGAATATTGTTTAGAGGAAGAAGATTTGAAATATTCGAATAAGAATAGACGTGAAGGAGGAATTGAATGAAAAGGCAAAAAATCCGAAAGGCAATAATATTTGTATTTTTTCTTCTTTTTCCTATCGTTCTGTATTACCTCTCTCCAGCGCTGATAATAGAAGGTGCTTCAAAAGGAATCATCACGGGGAGTTTCATAGTATTTTCTTTACTGTTCATTTCATCTCTCTTTGTGGGAAGGCTCTATTGTGGTTGGATTTGTCCGGGTGCCGGGCTTCAAGAGGCTTGTTTCAGGATTTCCGATAAGAGAGCAAGGGGAGGCAAATACAATTTAATCAAGTATTTTATCTGGGTTCCGTGGGTGAGCATAATCGTTTTTTCTGTCGTACAGGCAGGAGGTTTTCGTTCCATAAACCCGTTTTTTCAAACCAAGTCTGGAATATCAGTAGCGGAACCAGCTAGCTATCCAATCTATTATACTGTCCTGGGGCTCATCACCATCCTTTCTTTCACTGTGGGAAAACGGGCTTTTTGCCATTATGGATGCTGGATGGCTCCTTTTATGGTCATCGGGACGAAGATAAAAAATTTATTCAAATGGCCTTCTCTCCAATTGAGAGCCGATAAAAACAAGTGCAAAAACTGTCATACATGTACCAAGAATTGCCCCATGAGTCTTGATGTCAATGGCATGGTTCAAAAGGGCTCAATGAAGAATCCTGAGTGTATTTTATGTGGAACATGTGTGGATGGCTGCCCCGAGAGTGCTATTAGGTATGTATTTCATGTGGCGCCTGTGTCAAGAAATGCCACCATCACCTGCCGGTTTCTATGAGTTCTAACCTTGATAAAGTCCAAGATATCGATCAATGGTTGCTAACTATAGTTGACATGGCTTTTTGTGACATCCGAAATCCCACAAGTTGTTGATAATAAAATGGTGGGCGATACAGGATTTGAACCTGTAACTTCTACCGTTTAAGAATGCAGGGCCTCAAGCACGGCTTTGGGATTCTTGGTTGCTACTT
>CAZWHQ010000039.1:0-39420 GCA_964633715.1 uncultured Eubacteriales bacterium
GTCCCCAATTAATTATTGTGCGATTCGAGGTCCAGCAAATATTGCTTCCGCCAGAGACCTCCGCCATACCCTGTAAGTGTCCCATCTGATCCGATGACTCTGTGGCAGGGAATGATAATTGAAATTCTGTTATCCCCATTAGCTCTGGCCACGGCTCTAGTGGCCGACGGATTACCCACAGCTCCAGCCAAATCCGCATACGAACGCGTTTCTCCATAGGGGATTTCCAGGAGCACAGACCAGGCCTTTTCCTGAAACGGAGTGCCGCGAATATCAAGTGGCAGTGTAAACTTTTTCCGCTGTCCTTCAAAATATTCGTTTATTTGAGTGTACAATTCTTTAAAATATTTATCCTCGCCCAATAAAAAATCGGCATTCATCAGACGTTCCAGCCTGCTGATTTGAGTTTCCAGCATCCGCCTATCAACAAATTCCAAAAGACAGATTCCCCTTTCCGAAGCTCCCGCCAGCATAGGACCCAATGGAGTCAAGACCCTTGTTACACGGATGATCTGATTATGGGGGCTTTTACTCGGTGAAAAACCCGTGGTTTTCTTAAACGTATCTACAAAACCGCTCAAAGATTCATACCCGGAATCATAGGCCGCAGCAATGACTCTTTCACCGTATTTTATTCGTCCAAACGCTTGGGTGATCCTCAGAGATCTCAGATAGGCGTGAAAAGTCATCCCGTGATGTTTCTTAAACCAGCGGCGCACCCTGTGAGGGTCCACTCCTTTTTCCTTTATGTCCCAATCTTTCAACTTGATGTTTGGATTGTCTTTAACGTGTTCCATAAGAGGTTTGAGCCAGGGGGGGAATTCACCTTCTTTGCCAAGTGGGCAACACATTTTGCATGGACGGTATCCATGGAGAAGAGCCTCCTTTGTTGAGGAAAAAAACTCTATATTTTTTTTAAAAGGTTTCCTTGCTGTGCATGTAGGCCGGCAGAAAATGCCAGTCGTTTTTACAGCCACAAAAAAAATGCCTTCAAAACGGCTGTCCTTCTGCAGCAGGGCCTTGTACATGGTGTTTTCATCGGGCAAGGTCTTCGGCATAATTTTTACTCCTCTATATGTGTACTATAGACATTTTTTTAAAAGCTGGAAACCGAAAAATTAACATTTAATTTTTTTAAAAAAGATCTATCCTTCACAACCTTTGTGAACATTTATTCGTCTTTAACGTATTAAGAAAAGAACACAACAACTCTATAAGATTTTTTAAAAGAGACTCACGGTATGTTTAAAAACTATTTAAAAACAGCGCTTCGAAATCTCAAACGTTACAAAGGTTACTCTTTTATAAACCTGATGGGTCTGGCCATCGGAATCTCCTGCTGCATCATCATCATGATCTATATACAGGATGAATTCAGCTACGATCGCACCACGGAAGATTATGATCAAATTTACCGCATCACTCTCCAGGTTCAGACTCCAGACAGTGGAGAAATCCAAACAGCACGCACACCGCCCCCATGGGCTCCCTCTCTCCTTGAGGATTTTCCCGAAGTCGAAAATTATGTCCGCTTTAAAACACCGCTAGTTTCCTGGCTGGTCAGCCGTGAAGAAACCAACCAAAGATTTAACGAGAAGGGCTTTTATTTTGCCGATAATACTGTCTTCGATTTTTTCGGCTTTGATCTGATCAAAGGCCATCTTCAAACCGCTCTCATCGAACCCAGATCCATCGTGTTGACTGAGTCCACAGCAAAAAAATACTTTGGGGATAGCGATCCGATGGGCCAAGTCCTGCGGCTCGACAATGCCTATGATTTTTTAATCACAGGTGTTATGAAGGATGTTCCAAGAAATTCTCATTTTTCCTTCGATATTCTGGCTTCATTTTCGACATTAAGTGTTATCCCCATCTATGGGGGGGTGGAATACGCCAGCTGGAGGAATGGGCGTGGTCCCGACCTCTATACCTACCTCAAGCTCATGGAAGGAGTTTCGCCCGAATTCCTCGAGGATAAAATGCCCGAATTTCTCCAAAATCACATTGGAAACATTTTAAACCAGATGAATGTCCAATTTTCACCTCATCTACAGCCTTTGAGTGAAATCCATCTCCGCTCTAATCTGGATGCCGAAATCAGAGCCAACAGCGACATCCGCTATATCTATATTTTTTCAGCCATCGCCATTTTTATTCTCATCATCGCCTGCATCAATTTTATGAATCTTTCCACAGCTCGATCCGCAAGCAGAGCTCAGGAAGTGGGGATGCGAAAGGTCATCGGTGCAGACAGAAAACAACTCATCTTCCAATTTCTTGGAGAGACACTCTTCCTTGCAGTTCTAGCCCTATTCCTTTCAATTATTCTGGTATTCTTATTTCTCCCTCTATTTAATTCCGTCTCAGGCAAAGATCTGCAGCCGGTTTTCTGGAAGCCCTGGATTATTCTTGGACTCGTAGGAATTACGGTGTTTGTAGGGTTGGTTTCCGGAAGTTATCCCGCTCTCTTTCTCTCGTCTTTTCACCCTGCCGCTGTATTCAGAGGAGCAATCAAAGCCGGCAAAACCAATGTCTCATTGAGAAAATTTCTTGTCGTCTTTCAATTCACCCTCTCCATCGTATTTATTATCGGCACAGGTATCGTGTCCACACAGCTGCGCTTTATTAAAAACAAACAATTGGGTTTTGATAAAGAACAGGTCGTTGTACTTCCCATGGGAGATCCACGGGCCAGACAGATCTATCTGACATTTAAAGAAAGGGCCCTGCAGGATCCAAACATCCTTGCTGTTTCAGGAACCAGCAGTGTCCCCGGCGGTTTGATCGGTGTTCTCTTGATGCTGCCTGACAATGCTTTACCCGGACAAGAAGTCACAATGGAACACTTTATGGTGGACCATGATTTTATAGATGCCATGGGGATTGAATTGATCGAAGGGCGGACATTTTCATTGGAATTTCCCACCGATACCATGGAGGCATTTATCCTCAACGAGGCAGCTGTAAAACATTTGGGTTGGGAAGGCAACGTTTTGAACAAGCGAATTGTTCTTCATAACTTTAAAGAGGGCCGTGTCATCGGCGTTGTGAGAGATTTCCACGCCAATTCTCTCCATCAGAGTATTGAACCCCTTATCCTTCACATCGCGCCAGATCCCGATGCTTTTTGGCAGTTAGTAGTTAGGATCGCTCCCCATGATTTTGACCGAATACTTGTATCTCTGGAAGAGGCCTGGAGTGAGATCTATCCACAAGATCCTTTTGTCTATTCCTTTCTGGATGAAGATTTTGACAGCCTTTACAGGCAGGAAAAGCAGAGAGGTAAAGTCTTTCTCGTTTTTTCCATCCTCGCCATATTTATTGCGTGTCTGGGACTCTTCGGTCTGGCCTCATTCACATCGGAACAGAGAACCAAAGAAATTGGCATAAGAAAGGTCTTAGGGGCGTCGGTCGAAAGTATCATCTCTCTTCTTTCCATTGATTTCTTGAAACTTGTGCTGGTGGGAAATTTTGTAGCCTGGCCCGTTGCTTATTTTGTTATGAACAGCTGGTTAGGAAATTTTGCCTATAGAGTCCCAATGAATATGGGCATATTTTTTGCCGCGGGTTTACTTGCTCTTGTTATTGCCCTAACGACAGTCAGCTTTCAAGCCGTAAAGACTGCTTTGACAAATCCTGCAGATTCTATACGCACAGAGTGAAAAGAATTCAATACAACTTGTTCTTCTTTAGAACCTGAACCACACCATCCTTTTTCATCATCGCCTCAATGTCCTTAACCGTACGGGGAAGTTCCGTCCCTCGGATAATGTCAATGCCATCCGGTTCAAAAAGATATCAAGGAAAGGATTTTAGAGGAGATTATCGCTATTTTCATTCCTGAAGGAAACCGGCCGCTATTTTGGAGGGAGAACGACGGAGGAGAGAAGAAACCGCAGATGGCATTTAAAACATCTGTCGGACTCAGCCTGGCCTTCTCCCGCACTGTACCCGAGCTGTGGCAGTGCAAAAGATCCGGTGCGCTCCTCAACAGGAAGCTCGGCCATGTCGACTCGATTTAGGACATAAAAGTTTTCTTTCTGTCCTCTCCATAAAAGCCCTTTGTCAAAAAACTTTATGTCCTTCCAGGCCTCATCCAGCCCTTGACCTCCAAGAAATTTATCGATCGACGAAGCGGCCAGTCGTCCATCCGCCATGGCTTCCACAGCCGATGCCCGACCGGATCTGGCCTTCCCTCCTGCAAAATAACCTGATCTATTTGTCTCCAGATTATTTGGTTTGGTTTTTATTGTGTTGTCTTCCTGAATTTGAATCCCTTTGTCTGAAGAAAGATAGTTCACGTCCGGTTTCTGTCCTACGGCAAAAATGACATTGTTTGCCTCGATAAAGGCCGTACTCGATTCATCATAGACGGGACAAAAATAGCCCCCCCCGTCAAACACAGAGACACATCCCACAAGCTCGACGCCTGATACACTCGTGCCGTCGCCCAAGATTTTCTTAACACCCCAACCTGATTGAAGAACGATTCCCTCCTTTTCCGCTTCTTCGATTTCCCATTCAAAGGCCGGCATTTTGTCTCTTCTCTCCAGACAAGCAAGAACAACCTTTTCTGCTCCGAGGCGCAGAGCCGTCCTGGCCGCGTTAAGGGCGACCTCTCCTCCTCCAACAACTACGACATTCTCCCCTACCTCAGGAGCCCATCCCTCCTTGGCGTCCAGGAGAAAATCCAAGCCCCAATACACACCATGAAGAGACAGTCCTTCAATATCAACTTTTTTAATGGCTTGAGCTCCGGTCGCCAAAAAAACGGCATCCCATTTCTTCAAATCCAGCTCTTTTTGAAAAAAATCGGCATCAACAGGACTGTTTGTCCGGATTTTGATACCCAAAGCTTCAAGTGTTCTGATTTCATGCCCTATGATTTGACGGGGAAGACGGTATTCGGGAACGGCCCAACGGAGCATTCCTCCTGCTTCTGCCAAAGCTTCAAAGACAGTGACATCATGGCCGAAAACCGTCAAATAATACGCTGCAACCAGTCCAGCAGGTCCGGCTCCTACAACGGCAACTTTTTTCCCTGTAAATGGGGCCACTTCAATCTTTTCTGTCAAAATGGCATCCTTGGTTTCCAAAGCCAATCTTTTCAAGTTGCAGATGGCAATGGGCTGGTTAATTTTGCCCCTGCTGCACACGGTCTCACAGGGGTGATGGCAGATATAACCCAAACTCAAACCCATGGGAGTTTTTTCTCTGATAGTCCTGACTGCTTCATCAAAACTGCCTTGAGAAATAAATTGAATATAGGTCGGAACATCCATATCCAGAGGACAGGCTGTCCGGCAGGGAATCAAAACCTTCTTGTGATCTCCGGGTTTGATGTCTTTATCTCTCAAGGCTCCTGTAGGACAGACTTCAACACACGCACAGCAGTACACACACCCTGAATCCTCTATGGAAGATTTTGTGGTGCCGACAGCAACCTTTTCTTTTGTGCTTGTGTATCCAAGAGCTTTCGCCCCCACAAGATCTGAACAGACACGAACACAGCGAAGACATCCTATGCAGAGGTTATAGTCGCGGATAAACAGCGGTTTATTGTCTTCAATATAGAGATCCTTTGTGTTATTGAGGTCTTGATCGTTTTTAAAACCTATGTATTCGGCGACTCTGCACAGCTCACATTCGTCAGATTGAAGGCAGGCCTGGGGATGACCGTCAAATACCTTGGCCATATTGTCGAGACGTAAAGTTTGAACCAAATCCGAAGATGTGTGAATGTCCATTCCCTCTTCAACGGGAGTGATACAGGACAGGACTGGTTCTTTTAAACCCTTCACCTCTACCAAACAGAGCCCACATCCTTTGTATCCTTTAGCTTGAGAGTCCGACCGGAATTCATGTGAACCTTGATAGCAGATATCGTTAGGCTTGCACTCTTTAAATGAAGGCAGGTCGGGATGAAAACAGAGGTGGGGGATGTAAATGCCGGTTTTTAAAACAGCTTGAAGTATAGTTTGCCCTTCATAAGTGTCAATCCCTTTTCCGTTGATGTTGAAATGTATGCTCAATGGTTATCCTTCTCTTTTTTCTATAATGCGGTCCGCTTAGAATCTTCTTTCGTTCTCTTCAGCCCACAAATCCGCCAGCAGATTTTTGTTGACCTAAGCACAATATATTACACATAGAGCACAAAGAATGCAAAACGAGGGCTCTTGAGAAACATCCAGTTTGGGTATGACTTGACTCTTCTACCAGCAGAAAACAGCCACAGAGATCTCAAAATATTCCTCCATTATAAGGAACAAGACAAATGAAGTCTTTCAAAATTGACCTGTGATATAAGCTTTCAAAGGGCTTGGACAGGTCCTTAAATAGTGAAATAAAGATGTGTTTCCTGGGAGAATTAATACGGGGAGGCCATTTATGATACATCCATTAAACAGACATTCCCCTTCCTTTTTCCATCAAAGAAATAAACTTCTCTGTAAGGCTGCTGGACTGGGAATTTTGCTGCTGTTTTTTGTTTTCGTTCTGTTACCGAAGCCCATTGGGCTTCAAGCGGCTCAAGGCGATACGACAGCTCAAAATCCACCTGATCCTAAGGCCAAACAGACTCCTCCTCCACCTCCCCCCAAACTGTCCATCCTTCTGCTTATCGATGTCTCCGGATCAATGAATGACAACAATAAAATCGATCAGGCTAAGACTGCGGCCATAAACGCTATCAATGCGGCGATTAAACCCATACCAGCTCAAGCCAGTCAACCCCAAACACCGGTCCCAGACCCCACACAATCGCTTGTCTCCGCCTACGCCAATTCACCTATTCCGGGGATCCCGCCGTTAATAGCCCGACAATTCACAAAAAATCTCGATGCACTGGATGAAATTCAGAAACTCCTTGGTCCAGATATTCGCACTTGGATCAATCAAACTCCAGCCACAGAAATGGGGAAAGTCCTGAAAAACTGTCAAGGTTTAATGAAAGGCCTGGCCTTTGAACAGCAGAGTATTCTCATGCAGCGCCTCAATCCGCTCGTAGAAAGAATGCACTATTCCATCGCTGCAAAAGTCAATGAAGTACTCAAAGCAGAGGGAAAAACTTTAGGGCTCAAATATGTGATTCCCGGAAAAACTCCAGCCCACGGTGAATTCGGGGGGCTTTTTACGCTAAAACCCTCCGACCATGACGCCATCTATCTCGGCCAGGGAGCTGACGATGCTGTGAGGCTCCACAAAGAGCTCGCCGCAACCTATGGAGACGACTTTTTAACTTTGACGGAAAGCTGTCTTGAATCGAGCAAGTACACGATCGAAAGGCTCACTTCTGGAGCACTTCCTGAGGCCTTTGAGAATTTCAGCGGGCCTATGAGCAATCTAGACTGGATGCGATCCAAATCCGGCAGTGCATGGGTCCAGCGCTATGTCGACAAAGCCGGCACGGTTGTCGATCTGGACGCCCTTGACGATGTGGCTAAGATCAAACCTGCCGGAGAGCCAGGGTCAGCCCTGAAATCGCTCTCAAGTTATACCGATGATCAGATCCGGGATTTGGGAATCGTTATGGAGAGAAGCGCGCAAGCACCCGCATTCAATCTGGGGCTTCAGTCGGATTTCGAGCGTCAACTTGCACTGAACCGGGCCCGAAAAGGCCTGGAAAAGGGGCTCGCGACCTCAAGCGCAGATGACACGGCCATGCTTTTGTCAAAATACGGCCCCCGATACCAGGAGGTTCTGGAAGGGGCAGGTATCAGGCTGGAGCAGACAGCCTGGAACGGGTATGTGGACAAACTTAAAGCTGCAGGGAACAAGGCCAAGCACGGTCAAGCATTAAGCGCTGCCGATCAAGCGGTAGTCAATCAATTCGATGAGTTTGCCGGATTTGTTCGCCAGCAGTCCATAGGACGCCAATTGCAGGAGTTTGCCAGGATCAAACAGGGTCTCATAGATGCCTCTTCAACAGGTGATGATGCAGCTGTTGCTGCCTTAAGAAGTCAGATGACAGACGTTATCGATGACACACAGGCCGCTCTGCACAACTATCAGCAGCTTTACGGAAAGGCGTATGCCGATGACCTGATCGCGGGAATTTCCCAGACACATGACGATTTTGCCCGGGGATTAACACGAAGACTGACAAATAATCCATGGGTTGTCAATGAACAGTCCATCGAATTCAGTGTACAGAAAGAATTGGCTGCACAGGGAAACCTTCCCAGTCCGGGATCGACAGTCCCCAGCAGCGTTGTTATCAGCGACTCCCAAAGTTTATGGCAATATGCCCGCCAGAATCCGGGTCATGTGTTTGCAAAAGCGGCCCAATACGGAGCCTATGCTTGGATGGGCTACGAGGTTCTTGGAAAAATCAAAGAGGGCAAGGATGCGGAAGCTCTCCAGTTGACTGGCGAGTTTGTCGCCGCAGAAGCAGCTGTCAGAGGTCTCAGTTGGGGGCTTGCCTCCAAAGGTGCCATGGCCGGCCCCGCTGTATTTCTCGCTGCCATGGGCGGATATACGGTTGGCAAAATGGCATCCCAGTGGGCCATCGATTCTCAGGTCAATGAGATGTCTCTGCAGATGATGTCAGGATACTCCGAAGACGGCAGCCGGACGTTCGGCCCGACTGATCAAAATTTGCAGGGTGGAATGTTGGAGTACTTGACACGGGCTCGAGCGACAAATGAAATTAATCAGAACACTGGTCAGACCACTCAATGGGTGGACTTTGATGCACCCAGCGAAGCAGCGAATATGACGGACGCAGAAATTTTGGCTCAAATCAAACCTGGCACCTATGGGGATTCCACAACGTCTTTTGATGCTAACGGAAATCTTGTTGTCGAAAAACAGACAACACGCTGGCAGCGGATGGGAGGAGATTATATCGAAGTTCCTTTTACAGAACACCAGACTATCCCTAAAAGTCAGATCATCGCCCACACGCGTATGCAGCAGATGTATCAAGCCATGAGAGGAAAATACAATGCAGCTCGTGACAGTGGGGAAATCCAGGGGGGGAATCAGTCTATCCCCTCCGATTTTTCCTATGTTGACCCCTATTCAAACATTCCAGGAAGCGAGTTTTCTGTTCCAAATACAGGCAAGATGAGTGTGAACGAATTCACCTATTACAGAATGATGTTCGAAAGGACCTGGAACCGTTGGTCTCTTGATAAGAATGAACAGTGGAACCAAAGCTCGATGTACTGGGGTGCCAACATGGAAAATGCCTACAAGGCAAAGTGGTCCATGTTTCAGTCTTTTATTGCCGGTATCAATGAAGGAAAAATCCGGGATGCGGAGTTCCAGAAAAAATTAGCCGATGACTCCCCGGAGAATCTGGCCGCTCTTAAAATTCTAGCTGAGAAAGGTGTCCCGTTTTTTGTCGACGGGAAAAAGTTGACCGTAAATGATATTCAAAAGATGATTGATAAAAAACTGGAGGAACGACAGGCTGTTTTGGATCAGATCAAAGAGGGTGTCATTCAGGTCGATCTACCCGAAGAACTCGAAAAGGTTCTCAGCACACTTGGTGCCATGGCATTAGGTGATGTCGAGATCGGTATTATGCCCTATTCTGGAAGCTGCAGCAGTAACTTCAGCCTCTTTGGATTTTCACGAGATCCGGAGGAGCTCAAGACAGCCATCAACAGCCTCTCTGCCGGAGGCGGAACACCGATGTCTCCGGCCCTTTACCAAGCCCGCTATGCCCTTGCCAAATATGGCCAAGGCCAGGCAGGAACCATCATCCTTCTCTGTGACGGCCAAAACAGCTGCTCTGAAAATCCGGTCGAAGCCGCCGACCAGATCCGAAAAAGTGTTTATCCGGGGAATCCTGGAGGAATGGCCGCTCTTCTGAAAAAACTCGGAAGATTCCAATTTGTACCATCCCTCCTAGCTCAGGACCAACCTCATTTTAGACCGATCGACATGAATGATCCTATTCCCGCCAATCGCCGGAATCTGCCCATCACCGTGTCTACAGTCGGCTTTCAGGTCTCCTCGGATCAGCAGAGGGTACTGGACGAAATCGCTCAAGCAGGAGGCGGTGTATCAGGATCGGCCCAGAACATGGACCAGCTAACCCAAGCCTTTTCATCGGCAATCCTAAGTGCCTCTGAAGGATTTTCTTCAGGAGGAGGCGGCGGTTATGTCATGCCTTCAGGCAAGGCCAACTGGCCACTCATACTACTGGTCTTCTTCATTTTAGCCTCAGCGGTTGCTGCAGGAGCTCTACTGATATTGAGAGGCAGAAAAACGGTCTCCGCAGCTGCCCCTGCAAAGGTCCTTGGATACGCGGATGTGACCTACAGCGATGGTGGGATAAAATCTGTTCCTTTGACTAAAATGAAGATAACAATTGGCCGGGATGAGGCGATGGTTCTTGTGATTCATGACGAGCAGGTCTCCAGTCATCACGCCGATCTCTACATCACAGAAGATGGGATATATGTCATTGATTCAGGCAGCTCAAATGGAACTTTTATCAATGGCCAAAGCGTAGGCAAGGCCTGGGTTAAACCGAATGATGTGATTTCTTTGGGAACAACTCAGATCCACATCCGCACCTGAAGGGATGTGCGGGCATGAAAAGGGCTATTTCTTTAATGCAAAAGAGGTTTTGGTTAAATTCAAAGGATGCAAAATGAGGACTCTTTTTTTAAATTGGATAGATTCGCTCATAGGTATGCTGGGATGCAATAAGAAAACAGAACCTGTTTTTAGGCAAATCCAACTTTCAAAACCCTGATTCTTGCTTCGATTTCACACACACAGTTAAACCGTTCAGAAGCTGTTTTCAGCGATTCGATAATTTCAGGGATGCGAACCAACCTCGAGAAGGTCGAATCAGGGAGATGGTACCACTTTCCGTGGGCATAAACTTTGTGTCCATATATCCTCGGTACTTCCCGTGAATCGGATTTCAGGCATTCAAGCAGGATCTCAAGTTCTGGTGTATTCAGGCGGTCAAGATTAGATCGGACTCTTCTGGAAACATGTTTTTCGGATCTGATCCTCCAGCGAAGCTTCATGTCGGTAAAAATTCTTACAAACAAGTGTCGTCTATGAAAAGCATATAAGAGAGCAGGCAGAATCAATAGATACATCAATATCAGGCCTACAGGTTTCTTGCGGAAGGGGGGAGTCCCCAGACCGTCGGAGACCATCTGCTGCAGTTTGAAATAATGGTAAAATTTTTCAGTGATGGGAAATCCCGAGATGATGAAACTGGGTACGTTCCGCCATTTTTTCAAAGGTCGGATCTCGCCGTCCAGTTCTGCCGGTTCCGAAAGAAAGTCCAGGGCCTCTTTTGTCATCGGGTTTTGTTCAGCTTTGACTCCCATAATGCGGCAGGCGATCCGTTCTGTCTCTCCAATGCTGCGGCCGGCGAGAATGAAACCCGGCTGCCGCGGAATGGCTCTGTCCCACTTGGCACCAAACCAACCGTCAGAGGCGGTAATGCCGTCGATAATATTGAAATGGATTGGACAGATTTTGAGCTGTGCGATAGTTGGCCTGGCACATCCCGTCTTCTTATGGTAGTGCAAAATTTTGTTGACTTCAGGAAGACACCCAAATGTATTTTTTATCAGTAAGGAATATCCTCCGTAGACATGGGTTTTGAATTTTGCGAAGTTGATTCGAAAATCGGCATTTAACCAAACTGTTCCAACTTTTAATATTCCATTGGGCATTTCATCGGTGCTCACATCTGTAGTGTCTTCTCCCAGGTCAATGAGTCGATAGGGAAGGAGGCGTCCATCCTGAGCAGCAATAAAAGACTGCAAAATCGGCTGTGCAGAAGTGACGGCATGAACACCCCCATTCAATCCCATGGCTGTCATCACCGTAATGGGATTGCGATTGCTGAATGTCAGTGCAAACAGGTTCGAGCTTTCCACAACACATAGGTTTGGATATCCCATTTCATGAAGACGTTCAATCAAAGCAAGAACAAGCAGTGGATCTGTTGTGACGCCGTTATCATCGCGGCGAATAAACATCGAGGCATTGGGTTTGATCGCAATATTAAAATCTTCTCGTTCCTTCCCAGTAGATTCCCGCACTGTTTCAATATCTTCCTGAAAGCCGGAAAGATCCAGAACATCATTTTGGAGTGATATTTTGTCTTTCCCGTCAAGGTATCTCAATACGATTTTTAAAGCCATTTCCTTAAACTTTATTTGAGAATATCAGACAGAATATATAACACGGCTTAACCAATATCCATATTTTTCAAGTAAAGATCAATTCTTCTCAAGTCCATCAAAAAAAGCTTTGAAAAAAGGTGTTATTTTTTTGAAAGAGAACTGCTTTGGGAAAACTCTTGAGGAAAAGCTAGAGATTCGGTTAAAACAAAGGCGGTCTGGAGATAGGATGTCGGGCAGAGGGGGAAACATTCCTTGCAATCCAGACACTCCTTCGCAGCGATTTCCGGAATAAAACTAATCTCCCGTCTTGCTCCACTTTCAACAAATCCAACAGCATTTTTTTTCTTGACCTCAGCACAGTATCTTACACAGAGACCACAAAGAATACAAAACGATGACTCTTTTTCAAAACGGTCTTTGTCTGCTCCATACTCTTGAGCCAACTCCAACAATTGGGGGGAACATGGAGCATGAGCCAGCAGAAACTCCAATATCGTTTTGCGGATTTTATCCACTTTGTCCGATCTGGTTCTGACTATCAAATCCTTTTCGATTGGGTAAAGGCAGGCGGCAACGAGTTTTGTCCAGCCTCGGACTTCCACTTCTACCGTGCACATCCGACATGCTCCATAGGGTTCTAGTTTCTCAGAGTGACAGAGGGTGGGAATAAATATTTCTGCACTTTGTGCGGCTTCAAGAACGGTTATCCCTTCCCTTGCCTTAACTTTTTTCCCATCTATCTCGACAAAAACATCACTCATTTTTTAGACTCTCCCTCTGCATGTCTCGCTTCTCTGTCGTGTGTTTTTTCTCCTCGATACTTGCCTCAAACTCGTCTCTGAAGTAACGCAGCATGCTGAGGAGTGGATCGGCAGCCGTTTTCCCTAATGCGCACAAAGAGGCCGTTCCAGTGACCTCAGATATCTCCTCTAAAAGCTCGATATCCCCCTCTCTTCCCTTTCCATCACTCATACAGGTCACAATCTTAAGCATTTGCCTGATGCCTTCGCGGCATGGGACACATTTACCGCACGATTCATTCGAGAGAAAGTTGAGAAAATACCTGGAAACATCGACCATGTTGGTATCTTCATCCAATACCAGCATACCGCCCGCTCCTATGGGAGCTCCCAGTTTAGCAAGTTCATCAAAATCCAGCGGGGTGTCGAGGAGACTCTCGGGAATGGCCCCCCCCATAGGTCCACCAAAATGAACCGCTTTGAGTTTTTTTCCCTCTGGAATTCCACCACCGATGTCGTATACAATCTCTCTAATTGTGGTCCCAAAAGGCACTTCCGCAACGCCTGTGTTAACGATATTCCCTGATAAGGATACGAGTTTAGTTCCCTTGCTGCGTTCTGTCCCTGTAGCTGTATACCATTCATAGCCCTTGTTGATTATCTGGGGAACATTAGCCCAGGTTTCAACATTGTTCAGGTCGCTCGGTTTTCCCCAAATACCACTGACCGAAGTGCGAATATATTTGGGCCTTGGCTCTGGAGTATTCCCTTCAATGGACTTCATGAGTGCGCTGGACTCGCCCGAGACGAATATCCCGATATCAAGATGCACGTCAACATGAAAACTGAATCCGGAGCCAAGGATATTTTCACCTAAAAGTCCGTATTCCTCTGCCTGAGCTAGGGCTATATCAATATTGTTTTTTAATTGAGGTGTGTCATGACGGGTGTAGATAAATCCTTGTTTTGAGCCGATAGCATAGGCGCCGATAATCAAACCTTCCAGTACACTATGGGGATTTCCCGTAAAGAGGGCCCTATCCATAAACGCCCCGACTTCTCCTTCATGACCATTGACAATAACATACTTTTCTTTTCCGGGGGCATTGCGGGCCGTTTCCCACTTCCGACCGGCAGGGAATCCTCCACCGCCCCGACCGCGCAAGTCGGCTTTTTTTATTTCTTCCAGAACTTGCTCAGAGCTCATCTCAAAAAGCGATTTAGATAAAGCGGAATAGCCGCCAACAGCCAGGTAGTCATCGATGCTCTTGGGGTCAATCTTGGTGATATGGCCTATAAGGTGCCGCATCTGGTTTTTGTAAAAAGGTATGTCTGATTGATGCGCTGCTTTTTGGCCAATATCCGGTCCAGTATAAATCAGCCGGTCGATCACTTTTTTTCCAAGCACAGTCTGAGCTATAATTTCCGGGACATCCTCCGGCGTGACCTCCACATAGCAGATTTCTTCAGGATAGATAACGACTAGAGGACCTTTTTCACAATAGCCATGACAGCCTGTAACTCTAATATCCACTTTGGTCTTTAATTTTTTTTTATTGACCTGTTCTTTAAAGGCGCTGATAATCCTGCCATTGCCATGGTCAAAACAACCCATCCCTCCACATATGGCAATACTTGGTCTATCTGGATCTCTTTTCGATAAAATACCTTTTCTGAATTCTTCCAATTCAGAAGCTGTATTTATTCTTGGCATAATTGTCCCTTACTCATAATTTTTCAACACATCTTTGACCTTATCGGGTGATAATCTGCCGTGATGCTTCCCACCGACGATTATTTCCGGTCCCAGATTACAGGAACCCAGACAGTTGCCTGTCTCAAGACTGATCTTTGAATTTGGGTCCGTTTCACCAGGTCTAATTCCGGTTTGGGCTTGTATTGTATCGAGGAGACGTGTCGAACCACGGACATAACACGAACTGCCCGTGCATACATGAACTTCATGGCGTCCCTTTGGCATCAAACTAAAGGTTTTATGAAAGGTCACTATCTGCATAACCCGACTTAACGGCACCTCTAATTTTTGACAAACCATGTCGAGCACTTCTTTAGGAATCCAGTGATTTTCCTGCTGAATCTCCAGCAGCACTTGAACCAGTGAATTGGTTTTGCCAAGATGTTTATCTATTATCCCTTCGATTCTATCGTTATCCACAGCCCCTGTTCCTGCTATCCGATTTCTAGCTAAAAGTTTAAGGTATTTGGATACTTCAGACCGGCTTAAGCCCAAAATTTCAGAAATTTCCTCTAATGAATGAGGTCTTTCTCGCTGGAGAGCCATAATTTGGCTTAGGGCCAATTTTTCACCGATCAATTCATCAAATAACCTGCTGAATTCTTCACTGGTGAAAAATTTAAGGTACGCTTCTTCTGTTCTATTTGACACTCTTAATCTCTCTGATTGCACCAGTTTAATATAGGGGATGAGTCTTGTAACGGCCTCCAGTTTGAACTTTAATTTTTGTTTATCTAAACCTTCACCTTTGCCAAGAGGGCCCAGTTTTTCTATCCTGGGGCTGAATTCATTCATCATATGGGCAAAACGGATTCCTTCTCCAGCAGACACCCATTCAAGTCTTAACCTCTCAGGATTCAATCCAATGGTCTCCATCAATTTTTTACATATATAAACCAAACTTAATGCATCGTAATTTCCATGGGTCACATAATGGCAGTCGTTAAGATGACAACCGCCAATAAACACGGCGTCCAAACCGGATGAAAACGCCCGAAATATGTGTGCCGGGTCTACCCTGCCGGAACACATCAGCCTTATCACCCGCATATCCGGAGGGTATTGATAACGGGAAACACCTGCGAGGTCCGCCCCGGCATAGCAACACCAATTGCAGAGAAATCCTAAAATCTTTGGTTCAAATTTCTTTCCCGCGGCCATTTTTAACTTATTCTCACTGTCGTACTCTTCATGTGTGGATTCCTTTGTCGCCCGAATCCTCGGCCCGGGCTGGCACCGCCGCATCGATCTGGCAAAAGATCTCTTCATCAGTGTAGTGCTGTAAAACAATGGCATTGGTTGGACACTTTGCATTACAGAGACCATCGCCCTTACAGAGAATTGGATTCACCCAGGCCTTTTTGCCTTTGGGTGTCTCACGAAACTCTATGGCACCGTACGTACAAGCTGTGATACACGCTCCACACGATACACAATCACGCTCTCGTACCTCACAAACAGAGCCGGAGACTGTGACTGTATCCAAAGAAAGGAGAGTGATGGCCCGCCCGGCAGCTCCATAAGCCTGACTAATTGTTTCAGAAATATGCTTGGGGTAGTGCGCTGTCCCACACAAGAAAACCCCCTCCGCAGCAAAGTCCACAGGCCTTAATTTTACATGGGCTTCCTGAAAGAACCCATCTGGGCTCAAGGGGGCCTTGAACAACCGCGCTATGTCCCGGCTTCCCGTCGAGGGAACAACTGCAGCGGACAGGACAAGAAAATCGGCATCCAACACAAGCCTCTGGCCCAAAATGGGATCAGGAACTTTGATCCGTAAAACAGGTTTGCCCTCCGATGTGGCAGGTTCCACCTGGGGTTTGTTATCCGGCTCCCAGCGAATGAATGTGACATCTTTATCCGCGGCCTCACGATAATAATCCTCGGCAAATCCATAGGTTCTCATATCCCGGAAGAGAATATAGATGTCCATCTTTGGATTTATCTTTTTGAGTTTCAAGGAGTTTTTTATGGCCTGGTTGCAGCATATGCGGGAGCAATAATTTCTATCTTCCTGCCTGCAGCCAACACATTGGATCATCACCAAACTTTGGGAGTTAATCAGGCTTTTTTCGCCCTTGGTGATCTGTTCCTCCAATTCCAGCTGAGTCAGTACCCTTTCATCTTCCCCATAGAGATATTCAGTGGGACTATACTCGTCTGCACCTGTAGCGAGAATGGCCGCCCCATGGTTTATCTTTTTGATCCTCCCTTCGGATTTTACGGCCGTGACAAAATTGCCCACATAACCGGAAACATCTGTAATCGTCGCATCATGGGAGACATGGATCAAAGGGTGTCGATAAACTTTGCCGATAAGATCATTCAGATAGGCCTGAACATCCAGCCCTTCAAGAGTGGAAAAAATTCTTCGCGCCACCCCCCCCAAATCTGTTTCTTTTTCCACCAGATGAACCTCAAATCCCTGGTTGGCTAAGGCCAGGGCACTTGTCATTCCTGCCAGGCCTCCTCCGACTACCAGGCCCGTTTTATTGACGGGCAGATCAAATTCCTGCAGAGGCTCCAGATTAAGTGTACGGGCAACCGACATCCGGACGATATCCTTGGCCTTCTCAGTGGCTTCTTCCTTCTGTTTAGAATGGACCCATGAGCAGTGTTCTCTGATATTTGCCATATCAAAGAAATATTGATTAATCCCTCCTTCACGACATGTGTCCCTAAATAGAGGCTCATGTGTCCTGGGCGTACAGGCAGCCACAACCACACGATTGAGCCTTTTTTCCCGGATGGTGTTGGATATTTGCTCGGCCGCATCGGTCGAACAAATAAAGAGACCCTCTTCAGCATGGACAACATTGTCTAGTGTGGTGGAATATTCAACAACAGAAGGGATATCTACAACTCTTCCGATATTAGCTCCGCAGTGACACGCAAAGACACCAACTCTGGGCTCCTCTTCCGAGACATCCCTTTCCGGAGGATAGATCCTGTCTCTGGCCAGCTTCCCTTTCCGGTAATCAAGCAGATCCCCACAAAGCGCTCCAGCCCCGCTGGCGGTTACAACCGACTCAGGGATATCCATAGGGCCAAGGAAGGCCCCGCTGGCATAAATTCCAGGCCTGGTCGTCTCCATTGGATTTGTTGGATTGGTTTCACAGAATCCTTGAGGATTGAGCCCAATGCCAAATTTATCAGCCAGCTCCTCGACATCTGCAGGAGGATTCAATCCAACCCCCAATACTACCAGATCAAATTCTTCTTCCTTTACTCCATCCTCGTTGGTCGCATATCGTATGGTAACATTTTTTGTTTCAGGGATCTCCTTTCCTATCGATACGTAGCTTCTAATAAATGTTACTCCTGGAAGTTTCTCTGCTCTTTGGTAGAATCGCTCGAAATCCTTGCCAAAAGATCGTATATCGTTATGGAATATTGTCGCCTGCATGTCCGTAACATGGTCCTTTGCCAAAATCACCTGCTTCTGGATATAGGAACAGCAAACCGCGGAACAATAGCTGTTTCCGCCTGGGATCACCTCCCTGGAACCAACGCAGTGAATCCAGGCGATTTTTTGGGGATGTTGTTTATCCGAGGGGCGCAATATCTCACCTTCGTGTGGGCCTGTTGCACAGAGGAGCCGTTCAAAGTCTAGACTGGTAACCACATTCTCCATTGTTCCATATCCATAGTCGCCCCGGAGCTGAGGATCAAAAGTCTCATAACCCGGCGACAGGACAATGGCCCCCACCTTGATCTCTACCCTCTCTGCCTTTTGATGAAGATCTATAGCATTGTGCTTACAGACTCCCTGGCAGATCATACATTTTTTGTCTTTGAGAAAAAGGCAGTTTTCATCTATATACGTCACCAGAGGAACGGCTTGAGAGAAGTATATATGGATAGCCTTGTTCGTCGACAAGTTTTGATTAAACGGATCAGGGACATTAACCGGACAATACTCTGCACAGACCGTACAACCAATGCATTTGTTCTCCAGAACGTATCTGGGCTTTTTAACCAGGGTGACCGTGAAGTCTCCTGCTTCCCCTTCTACGCTGTCAACTTCAGTATAAGTTAAAATCTCTATATTGGGATTCCTGTCACATTCAATAAATTTGGGAGATTCGATACACATGGAGCAGTCATTCGTGGGAAAGGTCTTATCAAGCTGGGCCATTTTACCGCCGATAGTAGGTGATTTATCGATCAAGTATACTTTAAAACCGGCCGTAGCCATGTCAAGAGCAGCTTGAATACCGCTGATTCCTCCCCCAACAACTAAAACATCTCCAAAATTTTTGTCCGTTAGCCCATTTGCCAATTGTCCCTGAACAGCTTCTTTATCCAATTCTCGATGACCTCATTGTGTTTCTTCGGCTTGCTCAAGGACTTCCCAAATAATCTCTGTAATGTCCTTAACCTCGATGGCCGCACTCTCCGGCAGGCTTAGTCGGCTTTCCTCAAAATTTGTAATGCAGTATGGACAGGACGTCACCAGAACTTCAGCTCCGACCGAAAGAGCCTGGTCCACCCTGAGATCGGAGAATCTTTCTTTTTTTAGTGTTTCCATCCAGATTCGCCCTCCTCCCCCTCCGCAACAGAGACTCTCCTCCCTCGATTCAGCCATCTCGATCAGCTCTAAACCCGGTATCTTATTTAACACCTCTCTGGGTTCGTCGTAGATGCCATTGTGCCGGCCCAAATAGCATGGATCATGATAGGTCACTTTCTTTTTATATTCCTTGGAAAAATTAAGCTTTCCCTCATAAATGAGTTCGAGCATATATTGGGAAATATGGACCACCTCAAAATTTACCATAAATTCGGGATACTCGTTTTTGAACGTGTGAAAGCAGTGAGGGGAAGACACAAGGATTTTCTTTACTCCATTTTCAATAAACGTTTTTATGTTTTCCCTGGCCAGGCGTCTGAATAATTCCTCATCTCCGGTCTTGCGGATACTTTCTCCACAGCAACTTTCTTTGGAACCCAATATCCCAAAATCAACTCCCGCCAGGTTGAGGATATTGGATGTGGCTCTGGCTACTTTTATCAACCTCGGATCATAACAGAGATAGCAGCCGGAAAAATACAAATAATCCATTCCCTCGGAAAAGGTCTTGACAGAAAAACCTTCCGCCCACTCCGCTCTTTTTTCCCGCGGTTCATTAAAGGGATTGCCTTCGTTTTTAAGGCTTGTGCTTACAGCGGATACTGGTTTAGCACACGGAGGAAAAACACCGTATTCCGTAGCTATCCTGCGCAAGGATACACCTGATTCTATCTGTTTTACGTCCCTGGGACACTGCTGGGGGCATATTCCGCAGGTCGTGCACAACCACATGTCCTCAGCTTCTATCTCTGTCAATCCAAAGGCAGCCTGTCGGACAATCTTGCGCATGCTAAAGGATTTAACCCTGTTCCAGGGACAAACGGTATCACATAATCCGCACTGATAGCATAGTTTAAATGCTTCTCCACCACATTCTTTAATGACGTCTATAATTTCCTTGGAAGGGGCAACTGTCTTCAAACTCAATTCAATCCTCTTCTTTCGCCTTCTGTTTGGAGCCCTTCTTTGACATTGACAATCGGGCAAATGAATCCAATATCTTTTGTAATCCGTATTTATTTTCTAGAGATTCTAATGCAATTTCCAGTTCCTCCCGTTTCTCCTCTTCTACCACATCAACTTCCTTTTCTTCGTAAGTTAAAGCATCAGCTATACACCATTGAACACACATCGGCTTTTCCAATGGAGGATCGCTTTCACACATATCGCATTTCAGCGGGAGGCCGGAATCTGGTTCCTTAAAAATATCCCTGGACGGACAGGACACTCCGCAGAAGCTGCACTCATCATATTCCTTTTCATTAATCGTATACGTATGTCTGCCAGTACATTCGGCTGGAGTATAATCACCAGCACGGATCGGGACATAAACATCTCTCAGAGGCTCATGAATCACTCGGATACGAGACCTCGCTGGATTATTGCTGCTGTATTTTGGCACAGCGTGAAAGGCAGAGCAGATGACCTCACATGCCCTGCAACCATTACATTTATCAAGATCAACTTTTATTATTTTGGTTAATTTCTTTTTTTTCTCACCCACAACAGCACCCTTCTCCGGCATTATTTCTTCTCCGCCAGGATTCCCCTCTGTACAAAATCTTCACTCACAAATTCCAAGCCCAATTCATGTAAAGATTTTTTCGTAGGAATCCCCTCTTTGTTCCACCCTTTGAGTTTGTAGTATTCATCTAAAAGCTTCTTTTCAAGTTCAGGAAATCTTTTTTTCCAATGGTTCTCTGGAGGTTTCTCATCTTTTCTCCTCATGCCTCTTCTTATATTAATGGCGCGCACTAATGTACGGTACCTCTTTGAGGCTTGAGTGAGTTGGGATTCATCCATTTCAATCCCGGCCCCTGAAGAGATAAATTTCGGGTAATTGTGAATATGATAGGGGGGTTTCAGGGGAAATGAAGATAAACCTGAGCACATCCCGAGTGCATCATCGATGTAGTGCATTCTCTCCTGCCAATCTACGATATCACAACACATTTCAACAGTTGGATAATAGGGAAATGAATTTTCTCCCCGGAACTCCCAATCCAGAAAATACTGCTTGAACTTATCATTTGGGACCTGGATCCAATCCTTCACGAACTCTTCTCTTTCCTCTCTTGTAGGAAAAGGCATTTGGGGAAACTGCCCTTCTATTTGGGTAATATTGATCTTCTCCCCTGTAGAATACATCAGGAAATAGATGGGATTCAGCATGGACAGTTTGAGAGGCAGCTGTTCATGTTTTTTAATATTGTTATGAGCGTATTCCTCTGCGCCCTTACCAATCTCCTTGGCTGCCCAATAAGTTCCATTGGCCAGGATATCACCTATGCCTTTCCTCCGGACAATTTTGTCAAGCAACCAATAAAATCTCTCTTCATTATCGGCCGGCAGTCCGGGCATATCCTTTTTTGTTAAAATGTCATTTTCATAGAGTTCGAGGGCAAAAGCCATGACTTGTGGAGTTGAAAAAGCATCAACCCCATACTCGGTGGCACGCTGAGCTATTTTTAATCCAAAATCAAGGTCTGACATGGCGGCCATTGTGTATGTCAGTTTCGAGAAGCATTTCATCATGTATGTTTGAAGTCCTGGTATGGAAATTGTTGCCCCGCATTTCATCGGACAGTTATAACAACTGATGAGCCGCGTTCGTGCATTTTCCATCGTCTCTGTCCATTTCTTTTCGACTTCCTCAGTCCAAAAGTCTTTTCTGCGGAGGCGGGAATTTCCCCACATGAAACTCTCGGTGTGCCACTTTTCATCATGGATTCTCATCTCCTGCGGAGATCCAAGCCCGGCCAAAATGGGCATAACCCCGGGAATTGGATTATCTTCTCTGACTTTTATATATTCCAGCACCTCATTGCAGAGAGAAAGGAATTCCTCCGGTTGGGCAACATTAACATCCCCCGTTCCCCGGACAGCAATAGCCTTTAATCCCTTGTCTCCCATAACGGCACCAATTCCACCACGGCTGGCACTTGACCGCCCCTGTTCGATAGAAGCAAAATACACCCTGTTTTCACCCGCCAGTCCAATGGCTGCCACCTGCGCTTTCGGCTCATTCAGCTCCTGTCGAATGAGTTCTTCAGTTTCTATGGCACCTTTTCCCTTCAGATAAGCGGCATCACGAATTTCGACTTTGCCGTTGTTGATCCACAAATAGACCAAATTGGGGGATTTACCGCTAAAAATCACTTTATCATAACCAGCATACTTCAATTCCGGTGCCCAAAATCCGCCCATCATTGAAAAGGCCATGAGCTTGGTTTGAGGAGAAATCGTAGAAACAATGGTACGATTGCAGCCAGTGGCTGGTGTTCCGCATAATAGACCGGCGGCAAATATGAGCAGATTATCAGGAGAAAAAGGATCAACTTCAGGGGGAATCCTGTCCCATAATATTTTGGCGTTTGTACCGAGCCCCCCAAGATAAAGCTCGGTTTCCTTTGGGTCTGTTGCTGCCCTCTCAATGCTTCCCCGGCTAAGATCAACTTCTAAATTAAATCCCGTCTCTGCGTACCTCATCTTTTATCCTTCCTTGTAATTTGTCTATCATTTTTCAGGTCCTTTTCTAATGGAATCATGTTGAGGATATCAAAACCCAGGGACTTGAAATAGGAAATCATTTCTCCATCGTACCAATTAACCAGCGTTCTGACTTTTCTGACTTTCTTCCGCTCAAAATGAATAAGGAGTGTCTCTCCCAGTTTCCGTCCAATCCCTCTTCCCTTATAATCAGGGTCAATCCCGAGCACCTTAATCCAGCCCGCTTTTTCTGCCAATCCAAATTCCCACAACCGGGCTTCAGCAAATACAAAACCGACCAGTTTTCCATCCATCTCGGCCCCAAGATTCATCAGCGGATCTCCCTGTTGAATATGGTAAATGGCCGTTTCTTTGAGATAATCCATACGCTTCGGATCTGTCTGGCCGTGTGTCTTTTCGATTTTTTCGACAATTCCAAGGATGTTGTCCAGATCATTAATACTCAAGATTCTTGTGGCCACAGAAGTGGATAGTTCTTTCCACAACTTAGAACGTCCCACCTTTTTAAAATGGACAGATCCACCCGCATGAAGAACTTCCAGATATTTGGCGACGGTATGGCGGGTCAAACCCAGCTTTTGGGCAATTTCTTCAGTCTGGAGGCCAGGGGGTGCGGATTTTAGGATTTCGAGAATTTGAAGGGGAATATCCTCTTTCATGTTTATGGTTACCAATATTGGTTACCATAAACATAATTTTTATCAACCTCTTTGTCAAGAGCCATTTATTATTTCAGAAGAAAATCAAAACTCCTTTTCGATGCGCTTGATGACCTCATGAATTATCCAATCGGGTGTAGACGCTCCCCCGGTTACACCGATGATTTCTTTTTTTTTAAACCATTCACTTTTGAGTTCATCTGCAATTTCTATATGTTTTGTTTCAACAATTTCTGAACACAATTTTGCCAAGCGTCTTGTGTTTCCACTGTTATATCCACCAACTACAATCATCAAGTGAGAATTTTTTGCCAGCTCTTTTGCAGCATTTTGATTTTTTTTTGTGGCATTACAAATGGTATTGAAAACTTTTACTTTTTTTGAATGTTTTCTAAGTTCATGAATTATTTTTTTATAATTCTCTTCTGATTGAGTGGTTTGAGCCACTACACCAATTTTTTCGAAACTTTCTATTTCTGAGACTTCAGAAATGTCCTCAATAATAATAGGATTTTTCACCCGATCCGCAATCCCTATTATTTCAGGATGATTGGCCTCACCAACAATAACAACCTGATAGCCATCACGGCTTAATGATTCTGCAATTTGTTGCACATTCTGTACAAAAGGACAGGTAGCATCTATAACTGAAATCTCTTTTTTTCTAGCTCTCGCTATCACTGATCTTGGAATACCATGTGCACGGATGATTATTTTTCCTCTCTCGACATCGTCGATAGAATCGATCGCTACAATTCCCTTCTGCTCAAGCTGAGCAATAACTTGGGGATTATGAATAAGCGGCCCCAATGTATAGACTTTTTCTTCTGTTTTCAAAGCCAGATCGATCGCTCTTTTTACTCCAAAACAAAATCCACTGTTTTTTCCTAAAACGACCTTGTGGCGAGAAACAGGTTTCATTGTATTTATTGAGAAGGGTGCAAATATAGACTTAAAAGCATAGGATACTTAGATTATAAGAAGATTAAAATCGATATGCAATGTATTCCGCAAAAGAGGGCCATTGATTCCATTCGATAAAAAGATGCTTCTTAAAATCAAGATTTTTATTTTGAATTTTAATGTGCTAAATTAACGAGATGGATAAAAATATCATTCCGATTATACTGACAATTTTTATACTCACACTCCATCTGCACGCAGAAAAATTTGAGATTCAGATCTCATATGGGGGATGGAGCCTGTCTCCATTTATCACCTCAGTCGAAAAAGAAAGCGAAAGAATTATTGGAGATGAACTGTACCATATTGTCGATACTCTTCTTCCTGGAACTGCTCTCTCGGCCTTTCGATCCGACATAGATCTTACATCATCTGGAAAGTCTTTAGATTTATCTATCTGGTACAAAATTGGCCACAGCAATTTTTTCTTGGGGTTAAAAGGACAGGTTTACAGCTTCCATCTTCCCTACTCCCTGGATGCAATCCAATCCATCAGCTTTTTTGGTTATCCGCTCGTTGAATTAGAGGTCGAGGCTGAGGGTGAAATCAATCTCAGTTCAGTGATTATCTCGCCTCTGGCACGATGGGCAACTTTATCCGGCAAAAATTTCACACTCAACTTATATGGAGGTTGTTCCATTTTTCATTATAAAGGTGACTATGTTCTTGACGGCAACGTTCTTGTCAAAACCCCTTTGGGCGATTTTGAATATCAGGGAAAGGAATCCCAAGATATCGAAGAATTAAGGGAATGGAGTGACAGAATTCCAACCTGGATGATCTCCCCTTCGCTGGGGATGATGATACAGTATAAGTTATCAAAAGAGTTCGGTCTTTTAGTCGATTTGTCTCTTTCTCACGGATTTTTCTTTTCTGCCGGCGTGGTCTTCACCTTAGGATCATCACAGTAAAGCTTTGACGGTTTACTGTCTACTGAAGGACACCTTTTCGAAAAGGCTGTAAATAACAGGAATAACAAAAAGCGTCAAAAACGTTGTGGCAATCAGCCCTCCAAGAACAGTGATGGCAAGGGGCGCTCTTATCTCTGCTCCCGATGACGTACTGATCGCCATAGGAAGCATGCCCACGACTGTAGTGAGGGCCGTGATCAGAACTGGACGCAGGCGGACAGAACACGCCTGAAGGATGGCCTCTCTTTTATCCACTCCCCTCCGTATCATTTGGTTGATATAATCCACCATTACAATCCCATTGTTAACAGCAATTCCTCCAAGCAGAACAATTCCTATTAAAACGGGCAGATTGACAGGTCTCCCTGTAATAAGCAGAGCCAATACGACACCTGATAAGCTAAGGGGGATTGTAAACATGATCACCAATGGATGGCGAAAGGATTCAAACTGGGATGCCATAACCATATACACAAGAAGCACGGCCAGCAAAAAAGCACCGGCCATGGCCTTAAAGGCATTCTGCATCTCCTGGTACTGACCGCCAAGTTCAATAAAATATCCACTGGGGAGAGTCTGCTTTATAGGTGCTATTTTTTGCTTAATGTCCTTGGAAATCTTCCCCAGGCTCCGGCCTGAAATATTGGCTAAAACAGAAACTTCCCTCACCTGGTTTTCCCTGACAATCTGGATAGGCCCCTCGCCTTCAGTGATGCTGGCTACTTGATCCAAAAAAATCGTCTCATTTAATGACGTTTTGATCGGCATGCTTTTGAGGGCCTCTAAGGAATCCCGGAATCTCTTTTCAAAACGAACCCTCACATCGATCTCCTCATTGCCCTCCCGAAAACGGGTGGCGATCGTTCCCAAGGAAGCTGTCTGGATTGCTTGGGCAACCTGGGTGACCATTAATCCCAAACGCGAGGATTTTTCCCTATCAATCCGGATATGAAATTCCGGTTTTGCTTCAGCAAATGTATGCGTTACATCCCTCAAACCTCTTGTATCTTGAATATATCTCACAACACGATCTGCAAGGTCTTTTAATTTATCGAGATCACTGCCAAATATTTTAATATCGATAGGAGCAGATGATCCTCCCAACATCATCTGGCTGATATCCAGGGCTTCATACTTTAAGGAAAAGATTTCAGGAAGTTTTTTCCGAATGTTCTCCAGCACATCTACATCTCTAAGTTTTCTCCTGTTTTGTTCGACTAATCCGGCCCATATTATGGCTTCGTTTGTGCTGCTCGTTGTGAGTCCCCCCACCAATTCCATTGGATTTCCCTCCGACTGCTTTCCAATCTGAATCGATATGGTTTTTACTTCCGGTTCACTGCGTATAACATTTTCAACAAGGGATACGACACGATTGGTCTCCTCTAGAGAGGTGCCAACAGGCATTTCAAGCCTGAGGATAAGCATATCTCTGTCCATAGAGGGGATGAATTCAGTCCCTAAAAAAGGAATCAGAACCAGTGAACACATCAGTAAAACCGATACCGTTACCAAGATGAGCCCCCGATGTTGGAGAGAAAGCATCAAAATTTTCCGATAAAATCTCCTGACTTTGACAAACTGTGGTGTTCTCTGTGTTTTTCTAATGGACTGGTTGTCTCCTGGCCTAAACAGAAGTGAAGCCAACATGGGTACAATTGTTAGGGCTACAAAGAGGGACGCAATCAAAGAAAAAGAAATAGACAGAGCCAAGGCTCTGGTCATTTTCCCAGTGATCCCCGCGGAAAACATCATTGGAAAAAACACGGCAATTGTTGTCAGGGTCGAAGCAGCAACGGCCATCCCCACTTCGGAAGTCCCTTTCTTTGCAGCTTCCTCAGGCCCTGAACCACCTTCCATATGGCGGAAAATGTTTTCGATCACAACAATGGCATCATCGACCAGCATTCCAATGCCCAAGGCAAGTCCCCCCAATGTGAGGAGGTTGATCGTGTATCCGGCCGCATATATGGCAATAAAAGCACAAATCACTGAGAGGGGAATGGATAGGGCTATTGTTGCTGTAGGGCGCCAGTTTCGGAGGAAAATCAGAATGAAAAAAACCGCCAGAATCCCTCCTAGTAAGGCATTATCTTTAGTCCTCCGGATAATCATCCGGATCATGTCCGCTTGGTCCAACCAAGGATAGAACTTGAAATTCTGAGGAAGGTTCTCAAGAACTCTAGTCATCTCCTCTTTGACAGCTTCAGCAGTGATCACCGTGTTCGCTCCTGAGCGTTTGTTGATCATATAGATCACACCCTGAGTCCCTTGAATTCGAGAGATGAATCGTGTTTCCTTGAGAGTATCTTTTACTTCGGCCACATCCCTAAGGTAAATCGGTTGGCCGGCTTGTGTAGAACCAACAACGGTATCCTGGATATCATCAATTGTGGTGAATTCCCCAAGCATCCGGACAAGAAAATCGGAATGAATTTCGACAATATGCCCCGCGGGAAGATTCATGTTTTCCATCCGGAGAGCACGGACTATCTGTTCAAGAGAGACATTACGGGATGCCAGAGCAGACTTGTCTATATCAACGAGGATTTCTCGAATATCTGTGGAAAAGATCTGTGCAGAGGCGACTCCATCGATCCTCTCCAATCGATGGACAAGTTCTTCTTCGACTATGGCCTTAAGTTCAACTGTAGGAAGATCCGCTGTGATTCCACCGAATAAAATGGGAAAAGCGCCCAAATTGAATTTCACAACAAGAGTATCGCTGGCATCTTGGGGAAGATAGATTCTGTTGAGATCAATCTGATCCCTGATATCTTGGGCCGCAAAATCCAGATTTGTCCCCCACTCGAACTCAACCAATATCAATGACATGCCTTCGGATGCGATAGATGTGACTTTTTTTACCCGGCTGACTGAATTGATGATCTGTTCAAGAGGTTTGGTGACGGTGTTTTCGATATCTTCCGATGCTGCACCTGAGTAATTTGTAATCACGGAAACCGTCGGAAATTCGATGTCGGGAAAATAATCCAATCCCAGTTTTGAAAAAGCGAGAAAGCCCAATACCACAAGGATCATAGCCAACATGGATGTCGGCACTCTATGATTAACTGAAAACTCAGGGACCTTCATTTGATGACTTCTAAAACATCAATTCGAGCCCCCTCCTCGAGGCCAAAATTTCCTTCAATAATGACTTGATCTCTTTCTTTGAGACCAGCTGTCACTTCTGCAAAATCTGGATTTTGAAAGCCTAATGTCACACTGACTTTTTTCACAGTTTCACCTTGAACAATAAAAACATAGCTCTTCTCCAGGAACGCTTTTAGAGGAATGACAAGCACATCTTCGTGAACACCAATAAAAAAAGTGACATCTCCAAAAGTGTTTGGCTTAAGAAGCAAATCGTGATTTTCAAGCACAACCTCCACTGCAAATTTTTTTGATTGGGGATCAGCCGTCTGGTTGACAAGAGAGACACGCCCCGGAAAAGCTCTTCCCGGAAAAGCAGCCACCTCGACCTGAGCCATCTGCCCTTTTCTGATCCGAGAGGCGTCTCTCTGAGACACTTCAACTTCAAGTTTGATACGGGAATAATTCATCACTGTCAGAATCCCCTCATTTGGAAAAAACCCTCCCATCATCGGATTGATCACATCCCCCACATCGGCATTAATGGAGGCCACGACTCCAGCAAAAGGGGCTTTCATCCGTGAAACTTCAACACTATGTTTGGCCAGATTAAGAACAGCCCGCGCCTGCTGGAGTTGAGCGTCTGCTGCCTCATAAATAAGTTTTATTTTTTCATACTGCTGCGCAGAGACTGCACTTTCCTTTTTTAGACGCTCCATTCTGTCCAGGTTGCGTTTGGAATCATTACGGTTGGCTTCGGCCACCACAACACCCGCTTCCGCCTGTTCTAGCTGTAGCAGATAGGCCCGCGTATCCAGTTCAGCAAGCAATTGTCCCTCTTTGACTTTCTCTCCTTCTTCGACGTAGATCTTGTCAATCTTTCCGCCTATATCAGGAGTGATCGTGATTTCCTTCCATGCCTGGATTAAACCAGTGTTGTGAAGATTTTCTGAAATGTTTTCACGATGGACAGTAAAAACCTTCACAGGAGTGGCTACTGATCTCTCCTCTAAACCCTCTTCATTCCGACCGGTTTTTTGACAAGACAAAAAGGATAAAAGAAAACACAAAACAAAAATTCCGACTGCCGTCAATTTTCTCATTTTTTCTCCATGTCTCCTTTGTCTCAGCTCTCCTTGAACGATCAACTCATACACTTCGTGTGCCATAAATATCAAATTCAGGGACTCAATAGCATTATAAACCTATACATTTGATTTTAAAAACTTCATGGCAAAAAACGCAAGAGAAGGCATCTTTTTCAGAACAAGCTTTAAAAGCCCGGAGAAATGCCCCTCGGTCAAATCGAGAAGAACGTTTGGGCTCAGTATTTGAGCAAGTTTATTAAAATCATCATCTGATAAATTCTCCATGAATTTTTGAAGACGGAGCATCTTTTTAAATTGTTCTCCAAACATGAGCTCCCATTTTTTCTGATATGAGCTTAAATTTTTCTTGCTGACATCATTGCTTCTAAGGGAATCCGCAGCCACTTCCGCCGCCAATTTACCTGAGAGCAAGGCGAGATCAATACCTCCTCCTGTGACGGGATTGACAAAATGTGCAGCATCTCCAATGATCATAAGTCCATTAGTGGTAAGTGTTTCAAACGTCTGGTGAATGGGCACTCCTCCGCTGTTGACCTCAACAGGAGAGGATCCTTTAAAAATTGAAGGGTGGGCCTCAATAAAACTGTCTAAACAGTGTTTTGCCGATCTGTCACTACTCTTCAAAACATTGACACCAACTCCAACATTTGCAAGACCATTCCCTTTTGGGAAAATCCAAAGATAACCTCCTGGAGCAGTTGTAGTGCCATAGTAGAGATGTATGGCCTTTTCATCGATATCGCTCAATCCGGCCATTTCATATTGGAAACAGCTCATAAAACCATTTATAGGATTGACAGTATCCAAACCAGCAGATTTGGCCATTTTTGAATCCACACCGTCTGCGGCCACAGTCACCTTAGCTCTGATTATTTTCTCTATTCCCATGTGTTTGACAACCACACCCTGGACAAAGTCATTTTCTCTGAGAACAGACAGGGCTGCGGCTTTCAGCCAATATTTAGCCCCGGCAAGAACAGCATCTTTTGCCAGATGTTTTTCAAAAACCTTCCTTTCAATGATACAACCGCTCTCCATTTGAGTCCGGGCTCCAAATTTGGCACAGTTTTCATTTGGCGCATGGAGAACGGCATGGCGAATCCGTTGAAGCAACCAGAGAGGATGAGGTTCAACACCGACCTTTTCAAACACACTGTAATCGACCGCCTCCGCACATCTCTTCGGCACACCGATCTCCTGTTTTTTTTCAACAACCAGCACTTCCACTCCAGACAGAGCCAGGTGTTTTGCACACATACTTCCTGCAGGACCGGCGCCCACTACAACAACATCTGTATGAATGATGTCTGTTTCAGGCTGATAGGATCTGTCTCCCGTTTCTATCTCAATCGCTTCTACCGGGCAAAAAAGAAGGCAGTTGCGGCACAGAGTGCACCGCTCTCTGGTGACCTTCAGTTCAGTCTCCATCAAGACAAGGGCATCTTCAGGACATACGGCAACACATCCCCCGCAATAACAACATTTGTCGCGATCTATCCTTATCTCTTCTATCAAATGCCACTCCTGACTCTGGGATAACAGTCCATACAAAAGCTTGAACTAGTATTATCCATATTCTCTGAACAAATCTCAAGACATCTAAAATTGTTGAGAAAATGGAGGGATTTCAGGAAAGAACAAACCAGCCAAACTTATTCTAGCGCTGGCTCTCTCATAAAAGTTGATTTATTCTAAGGTGAATTGGCTTGCCCATAAATATCTTGAATGCAAACCTCAATTACGATTAAAATGAAACCTTATTTTTTTAAGCCAAATGAAATTTGAGACAATTATCCCTGTAATTTTAATGGGAGTCGTATTCGGATTTGTTTATTTCTATTCAAAAAAGGATCAATGGGGAAGGTTTGATAAGAGGTACTCCGAAAAACACATTTCAAATTTTATTTACGGTTTTATCTTTGGTTCATTTGCTGCAGTTGTTCTATTTTTCCTTGATTGGCCAATACTCATTTTATCTGTTATCCCATTTGCTGGACTCGCGACATGGATATATTCCAAGCGCTTAAAAAAAATTTGGAGGCATGCTCTGCTCCTGGGTATATTTTTAATGGCCTTTGACTGGGTTTTCGAAAACATGGGCGCGCACTTCGGGTATTGGTTCAGCAAAAACTCGGCTTTCTTTGTTTTAGCCGTTCCGATTGAAGTTATGATTGCCGCCTTACTCGGAGGTTATGCCTATGCCCTTTTCTTGCCAAAAAAGTTCGATATAAAATATCTTCTCATAATAGCGTTACTGCCAGCAATAGGGGGCCCGCTTGGCGAGGCTCAGCTGCAGAGTATCGGACGTATGACTTATGGGAACGGCTGGAATTGGCCCCATGCAGTTATCGGCTATTTCTTGACCTGGATTTTTCTAGATCTTGTTTGGTATAAGATTTTGAAAAGAAAAGAAGGCCTTAACTGACGATTTGAGTTCCTGCACTGCACCTGAGCCTGATCTTTTCCTCTTTTCAGATTTGATTTCGGAAAACTCGAATCGCTCACTTGATAAGAGGAATTATTGTATGTAGACTGGTTCGAGAAGCAGATTTATGAATAAAAAGACTAAATCCATTTGTCCTGAGTGCCGGAAAAAGATTGATGCATGGATCTCCACACAGGGTGATAAAGTTTTCATTGAAAAGGAATGTGACAAGCACGGTCATTTTCGAGATGTTGTTTGGTCAAACAAATATGACTATGACAGGGCTGAAGCATTTAGGATTGCAGGTAGAGAACCCGACAATCCACAACGCACAGAAGACAGGGGATGCCCTTTCGACTGCGGTATCTGCCCTCAGCATAAATCTTCAACACTCCTGGCCATTATTGATGTTACAAACAAATGTAACCTGAAATGTCCCATCTGTTTTGCGCATGCCTCTGAATCAGAAAACATCTATGAACCATCTAGAGAACAAATTTTCTCTATGCTGAAAAATCTGAGAAACAACAGGCCATACCCTGCTCCGGCACTTCAATTCTCTGGAGGAGAACCAACCCTCAGAGAGAACCTGCCAGAATTCATTCAAACAGCTAAAAAACTTGGTTTCGTTCATGTGGAAGTCAATACTAATGGCATTAAACTCTCTCAAAGCGTTGAGTATTGTAAAATCCTTAAAAAGGCTGGAGTCGATACAATTTATCTCCAATTCGACGGATTTACTCCTGACGTTTATAAATTGACAAGAGGCCGTGATCTGGTGGACACAAAAATGAAAGCCATCGAAAACTGCCGCACTGCCGGAATGAGAAGCATTGTTCTTGTTGTGACATTGATCAAGGGGGTCAATGAGGGCCAACTGGGGGACATCATCAGATTTGCAGCAGATAACTTCGATGTCGTTCGCTGTATCAATGTGCAGCCCCTCTCCTTTGCAGGCCGCACTCCTGAAGAGGATTTGGATAACTATCGGATCACAATTCCAGACTTCATGAAGTGTGTCGAAGAACAAACAGATGGAAATATCAAGTCTTCAGATTTTTATCCTGTTCCCTGTGTTGTTCCTATTTCGAGGGCTGTCGGAGTCCTCAAAAATGAAAAGTTTCCCGAGTTCACGGCTCACCCTCACTGCGGAATGGCCACTTATTTTTTCGTGGATAAGGGAAATATTGTGCCGATAAACCGGTATGCAGATGTTGATAAATTCTTGAGTTCTATGAGAGATATTCACGCTTGTGCTTTAAAAGGGCGCAAGTTTCAGGCAAAATTAAAACTATTGCGATCCCTTCGCTTCCTCAAGTTAGGTATGCTGAGGAAACATATCTGGCCCGTTTTAAGCAAAGGTTCATATGAAGCCCTTGAAGAAATCCATTATAAAATGATTTTGCTGTCCAGTATGCATTTTATGGATGTCCATAACTTTGACTGTGATCGAGTCAGCCGCTGCGTCATTCATTATGCAGTTCCAGATGGAAGATTAATTCCATTTTGTTCTTATAATAATTTAGGGTACAGAGAGGAAATTGAAGAGGCTAGATAATGCCCCTGAACAAACTGATCAAAGATAGAAAAAGCATTCTTCATTTCTCACTCATAGATCCTGACAGGCAAGCACCACAAGAACTGGAAAGAAGAGTTAGAACATGTCAGAAATACGGAACAGATGCTTTTTTGGTGGGCGGATCGAGTCATTTCAGCCAGGAACTGCTCGACAAAACAGTCCAGACTATCAAAAAAACAGTTGATTTGCCTGTCATCCTCTTCCCCAATTCGGCAGCCGCCTTCTCGAAATATGCAGATTATATTTTTTTTATGTCTCTTCTCAATACCGACGATGCTCGCTTTCTGATAAAGGAACAAGTATTGGCGGCCCCATTAATCGAGAAAACTCCAGTCCATCCAATCTCCATGGGATACATTGTCATTTGCATGAGTCAAGATCCCACATCTATAGAGATGAGAGTAAAGCTAAACATCATTGGACAAGAAGACACACAGAAAGCTATGGATTACGCCCTCACAGCTCAATATTTTGGTATGAGTTGTGTTTATCTTGAAGCAGGATCCGGGGCAGATCGGCCTGTCCCTGTTCATATGATAAGGGCGGTCAAAAATAGAATCAATATCCCTTTAATCGTAGGAGGGGGAATAAGACACGAAGAGCAGGCAAAGGATATTGCTGATGCGGGTGCGGATGTTTTAGTTACCGGGACAATTATCGAGCGGAATTTGAAAAAACTCAAGAGCATTATTGCTTCTATCAAAACAGGACACTCCAAATAGCACTCAGAAAAATGCTTCATCATATTTTTTGTTATTTGAAGCTGATGAGAATCGGCAACTGCCTGATTGCTTTCTTTTCCATTTTAATCACATCTTTTTTTGTCTCTCAATCCTTTGTTTTCAGGATTCCGGTTTTTCTTGGAGCACTGGCAGCCTTATGCATCATGGGGGGAGGAAATTCTCTCAATGATTATTTCGACTATAAAATAGACAAACTGAATAAACCCTATAGACCCATCCCTTCCGGACTCATCACAAGACAAGGAGCCCTCGTCTTTTCAATTTGTCTTTTTATTTTAGGCATTTTCCTTGCTTTATTTTTGAACATTTTTGCTCTTTTGATAGTTTTTATAAACACTTGTCTTTTAATTTTATATGCGCGGCATTCAAAAACAATGTCCTTTGCAGGAAATGCCTTGATTGCCTTGATGACGTCATCTGTATTTATTTATTCAGCCGTAATTCTCAACATTATCAATACCAACATTATAGTTTTGGCTTCGAGTTCATTCTTTGTTATGACTGCCAGGGAAATTTTAAAGGATATCGAAGACCTCCATGGGGATATTCAATCAGGCGCATCAACACTCCCCGTAAAACTGGGGGTTAGGCACGCAAGAACAATTTCATCCCTTTTTATTCTTCCAGCTGTATTTTTGATTTATATCCCCTGCGTGTTTGGGACAACAGATGGACTCTACCTCGGTTTGATATTGTGTGCAACAGCAGCTCTTGTTGCGTCATTTTTTCTTCAGGCCAGACAATCACAAAAAATCATCAAAGTGGCCGCGATTATTGTGCTGGCCGCATTTTTCTTGGATTCTATTTGACCTGTATTTTTCTCTGTTCTAAAAAATTGACGAGGCCGTTAAAAAAGTTGCGGCCTTCTTCAGATAATTCGATGTTATTTAGATAGGACTGCCCTTCTTTCAATTTTTGATGGGCCTTTTCTTTGACATAATCCACAGCTCCAGTGTTACAAAGGACTTCAATCGCCTCTTGAATTGTCTCTGGTGCCGCATTGTTATTGCCGAGTGATGAAAGAAGAATATGTTTTTGTTTTAAATTTGCATTTTCAAAAGCTTTTATCATGAGCAGCGTGTATTTGCCTCTTTTTATATCTGAACCAAGCGCATGCCCCTTCAGCCCGGGGCTTATATCGATGAGATCATCCTGTAGTTGAAAAGCCAGCCCGATATTGATGGCATATTTGGAAAAGACATCAAACGGCTTGACATCTTTGCAGGCAAATATGGATCCAATTTGTACAGCAGACATAAAAAGATGAGCCGTCTTTTTTTCAATCACCTCCAGATAATCAGACTCATTTAAATCCCTTTTCTGTTCTGAAAGGATATCCAACATTTGGCCCTCACTGATCACTCTGTAAGTCCTGCCGATGACATCAATAGCCTTGTTAATCTCTTTCGATCCAAATAAAGACCGCGTGAAGCAACTTTCAGATAAAGCATACAGAATATCTCCATGTAAGATAGCTATAGACACACCAAATCGCTCAGAAATATTGCGGAATATCCCACCATCATATTTTTTTTCTTCGTACTCTTTAAGAAATTGGTTTTCGAATTCTTTATGCATGCTAGGTATTCCTCTTCTTTCGACATCCTCGTCCATGATGTCATCATGAATTAAAGAAGAGTTATGGAACAACTCAAGACCAACAGCCGGAAGATAGATTTTTTTTTCATCTTGATCACACAACGCTTTAAAAGCCATTATTGTCATGACAGGCCTGAGCCTCTTTCCTCCTTTGCGCACAAATTCTCTTAGAGAAAAATAGCTGGATAGAATAAAATCTTTTGATTCGTTGAGTATTTCTTCAAAGAATGCTTCGATTTCATGGTCGATGATCTCTTTGTATTTCTGTAGTGTCTTCTCAAAATTCATTTTCGAAGCTCTGGATAATTTAATGTGCTCTTTTTGTTTTTGCTTTTAAAGCCATCCTGCCTCTGTTTTAAGGAACTACAACTTTTTTGCGAGGGGCCAATTCTAAAGTATTTATTTGAGGGAAAAGTGGCTTAAACATAGGACAATTCGATTATATGAAGATTGGTATAGATATGCAATTCTTTCTTCAAAGAGATCGCTGAATTCTCCGTTATTTGAATTTCACCCGGTCAATAAGACTGTAAATGATGGGAATGATAAACAAGGTTAGAAAAGTTGTAGCTGTTAAACCGCCAACAACGGTGATCGCCATGGGCGCTCTTAACTCTGATCCTTCTGATAGGCTCAAGGCCATGGGCAGCATTCCAAAAATAGTCGTTAACGCTGTAATCAATACCGGCCTCAGCCTTACAGAACAGGCTTGAAGAATAGCATCCTTTCTTTCTAGCCCTTTTTTCTTCAACTGATTGATATAATCGACCAAAACAATACCATTGTTCACAGCAATTCCACCCAGGATGACAAAACCGATGAGGACAGGAAGGCTGATTGGTTTTCCTGAAATGAGGAGGGCCAAAACAACACCGATAAATGCAAGAGGGATGGAAAACATTATTATAAAAGGATAGATAAATGACTCAAACAAAGAAGCCAAGATCAGATAGACAAACAGTGTTGCCAAAATAAAAGCCCCAGACATGATAACAAAAGTCTCTTTCATTTCTTTATATTGCCCCCCGTATTCTATGCGGTATCCAGCCGGAAGATTGTCTTCAACCACTGCCAATCTCGTATTGATATCTTGAACAATACTGCCTAAATCTCTATCTGCAATATTCGCCAGAACGGAAACTTTTCTCGTTTGATTCTCCCGGGTAATTTGAATGGGGCCTTCCCCCTGGGAAATAGATGCCACCTGATCGAGATGGACCGGAGGTTGAAAGGGAGCAACGATTGGAATTTTTTCAATGTCTTCAAGGCTGTCTCTGAATTTCTTCTTAAACCGGACACGAACATCCACCTCATCATTTCCATCTCTAAAGCGAGTGACAACAGTTCCCAACGATGTGGTTTGGAGTGCGCTGGCAATTTGGCTGGCCATCAATCCCATTCGAAAAACTTTCCTGCGGTTGAGTTTGATGTGGTATTCTGGTTTGCCCTCTTCCATGGTGTGATAAACATCTCTCAAGCCGTCAACATTTTGAATTTCCTGCACAATACGATCTGCAATTTGTTTAATTTTCGAAAGATCTTTCCCAGAAACTTTTATATCGATCGGTGCCTGGGCTCCAATTGTCATGGCCTGTGTCACATCTAGGGCTTCAACTTTGATATCCTTGAATCTGGGAAGTTTGTGCCTGATGTTTTCCAAAATATCCACATTTGAGAGTTTCCTCTGATTCTCTTGAACAAGCTTGATCCACAGGAGTCCCTCATTGGCATCAGTTGTAGAAAAGGAACTGCCCAGATCCTGGGGATTTAAACCGGCCTGGGTCCCCATCTGAGCATATACCGCTTCCACACCGGGTTCCGATAAGACTGTTTTTTCTACCAATACAACAACGCGGTTTGTTTCATCTATGGCCGTTCCGACCGGCATCTTGACCGAAAGGATAAGCCAATCATAGTCCATTGCAGGAATAAATTCCGTCCCTAACAATGGAACAAGAATAAAAGAAAGCAGAACCAGGCCAAAAGCCCCACCAAGAACGGCGATTCTCTTCTTGAGAGCATAGTGAAGGGCATTCAAATAAAAGGCTTTCACCTTTTGATAGTCTTTTGGTTTCTTCTCCTTCTGGACATGAATAGACGTGACCTGCTTTTTTAAGAGGAGAGATGCGGCCATGGGGACAAGAGTAAAGGCCACAAAGAGTGATGCCAGTAAGGAAATGGCAATGGATACGGCTAAAGCTCCAGTCATTTTTCCAGTGATACCTGAAGCAAACATCATAGGAAAGAAAACGGCAATGGTGGTCAATGTAGAGGCTGATATGGCCATACCTATTTCTGATGAACCTTTTTTTGCAGATTCTATCTCATCAATCCCCTCTTCAAGATGACGGAACACATTTTCAATCACAACAACAGCATTATCTACGAGCATTCCTATACCCAGAGCCAATCCCCCTAAAGTCATAATGTTGATCGTGTATTTTATAACGTAAAGAACAATAAAGGTTGTGAGGACAGAAAGCGGGATGGCGACAACAATAATAATCGTCGGCCGCCAACTGCGCAGAGAAAGCAGAATGAGAAGAATAGCCAAGAATCCTCCCACGAAAAAATTATTCCTCGTTTGACGGAGAGAACCCTGAATGATTTCTGATTGATCCATTCTGGGATAGAAACTTACATCCTGTGGCAGGTTCGCAAGAATGTTTTCCAGCTCTTCTTTGACCCCTTCTGCAGTGGACACCGTGTTGGCTCCCGACCGCTTGTTGATTGAAAAGACAAGGCCCTCCCCGCCTTTAATTCTGGCAAGGAAACGTGTTTCTTTAAGAGTATCTTTAACGTCCGCTATATCTCTGATGTAGATAGGCTTCCCGCTCAAGGTAAAGCCAACTATGGTGTTGCGAATATCATCCAGACTCTCAAACTCTCCAATCGTTCTGACCACGGATTCAGTCGTATTGTTGACGATATGGCCAGCTGGAAGATTTAAATTCCCCAAACTGAGGGCATATAAAATTTGTTCCTGCGAAATATTTCTGGCTTCAAGAGCAGCCTTATCGATATCCACAACAATCTCTCTGATATCAGTCGAATACACTCGAAAGGACGCTACACCATCGACTCTCTGCAGTTTTGGGGCGATTTTTTCTTCGACTAACTTCTTCAACTCTACGATTGGAAGGTCACTGGTGATGCCTCCAATCATGATGGGAAACTGCACGAGATTAAATTTCACAACCAGCGAGTCGGTGGCGGATTCAGGAAGACTCCTCTGGAAAAATCCTATTTGATCCCTCACATCCTGAGCTGCAAAGTCAAGATTAGTGCCCCATTCAAACTCTACCAGAATAATGGATAATCCCTCAGAGACGACCGAATTGACATTTTTGACTCTGTTCACAGAGCTTATTACCTGTTCCAGAGGCCGAGTGATTGTATTTTCGATGTCCTCAGGCGAAGCGCCTGCATAAACCGTGATGACTGACACCGTAGGAAATTCAACATCGGGGAAGAAGTCCAATCTCAGTCTAGTGAATGCTATGGAGCCGAACACCACAATGACGAAGGCCAACATAGCGGTTGAGACCTTTCTGTTTATGGAAAACTCGGTTATTTTCATTGGAAGGACTGGATTCAGTAAAATTATTTATATTACATTTTAGCCCGAAACTCAATCAACCTGA
>CAZWHQ010000039.1:39520-43621 GCA_964633715.1 uncultured Eubacteriales bacterium
GAAAGGGGAAGGGTGAATCAGGAGGACTTAAAGTTTGACTCCCAGAAATACCGCGATGGCATTCGTTTTTATCCAGTCATCTTTTTTCACTTCAGGGATGTCCGGATCTGTTCCGGCAATATCCGCAAGACCGACATGATATCTCCCCTCGACAAGCACGAGAACAGGACCCGCTTTGAATTCGATGCCTCCACCAAACACAAGGCCAAAGTCTATCCGATTTACACCTTCCTTATAGTCTTCTGTCCCGGAGAAAGATTCGCCCTCGGTAAGATTGTTGAAATCATAAATGGCTTTACTTGACACGATATATGCTATCTCCCCTCCACCGACGACATAGGGGGTCGGATTTGGCAATAGCCTGAATTTTGCCAGAATGGGGAGACACAATTCATCTATCCTGGCCGTTGCCTTAAAATTTGCATTATAACCGGCTGTGGACTCACTCACAGATCCTTCAAACATGACTCCTTTTTGGACATACAGGAGATCGATTTCCAAACCAAACTTTGATCCAATTTCATAACCGATTCCCCCCACAAATCCCGTTCTGGGTTTCATGAATCTATCCGGATCCGCTTCGGGAATTTCGGGAGCATAGGAATGTGAAATTTCGGCACTGGTTAATCCCCCGAATATACTAAACTCCCCTTTTTTTAACCACTCTCCCAGAGACAATTTTTTGCCCTCAGATTGGACAGAGCTGCCGGCGGATAAAGGGAGTACAACAACATAAATAAGAGATAACATACATAGAATTTTTTTCACAAATTCTCCTTACGTGATAAAAATAAAGAAACTCATTCCGACTGCTGCATACGCGTAAGGAATTATTATGCTCTCTGAAAAAAAGTCAAGTCAAGGAAGAGGATAGGGCCGTAAAAATTACTGTTTTTTTAGAATAATCTGCCCACTGGTCCTTAGGCACACGAGGATATTGCCTTCTCCTGCAGTGAGCTGAGTCATGTCTTCATTTTTATCAATGATGTGGACTGGAAACTCCGAATCTATTCTATTTTGTCCCGCTGTTACGGCTATTGTTGCATCGGTGTCTCTGGGAAGAGTCAGTTTTATGGGTTTATACGACGTTTGGAGATCGATCCTGGCATTGGCAGGCAAACTATGGATCTGAGTCACTTCAATAGGACTTGAACTCCCTTTTACGACAATCGATCCCGAAGTCCCTCGGACAATAACATATTTATAAGAATTTGTTATCTCGATATTTCCCTTGATTTCCTCAGCAGTGACAGAACAGGAACTGCCATCTACATCTAGATCACCTCCAATTTGATCTACAAAAATAGTTTTGTATGTGCTTCGAATGCGGACATTTTTTTTCACATCCGAAACCGTCACAGGGGAAGAACCGCCGTCGATTTCAAGATCTCCTCCAACCTGCTTGACTTGAATCGGCTTATAGGTACTCCGAATGAAAGCATTATCCGTCACGCCTGTCACACTAACCTGCCCCGATCCAGTCTGGACATTCAGCTCACCTTCGACATCTTCAACGACAACTTCATTGTAGGAACTCTGAATGGTCACATCTCCTTTGATTTCCCTGGCATAGACGGAGCAGGATGAACCCTCAATATCTAGTGGTCCACCCACCTTGCTCACATCGATCTTTTTATAGGATGAACGAATAGATGCGCTTTTGCCCACATCATAAACCTGGACAGGACTGGATTGACTGTGAATTCTCAGCTCCCCTCCTACCTTGTCCACCTTTATAGCCTTGTAACTGTTTTCAATAACCAGGTTATCCCTCACTCCACCAACAGTGACCTTGCAGCTGGGAGCTTTGATATCCAACCGTCCTTCGATGTCCCAGACATCCACTTCTTTATAGGATGTGGTGATCTCACAATCTCCATTCACCAGTCGTCCCAGGACATCGCCGCTCTGGGATTCAACTGTGAGTGGCCCCTGGATATTGGCAAATTCAACGGGTTTGTAACTGTTTGACACAGAAGCCCGCCCTCCGATATTTTCCAGAAAAACGGCTCCGCTGCTGTTCCGGATATCCACGGAACCCTCAAAATCGACAACCTTTACTTTAGCATAACTGTTCCTCAAGCTAAGATTGCCACCACACCTTAAAACTTCGACCTCTCCTGATCTATTCCTCACATTGTGATTTCCGGATACATTATCCACAAAGACATCTCCGTATGCATTCTCGAGTTCAAGAGAATAGTTGGATGGCAACCAAATCTGGATCTCTTCATGTATGGACAGGTTGAACCGGCCCCTGGTTAACCTGCGGAAAAACTGAGAAAAACTGCTCCTGCCGTTGGTATTCAATTCATTTCTGGGGGTATTCCATCTCAGTCGGACACCATCCCGGTAGGACTCGAGCTTCATTCCCGTTTTGGAGATATACTCGTCGACAAAATCCTTGTTTGAAGCCGACACCTCAATGAAGGCCTTAGCTTTGATTTCCCCGGACTCCGATCCCATAATGGTGATATCAGCGCGTGTGTCTTCAATGTAGAAAGTCTTCCCCGGAAGGGTATCCATTTTCTCTTCGAAATTTTTCGATTGTTTGTATGCAGCGACTTCCGCTTCCGCCTGAAGAGCAGGGACTGCAAACACAATCAAGAAAAGCGATAGGATGGCCAATAGGCTCTTGCGGTTGTTCATAATACCTCCTCAAATTTATTGAATATAAAAAAGTTTATTGAAAATTTTCTCCTTGGAGCAGTTCTCCCCGTGTTCCCATAATCTCTTTGAGCATCGATTTTTTATCTTGAAAGGCCGCCAACATGTATTGGCGAATGTGGGTATTTCCAGGATTTTCTTGGAGAGCCTCTTTACATGCATTAATCTGTTCATCGATAGTCTCCAAACGATCTCGATAGAGAAGAGACAAATCCCACCCTAAATCAACAAGTTTAGGGAGAACTCTATCCTGCAGTTTTTCGATTGATTTCTCATATCTAAACTCTCTCTTTTCAATCCGCCGGAGGGCAGAATCAGCCAGCAGCGTTGAATCATGGAGACTGGGCCGGAACCATAAAAAAAGTCCCATGCAGATGGCCAAAAACAGCACCACAGAAACCGGAATTATTATCCAGGAAAACCAAGAAGTTATTCTCCATCCCCTATTCTTCGACTGCCGCTGTGTTTCTCTTAAATCCTGTTCAATCCTGGTCCAAAGAAAGGGCGCATCAACTCTTTTTTTCCTCAGATTTCGGGATAGGGATAACAGCTCTTCATCCCGCCGGACTTTTTCCTGGCACACGAGGCACTTTTTTGCATGTGCCTGAAACGATTCCGCCGTAATTTTCCCTCGATCATATTTATCGAACCATTTGCAGTTCATGAGTTTTCCTCTGCGGCCCGATTTGAAAGGAAAGCCCGCAGCCGCGTTTTGGCATGATAGACATTGGATTTAACGCCTCCTACAGTGAGGCTCAACATATTGGCAATCTCCTTCTGAGGCATACCCTCGACAGCATGAAGAACAAAACATATTCGCATACGCTTGGGAAGCTTGAGGATAGCGTCTTCCAGATAGATCTTCGTATCGGGAGAAGTATGTGTGGAAAGATTGTCCAGTTCAATATCCGCCGTCTTTAGTCGGTTTCTTTTCTTGAGAAGATCAAAACAAGTATTGATGAGAATCTTAAATAAATAGGTGCTGAACTTTGCCCCAAAATGATAGTGGTGAATACTCTTGTACAGTTTGATAAATGTCAATTGAACCGCATCCTCAGCATCCTGCTGTTGTCCCATAAAACGCAGGGCCGTATGGAGGAGAGGTTGCTCGTAGCGATCATAAATCATTTTGTATGCACCAATATTCTTTTTTTGACAGTCCTTTATTATCTGGTCTTCTTGCACTTGCCACTTGTCTTTCTTATTCATCTGTTAGACCCTATGTCTGTCAAAAAGGTTTAAAAAGAGTTAAATGTCTTCATTATTATAATATGCCTCTCCCCTATATCAAAAGTATTCCCACTTCCATGATTTTTTTTTAAGAGTTCTCCTTGAACTAGACAGTCGATGAGAAACCACGTTGCGTTTTCCCCAGGAGTCGCCGGCGCATCCTGCTCCATCTTCGTCGAAGACCCAACCCACCGCACCACCATG
>CAZWHQ010000040.1:0-43588 GCA_964633715.1 uncultured Eubacteriales bacterium
TCGGAGAAATACTCCAACCAAGCTGTCGTGTCACAAGTTTTTGGGTTAACCGTTTTCAGTGCATCGTAATAGGCCTTGCGATCATTGTCATAATAGTCGTCAAGAGCAAAAAAACGTTTAAAATCAAATCCCCTGAGATAAAAGACCCAAGATGCCATTATCCTTGCAGTCCGGCCGTTCCCGTCGATAAAGGGATGAATTCGGACCATCTCATAATGAGTAATTCCTGCATGGAGGACAGGATCAAGCTCAACAGCATCTGAGGACTTAAACCATTTGAGAAAGTCATCGACAAAACGGGGGATATCTTCAGTTTCCGGCGGTCGAAAGGTGATTTGGCCTGTGGCCCGGTTTCTAACAACAACTTGACGGTTCCTATAGGCGCCTTCGTCATCTGTAAAATCTAGAGTGTCTTTGACAACGAGCTTATGGATTTTTAACAGATCTGATTTTTTTAAATGACTTTTTTCTGCAAATTCCGGAATTCTTTCAAGAGCTTCAAGGTAATTGAGAACTTCCTGTTTATCTTTCCGATTGACCATGATTTCGCGTCCGGCAGCCAGCTCACTCACTTCATCGAGAGTTAAGGGATTCCCCTCAATGGCCGTAGAAGAGTGAGCGCTCTGAATTAGCGCTTCTCGACGGAGGGAAACCTGCCATTTTGGGATGAGAGAGGAGTTTGCAATAACAGCCTGTGCCCCGGTGATGTGTGTGAGGTTTTTCACAATGGTGTTTGTGTAGCGAAAATTGGGCTTGAACATCAGTTGTCCTCTCTGAGTTCCGCCAGGTAGCCTTCTATTTTTTTATCTACTTCGGCCAATTCTCTCTCTAATTGCTTTAGATTTTTCCACTCTTTGTCGATATCAATCTCTTCGATTTCCTCCTCGGGAAAAACGTATAGAGTGACATTAAGGCTGTAATCGTTTTCCATAATTTCATCTTTTTCCACTCTGCGTGAAAGACCTTTATGTTCAGAGAAGGAAGAGAAAACCTCTACTATTTTATTAATATGATTCTCGCTGAGTTGATTGAGTTTACGGACCTCGGGATGCTGTTGGAATTCTTGACTGGCATTTATAAATAAGATCTTTTTCTTTCGATCTTGGGATTTGTTTTTGTTTAAGATAATGATTGCTCCGGGAGCCCCAGTGTTGTAGAAGAGTTTTTCAGGGAGAAGAATTACGGCTTCTATTAAATCATCGTCAACTACAGCCTTACGGATTGATTTTTCTTTGCCGCCGCGAAAGAGACATCCGTTATCGATAACAACACCTATTCTGCCCGTTTGGGGGTTGGTGGAAGCCAACATGTGTTCGATCCAGGCCCAATCTGCCGATTGCCGGGGTGTAAAACCAAACCTGAAACGTTCTCTCCAGAATTCTCCTTTTTTGAGTGAAGTTTCATCGTAGCCGTCCTGGTTCCACGGAGGATTTGCGATAACGACATCAAACCGACGGAAGCTTTTTTCTTCCTTGAACTTTGGATAATAGAGTGTGTCTCCGTAGGCCATCTGAGCGTTCCGTATGTCATGAATGTAGAGGTTCATCTTAGATAATGCCACAGTCTTGTGATTGGCTTCTTGACCAAAAAGGAAAAGCCGTTCAGCTTCTTCCCTGCCTCCCTGATTTTTGACATGTTGAAAGGCAGAAATAAGCATACCTCCAGAGCCGCAGGCCGGGTCATATACGCTGTCTCCAGGTACAGGATTCAAAATATTAACAATAAGTTTGATGACCTCCCTGGGTGTAAAGACCTCCCCTTCCTTGGCCTTTTGAGGAGCAAAATAACGGAGAATCCATTCATAGGCGTCACCGAGAATATCGGGAGAGACGTGCTGGAGGGAGCGGGCGCTGAAGAGTTCCACGAGCTGACGCAGAATCTCCGCATTCTCCCTGTTTGAAGTAAATTGGACAAAGTCTGTGTTGTCGAAGACATCCTTTAACTCGGGATTTTTTTCGGCCAGTATTTTTAATGCTCTGGAGAAGTTTTCCGGCAGCTTGGCCGGTTCTTTACGGATGTTTTCCCAGTGAAGATCTTCGGAAAGATCGAAATCATGATATATGGCGTTTGCCGCTTCTTTTTGGGCTTCTTTCTCGCTTAATCCATCTTCGATGGCCTCCTTGTATGCTTGATCATACTCGAGCACCCATTTGTCACTTATGCGTTTATAGAAAAGAAGGACAAGGATGAATGTGTAGTCGACGCGTGTGCGAATGAGGTCGGCAGCACCTTTAAGAAGAGACTCGAGTTCTCCTCTCGATAAAGTGTTTTTTTCAAGAGCGAATGTTTCGGTCAGGATATCGTCTGTGCTTTTTAATTGATAAATGCGTTTTCTTGCATCATCAGGATCAAAAGATACTTTAAGCCAGCCCTTTTTACGAAGTTCCGAGAGAATGACATTGATCTGTTTTTTATCATCATGAATTTCAGTATCTTGATGGGATGCAAGAATTGTGCTTGACACTGCATATGCACTTAACCACAATAAGCGAAGATAACAAAGACATTGACCAATGGCTTACATCGTTTTAGGTTAGCTCATGGCGATTAATCAGAAAAGAAGACAAAAAGCCCTGTTGAAAAAGCGCAGAAAAGATAAGGAAAGAAGGAAAAAACAAGCACGCTTTTCAGACTCTGGTAAGTATTCCAACAGGGTTCGCCTTATAAAAAACGCAAAAAGTTATCCTCTTTATGAATGTTTGATTGATAAAGAATGGCAAGATCGTGGATTGGCACAGATATTATTTTCGCGCAGACAGCCAAACAACAAATTGATTTTTGGCGTGTATCTTGTCGATATATATTGTCTTGGCCTGAAGAATACATACTGCTATGCCAATTATTCTCTGGAAGAATATCAAGATCTGAAACAGAAAGCATTTAAAGAAACAATTTTGGTCCCCTATCCGCCGGGAAAAGTTTGTAAGATCATCTTTGGGGCAATAGAATACGCAAGAAGATTGGGCTTTAAACCGCAAAAGGATTTCGATTTATCGCAATTTATCCTTGAGGGACTCCCTATTGATAATTATGATCTGACATCAGAATTTGGTTATAAGGGCAAACCTCTTTTCATTGCTGGCCCTGATGATGACTTCAATACAATCATAAAAACCTTGAAGAAAAATGTCGGAGAAGACAATTTTGACTTCATCGCTCCAATACCATTGGGTGGCCACAGATAAGTAAGATGGAAAAGCTTTATTTAAAAGAACTAATAGAAAAACTAAAGCTGCGTTTAGATAGCTATTCTTTTAATGAGCTTAAGGCCATTATTCTTGAGTATGCAGAGCGGCTTCCTCCTAACGATCGGCAATCATTCCTGGATATCTTTATCCCATTAAAAAAAACAACACTTCAAAAAACCATAAAGACAGATAAAGACAATTTAATAAAAGAAATAGAGGAGTTTGAGAGACGGGCCAAAGACTATGAATTTACACATGGATGGGGTTGGGATGATAACTACGGTGATGAAAGAGCCTGGGGTGACAACAGTTGGACTTTTGAGATTGACGGCTTATTTGGAAGAGTCGATGATTTCTATGAGGCCGGTGACTTTCAATTTGCAAGGCGCGCTTATAAATTAATTTTGGATATTTTTTTCACTTGTATGGAAGAGGGACAATTTTCCGGATATGAACATGAAAATATGATTGATACAGACATACACGAGACCACGCTGAAATATTTCCGCTGTTTGTACCTGACAGAAAAAATGTCCTCCCGGCCCAGAGAGATATTTAATGCTGCAAACTGGGCATCCTGCTACACTTATAATTTTTCTCTCATAGGGATGATGAATGTTTCGCTGGGAGATCTGCCTGATTGGGAAAGGTTTGGAGAACTGTGGACGTCCTTTTTGAAGCAGCAGAAAAACAGCAATGTTGTGAACAGGCTGTTAAGGGAAGCTGTCAGATTGTTTGAAGGGACAAGAGGCCTTGAAATGCTGGCTATACAAAAGGGACATGAATTTCCAGGAGCTTTTGTGGATTGGCTGGATGCCTTAATAAAAGATAGAAATTACACTGAAATACTAAGGGCTGCTTCTTTAGGCCTGGAGAAATTACCCAAAACCCTATCAATCAGAGCAAAGATTGCCGATTATCTTCACGAAGCTGCAATGAAATTAAAAAGAGATGACCTGGTTTTAATGAGTTTAAAAGAAGCCCTTTTTGCTTCTCCTTCTCTCACTCGCCTCTTGGATCTCCTCGATATTTCAAAAAATATTGATCAAAGAGTTGATTTCATAAATGAGGCGTTCACTCAATTTAATGTCATAAACAAAAGGAGAACCGATTCTAAGAAGCACACATACGACATCCACCGGTCCCCTGATCTTAGCGAAAATGATGTTCCCAATATTTTGGAGGTGTGTTGCTATCTTTTAAAAGGAGATTATGCAAAAGTGGCCTCATTAATAGAAGAATCCGAACCGTTGGGATGGACATTTGTGAATCATCCTAATGGGCTTGCCATTCCCTTTTTTCTATACGCAAATTGGAATAGGGAGAGGACTTTGGCCTTTAGTATAAATAAATTATGGACAAGGTCCACAAAGCTACGATTGTCACATTATGAATATTTTGAAGACGATGATTCTGGAATGAATTCGGGATCACGCTTTCGGTCCTATATAGGAGATACACTAGAAAAATTTCCGATTGATGAACAAGAAAAGATGAAATATTTCTCTATGGCTGAAAAGGCTGCCAAGATGCGTATAATTGCTATCGTGAGCAACACATATCGCAAAAGCTACTGGAAAGCCGCTGAACTAATATTGGCAATTGCGGAGACTTACTGGAGCAACAGTGAGTCCGAAAAGGGTCAAATGTTAATCGACCATTTCCAGAAAAAATATAGCCGCCATTCTTCCTTCCAAAAAGAACTGAAAGCTGCGGTAAAAGAATCTCACTTGTTCACAATATAATAAAAAGGATGGATGGATCTTTTTATGTTCTTTTATCAGTAGGATCCAATATTTTAAACTCGAAATGCCAGCCTTCCCATTCTTCAAACATTTCACTGAAAATTTCCATTGTAATTCTTTTTCCATCTATGATGAAGACTCTATCATATTCCGTATCTTCAAAATCATCATTCCACAAAATTCTTCCCCTGAGAATTTCTTTTTTACCGATTATCCATTTGCCATTTCTTTTCTTTAAATGTCTCCGGTTGATACCTCTTTTAATTTTTTCTATAAGTTGTTTTTTAACAAATTCTGGATCCGCATAAAAATCAAACATCATTTTAAAATAGTAACCTTCCAAAATATCTTTTTTAACCTCAATTGCCTCGGCAATAAGTCCTGACGGCAATTCAAAAGTTGCCAGTTTGAAATGATACTCTCTTTTCCATTGGTCTTTTATTAATATATCTTCCCCACTCTCAAGGGTACTGTGAATGATAACGCCATCATCAAGATATTTATTCATTTATGACTCCATTTTAATCAAATTTTTTCAAAGGTTTTTCGACGAGATCAAAAACCATACAGTGAAAATCGACATCGAACCATTCTTTAAATGTTTTCAGATCCCTTTTTTGGGGCCAAGCATCTTGATCCCGCCACCAGCCATCGAGCTGTTCTTCATAAATTACAGGATAATATTGCTCCAAGAGTTTTTCCATTTCAGAATCATCTTCATAATCAGGGAAGAGGAAAGCTGTGCAGTCCAGATTGACTTCGTCCAGCGTGAATTTCCCAGGATCAGGAAGAGAATTGAGCCACTGAAGAAAAGGTTCTTTTGCACGGACGATAAGGACACTTCTGTTGATTTCTTTCATAGTTTTCTCCCAATGATTGAATTAATGCAAAGTTATCAGTTCGCAGGTATTTCTCATTCTCCGAATATTTTCCCCTTTTTTGCTATTTCAATCAAGTAAACGATTCTCACCAAAACTTTGGCTTGAAAATTTTTCTTCTTTGTGCAGCGATCCGTTTCTTAGAAAAATTTACGTATGGAATGATATAGTTTTATTCACTCATATCGGAGTGAATCAACAGGGTTGGCTGTGGCGGCTTTAAATGAGTGATAACTCACCGTTAGAAATGCTATTACAATTGCCAGCGTTCCTGCAAAAATGTAAGTCCATAAGTCAATATTGATTCGATAAGAAAAATTCTGAAGCCATTTATTCATTGTAAAATAGGCAACAGGCCAAGCAATGACATTGGCGATTAATACCCACTTAGTAAATTCTTTCAGCAGAAGTAATAAAATTTTGCCGGTCGAAGCTCCCAGTATCTTCCTGATTCCTATTTCTTTTATTCTCTGATGGGCAGTAAACATTGCGAGTCCAAAAAGTCCCATACAAGCAATACAAAGCGACAGAAATGTAAAGGCACTAAATATTTGTCCGGTCTTTTGTTCGGTTCGATAGGCTAAATCAAACATGTCGTCAAAAAAATGATATTCAAACGGATATTTTGGAGAAAACTTCTTCATCATTTTTTCTATATATCCAAGTGTCGATGGAATATTTGAATCGTTGATTTTTAGTGATAAATAATCAAAATAGAGGGGTTCAAAATAAATACAGAGAGGTTCTATCGGTTTGTGCAGAGATTGGAAATGAAAATCCTTAACAATACCAACAATGGTTCCTGTTCTATTTCCCCAGTATGTTAGGGACTGGCCTATGGGTGACTCCCATCTGCTGGCCTTTGCTGCCATTTCATTGATCAGGATTGCACCCTGCAGATCGGAAGGAAATTCTCTTGAGAAATTTCTCCCTTCTATAATTTCCATTCCATATAGATCAATAAAATCTTCATCTCCCCAAACTCCATAGATGGGAATATTCGCATCTGTATTCTTCCCTGGCAATATATTGACTGTTCCAAGAGAAATGTCATGCGGGAGGCGTTTGGATCCAGCTACGGAAATGATGTCTGGATTCTTTTTTAACTCTGCTTTTATAGTCTCAATATTGTTGTGGAAATTATCTCGTAATCCGATATCACCTATATGTAAAACGACAATCTGTTCTTTGTCATAACCCATATCTTTAGATTTGATGAAATTAAATTGCGTCTTTACTACCAGAGTTCCAACAATCAGGATAATCGCGACCGCAAACTGAGAAATAACTAAAACATTTCTTAATACAACACTCTTTGAGTGCTTCGTAAAAGACCCTTTAACAATTAATGCCGGATTTAAGGATGAAATAAAAAAAGCCGGATAGCTGCCTGAGAAAAATCCAACAAAAAGAACAACAGAAATAACGACAAAACTTAACTGCAGATTTTCCAATGGACGAAGTCCTAATTGTCTTTCGACTAAATTATTGAAGGCCGGCAGAGCGAGTTTCACTATAACAATCGCTGTGACTAATGCCAGCATTGTTGTGACTATAGATTCACTTAAAAATTGTCTTACCAATTGTCCTTTTTGTGCTCCCACAATTTTCCGCATTCCCACTTCCCTATCCCGCTGAACAGAATAAGCTGTAGTCATATTCATATAATTGAAGCAGCCAATCAAAAGAAGCAAAAAAGAGCATGAAGAAAAAAAATAAATATAGACAATATTATTTTGGTTAGGGCTGATTTCAATTTTGGCAGATGAACGAAGGTGAATAGATGTCAACGGTTGTAGAAAGTATTTATCTTTAAGATTCTCTTCTGTAGGGTAGATTTGGTATTTATTTCTATCTAAAAAAGCAGGAAATTTCTGTTCCAAAATTTCCTTCTTTGCTCCATCACGCATGAAGAGATAAGCATAAAAAGAAGAATAATTACTCCATTCATTTATGGCTGCTGAACCAAACTTGAATTGAAAATAAGTTTCAAATGGAATTATAAAATCCATCACAAAATGAGAGTTTTCAGGCATAGTCTTGATAACGCCTGTAACTTTAAAATCAATTCTTTCCCGTAAGGTCAAAACTTTGCCGACTGGATCTTCATTTCTGAAATATTTTACTGCCATACGTTCTGATAAAATGATAGAAAAGGGGTCATCGAGGGCTGTTTGAGGAATACCTTTTACAAAAGGGATCGTAAATATATCGAATGTTTCAGGTTCAACACAATATATCCTTTCTTCTAGATATCCGTTTTCATTGTAATTGATCAATATTTTATTCAGATATCCTATCCTTGTAGAAGAAACGACTTCGGGGAATTCATCCATTAAAGCTGGAGCTAAAGCAGGAGGAGTTGTAGCAAAACTGGTTGATCCTGAAGATGTATTACTTGGTCTTTCTTGTATAACTCGATATATATTATCCGCATTTTTGTGATATTTATCGAAGCTTAATTCAAACTGCACATACAGAAACATGAGAATAAAACATGCCATTCCAACAGCAAGTCCTCCAATATTTATGATTGAGAATTCTTTGTGTTTCTTAATATTTCGTAGAGCAATCTTTAAATAATTCTTAAACATGATCAACCTCCATTTGAAGTTAAAAAGAGTCGTTTTGATAAGAGCATCTAAACACTGACCCCAATACCAGAAGCAAGCAAAAGTAGAGCCATGTTCCTTGTATGTCCTCGTAAAAACCTCCTGCAGGTCATCGTTGATAGCGTGAGTTACCTGATACCGGTAGAGGTTTTTGACTAGCCAAACCGCCAGCCGTGGAGGGGAAGGGAATTTAGATGACTTCATGAGTCGTTTTCAGAATGTGTATTTGTAAATCCCTTTCCAGAGGGATTCTTGGAGTTCTCTTGCCTCCCGAAGGGCTTCAAGTCCGTCCTTGGTGAGTGTGTAGTAGACTCTTTTATTACCTCCAGTTTGATTAAGAAATTGCACTGGCCTGGAGGTGACAAATCCTTTTTTGGCAAGGTAATCCAGGGTGTTATACAGAGTACCAAACGTAAATGTTCTCCCGGTCAATTCTCTGATCTTATCCCGGATCTGGACACCATAGGCTTCATCTTTAAGCCACCATATCGCAATTAAAAAAATTTGCCCATTGACTGATAAATTTTTCATTCTTAGTTTCCTTAATATCTCTGTTTAAATCGATACGAAATTATCGTACTGTTACTTAAGACGAGATTCAGATAAAAAGGTTGGCATTATTTTCAAAAAAAACAAAAAAAGATTCAGACTAAAAAAAATAAAAATATGGGGACAGACCAAAAAAACTTGCTGATAATAAAAGAAATAAGCTAAATATAAGTGCGACTAAATCTCTTAAAGCCTTTTTTTCTCCCCTAAATCGGCTTTTAAGATCACAAGGCAGAGAACAATGAAGAAGAGTTATTTTTTCTTGTTGCGATATCTTTTCATTTTGTCTTCAATTCTGCTGATTTGACGACTAGAACTATAATCATTAGATACATCACTAGGATTGATTGATTCAAACCTCTTTTCTAAGTCTGAGAATTTCTTCAACAGTTTTTGCTCCATGTGACGTTCAGACAGTAAAGTTACCATATAAGTGTTGAGAGAAACACCTTCCTCCTCAGCTTCATTGGAAAGAGCGGCATGAAGACTTTTAGACATTCTGAGTCGAATTTGTCCGCTAAATGATATAACTTTATTTTCAAGGGGAATTGTCTTGCCGGCTTTTTTTAAAGAATGAAAATAAGCTTCAGCAGCGATTTTTAATTCTGAAAGTGCTTCTTCGTTCGTATTGCCAAAAGCACTAAGGCCTTGTAAGCCTGGAATTGAAGCAATAAAACCATTATCCTCATCACTCCATTTGATTGAAACAGCATATTTGTTCATGATTTACTCCAACACATCCAAAACATTTTCCTCTATAAAATTTAACAATTGACGGACTTGATAAGGTTTAGCTTTTCCGTCCTTCATTTTTTGCACTGAAATTAAAAAGAAAGGATCATCAAGTATGTAAATAATATGAGATCCTTTTGTTCTGTCACATTTCATTCCAATACATTCACAGAGGTTTATAAATTCAGAGAAACGAAGTCCTCTTGGATTTGCCTGCTTTTTCATAGATTCTGAAACATTTTTTATTCAATTCAATAATATCCAAATGTTACCTTAAAATGATACCACATATGGAACCAATTGCAACATATAAATAATACCTATATTCTCATTTTCCTTTTCAACATAAATAATGACGTGGATGAGGGTTTTAAAATCTCATTCGTCCAGGTATTTTTTAAAATAATTTTCATTATGTTTCTGTTCGAGGGATAAGAATTTTGTTTTTTTTTAAGGAGGCTTTCCCAGATTCCGAATCTGTGAAGGTCAATTAAAACATCTGCATCAAGCAGTACGATAAGCAATAGAATAGTCCTCGTTTTCGTCGTATCCGTACTTTTTTAAAAACGAAGGAATTGCACTGTAATTCTCACCAACATATTCGGCCAGCTTGCCTTTGGAGATTTTCCCAAGATGAAAGGCTTTGATCGCTAGAGAAATGTATCTATTGGAAAGATGTGGTTTTACTGTTTCTGCCCATTCTGAGCCGCGGTTTTTTTTGTCAACGTCTTTGATGGTTCCTTTTTCGATCTCATCTTGAATGTTTTCTCTTTTAAGAAGATCCAAGTTGACTAATCGCCAAAGTAAAGCTTCGATTGAAACATCAAAATCTCGTGCGAGATTAACTAAATTTAGATGTAAGATCGATTTCTCAACTGTTCTTTTTTTGAATTCGTCTCGAACTTCTTTTTCAGGAAGAAGTAAAGAAGAAGCGAAAACATCAGCGAGTTGTTCAATTCGGTTTTTTCCTAAGGAATCGTGTTGATAAATTTCTTCTGGGGAGAAATCGTCCCATGTTATCAGGTGAAAAAACTCGTGGGCGAGATCGAAATTTCGTCGCCAAGGGGCATCATTCGAATTGACAAGAATGGCCATTCCAAATTCCTCATCAATTGTAGAGCCCCCAGAAATATTAGAATCCAATGGCAGGAAAATAATCTTGATCCCCATCTCCTCCTCTAAAACTTTTGGTAAAAGACAGGCTGGCCGGGATCCTAAATCAAGAATTCGGATATAGGTGTTAGCAAGATCTTCAACATATTCAAAAGCACTCTGGGCAAGTAACTCATGTTTATCAATATTGATCGTTACTGTTTTTGGAGTATTGGGCTCTTCGAGAAGTTTCAGAAGGTTTTGATAGTGTTTGCATATGGATATAAACTGTCGCTGTACTGTTGTTTTTTGGTTACTAGTTTCGGGACTCCTCCAGAGAATCCTTGCTTCCTTTTGTATTGATTCGAGGTTTAGAAAAAAATCAATATCACGTCCATATATTTCTGCTAATTTGGCGAGTTCCCAAGCTTTGATTACCCTCTCCCCTACTCTGCTCTTATATTTCTGTTCAGCTGCGTACATAAGTTGTTCAGGAATGGACAGATAGTGTTACATATGCATTCGAAAATCCCAGGATGTAATATTGGCACATTATTTTCTCACCGGTTTTTAAGTCATATATATAAATATCATTATTTTGGACATAGACAAATTGTTTCCCATAAGGCGATAAAAGAGGGCATCTATCCTTATTAGCCACATGTTACAGCATTTAATTCCAGGTGCTTTATGAGAGGATCAAAATCCCGATCTTCATAAAGGAGAGACATATTGTGATGAAGGCAGAATGTTCCAATTATGATATCGATGGTTTTACGAACAGTCATTCCCTTCTTTCTAAGAAAGCGATAATTGTCCGCACTCTTAATCGCTAATTCCCTACCCAGCATCTCCATAAGTTGAAAATTAGATAATAATTCTTTAGCTTTGTGAAAGTCTCGATCGTTTTTAAAACCCTGAAGGACTTCAACAAGAATGATATCTCCGACAATAATAATTTCCTTTCCAAGAGCTGAATCCAGCCAATCGGTTTGTGGACTAATTTTGCCGTTGAAGTAGCTAATCCAAACAGAAGAATCGACAAGGATCATTTGTCCGTCCGCATGTTGTCTAAATCGCCGCTCCATTTCAATTTTCCCCGGAAATTTCTTACTTTCAATTGTCGGCTGAAATCTACAAGAAGCCTCAAACCGGCTTCAATTGCAGCTTTTTTTGTTCTATATCCGGAACACTCGAGAGCATCCTTCATGAGTTGATCATCGATCACAACATTAGTCCTCATTTTAGTCTCCTATGTGTATAAATCAGACATATTATACACATTTATCCGAATGGAGACTAGAGTTTTTTCCTTTCAATATAAGAAACGAATGAACAAGTAGAAATATCTCATAATAGACAGAATATCTGATTATTCAGACTTTGGGTTGTCTTCACTTATTCATGTCTTAGTGAATCTACAGGATTGGCGACAGCCGCTTCGATGGATTGATTACTGACTGTCAATCCAGCTATGATCAGGGCAAAGAATCCAGACAGCAGGAACACCTAGATCGGAATGGAAATGCGGTAGGCGAAGTTCTGCAGCCACTGCCTGGTGGCCAAATAGGCTAAAGGCCAAGCTGCTGCAATTGACGATAAAGTTGTAGACCGTCAAAAGATTTCCCCACAACGTCCGGTGCCTTTTGTGAGATATACAACGGCGGTTTGCGTGATGTTTTTGTGGCTAAATTCGATTCTGACCTCAAAACTTTGCTCAACTCTACTTTTCTAGGTGGAAACGCCGATGAGAGTTTAGGCCGAAGTTTTGTGATCGATGAGAAAAACAACGAGTTATGTGTGGGAGGTTATACCTATTCTCCCAATTTTCCCACGAGTCATGATGCCTTCGGTAGAGAGGTCAGTGGCCAGCTCGACGGTTTTATTGCGAAGTTCAGTATGGATTTAGCCGAATTGACCGCATCGACGATCCTGGACGCGGGATGGATTTACTCCATGATGATTCACGACAACGGAGATATCTATGTCGGGGGACACACGGTCAATAGACTTCCCACTACCTCGAACGCTTTTTATCAAACCTTTGATAAAGCGAGTGATCAGGGATTTATAACCTGTATAAGCAACGATTTGACACACATAAAAGCATCCACGGTGATCCCAGGACGTTATGCTTCGGGTGGAGGACGAATCTGCTCTTTAAATCTTCTTCAATCGAATGATGGCCATATTTTATCGGCGGGTTGGACCCGGCCTCTGGATTTTCCTATCACTCCAGGCGTCTATGATGAGACCCAAAACGGTAACGGCGATACTTATATCATGAAAATGGATAAGGACCTGTCCAAAGTTCTTCTTTCCACATTTATCGGGGGGAGTCGATCGGAGAGATGGAACAGATTGGCAACGGATAGGGACGGAAAAATATACCTGGCTAGTTATACCCTATCTGCGGATTTTCCCACATGAGGGGGAACAGCTTTTGAAGAAACAAACATTGTGATAACCGATGAGGAAGAGAACCTAAACACATCACCCACCGATGCCTTTATTATCAAGATTGATAAAAACCTTTCTGCCACAGTATTCGAAGAATTCCATGAGGCAGCTAAAACCAATCAAGTGAAAAAGTTAAAAAAGCTTTTTTCCCAGAATAAAGGTTGGCTCGAGAGGAGGGATCAATACGACCGGACTCCCCTTCATTCTGCAATCCATTTTAGCGCTTTTGAGGCGGCCGAGTTCCTGCTTAAAAAAGGAGCTGATCCTGTTGCTAAAGATGAAAATGGGAATACTTCCCTGCATTATATCCTAACTAGAGTGCTGGAAAATAAGTTATATATTCCCTATTGCAAAGTAATGGCAAAACCTCTTTTAGAAGAAGGAGCCGATTCACACATCAAGAATAACGAAGGAAAATCTCCCCTGGATTTAGCAGTGGAAACAGGAGAAAAGGAATTGATCGATCTCCTGAAATGAGGAAAATTGAGTTGGGGCATTTATTGCCCTTCATTTAAATTTTTTATTAATTTTCTCTTATCAAATTTAGCATGAGATTCAACTGTTCCTTTCTTACATAGCGAATCCATTTTCCATATTTTTCATTGTGCAAGAAATGTCCGATTTGCCATATTTTCTCGTTTTGCGGATTTCGGCATGAAATAGTTCTTAAATTCTTATTTTACCTACTTAATTCGGGCTTCTAAGGTCCCCTAACGAAAAAAAGATCCTCACCCCTAATCTGTTTTGTGAGGAATGAGAAAAGACAGCAAAAAGGACGTCTCTAGTAATAAATGAAAAAAAGAAAGAAATTTCCATATTCATCGTATGAAGAATTTGAAAAGACTATGTTGGCCTTTGAGAACTGTGAAGACAAACCGATTTTCGAAATCTTAAATGTGGATCCCAAGAATTATCCATCTCCTGATATGCTGACTGACAAAAAGGTCAAACGAAAGTATTCAAAACTGAAAAGGAAGTTAAAGAAGAATTCTTATGTCCTCGAATTTTCAGAGCAGATTCCGGTTTTAGAGGCTTACCGCTATATGGTATGTACATTGTTATATGAAGAGAGTCCCGCTTTTGTTCCAAAAGGGTACACGAGCCATATTAATGGGTGCAGTGGGGATTGTCCTGATTGTTTTCAATTGGATTACTGCGAAGTGAAGTGCGATTCTTGGACGGATGAAGACATAAGAAAGGAACAGGAGCGGCGGCGTAGAGATGGAATCCAAACATAGTTGCTGTGTTTGGAAGAAATCTATTATTGACAAAATAGTATCATAATAGTACTATATCAATGACCAGGAAAATACGTGAACTTATCACAGACCTTGAAAGCGCTGGATTTATCAACAGAGGTGGAAAGGGCAGTCATAGGAATTTCATGCATGTCTCGGGTATTGTAATAACCCTATCAGGTCATCCTGGTGACGATTCAAAACCGTACCAGGAAAAAATGGTCAAACTTAAAATTGAGGAAACACAGGAATGAAAGAAAGAGACCAGTATCTCAAAATTGTGGAGTGGTCGGATGAGGATAAATGTTATGTTGGATCGGTACCTGGATGGTTTGGAAAGTGCTGTCATGGGAATGATGAGATTACTGTCTACCAAAAAGTCTGTGATATCATCGACGATTGGATAGAAATATATAACAAGGATGGCCACCCTTTGCCTCCTCCTACAAACAAAAACTATTCAGGGAAATTTGTTCTACGAACAGGATCAGAATTGCACAAAGCGTTGACGGCAAGAGCTCTAAATGAGGGTGAAAGTTTAAATACCTATGTTGTCAAAGCTCTCAAAGAAATAGTCTAATAGCCTTCTCCCCCACTCTTTTCTAAATTACCGAGACGTCTATTTTGCAGCGCCGTAAAAAATACTGTTGAACAGGAACTTGAAGGTGCCGTGCATTTGGGCGCGGAACTGCACCGGAGTTGCCAGGATAATCACCTTGCCCTTCTCGACTTGAAACTCGATGACAACCGGTCTATTGGACAGGTGTTGTTCGCCGATCAACCATCCGCTCTGCAGGAGGTTCTCTTCGTGGTAGCGGGCGGGAATGGCGACGTTGGCTCCCCTATTGATGGCGGACACACGAAGTGACGGACTTGAGCGGTAGAGGGTCGTTGTGTTTTGCGGCATGCCGAAGGCGATTGGATGAGAATTGTCCACGGCGATATGGAGGGTGGAACCGGGGCACCAAAACTCCTTGCTCGGTACACCTTCCAAAGTGTCCGAGATGGGAAGATTGAATAGATTCTGGGCAAATTCATAGGACCCGTTGAAAGTGATGAGTGTTCCACCGTTTCTGACAAAGGTCTTGAGGTTGTCTACACCTTCCTCTCCGATTCCGCCCCTGTATTCCTCGGGGATATCTGCACCACCTTGTTGTCCGCCGCCACGCCCCGAACGGCCCTCGATGATGGTAGCAACAGAGTCATCCGGAATAATGATGACATCGTAATTTTGGGGGAGACTTGGGGCTTTCATGTCCTTGTTAAAAAGAGACGTGAATGTGAAATCAAAATCCTGAAGCAGCCAGTTGGTCCAGCCTTCATCCTGGCTACCACCTGCGTAGCGTTTGTACATCCCGAGCCGGGGAGTTTTAAGGGCGATTATCCCTCCGCTGATTTGCGATGGGGCACTTTGGAAATTCAGGCCAAGTTCATCGGCTATAACCTGCAAGTCCGCTCTGAGATTGCCTCCGCCCTTGACGAGGATTGCGCCGGGAGCGTAAGACACGTTCTCGTGGGTAAATCCCTCTTTAATCCAGCTTACATCGTAACCTTTCGCCAACAGCCGGTTCATGGCTTTGATGCTGTCATTAGATCTGTGATCGAGAATAAACGCATTACCACTTCCTGACACGGTGCCTTTTGGCGGTGAGACGAAAGGTTGAGCAATGCTCATAGAGATATCTCGAAGGGGATCCAAAATAGGGATAGCATCGACACCCATGTGTTCGTTGAGCGCATAGGCGGCCATATCATAGGGACGAATGGGTGAATTGTCGGTGTGGCTCCGGGTCCAGGTGTTGTCGGGATAGTTGATCTGCTCGAGGAACGACTTGACGAAGACGCGCTTTGGTTGAGCTAAAGAAATCACGTAGCTGCCCGGTGCAAAAGTGTAGGATCCGTATTTGTAGCTTTTATCGAGATGGTGAACTTCAACCCCGTTCATCTGGAAGATCTTCACAAGTTTGACGGCTGTGAGAAAGTCGTGCTGGTCTCTGGGAAGGATAAAGGCATAGGGAGGTTCGGTCTGCCCCAGTTTGATGTTTTCCTGGGCTTTCCGGACCATATTCCCCAACATCGTCTCCCGGTAGCGGGCTCCCACTTCCAGCATGGCTTTGGCGGCAACCATCTGCTGCTCGACGATTTCGCGGAAGTGCCACCAGCCGCCCGGCCAGAGCCGGGGCATGGTCATCTGCGGCTTGTACTCGGGCCTCCCGCGTGTCCCGCCAAGCTGGTCGGGCAATATGTAGATGGGATCGGCCCAGTTGACACTGGCCGATTCGGTCAGCATGGAGGTGATATTGTGAAAGTTGCCTGCCATACAAAATGCGGCCTGCCACCATGCGGTATAGGGCGCACCGCTTTCGAAACCGCTCTTGCCCGCGTTTTCCAGAGCCACAGCCATGTGTGCGCCGTACATTTGGTGCTCACGGTGGAGGAGCGGGCTGACATTGGTGTGTATCGGGTCGAGGTAGGGTGGGATATAGAACCTGGCGCTGTTGCTGCCCATGTGGTGATGATCGAGGTAGGCCTGGGGCATCCAATCACGCCATACGACTTTTGCGAAATATTGGGATTCCACCTGCGTGAGCATGTAGGCATCGCGGTTGTTATCATGACCCGTGTAGAAATGATAGAGATAAGGAAGACGCGTATTGTTATACTGGGTGCCTTTGTACTTGTAGAACCAGTCGGCGATCATCTTTGCTCCGTCGGGATTAAAGCTTGGGATCAAAAGGTAAATCACATTATCGCGTATCAATGTGTTGGTGGGATCGTTGCTTGTGACCATTTCATAGGCCTGTTCTGAGGAACCATTGAGACCCCCGACTTCTGAAGCATGAATGGAGCATGTCACCGCTCCTACGAATTTCCCGTTTTTAATGAGATCTTGGATTTCTTGTTTTGAAAGTCCTCTTGGATCAGCCAATTGTTTGCTTATTTGGCGGTACTTTTCCAGGTTCTTGAGGTTATCGGCCGAAGAGATGATCGCGAGAATAAAGGGATTCCCCTCCGTGGATTTACCGAGATTCTGGACGATGATGCGATCTGAGCGGGACGCAAGCAGATTGAAGTACTCAACAACCTTGTCCCATTGGACCAGCTCTCCATCGGCACCCATCTTAAAACCATAAAATTCCTCCGGCGACGGGATCGTCTGCGCTGTCGCGGTTCCCGCCAATACGACGGAAATGGCAAGAAATAATACAAAACACAAAGAATTTCGTTTCATGATTCCCTCCTTTCGTTCGAAAACTTTAATATTTAATAATAGTCTTTTATATAATTTTTTTTATGAGTTTTCCATTATCAAATTCCGCATGATATTCAACTTTTCCTTTTTTATCGTAACGAATCCATTCTCCATGCTTTTCATTGTGCAAGAAATGCGCGGTCTGCCACAATTGTCCGGAGTTTCTGTTGAATATCCATTTTCCTTCCATTTTGTCATCTATGAATTTTCCTTTTGCCCTTAGGTCTCCTGTTTTGAAGAAATAGGTGCGGATATTTCCCTTTTGTTCGTAAACTTTTTGCCCGTTCTTATAGAATTGATCGTCCATTAAAAAGATTTCCTTTTTATTTTGGAGAAAGCATATCATATCAAAAACATCGAGGCCAACATTACGTTATTCAGTATTGAGTCATTAAACTTATCGTTTTAGGTGTGATAATCTTTTTTTGTTGAGAAGTTTGTGGAAACTGAGGAAAAAGGAGTCTTGTAACATGAATGAATTTCAACCCTTCGAACATGAAGTGATGGCCTCGCAGAATGAAAAGGAGGTGGATTATAATCTATCTGAGAGTGGCGTTCACCCTCTGCTGCTTAGAGAATTGCTGACTGATAATCCTGCCTACATTGAAACACTATTGGCAACAGAAATTGACTATGCCCACGCCAATGATATTCCGAAACTCAGGGAAAATATCGCTGCTCTTTACTCAGGTTGCACTTCAAGCAATGTCCTGGTAACCGTTGGCGCGATCGAGGCCAATTATAACTCGCTCCATACCTTGCTTCGACCCGGAGATGAAATGGCAATCATGCTGCCAAACTACATGCAAATCTGGGGAATTGCTAAAAATTATGGACTAAAAATAAACACTTTTCATTTTTGCGAAGATAATGGCTGGCAGGTAAATTTGGATGAACTCAAACAAGCCGTTACACCCAAAACAAAGCTGATAGCTGTCTGCAATCCCAATAATCCCACCGGCTATATTCTTACTCATGAAGAGATGAATGCCATCGTTAATGCAGCAGAAGGGGTGGGCGCTTGGATCCTGGCCGATGAAGTTTACACGGGTGCTGAACGAATCAATGATGAAGAGACACCTTCCTTTTATGGCCGATACGATAAGGTCATGGCTGTAGGTAGCATGAGCAAGGCTTACGGCTTGCCGGGATACAGGAAAAATTCAGGGGGTCATTAATTTTTTTGAGACAGAATTGAATAATAGGCGTCTCTATTATTGATAAGGAGGATTAAATTTATGACTAATAGATTGACTAAGCCTGCAGCAAAATGTATATTCTTTGTATATACATGGAGGTCTTTTATGGTCACAAAAATACAGAAGTGGGGTAATAGTCTGGGAGTGAGAATCCCAAAATCCTTTGCAAAAGAAGCTGCTATCATGGAGGGATCATCAGTCGATATAACTCTTGAAAAAGACCAAATTGTAATCAAACCAGTACACACTTATCAATATAGACTTTCCGAACTCCTGTCATTGGTTACAGAAGATAACAAGCACGAAGAGATCCAAACGGGAGATAAGGTGGGTAAAGAGGTATGGTGATGTTACAAAGGTATGTTCCGGACTGTGGAGATATTGTTTGGCTTGAGTTTAGTCCTCAAGCTGGGCACGAGCAGGCTGGACGCCGGCCGGCGATGGTGCTGTCACCCAAAGCATACAATCAGAAAGTTGGATTGGCCTTGTTTTGTCCGATCACCTCCCAGGTGAAAGAATATCCTTTCGAAGTTCTCCTACCGGAAACTTTTAAAGTTTCAGGTGCGGTTTTATCTGACCAGATAAAGAGTTTGGATTGGCAGGTAAGAAAAGCTGACCGGATTGCTTCTGCACCAATAAATATAGTCAAAGAAGTTTTGGCTAAAATACTCACTGTCCTGGGTCAGGAATAAAGTTTTAATAATACGCTTGACCTGATTGGATTAAAAAGGATTCTGCCTGACAGGCTAATCACCTAGGGCAGTTTTGCAGTAGGCAACACATTTTTTCACTTCAGCGACCGCGTTTGAACCTTCGGGAATGCGGTACTCAAGCTCGATATCAGCAGGAAACGTGTGCTTTTTTCTTTTCATCAGATGAAGGATCAATCCCAGCGGTGTGTCTCCCTGACCGAAGGGCATGTTGGGGCCATTATTGACCTTCCGGTCTTTGAGATGGAGACTGAGGATTCGCCCTTCATCGGCAAATCTTTCGATAACAGGAATGGGAGATTCGTTTGTTCCGGCTACAAAGTGACCGACGTCAAAATTCATCCCCAGGTATTTTCCATATGAAAACGGGATATCCCAGCTTGAAGAGTTGACCTGCGTATGATTGTGGAAACCAATCATGATTTTGTGAGAGTCCGCATAAGGGCCCAAGAACTTGGCCTTTTCATCTGAAATTTCAGTCGTGATGCCTTTGGCTCCGAGTGCTTTGGCGACATTAAAACAGTAGTTCACTTCTTCTTCAGACATATTGGGACCGATATCACCGAACTTGACGATATAAATATTTATGCCCGCATTTTTAAATTTTTGACGCAGAGATATATATTTCTCCATAGAAACAGACGATCGCCATGCCTTCAACTCTTTGGCTTGATTTTCACGTGCTGTCTGCATCTTGGCTCTCATTTCTTCAGTGATTTCCTCCCCTCGTTTAGGCCGTGGGATATGTTCAAAGGTGGGTCTTCCGACAAATTGTTCGGCCGGCCCTCCCATAAGTTCCGCTGAGCTGAGTCCGGACTGGACAAAGTAATCGATAAGATCATCCACTGTGGAGGGCATGCTGCGGTAGCTGTAGGTGATCGCTCCGATTTGAACACCGTTAAAAAGGGAATCGGGTTTCGCGGCTTCTTGAGAAAAAATAATACGAGGCGCCAGAGATACAGCAGCCACAGCTGCCGAATATCCCAGGAAATCCCTTCTGGTCATTGTTTTGTCTGCTTGAGTGTGTTTTTTCATTTTTTTTCCCTCCAACTTTTGATTGCTTGCATTACAATATCACATTCGAAACAACGCATTCAATGCTGTTGAAGAGAGAGCCTCTTTTCTTTACATCGAACTAATTTATAGCAAATACGTATCGATAATTAAGATGAAAAATTCAGGAGAGGTGGAAATATGGCAAGTTGCTTGAAAAAACAGTCAAGTTTTATACTTTTTATCGGAATCTTATTGGTTTTCTTTTTGTCGGTCCAATCTGTTAGAGCACAGGAATACAAGGAAACGGTCATTGCAGGGGGGCCTGACAATTTTGTGGAAGTGCGGCACGTTGTCCTAAAAGGAACGAATTTCGAAATAGGCAAAAAGATCGCAGAGCTGGCCAAAAGGGATGGCACTCCCATTATCCCAACTGAGAATCTCGTTTTGAATAGAGCTAAACGAGAATACATGGTAAAAAATTATCCGATACATTTCGAGCGCATGAAGGGAGTGGCTGCCGCTCTAGGGCTGGATATTTATGATGATTCTTATGATTTTTCAGGTCTTTCTCAGAAACAAGTGATCCCTCCGGGATGTTCTGTCACATTTTTTCCGGCAAGCGTCACTGAAAACGGTCACAACATCTTGAGTCGAAACTACGACTTTACTACAGGTGATATCACTGGACGGCGACCTCAGGATAGTCAAATGGCCATGATGGCTCAACCCTATCTGTTCGAATTCTATCCCGACAAAGGCTATTCATCCATATCTCTGTGTGCTTTCGAGTATCTTGGAGGCGTGCTGGACGGCATCAATTCTGAGGGCTTAGTGGTGTCTATCCTTGCTGAGTCAGAGTCGGGAAACAGCGTAGGACACGAACCTAGCAATGAGGCCGGAGTGCATGAATTGATGGGCATGCGATATCTTTTGGATAACTGCAAAAATGTGGAAGAGGCAAAGGAAGCGATGCTTACTCTAAAACATTATTATTCGTTTATCCCCTGCCACTACATTGTTGGAGACAGAAGTGGGAAATCTTTCATTTTCGAATTTTCTCCAACCCGCAACAGGAGTTATATCATCGATGGAGAAGGACCTCAGTGTGTCACCAACCATCTGGTTTATCGCCATCAACAAGTCGAAGAATTCCCGAAAACCGGCCTCAACTGGAGTATGACAAGATACAAAATGCTTGACGAATCCATAAAGGCAAATAAGAAATTCACTCTAGAAGAAATCGCGGACATCAATGAAAGTGTGGCCATCCCGCCAAATGCGCCTGGAAATCCTCAAGCTGCCCCAGGACGCACACTCTGGTATGCGCAATACGATCTCGACAACCTGACATTGGCAGTGAAATTCTATGTCGGTGAAAAACCGGATCCAGAGAATGAAAACAGGGTTATCCTGGAGTACACTCCTGTAAAGGTGTATAAATTAAATAAGTAGTTAGGATCTCTTAAGAATTTTTGTAATAACTAAAAACAGTTTATTTGATAGCCGTTATCAGGCTTACGCCCGATTGAACAAGATTGATGCGTTTGATTTGTTGGAGACCAGCGTTCTCTAGCCAGCCGGAAATCTCTTCAAAGCTGTAAGTCCGCCCTCCCACAGTATGAAAGAAAATAAGACTGTACATCTTTGAAAAATAGTCTGCTGTCCGGATTTTTTTCTTTTCTTTTAATATATCCAGAATATATATGATACCTTTTGGTATGAGGGCCTCAGCGGCCTTTTTAATCAACATCCTGTTTTCATCTTCCGAATGTTCATGTAGTACATTAAACAGCATCGCTCCATCATATCTTTCACCCAAATGGTCGGTCATATAATTACCAGCATTGAATATTACTTTTTCTTGGCGGCCGGCGTTTGAGGCATTTTTTTCAGCGATTGTCCGGACATATTCAGAATCGAAGATCGTGAATGTGGAGTCCCGGTATTTCTGAGAAAGAGCGATACTGTAGTACCCATGCCCTCCTCCGATATCGAGAAAATTCGACTTCTCATTGACAGGGTGCAAAGTGATTTTCTTCAGCAGCTCAGGTTTGGCTTTTTCAGCTAAAATATGCATGAATTCCTGGTAGTGATTCGAAACATCAGGATGGTCCATCAACCAAGGATAAAAGGGAATTTGAGGATTTCCCTTTTTAACGGATTTTGATAGATGGGGCCACAATTCATGGAGAGTACCCGCATAATATTTGAAACCGCTGGAAATATTATCTTCCGAATCAGAGCAAAGTCCCTGTTGAGACATGGCTGTTAGACTGTAGCGGCCTGCCTTCTTTTTAACATATCCCAACGATTCGAGAACATCCATTAAAATCTCGATTCCTGAGTCTGAACTCTTGCATTCTTCAGAAATCTCGGCTGCGGTCAGGCTGTTTTTGTTCAAGAGTTCGAATATGTTCAACTCAACAGCACTGTTAACTGCATAAAAACTGAATGCACCCATCATATCGAAAAGCGGAAAGATAGTCCCCTTCATACTTTTTAATATTTTTTTCTCGATTGGATTGATAAATAACGGCATAACTCTACCTCTTATTTGTGTAGCTATATTAAATTCTACGGGATAGGGCTGAAAAAGGTTGTAAAAAAACAGTTCTATTTATTCTGACCTTAACGATTCAACTGGATTGGTGTTTGCCGCCTTATTTGATTGAAAACTAATGGTTAGGGTGGAAGTGATAAATGCAATGAGTCCGGCAATCAAAAAGCAATCGATACTTATATTAACCCTATAGGCAAAATTCTGTAGCCATGATTTCGTGACAAAATAGGCACACGGCCAGGCAATAAAATTTCCAAGAATGACAAGAATCAGGAACTCTTTATTGATGAGTTTCATGATATTTGGAGTTGATGCTCCTAAAACTTTTCTAATACCGATCTCTTTGGTTCTGTGGGATACGATGAGTGAGGTCAGCCCGAAAAGCCCAGAACATGCTATAAACACTGCAAAAAACGAAATGAGAATAAACATCTGTCCATAACGTTTTTCACTATCGTATTTGCCTTCCATTTCTTCGTCTATAAAAGAGTATATAAAAGGGAGATCAGGTGCTATCTTTTTCAGCTCGTTCTTAATGGTATTGATCGTATTTTGTATATTGCCTGTTTGTAACCGGAAGTAAATATGTCTGAAATTTTCGTTTTCTTGAATCGATAAATATAGAGGTCTTATTTCATCGTGAAGGGAAGAGTGATGAAAGTCCTCTACAACGCCTATAATTTCTGCATCTTCTCTGACTTTTAAAAAAATACTCGATAATTTTTTCCCGATTGGGGATTCAATGTTGAACGTTTCTGCGAATTTTCTATTTATTATGATTGCGCTGTTTCTATCAGATGGAAACTCTTTTGAAAAATTTCTTCCCTCCTGAATTTTTAGACTAAAAAAATCAATATAGTTATAATCGATCCAATTCAGCCCAACAAAAATATTCTTTTCACTTTCAGTGCTTAAAAATGTTCCTGAAAACAGATTGTATTTAGACACGGAGGCCGAGATAGCTTGAATGGAATTATTCGTAAAAAGATTACTTCTCAATTCAGAGAAGATGAGCTTGTTTCTTCCTGGATCTGAAGAATCTCGACTGAGACTTAATACCATTACATTTTTGCTGTCAATTCCCAAATTTTTATTCAGCATAAAATTGTGCTGTTTATAAATGAACAGGGTTGAGATTATAAAAAATATAGAGATGACAAACTGAAAAACGATCATCATTCGAGAAAATGCATTTTTCCCAGTGATTTTGAATAATTTTTTAAAGAGATCTGAAGTCGGAAACCTTGTCAAAATTAACGCTGGATAACATCCAGCAGTAATTCCAACCAATAAAACCATCCCCATAATTGCGCTCAAGTAGGGCCAATTTAAAAGATAATTTAGCTGTAATGTTTTTTGGGATATGTTATTGAAGGACGGCAAAAACAGTAGAGATAATAAAATCCCGGCAATAAAAGCAAAAAAACTAGTCAAAATTGATTCGAGCAAGAACTGTCGGATCAGCTGCTTTCTTTTTGCGCCAAAAACTTTTCGAAGTCCGATTTCTTTTAAACGGGGAGAGGAACCTCCAATAGAGAGGTTGACAAAATTACAGACTGCCAAGATAAACACCAGAACGGTAACTCCGAGCAGCACAAAAGAATATATGCTCTTGCTTTGTGAGCTCAAAACAGTTGAAAATTCGCCGTTTAGATGAAACTCAGAGAAGGGAAAAAGGAGATATCCACTTTTTTCTGAAAATCCACTTTCAAATAATTGTGAATTTATTGTTGAAACGAATTTGGATTCTAATTCTTTGGCCTGATTTTTGTTATGTAATAAAACAAAAACAGCCGGGCCGCCCACAGAATCCCACTCATCTAAACTTTTTGCATATATATTTTTTATATTGATAATAAAATTTGGCTTGAGGCTTGAGTTATCCGGAATTTTTTCCAGGATTCCAGCTATATTAAAATCAATGAATTTTTCATCGAGCTTGATGGAAATCGTATCCCCTATTGGATTTTTTCTGCCGAAATATTTTGTGGCCATTTCCGGACTTATGAAAACTGAATTTAAGTCCGAGGAAAGACTTTCATAATTTCCGGCAATTAGAGGAAAATTGAATATGTCAAAAAATTCCGGATCTGTTCCGATAAATGTCTCTGTAAAAACTCTCTCTCCATATTTTGCGGTATACTCTTTTTTTTCAATTCTTGCGGCTGATACAATTTCTGGGAATTGACTGGTAAGAGTTGGACCTAAAGGCACTTGAGTACCTGTAAGATAAGAACTGTCTCTATAAAAAGGTTGTGCAATCATTTCAAATATATTGTCTGCATTGTTGTGAAACTTATCGTACGTGTATTCAGAACGGATAAAGGAATAGCTCAAGATGCAGCATCCAAAAGCAATGGATAAACTCAAAATGTTTATACAGGTATTGAGTCTATTCTTATTGAAGTTGCGGATTGATATTTTGATATAATTCCTTAACATAATCAGGCTCCATTTCAAATTAAAAAATAAAACATGGGGAATGGCTGTGAATAACTGTCTCCAATACCAGACTTTGGCATAAAACAATCCATTTTCAGACGCTAAATATTTATAATCCTCCTCAATGTCACTCACTGTTGTGTAGTGATGTCCATCGGGGAATAAAAGCCTGAAAAAAAAATCTGCAATTCTCGGTGGTTTATTTTTATGTTTTTGTGATTTCACAATTGTTCCTTGGCGAGGTTTTTGAAAGCTCTCTCCCACATTTTGTTTTGCATTTCTTTAATTTTATATAGAGCTTCTTTGCCCATGTTATTGACATGATATATTCTTTTGCTCCTGCCTCCCCTTATGGCCAATGGCTCTGTAAGATATGATTTTAAATACCCCTTTCTGACCATCTGTTCTAAAGATGTAAACAGAGCTCCATACGACCACGATTTTTCCGTGATATCTTTTAAATGTTTTCTAATTCTCACCGCATAAGCATCCTCTTTGAGATAAAAAACAGCTAATAATATAAACTCTTCTGTTCGAGATAATAGTTTCATTTTATATAATCCTATTATTTTTCCTTTAAATAGAAACATATTGCAATACAATATAAAAGTCAAGTAAATAGCTGAACTGAATTAAAAATAAATGTAAAACAATCCTCTCCCCTTCTCCATCCACTTAAATTGATTTGAACTTGTGCCCTTTTTCCCTTTCGGATAAAATGTATTTTTATCTAAGAATGGAGGAAACATAATGGTTAAAGAAGGACAACATGCACCGGAATTCTGTCTTATAGGAATAGATGAAAATGGCAAAGAGGCCGAATTTTGCCTAAAAGACGTCTTGAAAAAGGGAATCCTGGTTCTCTATTTTTACCCCAAGGATAACACCCCTGGTTGCACTCAGGAAGCCTGTGATTTCAGGGATAATCTTAACCGTTTGACCGTAAAGTCTCAGGTCATCGGGATCAGTCCAGACAGTATCCAAAGTCACCTCAAATTCAGGGAAAAACAGAGCCTGAATTTTCCACTCCTTAGCGATCCGGACAAAAAAGTATTAGAAAATTATGGGGCCTTTGGTGAAAAGAAAATGTACGGGAAATTGCTTAAAGGCGTAATCCGTTCTACATTTGTGCTCAACAAGGATGGCCTTGTGCTTAAGAAATGGAGTCCTGTACGTGTAAAAGGTCACGTAGAACAAGTTTTAGAATTTCTCTCCAGTTTGGATTTATAAATACAGTTTGTATACAGCTTCTTCTCTTTTTTTTTGTTCATATGTGTACATCAATTGTTCAAGAATGGACACTAATTCTGATCAATAATCCAAAAATCCCCAGTGGAAAATTGGCATATTAATTGCTTATTAAATTAGATTGGATTTTGTACAGGAGTTTCGAAATGTTCAAAAATAATCTAAAAATAGCCTTCCGAATCTTTAAAAGACATAAGGGGTATTCATTTATCAATATAACAGGTCTGGCGGTGGGTATGGCCTGCTGTATTCTGATTCTTTTGTGGATCAATGACGAAGTGAGTTATGACCGTTATCATGAAAATGCGGATCAAATCATTCGACTGACATATGCTGAAGACATTGGTGGGACCTTTTCCCACTACGCCATGTCCCCCTTTGTGGCCGCTCCTATCTTCAAAGCAGAGATACCTGAAGTCAAGGCTTACACCCGCCTTGTGTCTAATTCCACTCTAATCAAGTATGGGGACAGAGTATTCGATGAAGACAATGTTTATTATGCAGATCCTGATTTTTTTAAAATTTTTTCCCATGAATTTATAGCGGGGGATCCGGAGCGAGCCCTCCTCGAACCGGGATCCATTGTTTTGACTGAGTCTTCTGCCAGAAAAATCTTCGGGACTCAGGATCCTAAGGGCGAGACTCTCAATCTGTCATTTCCAGGAGATGTAAAGATAACGGGTGTTATCCGAGATGTCCCCAGAAATTCCCATTTCCGTTTCAACTACCTGGTCCCACTCGGAAATCTTGAAAAAAGATTTGAGCAGTACTTTACTCAGTGGGAAACAATTATAGGATGGTCTTATCTGCTTGTTGAGGAGGAGACGGATTTGGCTGTTCTGGATCAAAAGCTTCAGGCCGTTGCAGAAAAACATTCTGGAGCAGAGGCCCGCAGATTCGGACATACCTTTGAATACCACCCGCAAAAGATCACGAATATTCATTTAAAATCTCGTTTTTTGGCAGAAATAGAACCCAATGGAAATATCCTGTATGTCTACGTCTTTTCCATCGTTGCCCTTTTTATCCTGGTTATTGCCTGCATCAACTTTATGAATCTGTCCACGGCCAGGTCAGCCACCCGCGGCAAGGAAGTCGGATTGCGTAAGGTTTTTGGTGCACAGAGGAAACGTCTGGTGTCTCAATTTATTACGGAAACTGTCGGCCTTGCTGTCGTGGGATTGGGGATCGCCCTGAACTTAGTCTGGATCCTCCTGCCAACATTTAACAACATAACAGGAAAGGCCATGCACATAAACGATCTCAATTATTGGGTCGTGTGGATTGGATTGTTGGGATTGATCCTGGTTACAGGTGTTGTAGCCGGGAGTTATCCCGCTTTTTTTCTGTCCGCCTTCCAGCCTGTACAGGTGATCAGGGGCAAGCTCCAAACGGGTTCACGCCGATCTTTTCTAAGGAATGGACTTGTCACTTTTCAGTTTACGATTTCCATCATTCTTATCATCAGCACCGTCATTGTTCTCAGTCAGTTGAACTATATGAAAAATAAATCTCTGGGATTCAACAAGGAACAGATGCTGGTTGTCAAACTGATCAGAAGTTCCTTTGAAAACTCTTATGAGGCTTTCAAGGATGTTCTTTTACAGAATCCTCAAATATCCAGCGCTTCATATTCAGACGGTCTCCCCGGAAGAGTAGGTTCGATTTTGACTGTATTTCAGGAAGGAAAAGCGGAAAGCGAAACCCACAATTTTGCTGTAATCGCCGCTGACTACAATTTCCTGAAAACCTATGAAATCGACTTGGTAGAAGGACGGGATTTTTCCGAGGATTTTTCCACTGATAAAGCCGGGGCCTTTCTCCTTAATGAGATAGGCGCTGTCAAACTGGGATTGGGAAAGAATGCCATCGGGGCACAGATCGGGTTTGATTCTGAAAATTTGTTTCCTATTGTAGGGATCACACAGGATTTTCATTACGAGTCTCTAAAAGATGTCATAGGTCCTCTTGCTATCCAGCTGTCAACAGATTTTGAATCCCTTTTGTCCCTTCGAATAAACACAGAAAATTTAACCGAAACTCTCGCTTTTATAGAAGGAAAATGGAACGAGTTCGATAAGGAAAGGGCTTTTAATTATTTTTTTGTGGATGAAAACTTCGATGCACTTTACCTTTCCGAAACCCGTTTGAGTAAGATCATCACGGCCTTTGCCTTAATTGCTATTTTTGTCGCCTGTCTAGGATTATTCGGCTTGGCTTCTTTTACAGTGGAGCAGAGCACAAAAGAGATCGGTATCCGGAAAGTTCTGGGAGCCTCGGTCAATAACCTTGTCTTTCAGTTATCCTGGCATTTTACAAAATGGGTGTTGGTGGCCAACATCATCGCCTGGCCTTTGACTTACTTTTTTATGAATAATTACTGGCTGGTGAACTTTCCATTTAAGATCGGTCTCAGTATTTTTATCTTTTTCTTTGCAGGATTGATCTCATTATTTATCTCTCTGTTGACAGTCAGCTTTCAATCTATTAAGGCGGCTCTGACAAATCCTGCTGACTCGCTCCGGAATGAATAGGGATCCTCGATAAAAAAAAGTGGAAAGATTGGCATGTTAATTGCTTAATTATGTAGAGAATGTATGAGGACGTGAATATCTCTACTGTATTTCGAAGCAGTGAAGAATTAGGATTTCTAAGACCACAGGTCGGGAAAAAGGCCTCCACCCTGCTTTCCCTCTTTATTGTTTGTTCAGATACGCACATAAATCGTACGAGAATGGACAGGTCGTTTTGAAAAGAGAAACAAAAAACCCTGGAAATAATAATGGCATATTTATTGCTATATAAATCCATGGCCTGCATTACAAATTGCTTAATATTTATGGATATACTCAATGATAAAAAATTATTTCACAACTGCACTGCTCACAATTAGTTGGTTATCCTTCAAAGTTGCACGTGCAGATCCGGTCCTCTCACTCAGGCATGAATAGCCGACAGAAAAGAGAACGTCCGTATCAATATCAATAGTGACTTCTGTATTCAGTTTCCGACTTTGATATTAACCCGTTTTTTTACCGTCCCTCCATTTTTGGAAACAACCTGAACTTCCACCCAACCGTTCGAACCACTCATCTTGACCATGGCACAGAATTGAAGAGTTTCCTTGCCTTTAAGCCTGAATTCCGCCCCGTTTTTGGTCACTACATCGAATTGAGCTCCAGGATTGAGTCGATCCACCAAGGTTTTGCCTTTAGGTAATTCGACCAGGCTCACGTTGTTGGATGAGCTGATCGTGAGTTTGTCCTGAACGGCCCGGTTGAGCTTGATGGACATGTCTGAGGACGTAGGGAAAAGGCGGTCGTTTTTGACCGCCGCCTGGATCCAGAAAAGATCTTGAGCCGCCGGAGTCACCGTCACTTCACCTATCTCGACTTTGGGAAACTGGCTCGCACAGTAGAGAACAAACTGGGCATTCTTGAATGCCTCCTGTTCGATGTACCGGGCTGGCGGGGTTCGCTGAGTGTGTTTCTTTTGTGAACCGCCGATCCAGATTTCACCCAGATCGGGGTGATTGACAGTATGGGGCAGTATCCAGCCGTCTCCCGTCAAGTCGATATCGATCCACTCCATTCTTTCTTCATCTGTAGCCCGACCATCATCGTTTAAATCGATATCGAATGTCGGAGTACCCCAAAGCTCGATCAGATAACTGTAAGCTCCAAGCATATAGTAGGTGGCGGCATGGGCCTGGCCGCTCAATCCTCCGATGGTCGGTTCATAGTTTTTCAAGATACGGGCTCCCATTGTCACTATGGCTGTCTGGGTGTCCATGTCGTGCTGGAAATTGGGAGCGACCTGGCGGTCGAAGAGCTGGGCGTACTTGTTGGTCTCACGCATCTGTGCAAGCCTTTCTTCAGGCGTCATTCTTTGACGACGCCCACCATACTCCTGCTGTTGGCCTTGCTGGGCCCGACTGACTGCGGCCGGCGGGGCCTGGAACATGATCAACCGTCCCGTGTTATGGTAGTGGAAGCTGGCAAAGATGTTGGGATGATCCAACTGGAACTCGAAAACATTCCTACATTCTGGTTCGGACATGGGATAGGGATTCCCTGCATTAAGATTCCAACCATAAGGGAAGTTACGGTTCGGATCCGGCCCCCCGATGTCATCCTCGTTGATCAGTCCGTCACCGTCATTATCGAATCCTTCCGAACCGATCCTGCGGAATCTTTTGACCTCTTCCCGGGGATCATCAACAGGAATGAATTGTCTTTTGTCGGGAGACAGTTTAAACTCGCCCCTGGGATCTGCAATATACATGGTGGATAGTTCGCCATCGCCATCGACATCCTCTGTCTGGTCCTCGTCGTAGAGTCCATCGCCGTCGTTGTCTTCTGGCCTGTAGGGCTCTCGGGGATTGTTGGGCGTGTTGGGGAATCTTACAAAGGAGTCGTTCGCGTCCACATTGAGCCCGGGCAGGATGTAGAATGTGCAGTCGTTGACGAGATTATATACATAGGGATCATAATCGTAGCGGGTGAGTAGATACCACATAACATACATAGAACATGTGATGCCATTGACCTCGTTACCGTGGATAGCGCCGTCTACCCACATAGCGGGTTTTTCACTGTGTTTGCCCGTATCCTTGGCCGTGATGGTTATCAGGTACTGGTCCCGGCCCATACGACTTTTTCCGATGCTCTCGATATCCGCCAGTTGTGGATATTTTTTCTGGATGTCATGTATGATTTTTGTCCATTCGTCGTAGGAGTAGTACTGCTTCCAATTTATAGGGAAATCCAGCTCGCCGTGATAACCGCCGGGGCTTTTCTGTAGCTTTTTCTGGGCCATCACAGGACCGGCAATGGAAGCCGTCAATAACAGTGTCAATACCAATACTGATAACTGTTTGATTCTTCTATTTTTTGTCATGACACACCCCCATCCTGATTGATTACAACATCTTTGACCTTGGTGCCGCCTTTTTGAGATGTGACCACAACTTTAAGCGGGACGTTTCCTTCAACGGCCACGGTCCAGATAACGGTCCTCTTCGTACCTCCCGACGTCACCTCTTTCGGCTGGAGACCACGGCCGCTCCGCATTCCCTGCATTTGTACTTGTCCCTGGGTCCCGCTTCCGGGACGCCCCCGGGCTGAAAAGCCCGGTATTTCCATCGTTCCCTCCAGCACTCCCAGCCTCTGGAAGGCCGTCCCTTGGAGAAAGGTGATTTTATCGCGGTCTCCAACGAGCCAGACAACATCATCCCTGTTACCGGCTAAGTTATCACCTCCGGTCACATGTGTGGCCAATGGACCCTTGTTCTCGATAACGGCCGTCACTTCGACGATCTTGACATTTCCTCCTGAGCGGCCTTTGTTAACTGTAACCTGGTCTCCACTCTGGGAAACGGACGCTCCGTCGACTGTCTTGGACGTGGAAAGAACAACAGCCTTTACTTCTGTGATCGCTACCTCGGGCTGCAGTCCTGTTCTCCAGAATTCATACTGCCAGTGGCGGTCACAGATATCGATCAGGACCTTTCCTGGCAGCGCGTTGTTGCGGCTGTACTGGGGAAGCCAGCCCCCGATTTCCCCTTCACCCAACTCGGGATGGGTGAATTTGGACCAGGATTTAAACAGTTTCCCACCGTAATTTTCATCCTGGTACTTGAGAAGGGCCCTCTCCTGGTCTGTTCTGGACGCTCCCTCTTCTAATTCCAGAAGGCCCTTCATGTCGTTTCGCGGATTCCAAAGCTCGGTTGTCAGGGCATAGGCGCCGTACTGCGAATACATCCAGTCCATCTGTAGGCCGTAGCCGTAGATTCTGTCCTGGATATCGTTGTAGCTGGCTCTCCATCCTTCGGGCCACTCATAACCTCTAGCGATAGCATATTTGTTTCGTGAAGTCTTGGCCAATTCTTCCTTGATCCGGGGCAGATCTTGAGGATTTTTCCAGGCCTCGGGGACATCCAGACCATTGACTTCTAGGTATTTCTTGCCCATAACAAAATCGTAAATCGCCCTGTCCTTGGGAGGGACATTGGTATGCGGGCCTGTTCCGGGTGGTGCATAGGTAAATCCCCCCGATGTGTGATAAAACTGGGCAATCAGGATATTTCGGTGGTTGACCATGAATTCGACCATGGCATGAGCCTCGGGACTCGAGGTGGGATAAACTCCCTGGCCACCGGGAAGGATATCATCCGTAAACCATCCCTCAGGGTAATTCCTATTGACATCGATGCCTCTTTCGGGATCCTCCCCTCTCCGGCCGTCTCCGTCATTGTCCTTGTCTTCGGTAATAACAGAGTACCGCTCCTTGTCCGTAACCACTTCCGTGCTCCCCCGGCCCCCTAATCGAATCATAAGACGGGTATCTTTGTCGTCAATGACATAGCGGCCTTGGGGATCTTTGTAGCGAAACTGCATAATCAGACCGTCTCCATTGAGGTCGTCAGGACCATCCTCGTTAATTTTTCCGTCTCCATCATCGTCCCTCATTAAACTGTTTTGTCTCTGAGGAATCCCCTTCTCTACACTATTGAACACACCGTCAGGATTAACGATGGGGCAGATATAGAAGGTCTGTCCATTGACGCGTTGAGTGATTGTCTCATCCTCGCCGTAACCGGAGACGAGCTTGTCGATAATATAGAGGCAGACCTCTGTACCTGTGTACTCATTGCCGTGAGTAGAAGCACAAAAGTAGTTGCCGGGTTTTCCCTGATAGGGCTGCATTTTGGTCACGTTTTGGATGTTTTCTTTACGGCTGTTCCGGAGATGGATATAAGAATCGATGGTTTCACCGGTCTTCATGTTGGAGATGACAAGAACATAGATGGAACGGTCCATCGTACTTTTTCCTATCTCCAGAAGTTTTGTGATGTTCGGGTAGGCCTGGGCAACAGCCTTGATGTACTTGACTGTTCCGGTGTAACCGTGGAAATTGTCGAAAGTGATGGGCACTTTTTGGGCTCCCCAAACAGACGACACTGTGCAAATCAGCAGCAGGACAACAATCAATGCCGGAATCACTTTCATAAAAATTGAAAGCCGATTTTTCATTCTTTAACCCTCCTTTGTTCTATTTTTTAAAATATTTTTCTACAGACTTTTGTCTCCATGGACTCAAATGTATCGATTTTTGTCGAGAATAACAACTCACTCTCATTGTTTTCGGATCGTTTTTCTTTATCTTATATTTTTTAAAAGAAAAATAAAGTATTTTTTATGCACTGCGCTGAAAAAATCTAACATAATAGGAAATATCCAGTATTTAACGAGATTTATAATGGCTTCTGGCTCTGATTACGGATGTCATTTCATGAGCACTGAATTATTCATAAAACGTCCACATCCGGATGATTTTCACGATTTTCTCTTTTTCAAGAATCTGGTAGACAAGGCTATGTTGAAAATTAATTTTTCTCGAGAAGGCACCTGCAAGATCGCCGACAAGTTTCTCATATGAAGGAGGCTTTTGAAACGGATTAGATTGGAGAATCTCAAAAAGCGCTTCTGCATTTGATTTCAATCTAGAATTTGTAATCTTTAGAGCATCTTTCTGGGCAAGCTCTGTGAATAAAACTTTCCAACTCACCAGTCGATTTCCTCAAGACACGCATCAACTGGAGTACTGAGCCCTTTGCGGATTGTTTCACGCATTCCGGAAATAGAAAGCAGATTTAGAGTTTCCTGAATGGCTTTCCAATCTTCTTCTGATAAAAGAACCGCATTTCCCCGTTTGCCGGTAATGGTTATAGGATTATGGGAAGAAGTGACTTCATCGATAAGCTGATAGAGTTTAGACCGTGCATTGGTCGCTTTAATTATAGGCAATTTGATTTCCGATGTAATAGTACGCAATTCCATGCGTTTATTCAATATTATTTTATCTCCTCAAAAAACAGCAGCTAAGAAGCCGGCAACCCAAAAAATCCCAATAAAGAGACCTTTAATAAAAAACTAAGAATCACTTAAAGTTTCTTCCCGCAGGATGGGCAGAAGGTAAAATCTGAAGCGAGCCCTCGGCCACAGCGTATGCATCTTCTTACTGATGAATTGTATCTTTCTTTGATGTTATTCCCCTCTTCATCAAATTCCGCACCGCAATTTTCACAGCGGAGAAGAGGCGCGCCTTTTTTTACCGGGAAAAGCGGGATAAAAAACAAACTCAAATAGTGATCCATTCGTATAAGGGACAAATCCATCCGGTTGCAAGAAGGGCAAGATCTTGGCTGCTTGTCCAGACGGGTCTTCTTTGGTTGAACTCCTCCAATCAGAAAAAACATCAATTTCTCACAGAATTTTATAATAGTCCAATTTGGATTTATTTTGGGTTAGACCTGCTCTCGGTTTCTAATTGACTTAAATTTAGAGCCATCGGCTTAGGAGTGTTCTCCTGCAAGTTCATGTTCTTTGTTCCTGGTTTAATAGAGTTAATAATCTTTTGCACGTCTTCCTCATACTTCAAAAAGAAGACTCAAGATGCCCATCACAAATACGGTTTTTTTCATACCCACAAACCTCCTTCTGGATATATAAAGGACAAATAATGTGGCATATCAACTGACAATTATTATCATTGATTTAATAATCACAGTCAATTTTATAAGGAATTGAAAAGAATCTTGGAATCAGGCCAAACTCCAGACAAGCTGTCCAAACTTGAAGTTGAGAAAATAATTTGGAAGAATTCTTTGGAGTATGATAAAAATATACTTAAAGTCTTTCAGTATAGATTTACACAATATAAAGAAAGGAGGAGATAAAATGAATAATGGAAAACGATTGTTTAGTATCGTTTCAATTTTTATGCTGCTTGTGTTGGGCACTCTCGCATTGGCAGCAGTTAATGAGGTTCAGGAGGCGGATAAAGTTTACGTCAACGGGAATATCTATACTGTAAACAAAGGATTCAGCATGGCTTCTGCAATGGCCGTCAAAGATGGGCAGTTCATCTACGTGGGGGATGATGCTGGAGCGAAAGACTATATTGGTCCTCTGACCTTTGTTTTTGATCTAAAAGGCAAAACGGTCATCCCCGGCTTACATGATGCCCATGTGCATATCAGGTACGGAGAAAGAGAATTGTATCCACGAACTCCAGATATCAGAGCCACAATTGGTGAGTGGGCTTCTGTAGAGCGAATGCAGGAAGTGATAAAGCGCTGTTTAGCGACTGGAGAAGGAATGCGGCCGGGACCTGAGCCGCGGTGGCTTGTATTGAGTGGTTGGATGTCAGATGTCTGGGACCCACCTGAATTCCGGAAGGAACTGATCGATGCCGTTGCCCCAAATAATCCTGTTTATATTAGCCGATACACACATGGCAGTGGTGCTAACAGCAAAGCCCTAGAACTTGCCGGCATTACTCGTGACACTCCAGATCCATCAGGCGGACATATCAAGAAGGATAAAAATGGGGAACCCACAGGCGAATTTGTCGAAAGGGCACCTTCACAATTAACACGTCTTATCCCTCCCCTGCCTCGAATGAGTGATTATGAGATAAGTCGTAACCTCGTAGAAGGGACTCAGTTGGCCGTGGCCAGCGGACTTACGACTATTCATGGGGCCAGCATGACAAGCTATGAGGAGCTTCAAAGACGAATAAAACTTTACGAAGTCGGTTTGCTCAGGATAAGAATCAATGAGATGGTCAGAGAGGATGCGGCGAAAAAGCTGGGTAAACCCTTTAACTATAATAATAAATACTTCGTCCGATCAGTCAAGGCTTTTGCAGATGGGGCTTTGGGGTCAAGAGGTGCACTGTTCCTTGAAGAATACAGCGACTATCCAGGGTACTATGGGGAAGCCAGACAAAGTGAAGATCAGATTGCTAAATCTGCAACTGAACTGCTCAAAATTGGTTTCAATATGAGAATACATTGTATTGGAGACGGGGCTAACCGAACGGCCATTAACGCCTACGAAAGGGCTCTGAAGGCAACTGGAATTGACGGAAAAAAGGCCAGGTTTTCTCTTGAGCATTGTCAGGTCCTCACCCCTGAAGACATCCCCAGACTTGCCAAACTGGGAATTGTGGCTTCTATGCAGCCATTACATGCAACTGAGGATATGAATTTTGCTGAGGCCAGGATGGGGCCTGAACGTTTAAAATATGCCTACATTTGGAAAGATTTGTTGAACCTTGGTGTTGTCGTGGCTACAGGGACCGATTATTCTGTATCTCCATACAATCCATTTTACACATTGCACGCTGCTGTAACTAGACAGGACCGGAATAATAATCCTCCGGGGGGCTGGATACCGGAACAGGCTATGACAAGAGAGGAGGCTTTACGGGCGGCCACCATGGGAGGTGCCTACGTTATGTTTGCAGAAGACATTTTAGGATCTATTGAGGTAGACAAACTTGCTGATTTTGTGGTCATTCCTGTGGATTATATGACTATCCTGGCAGAAGATATCTGGAAGATCAAACCGGACATGACAGTTATAGGTGGTGAGGTCGTCTATACAAAACCAGTGCAAGCCCAAAAATAACTGTATTCTTATAAAACTTTAGATCATTTTTTGATGGTGTACCTAACCACAACAGGGAATTCATCTGCCTCTGCGATGTAGAGGCGGCCTTTGTTGTCGATGGCATAGGGGAATCCATTTAAAATCTGCGAGAAAAGGGATTTTCCGCTCTTGTTGTAAATGAGGATCTTACGTGCCATCATGTCAAGTATGGCAAATTCTCCATCCGGAGTGACAGCTAAAATCGGATTGAAGGACACTTCTTCAGGACCCTGTCCCCTCTTAATTGTGAAGGAATTGAGGAAAGTTCCCTTTTTGTCAAACTTCTGAATCCTGTAGTCCTTAACGTCAAGAATATAGATGTTTTCTTGTTTATCTAGATCGACATCTGAAATGGCACTGAAGATAAAATTGGGATCACCGGAATTTTTACCAATGACCAGATCTTCAGTGAATTTAAGTGACTGTTTTTCAGCTATTAATTCTGCTGGAACAAGATTTAGTGTTAAAAAAACAAGGGCAATCATAAATGCTGACTGTGTTCTTTGAACATCCATTGTTTCCTCCTAAGTTATATAATACTCATCTTTAAAAAAATACGTTTCAAATAATTGATATTAAACTCATGAATGGAAATGAGACTCAAAGAGATTTATATAATGTCCAATGTAGGATAAAATATTCAACATAAAATTTTTCATAAAAGATGAAAATAATAAATCCTCATCCGTTACTCAAACTGGGGTTATTGGGATGAAAAAAAAGTTTTTTATTTTGGGTGTTTTCCTCTTGATATCTGTTGTTGTATGGAACTGGGCACAATATAAGAAATTTCCGATGCAAAAAGGGGTATATTTGGGGCAGAGACCTCCTGGGGCAACTGCTGAAGTTTTTGCTCCGGGAATTTTCTCATTCATTCAAGGAGAGTATGGTATAGCCTTTTCCCCTGATGGAAAAGACTGTTTCTTTTCTGTGAAGGAATCGTCTGGACGGGAAAGCATGCAGTTTATGTCCGGTCAGGGTTCTTTCTGGACTCCTCCTCAAAATGCTCCGTTTGTGAGCCGTTTTAACGACTGTGATCCCTTTTTCTCTTCTGATGGCCAAAGGCTTTATTTTATTTCCACACGTCCAGATAAGGGCAGAGCTGAAAAAGATTGGGATATCTGGTACGTGAAGAGGACCAAAAGGGGTTGGTCTGAAGCTATAAACATCGGCTCTCCGGTAAACTCCGCTATGAATGAGTATTATGTTTCAATAACAAAAGACGGAACAATCTACTTTGCTTCCAATAGAACCAGCGGGTCAGGATCATATGATATCTACAGGTGCAGGCTTGAAGATGGAAGATATACAAGAGTAGTAAACCTAGGAGATGCGATAAATTCAAAGCATATGGAACATGATCCGTTTATTGCCCCAGATGAAAGCTATCTTATATTTACTTCTGTTGAGAGAAGCGACGGATTTGGAGAAGGAGACTTGTATATTAGCTTTCGAGGAAAAGATGGCACCTGGAACGAGGCCAAAAATTTGGGAAAAGCCTTCAACACAAGTGGTTATGACTTCTGTCCTATGGTTTCCCCAAATGGAAAGTATTTTTTCTTCGCTAGAAATGGAGAAATTTATTGGGTGAGGATAGAAACAATCCTGAGTTTAAATCAATAAATCTGAATAAGAGCTGGCAGGTTATAAAAAGCAGTCCGAGTTTATTTCTGTCCTTAGGTTATTTAATTTCTTTTAAACTGGACTCGGCCAGTTTTTCGATCTGTTTTAGCCTGGTATCAGCAGTTTCAAAAAAATCTTTATCGAATTTATCTGGAAATTTATTTCTGTTCAACTGCGAACATACACTGTTCGGGAATAAACATAGTTTGAATTAATATTGTGCAACCTCGGAAGAACTTATTGGCATATTTATTGCATCAAGAATAGAAATATAAGTGAATAATAAAAAATAGTTCTGGCAAAGAGGATTCTCATGATCAAGACTTATCTCAAAGTGGCTTACAGAAATCTTGTAAGACACAGGCTGTTCTCTTTTATTAACATTTTTGGCCTGGAAGAGGGAGATGAAAGAACCGCACTTACAGAACCAAGTACAATAGTATTAACCAGAAAAAATGCGATTAAATATTTTGGTACGGATAATGTTATTGGACAATCACTTCGTGTTGAACAGGGAGGAGAGCTGCTTGATTACACTGTAACCGGAATTTTAAAGGAGGTGCCGAAGAATTCGCATATTCATTTTGACATGCTGATGTCTATTGCTTCCTTTTCAACTGACTTTTTTGCCAATATGAGGAGTAATTATCTGTATACCTATGTTCTTATCAGTGAAAACGCTACAAAACAAGCGTTAAAACAAAGCTTAAAAACATTTGTTGAAAAACGCTTGGAACCTGCATATGATGACTTGACCGCCCATGGCCTTGGTATCCACGAAGTGCTTGAAGTGCAGCTCTTCCCAATAACCAATATCCATCTGAACACTATCTTTCGACTAAAACAATTTGTCGGGATTGCTATGACAAAATGAGCCCTGAGGAGAGAAGATTTGCTAAACAGCCCAAGGCGATCCATGCTTTGACAACCACAGCCTTCACTATCGATGGATACAAGATTATCAAATCATTAGGTGTTGTCCGCGGAGTTCTGGTTCGCTCCTGTGTTACGGAACGGCCGTTATAATGAAGCCAGAATAGCACAAGCTAAGTTTTTCACCTTATTGTTAGGCGGAACCTATATCTATCATTCATATCTTAGAGATAAAACAGGATCTGCCTTAGCAGCGCGGATGGCCTGCCAGCTTACTGTTAAGAGAGATACCAGGAAAGTCAGCAAAACTGGAATCAGAAAAACCGTTAATCCCAGATTTGTATGGTATGCATAAGTATTTAGGTACTTCATCGCAGCATAAGTCGCAATAGGGGCGGCAATCAGATTGGCAAGCAGGATCCATTTGATAAAGTCCTTTGCCAGCAGGTGAAAGATAACGGGATTTGAAGCTCCCAGAATTTTACGGATTCCGATCTCTTTGGTACGCCGCTCCGCCACAAAAGAGGCCAAACCGAACAGTCCTAGGCAGGCGACAAACAACGCCAGCCCTGCGAAGGTATTTATAATCTTTCCAATTCTTTGGTCAGCTCTATAAAGTTCTTCTAACTGCTCATCAAGAAATCTAAAAACAAAGGGATACTCGGGGACTATTGACATCCACGAGGATTTGAGTGCTTCAATTGTTCGGGGGATATTTGTGGACGCGATTTTTACAAACATATGGTTAAATCCAGATTTCCTCATGCCTATAGCCAGAGGAGCGACTTTGTGATGCAGGGATCGCAGATTAAAATCTTTGATCACTCCAATTATCTTCAGATCCTGACCAAGAATCCACTTGCCAACCGGATCCTTCATCCCAATGGCCTGGATCGCCGTTTCATTGACAACGACCGCGTTTTCTTCGTCCGTTGTAAAATCGCGAGAAAAAAACCGTCCTTCAGCCATTTCCAGATCAAAAGTGGATAAAAATCCCGGATCAACATCTATGAGGCCCAATTCGAAGCGGTCTTCAGAATCCCTCCCTTCCCAATTCTCCAGGGTAAGAGTCGCTCTCCGGCGTCCGGGGACGGTAGATGCGGCTGCCATATCGAGTACTTCTGGATTCCTTTTGAAAGTCGTTGTCAGAAGATCGATTTTTTCTCTAAGATTACCAGGTAGACGGAAACTCATCACCTGGTCCTTGTTATACCCCAAGTTCTGTTGGCGAAGAAAATTCAACTGCCGGTAAACAACAACCGTTCCGATAATAAGTACTGTGGTCAAAACAAATTGAAAAATAACCAGAGTTCTCCGGAATGTTTTGCCGCGAAGTCCTGATTTAAAGGCCTTTTTCAGTACGGATACAGGCTGGAATGAAGACAGAAAAAGAGCAGGATAAATCCCTGAAATCAGTCCAGCTGTCAAAGTGATTCCCAAAAGGCCCAGGACAACATGCACTTTCCCTAAAATCATAAGGGGAAGCTCTTTTCCTGATAATTGATTAAATAATGGGAGGAAGGCAAGAACCAGTCCTAATGCAAAGATCAATGATATAAATGCCATCATAAGAGATTCCCCAAAAAATTGTTGAATCAGTTCTTTACGGCGGGCTCCGACGACCTTTCGCATCCCGATCTCTCGGGTTCTTTGAGCTGACCGGGCTGTGGTCAGATTCATAAAATTGATGCAGGCATTAAGCAGAATAAAAAGTGCGATCAAAGAAAATATAACAACATATTTTATGTCTCCATCAACGCGGGGAGTCAGGATGGCGTTTGAAAAAAGACGTATCTTTGTAAGGGGTTGGAGATCGATAAGAAAAGGAGATCCGTCAGAATGCTCACTGATAACATTTTTAATTTTTTCATTGACCATTTTGTAATCTGCCGTTTTAGCGAGGAGAACATAGGTGTCGAGGTAAAACGAATCCCATCCAATAATAGGCTGGCCGAAATTTTTTATACTTTCGAAATTAACGAGAAAGTCGAATTTAAAATTGGAATGGGTAGGGATATTTTCCAAAACACCTGAGATAATAAAATTTGTGTGATTATCCACGCGAAGGATCTTCCCCAATGGATCTGTGTTCTCAAAGTACTTCTCTGCCATACTTTCTGAGATAATTATTGAAGAAGGATCCTTTAAAGCTGAGGCCGTATCGCCGATTTTTAAAGGAAAGGTGAACATAGTCAGAATCGCTGGATCGGCAAAGGCGAATCCTCTTTCATAATATTGTTGGTCTTCGAACTTTACCAAACGTTCACCCATAATCCTGTATCGTATACTCTCCAGGACTTCAGGGTAATCGGCTTTTAAAATCGGGGCCAATGCAGGTCCCTGCTGCGAGTAGGATAAGATTTCCCCACTGGAAAGCTCTTCATGCTCGATCACACGATAGATTCTATCCGCATGAGTATGGAAGCGGTCATAGCTCAGTTCATCCTGCACCCATAAAAAGATCAGGATACAAACAGCCAGACCCACAGCCAGGCCCAAAATGTTCAATGTGGAGTACCCCCTGTGTCTAATTAATGTACGTATTCCAGTTTTAAAATAATTTTTTAACATGATCAAACTCCATATAAGTGATAATTTTATGTATTGGAAGAGTGTCCTAAATGTACAGAACCAATACCAAAACCAGGATATTATTGCTCCATAACGTGACCGGATATCAAAATATTCTATGTCTATAGCATCGGCTAAAGCATGTTCATCTTCATAGGAGGACAATTGAGAAATAATCCATCTTGCAATTGGAGGTGTCGTTTTTTTTCTATCTTTTATCATATCAATCAAATTGAGCCATCATATGGACAAATCCATCCCAAGCGAGCTTTTGGATTTCATAGGCCTTTGTTAGCGCTTGTTTTCCTTCATGCGTCAAAAAGTACATCACTTTTCTTCGACCACCTTTTTGGGGAAGCGGAAGGCTTTCTTTGGATTTAATATATCCTTTTCTTATAAGTGCTGAAAGAGTGTTACAAAGTGAGCCGTGATTGATGGATCTTCCAGAAATTTCTTTGATATGCCTTCTTAAGGAAACGATATAGGCATTTTCTTTTAGCTCTAAAATCGCCAATAACAGGAATTCTTCGCGTTTTGTTAATTCAACCATGGATTTTCCATTTTATTTATTTTTAAATTAAAAACATATATACAAATATACGTTCAAATTGCATAAAAGGTTGGCTTTTCTTTAAAAAAAACTTCTCCTCTTTTCATGGAGTCTATTGATGGAACTCTCATGTGGACTATTTGGCCATGTCGATATGAGAAATTTTCACTAAAAACCTAAGGAACCTATAATGGCATATTATTTGCTGCATATTTAGGTTTAATCCCATTAAAGTGGAGGAAAAATGAAAATCTTGAAAATAGGGCTGAGTATTTTTACCGCCGGTGTGCTGCTCTTTTTGGGAGAAGCCTTTGGCGCCGGTCTTCGGCCGCAAGAAGACGAAAAAGTCGTTTTCAAAGAGATCGGACAATTCAATGATGGAGGAATGGCCGTAACGGTCTTGGTGGTCGAGAACCGGGCCTATGTCTGTGAATTCGATAACGGCCTGGAAATACTCGATGTCAGCGATCCAAAACAGATCAAAAAACTTGGGCAGCTGGAAAATACGGAAGAAGCTAGTGCTTTGTCAACCCGATAATGTTGGATAAAGCCTTTTCAATTTAATTCTGG